>NZ_FNRR01000008.1:0-269806 GCF_900107875.1 Paenibacillus sp. 276b | reverse complement strand
GGTCCAGAGCAGGAAGTTATAGTCGTCGTCCGGAACGTACACTCCGCTATCCTCGACTTGCCGGCGAACTTCCATTAACGCGTCAAAATGAACATCGGCCACTTCGGCGGCGCAATCTTGCCAAAATTGATGACCGGCTACGGCCAACTCGAAGAGGTCCCAGACGATGGTATTGCTTTGATATTTGCCGGGAGAGGTTTGGATGAGAAAATTGTATTCTGCCAGGTGCCGGACTTCGCCATCCAGCAAAGACGGCGGCATTCCGAGCTCCTCCGCGATTTGATGTACGGTACGCGCCTTGTGATAAGCCGCGTAAACGATATTTTGCGCCAAGGCGCGTCCAAGAAAATCGTTGGTTTCGCCCAGTCTGCCGGCTGAACCGGAATGGCCCATTTCCCCCATGCTGACCGGATTGACACTTAAAGTTCCTGTTGCACGCATACGTTTCATCCCTTTCCGTAACTTCTTTTTAGCCTCGCTCAAATGCCACTTCACTGTGTTGACAGGAATTTTCAGAGCAATCGCGATATCGCCGATTTTAAGCTCTTCGTAGTAATGCATGACCACGATCCGGCGATGAATGTCGGACAGAAACGCGACTTCTCGGCGGAGCTCGCGGTAAGCTTCGGTTACCAGCAGCCGGTCAAGCGGCTCCCGGGAAGGGGCAGCAGACAGTTCGGACATGCCGTTGATTTCGAACGCTTGGGGAGCGTGCGTACGCTTTTTTAACCAATTCACCCAAGTGTATCGGGCAACCGTCCAGACGTAAGCGTCAAGGTTTCTAATGTCCCGCACCCCAGAGAAGGATTTCAACAACTGCAGCATTATCTCCTGAGCCAGATCCTCCGCCTCGGCCCGCTGCTTGACCCGGTTTAAGGCAAAACCGAAAATCGGTTTGACATAGCTCCGAATCGCTTCCGCCGCTTCTTTTCCGTTTTTACTAATTGAATCCATCTTTTGCCTCCATAGTTGCATCTGTAATTCCTGACAATTATATAGTGTGCCAGGCGAAATAAAGGTTGGGATTATTTTTAAAAACATTTGGACGTCCTACCGGATCACTCATACACGTATAATTACAAACATCATGAGTAGGTCATTTAAATGGTTAAAGAGACGTTATGAACTTTTTGTTAAGTATGTTGGAATGAATTAAACAAGTAGAAGATTACTTTAGATGTAAAGGTCTCACTTTTAGTATATAAAGATACTTTTTTCCGTTCAACTATGGGAGGATACAAACTAGGAGCACGAGCCGAAGTTCTTCTTCGGGTACTTGGGGTACTCCTTCGTTCTGTAGTTAACCAGGAGTGGTCTCGATTAATTATTCAAATACATAATTGAGGTTCATTAAACTAACGGGAAACAATAGCTCAATAAATTCATGTGAAGTCAATCGTAATAGTGGTTGGCTTATTTGACTTTAATGATTTCATTTATACCATAGTTTAAGATTCCTAACTCAAATTGTACATTGTGGAAAGTGTTAATTCCCGCAATCGATAACTTTAGTGAATACTCATTCAAAAAGGTCCTGATACAGGCGCCTTCTGCACATTTTCAAAGCGAAATAGGAATGCGTGTTTGTATATGATGGATTGGAAGCATAAGTTTTCCATGAGTTTTGGAAGCATAAGCTTGCCAAATGGCAAACTTATGGGTTAAGTCTCACGCCGCGAAAGAAGAAGAGTGCTTCCCAAGTTGTAAATCATGATGTACAATATTCAATGAATTTGATTACATATTGAAACGTTTGAGCTACACTACTTTTATTGAAGGGAGCCTCGATTAAATCTTGAAAATGAGTTTTTACCGTACACCGCCATAAGGTTATGGGATCAAGTTTATTTGAATGCATCCCCAGAATCGAAACTCTGCAGTTAAAGAATTTCTCGTTGATATTACAGGCTATTTAAATGTAAGAACACAACGCTCATTAAAAAAATGAATTGAGAGGTGCATAATCAATGAATATGTATTGTGAATTACAACGCAAAGAAATTACTGAATCATTCTGTAAAAGAACAAAAATGGCTGATCCATAAGCTTTAATTATACGTGTTGTATGGGATGCCTTATGAAAACGCTTAAAATTTTAAATGAGACTCTCCTTAAATTACTGGGAGAGGCAAATCACTTTTTGTAGGAGGATATATTTTGAGAATTAAATCATATATTTCTAAATTGCTCGTCATTGCTATTTTGATAGGTTCATTTTTTGATTACTTTGGTACATCTCAAGTGAAAGCTGCAGCAATGTACACATGGGAGAAGTTCAACGTTGAACAGGGACAAGAATATCAATCTCAAACACTTAATTATTACGGATCGGATTATGGAGGTAGGACCGTTTATCCATCAATGGCGGTGGATAAAAGGACCGGCATAATTACTCTTACCGGTGAACCCTATTACTCTGAGAATAGTGGTTATTATTATAACAATAGTGGATCAGGTGGTCAGGTCGTGTATCGGTACCTTCAACGAGATTCATGTGATAATTGGGAGAATTGTTACACGGAAACATACGTCAGTTATTTCATAGGAACTAGATTAGTAAATATAGACGTGAAAGGTGCATCAACGGGGACATACGTAACATCCTCATCACAATATGCATATCCAAACGATCGGAAACATACAGATGGTTTCTGGTATGTGAGTAAGGGTTTAAATAGTGAGCCTACAATAACGATCAATTCGAGTACAGCCAGTATGACTATTGGTAGTGGTCAGGATTTAGTACTGAGTGGCACAGTTCAAGATCCAGAAGGTGATGCTGTTACAATTTCAGCAACGTTGCCCACATACAATATCACTAAGTCAGTTACAGTAACCTCAACGAGAACAGCAAAGAATTGGCAGCTCAGATGGCCAAGCTCTGAACTTATTGGAGACAATAGGATTAATCAGAAAGTAAAGATTACAGCTGATGATCAAAAGGGTGGCCAAGTCCTGAATGAATTTGTTGGTGAGATAATTGTAGATAGAACCGCACCAAGCCAGCCCGGTATAGTGGTGAATCCTTCTGAATGGTCAAATGAAGATGTGCAGATATCAGTTAATGAGGGGACTGATGAACTCTCTGGGATACGTCAAACAGAATATCGTTTAGGTAGTGGCAGTTGGACTATATATACAACGCCATTTACAGTATCGACCGAAGGTGTGATCCAAGTACGAGCACGGACTATCGATAAGGCGGGGAATATAAGCCCCGAGTCTACTGCAGAGGCGAAATTAATTAAAAGCCCACCAACTACACCTGATATCCAATTGCAAGCTGGCGGATGGTCATCAGATCCAGTTGCGTTTGAAATTACAGGGAGCATAGGTTATGGGGATATCACATATGAATATAGCATTGATGGTGGTTCATACACGGTTGGTAGCTCTGGGCTAGTAACAAAGGAAGGTACTAGTCAAATTACTGCCAGAGCAATCAACATGTTCGGACAAGCCAGTACGGAAAACAATGCATTGGTAACAATCGATCAAACAGTTCCCCAAGTGGTTGTCACACCTAATGGACGGGACTGGTCTACTGAATCAATTAAAGCAGAAGTGACCGTTACGGATGAGTTGTCAGGTATCAAACCTAATAGCACATATTATAAAGTGACCTCATCACCGGAAATACCGAATGATTGGGAAGTGCTCAATGATAGTGAAATTCACATTGCTGCTGAGGGACAATGGTACATACATGTAAAGGTGACTGATAATGCAGGGAATATCGCAACTTACACTAGTTCTGCATTCAAAATCCAGTACCAACCATCAGCTCCTTTGAATGTTAAAACCGTTAATGTTCAAAATAATCAGGTTACAGTGACTTGGGATTTACCGATTGGTTCTTACTATACCGATGGGTACGTCTATGAATTGATTAATAATGTAACAGGAGCTACGTTCCAAAGTCTTTACCCGGAGAATTCGATTACTGATCGGAGTGTCACGGGAGGGAACCTATACAATTACACTCTCAAAGTCAGTAATCATGTAGGTGAAGAAAAGACGACATCACTAGATGTGTTGACGAAGCCGGAGGCGCCAGATCGATTAGAAATTCAAAAGATAGATGGAGATTACAGTAGAGCTGATCTTACCATATCTCCTGTAAATGGAGCCGAATCATATCACATTGTTGTTGAGGATGCTGGTCATATTGTTTCAGATGACACTGTGGTTGGAACTAGCTATACTGTAACCGGTCTACAACCAGGTAGTTTGAACAATATTAAAGTTTCTGCATTAAATGCAAACGGGGAAGGAGACTCAAACAGTATCGCTTACCTAGCATTACCTGGTGCGCCAGGCGCATTCTCAACTGCTAGAATTGACGAGCATACGATTGAGTTAGAATGGGAGCCAGTTATTTCTGCGGAATATTATAACTTGGACCGATTTATTGAACAAATTTACAGTGGTACAGATACAACATACCTAGACTCTGGGTTACAATCTGGAACAAGTTATACCTATCGTGTAGTTGCAGCTAATGAAACTGGTGTGGGGGAATACGCCGAGCTAGGTAATTTGATGACCTTACCAACTAAACCAGGGAACCTGGCTATATCCCTAGCAACTACAAATAGCATTACTCTACAATGGGAACCTGTACAAGGCGCTGACGGATACGAAGTAACAGTAGATGGCCATACTCAAGTTGTTAATGGTACAGAGCACACTTTCACAAGTTTGAGTGCTGGTACAGAATATAAGTTTACTATTGTAGCGCAAAATCAATCCGGTAACAGCCCATCTCTAAGCATTTCGGGTTATACCACGCCAGAACAACCCACAGGAATATCGGTCACTGATATTGAAGAGACTAGCGCAATTATTACCTGGGAACCTGTTTATGGTGCAGACAAGTACTTGGTACAGATTAACGGAACAGATTATGAAGTCTCAAGTGCAAATCTACATTTGACTAGTCTAGAGGGAAGTCGTATTTATGATTTAACAGTTTGGGCAGGGAATATTGCTGGTTACAGTGCTGCGGGATCTGCAGAGTTTCTAACCAAACCTCATGCACCGTCAAATGTAGTTGTATCAAAACTTAGTTCCAATTCAATTACGTTAGGTTGGGAAGCTGATAATACGGCTATTCATTACCGTGTAGTGAATGTAGGGTCTGGAGAAGAAACAAAAATTCAAAACAACGAAATTGCATTTGATGAACTAAGTCCAGGTAAGTCCTATGAATTTAATTTGTGGACTGATAATACAACAGGTGAGAGTGTACCAGCACGATTATCAGTTACAACTAAAACTTTACCGGTAAACCCGGACGATATAATTATTAATGTTGAGCATGACAAAGTGGAAATTGAGTTTTCACTGATTGATGAAGCTAAGGAATACGTCTTACTAGATGAGTATGGTACCGAAATTTGGAGAGGATTAGGTGGTCCTATTGTAATAGCTCCAATTATCCCTGGAAAAGAGTATGATTATGATCTTGTTGTAATCAACGATCAAGAAGCTGCATCTGAACCAAGTAAAGTTGACTTTACCGGCATACCAGGTGCACCGGAGGGAGTAATAGTCTCAAGTATATTGGAGTTTAGTATTGGTTTTGATCTTTCAAATGCCAATAAAAAAGGTGCTGAATCGATTCAGGTTTATCGCGATGGGATAGAAATAGGGAAAGTGTCAGTGACAGATAAAAAATTCATTGATAAAAAATTGAAAGATGGTACTAAATATCATTATGAGTTTAAAGCAAGCAATTCATATGGAATCAGCAAAGATAGCAAAAAAATTGATGCAACTACTTTACCCGTAAGAATTCAGGGCGGCGGTGGATCGGGAAGCGGAAATGGTAGTGATCCTATAAAGGTTCCTGACTCGAATGATACGCAAAATAACGGCGGAGAAGAGTCAACAAATAGTAACGATACAACGAATGTATCAATAGGGAATAACAATGATATCATATTCGTAGATATTGAGAAGAACTTTGCAAGAGATCAAATCATTGATTTGGGAAACCGTGGAATCTTGAAGGGGACAAGTGCTAACAAATTCGAGCCTGATCGTGCCATAACGAGGATTGAATTCGTATCAATGATCGTAAGGGCATTAGATGTATCTTCAGATGTCGATGAAAAACCTTTTGAATTTGATGACATTGATTTAGAGAAATGGTATGGTCCTGAATTCAAAATTGCATGGGACAATGAGGTAACACATGGGTTTAGTAACAAGAAGTATCGCCCGAATAATCTTATAACTCGTGAACAAGCTTCAAAAATGCTTGGGAATGTAATGAACATCCAGAACGATGCTAACGTCGAGTTATTTAGTGATGGATTTAACATTGCAGATTGGGCTAAGAGTGAGGTTTCAGGGCTAACGAGAATGCAACTAGTAACTGGATATCCTGATGGTACCTTTAGACCAAAATCAAACCTTACCAGAGCTGAAGGTGCAGTATTAATTTACCGTTCAATGTCCAATAAGAATAAATAGAGATTTGACAGTGTAACTCCTGTAGCTGATCAATTTTCATCAAGTCGAAAAATCATACAATAATGTTATAATGCAGCCTTAGTTCAGAATACTCGTGAACTGTGGCTGTGTTATTTTATATGAAATCGTTAAAACGGGCTTCGTTCGTCAAGGTCAAAGACTTCTAAAAATGTAAATCATGATTTACATTATATTGAGTGAATGCTATACTTTGTTTAATAATTACAAGATGAGAACCAGAAAGGGGTGAAGAACTTGGAAAGCAAAAGAGCAATTAAAATGAGATCTTACTTTTTAGGAACGTTCCTTAGCTTAGCCCAACTCGTGTTGCTTTTTATAGTTTCGTATGGCTTTCTGAATATTTTTAATGTTTCATTTCAGATGGAGATTTCCTTAGATTGGTGGGTCTTGGTTGGAATCATTGTGGTTTGTATAATACACCTCGTCAGTCACATATATATCTTCAGCAAAACATCTTAACATTATAGGGAGGTCATATGTTGACCAACGTGAGTAGTCCGAACGAATTTAAAACTCCTCCACTCTATATTAATCAATCTCAACCAAGTGGATATAAACTAAATTTCTCTCAACTCTATATCTCAGATTGGATTATGATCGCGGAGCAACTAATTGAACTGTATTATGGTTACTTACATGACTATAGTGCCGATCCATCACCCTTGAAAGGTGAGCATAATGATTATCTAGAAAAGTATGGTTTCAAGCAAAAAGAGATGAATATTCATCTTCTAGCAAATGAGATAGAATATTGGGGTAAAGTATGGGGGCTTCTCAATGAAGTAGTTCCTATTAAAAGAGACCCTATTCAACTTATCAATTCTTTTGACATTCTGTTTATGATAAAAGGGTTAACTACGCTATCGAAGCGTGCAAATCAGGATTCTTACTATACTCAATTTTGTAACACTGGATTGAATAACATTGATCTTTTTTTCAATTCAACCCCAGACCTCAAAGCTAAATTGCGACACCTCACTAAAGGACATAACAATCTAATGAGTAATACATATCTCTATGGGTACAATTATTCTTCAATTACATAGTATGAGACCCACATAGGGTGGGGTAAATTCTAACGTTTATTCCAAACTTCTTTATTGATAAATTTACGTGATAAGCGTTTTGAAGCGGATTCAAATGAACAACGAGATTCTTGAATTACGCAAAAAATTGACTATAGCCTATCATTATTTGATCTTGGACATGTATATAAAGAAGACGGCTCTCCAGAAAAATCACTCAAAAATTAAATTGCAAAGGGCTTATCAACTGAAGGAGACACTCTAATCAGCTTTAAAAAGTTATGAGGTGAAATAGTTGCTAGGGTTAGGACCAGCAATTGGATATATTGTGATTGGATCAGCTCTGTATCGCTTCAGAAAGAGACTAGGATTGGTTCCGCATGCAGATGGTGAATGGATAGGCTTCTCTTTTTATTGGGGAGGATGGTTTGCATTGCTGTGGAGCATTCTTTCCTGGGTATTAGAGTTTCCAGCACCTTTGAGTTGGTTGGGAATTGTCGCTGCTATCTATTGGTGTAGTTTCCGAGGTCTAAAAGTTGCTAACCAGCTAATAAAATCAAATTAATCTTAAATGTGTGACATTATTCAGTGGCACAATCGTGTAGCACAAAGGATTGTCCAAATATTTATTAAATATTCGTAAACGGAGTGATCCCATGAGTAGAATGAGTATCCAAGATCTTTTTTTAAATCAATGTCGGAAAGAGAAGGCTGAAGTTACATTGTTCTTATCAATCGGAGTGCCCATGAAAGGGAAAATTGTTCATTTCGATCTACATTCTCTAACCATTGACTTGGAAAAACAAAATCAACAAGCCCTCATCTACAAGCACGCTATTTTATCAATTCAACCTAAGATCTCCTTATCAATAACCTCTTCACAGAAATTGAACATGGACCTGAAACAGAATGAAATGTTATCACACTGTGTAACGAATAAAATACATGTAGTACTATATTTAATGAATGGAAAAAAGTTTGAAGGAACCATTTCCCACTTTGATACATATACAGCTATCTTAAATCTAGTAGATCGTAAACAAATCCTTCTATTTAAACATGGAATATCGACAATAGTTCCAAAGGATAAAATTCATCTATCACCGGCCAAACCAAAGTGATTCAATCTAAAATAAATAGAAAAAAAACATATTTCCTGAGGTTTACAAATTCTTCTGTCTTCAGTATTATGAATATATAATTATTCGCTCGTTGCTTTTCTCATCATTCAAAATCTGTGTGTGGACATGTATAATCATGAAGACATGAAGATGATTTTGTACAGGACTCATGTGTAGCAATCTTACCATGTGGAATTTGAGGGAAGTGGTTGTTATCTTGCGTCAGTGGGATGAAAACAACTAATGAGAAATTTTGAGAGGAAAGCTACCAAACTCAGTTTGTTCAGTGAGGTGTTTTCCATGAGATACTTCTTATTCAAAACTGTACGCTAATTTTTTTAAAAATATACTCTTCCTTAATTGGAATCTCCAAAAGAACGTATCTTCATTGATACGTTCTTTTTTTTTTATATATTTATTTCCATTTCTCATTTCGTTAACAAAGACTGAGTTGTGTTTCCTAAAATACGATCTAAGATATACATACGTAGTAGTTAGAATCGAAAAAAAACGTAATCCAGGAGGATAATTATGAAAAAAGTATATACTAACACAATGTTGCTGTTCTTCTCTGTTTTATTGTTGACTGGTTGCATGAGCTCAACAATTGAGTCTGAGATAGAATATTCGAATTTGCAGCTCGGAGTAATTTCGGATATTCAAAAGGACATGCGCGAGAATAATCTAACAGATCTGCCGGCTGAACTTACCGAAATGAAAAGCGAAATACAAGCTGATCTCCTACTGACAACTGAAACAGATAATGTTCAATTACCTGCAGATCTGGTGAAAGAGATTGATAAAATCTCGAATCTGAAATTTATATCGGAAACACAACGGCTTGAAGGTTTAGCCGGTCAATCCCATGGTGCATCTGTTTATGCATTAGATAAACTGAACAATGAGATTGAATCCAGTTATAAGCATATCTACTCGGAAAAAATCGAGAGAGAATTTGTAACAATGACTGCGCTTGAAGCGAAGGTACCTGCTTCTCAAGAGAAAGATCTTGATAACCTGGCTGAAAAGAAAATGCTTTTAGCAAGTACTGAAGAGAAGTTAGAAATGTGGGCACAATTGCAACGTCGAGATGGACTAGATCCAGCGCCCACCTTACAGAACGCTTATGTAGTGATCAAGACGGCAGTGGTACAGTTAGATGCTGCAGAAGTTAAAGTAAAAGATGCCGGAAGATCGATCAATCATTACGTAAAACTCACGAGTGAGATTTTAGAGGAGACCAAATAGTCTCGTAACTCTTAATTCTATAGATTTTAAAAAAAGGGCAGAGGTGCACTACACCTACTGCCTTTTACTATTTAATGAAGGAGATTAACAAAAAATGAATATTCTCAATATGCCATTATCTAAAGAAAATGTAATTTCTAGTGCAAATACAAAAGGTGAGTTAGTCGTGATTGTGTCAGTAACCTTGCCTGATATCCTCGCTAGAAATGAAGCCGATTTAAACGCTTTTCTAGCCAAGAAGGTTACTAACGCTCGTAATTTTGGTGTGGATGCATACAAAGTTGCAGGTGTCATAGCCAATCATATTTTAATACAAGTCTCTGGCAACGTTAATGCAATCCCAGATTCATTCAACCAATTGCATATGCTTGAACTGGAGACGTTATTTAAAAGGTCTGGACGCGACGATGAACAGTCTCCTGTGAAATGGCGTGTCGGACTATTGTCAAACTTAAATGAAGCCATGTTGGAGGGGTCTAGTTGTTTAGGAAATGCAGATAATCAATTAACATCTAAACAAGTGAAATTTATAGAAGACTATTGTACACAAAGGAATATAGATTTCGACATACAAAATATTGATGGAGATATTTATCTGATCTTTGATGGTAGAAATCCGATAACTTCATTTCATTTAGATTCGTTCCTAAGTACATTTGAACACTACATTGATAGAGAGTTTGCTCTAGGAGACCAGATGTACGTGGTGAAAAGCCTAACGTCGATGAATAAATTCCCCGCGGTTGTACTTGAACCGATTGGTGGAGGCCAAATTGTTCTTTATACCCTAGACGAATTTCTTAAACAGCTTAGGCTCAATGATAATGATGGAGGAGATACGATATGACCAATCTCTCGGGAACCAAAGAAATGTGTAGAGATTTTGCTACTAAAGCTAAAGTTAAAATTGATATCGTTACTGTGGTCCAAGATTATCTGATACTGAGACAGTGTGGCCATATCTATAATAGTTTGTGTCCCTTTCATGTACCTACAAGTCCATCACTCCAGGTAGATCAGAGGAATCAAAGATTCCGCTGTGTAGAATGTGGAGCAGCCGGTGACTATTATGATTTCTTGCTAAATATTCAACAGCTCAATAATCCGGATTATTCCTGTGTAGATGCAATCAAAGAGATCCAGACCGTGTACATTGGCCATAACTATAGTCACTTACTGCGTAAAACCTCAGATAGGTATCATGAGGTAGAGGAGATCTATTCCGCTCATCAGTTTCTCGCTGATCTTTATCACAATTTTCTGTTTAGCGAGGATGGTAGACAAGCAAGAAAGTATCTAGCAAATAGGAGTATCAATCTTGAAGCTATAAAAGAATTTAACATCGGGTTTGCTCCTGATATTCCGGGGTTTGCAACTCAGCAACTGAAGGCAGCTGGATATAACATGGAGCTTATGGTTGAAGGAGGATTAGTTGGACGCAATGATCATACGGGAAATTATTATGATTATTTTCGTTCAAGAATAATGTTCCCTATCCATAACATCAATCAAAGGGTTGTTGCATTTGGTGGAAGGGCTCTTTCCGATCGCGTTAAACCCAAATACCTTAATAGTAAAGAGACTCCTATTTTTATAAAAGGTGAACACCTATATAACCTAAGTAGAGCGGCTGGTCAGATCAACGAAGATAATCAGACATTTTATATCTTTGAAGGTTATCTTGATGTGATCGCTGCATGGCAAGGAGGCTGCTTAACAGGTGTGGCTCCTTTAGGAACTTCGCTAACGGGCTTTCAGTCGCGATTGTTAACAGAGTACTCGAACCAGATCAGTATCTGTTACGACGGAGACCAGCCGGGGCAAAAGGCCACATTGAAGGCCATCCGGACTCTACAAAGTTATGGGTTTGGTGTCAGTGTTACGGTTATGCCTGATGGACTTGATCCAGATGAGTTCATTAAGAAATTCGGTGCCGAAGCTTTTCAGATGTACCTTCAAAAGAATGAATTGAGTGTCACAGAATATTATTGTTTTCATAATCGTATCTATTTTAGGCCAGACGAGCCAAGTACTTTTAAGATAATGTTAGATCAAATTATGAAAGCTTTAACGTCGACTCCGAAGGGTCCTGGCGAACCAGATGAATCAATTTTGGAGGATCAATTCAACACATCTTTAAAGCAGTGCATGAGGAACTATTATATTCCAATTAATTAAATGTGCTTCAATACAAAGCTAGAAAGTATCCCGAATGGGGCCTTTTAGTTTTTTTTATTCTAATAAAATCTTGGCTAAGTTGTGATTTTCAAAAACAGATATATGATGCATGTGCAAACATACCATAAGGAGAGACAAAACAATGCAATTAATTAGAGAAGACTGGAAGCTGTTTAGAAACATCGATACACTTTGTCAGAAAGCAGGAGTTCACAGAGAGTTTATACCAAAGTTAGTAGTGAAAGAACTGGTGGATAATGCGCTTGATGCCACTGGTGATTGTGAACTGGAATTGGTAGATAACCACAGCTTTAGAGTTACCGATAATGGATCAGGTATTGATCCGGACTGGCTGGAGGATTACTTCTCAATTAATCGTCCAATGATCTCATCTAAACTTCTACGCTTACCAACGCGGGGCGCTTTAGGAAATGGACTACGTGTAGTAACTGGAGCCGTAATTTCTACAAATGGGTACCTCACTGTCACTACTCGAGGTCAAACATTTAAAATTATTCCTCAAGATGATGGAACAAGTATTAAACAATTTCTATATTACAACAACGATTATAAAGGTACTTCTATTCTAGTAACTCTGGGGCTCTCGATAACCAAAAGTACTTTGTCTTGGGGAAAGATGGCTATTCAATTTTCCAAGAATAGCGAAGTTTTCGAAGGGAAGTCATCTCCTTACTGGTATACTTCTGAAGCATTTTTTGAATTGGTGAATGCGGCAAACATGCCAATCAATGAATTTGTAAGTTTATTTGTGGCGGGACCGATTAAGGCGAAGAAGTTGATTACTGATCTCACTAATGAACTTGAATTTTCTATGTTAGGTACAGCCGATCTGTCGTTTGACGAGTCGGATCAACTGCTTACCTTCTTGAGAAGCAAAATAAGAAAGTCGTTACCTAGAAACTTGGGTGCTGTGAACAAAAATTTTGTAAATACAATGTATCATAAGACCAATGGTTCATTTATTTTAGAAACTGTTCGTGGAGAACACGATGCAGAAATTCCGATAGTTATTGAAGCTTGGGTTAAATATGACACTGATCAGGATGATGAGAGTCAAAAACAATCAAGTATCAGTGTGCTTGTAAATAAATCTCCTGTTACTGCTGATATGAAAACTTCAACTAAACAAGCAAGCACCACAATATGGGGTGGTGGATTATACATTGATCTTAGATCAAGACCAACGGATTTTTAAGTAAGTATAATAACCCCCTATCAACCGATAAAGTCCGATGGAAAAGAGCCGGATTTTCGTCCGATGCATAATGAAATAGAGCTTGCTTTGAAAAAAGCAACAGCAAAAGTGAAAAAATTCAACCAAAATATGTCCTCCGGAGGACGGAATGAGCGTGAAATCATTATTCAGAATTTACCGAATGCTATTGATAAAACAAGTGGTGACGGTGAATTCATTTTTAGCCAAAGACAGTTATATTACGCGATACGTCCTTTCGTAATGGAAGCCTTTGGTGGTAAACAATTGAATTATAATTATTTCTGTCAGGTTATTACTGATTATGAGGCTGATTATGGAGAGATCGAAGGAATGTATAGAGATCCACGCGGAACGTTGTATCATCCTCATACAGGTGAAGAAATCCCACTAGGTACTATTGCAGTTCAGAAATACAACAGGCCTACGTGGACGTTCAATAAGATCATCTTCATCGAGAAGGAAGGATACTTTGCTAGCCTTCGGGATGTTGGATTTCCAGAGAAATATGACTGTGCCCTATTGTCCTCTAAGGGATATGCTTCCAGAGCAGTAAAGGATTTATTCGACCTGCTTGGTGAAACGGATGAAGAAATTCAATTCTTTTGTGTTCATGATGCTGATGCAGCGGGAACCAAGATCTTTGAAACACTTCAGGAAGCGACCAGCGCAAGACCTGGGCGAAGAGTCCGAGTTATTAATCTGGGACTAGAACCTGAGGAGGCGCTGGAATTAGATCTTCAGGTGGAAACATTCGAAAATAAGAGAAGTAGACCTGTTGCTGACTATGTCCCTTATGAATGGGAGAGATGGCTGCAGTCTCATCGTGTAGAATTGAATGCAATGACGACTCCAGAATTTATACAGTGGCTCGAAGATAAGATGGAGGATCATGGTGTGGGAAAAGTTATTCCTGGAGAGAAGATTCTTTCTAGTGAAATGGAAAGTAATGCAGAAGACTTCGTTCGAGCGCAAGTGGCTAAAAAGATACTTGAACAGAGCCTTTATGAAGAACAAGTATCATTGGAGTTAGATAGAATCAAAGATGATTTAGACTTGGCTAAATTGCATATTAGGGAAACAGTCAAGGAAAAACTCGAGAGTAACCCCCATTCTTTGTGGAGTCTTCCGGTTAGACAAATAGTTCAAGACATTATAAATAGTAAAGATTGATAAGTATATATTTTTACGAAAAACCTTCCTTTTTTGGAAGGTTTTTTTATTTTATAACATCTTGAAAAGCTAGTTCCTAAACATAGTGATACTAACCACATAGAATTAAACCTCAAGATTTTTTGATGTTATTGACAAGAAATGAAAATTTAATTACAATAAAGTCTAAATAATATACTCACTTTGATATTAACAATAATTTATCATTTAACTAAACTCTAACTAAAAGTGCCCAAAATAAAGAGAGAAGAGGTGACTAGATGCGTAAACATATATACATTGGATTTCTTAAAGATCAATTAGAGGATGAAGATACTCCTCTCAGTGAGTTAGTCGAAACTGCTAAGGTGTTGTACGAGATCACACTCCCTCGACCACCCATAAAAAAGTATATGGACAGCCTTTATTTACAAGGTACCCCTATAAATACTACGGTGCAGGAAGATCTATCAGATGTGCGTTGTATTAAATTCGTCTTATTTTGGGCGGAAGAAGTTGCACCTATCCTTGGTTTATTGAATGGGACCGGTAAATTGCCTTTTAGTCGAGATGTCAAAGAAAATTTTGAAGAGTTTATTGAAACTAAACTTAAAGGCTTTATGGAAGAATTAGGGGAGATCGGTAGGGGGATAATTGATATTAGAGATATCAAAAATATTCAAAGTAATTGTACAGATTTTCAGAATGCGATTGAAGCATATCTTAACGGTTCTCCTGAAGCAGCGTTCATGGAGTTTAAGAAAGGTATGGAACGCATAGAGAGTTTAGATATAGAGCCAATAACCAAAGGTTGGGGTTCAGCGGATAAATTCTTTTTCAAAATGAGGGTCGGAAATTCTAATCAATTGTTTACTCCACGCAAAATGTTTCATATACCGTTTGAAAATAGAGGTTGGGTAAAAACGAATCGTTACAGTATACCTGGTCTACCTTGCTTATACCTAGGATCTACTCCTTTAACTTGCTGGGAAGAAATTGGGAAACCCGATCTTAATACAACACATACGTCACTTTTTTTTCCATCAGAAAATCTTAGATATTATGATATTTCGTTGGCTCCAAGCGCAATGGCAGACTTATTTCAAAATAATGTAACTTCATTCTTTGGGCATCAAGGGTTTGATATATTTCTCAAACAGATTAGAGATTACTTAATCATGTGGCCGTTGATTGCTTGTTGTTCGGTTAAAGTTTTACACACGGAGGACTACTTTAAGCCTGAATATATTATCTCTCAGCTACTCTTGCAATGGATTCAAAAATCAAAAAAGTATGATGGAGTGAGTTATTTTTCTACAAAAGTCAATAATTATACGCATAAGAATAACCCTCTTTACCGTAATTTCGCTTTCCCAGTTAAGTCGAATAAAAAAGAAGGTTACTGTGAAGGTCTCGAAGAAAAATTTCGATATATTTCGTCTGCTGCGCCGTGGCAAGTCTTCCAATTGTATAAAGATAAGCAAGTAACTTTGCCTGGAGAATGGGAAATACCTATAGAATTAATGCCTGGTCTGCCTGTACGCTACAATTCTTCTGAATTCGGCAGATTAGAGACATTTTTAATCTCAACCATGGATGCAGACGTTAACAAACGAGAGTGATCAAAAACACTAAAGCCTTCATTATCTGTGAAGGTTTTTTTCCTATATACAGAAATGTAATTTTTCGATGACATAAATATACCCAAAAGGGTACCATAATATACCCGATAAGGTACTTACAGATCTTATAGTCAATTAGGTATGATTATATATGTGAACGGCACTGAACGGGAATGCCGAAATACATGGAAAAGTGGAGGGATTTAATTGTTTAAGAAAATGAAGTATTGGATGAAAAATGAAACATCCGCATCACAAACAACAGAAACTGGTATGCTGATGTTGGGCGGTATCGCCATTGCAGTCGGATTGGGTTGGTTGGTTTCTCAGTACATGCGTGATTCGGGTAACACAGTACTGACAAATATGGACTCCGTAGCTTCCGGCGGTATTGATCCAGATTCCAATCCATCAGGCACACCGGACGGCTGGGTTCGTCAGTAATCTTTTTTTAACCGGGACATTTCATAATTTGACATAATATAATGGAGGTTAGTAGCAATGAATGGTTACATGGTGAGGAAAGTACAACGTTGGATGAGAAATGAGACATCCGCATCACAAACAACAGAAACAGGTATGCTGATGTTAGGGGGGATCGCGATTGCAGTCGGTCTGGGTTGGCTGGTATCACAATACATGCGTGATTCAGGTAACACAGTATTGACGAATATGGATTCTGTAGCCTCCGGCGGCATTGATCCAGATTCCAATCCATCAGGTACACCGGACGGCTGGGTCCGTCAGTAACATGAAATGAGCACCTTCTTGTACATCGAGAGGGTGCTTTTTTTACGAGATAAATAAATGAACGAGACGGTCGACTAAGTAATTTTCATGAGAAGTTTTTAAAGGATTTCAATCCTGACTTTAGTGTTAATGAATTCTTTGGAGTATTTTGTATCTACTCAATAAGTCTGCTGGGGATGAATCAACTTAGGGCAAGGGATAGCTTTTAGGCTATCCCAACTGTCCTATATGAATGGACGCCATTGTTGTCGTTTTTGGATTAAATGATACAGTGTAGCCATGCGACAAGAATGCATACTAATACGATTAAGAAATAAAGGACAAGAAAGAGGTGAAACCATGCAGATGATAACCATTCAAATACGTATAATTCCTGCTCATCCGTCTGTACTCGTGGATATGGGCAATGAGTACATTCGGACGGTCAATGAGCTGATCCAGCAAGCTGAAGCGTCGGGTACGTTTCCGAAGCTAACCTCGAAGACCGTTCAAGCCAATCTACCCTCTGCCGTAAAGAATCAACTCATCCGAGACGCGAGAAGTATATTTCAGAGGTCCAAGAAGGATAAAAAACGTCCTATTCTCAAAAAGCGGGTGTATTACGTCAATAATCAAAACTATACCATTGGAGACCATCACGTTTCTTTCCCTGTGGTCATAGATGGTTACACTCCAGCTTGAAACAAACAAAACAAGCGAGCGTATCTCATTTAGTAAACAATATATAATTGAGAATTAATAATGACTGAGAAAAGCCAATCGTTCTTACGATTGGCTTTTCTTGTTCAATGATAGCTAAGATTTGTAGCTGTAATAATAAGGAATAGTTTTATATTTCGAAACTCAACCTCGTTATCTTTAGCGCACCACATGCCACTCTCGCTAACCCCTTATTAAAAGGTTATAACTACGTCTTCTACCAAAATAAGTAGTTTTATTCAAGCACTCTTTTCATAGCAAGCAATATTGTACCTCTTTGGGTAAGAAAATGTACCCGAAAGGGTACCTACAAAAGAATTACAAAGGAGTATCATTAATATCGATGATTATATTAATGATGGAGAGTGAAAAAGCATGAGGAAAGTAAGAGCCTTTAAGAGTGTTATGGCATCAGTATTAGGTGTGTCAATGCTGATCAGTCCTTTCTTGTATCCGGAAAAGACAAGTGCAGATTCAGCAAAAACAGTTGATGTAGTTACCGGATATTACACTACATTTGTAAAAGCTAATGATGCTAATTGGTATGGGACCGGGGATAACTCGTTCTATCAGTTGGCTGCAGATGAGCGAACAGATGTGAAGCACTTTGTTAAGTCTGGTTTAGATGATGTGATTGATATCTCAACTGGTCAGAACGTTACATTAGTAGCGAAAAGTGACGGTCACGTTTTGGCTTGGGGGCAGGCGTTAGGAAGTTATCGTTTAGGGATTCCATCTCGAACAGACGATGTAAAAGTACCTACAGTCGTCGAAGGAATCTCGGATGTAAAGAAGGTAGCTGCGGGAGCACAATATTCACTTGCCCTGAAGAATGATGGGACGGTTTGGATTTGGGGAACAATTGGTACAGACGCGGATTCGTATGTTCCCCGAAAAGTAGAAGGTTTGACTAATGTCACTCAGATTGAAGCCGGATATAAGACTGCATATGCGATAACAAGCGATGGTAGTCTATGGGCTTGGGGAAACAACAGTTTTGGTCAAATCGGGGATGGTGATACAACCATTACACGAAAAACACCAGTTAAAGTGTTGTCTAATGTAAAAAAAGTAGTTAGTACAGAGTTTACTACCCTTGCACTTAAAAACGATGGAACGGCATGGGGTTGGGGAAGAACTTCTCACGGTTCTACAGGTTATGGAAATGCAAAAATAGGTGGTACCGTAATTGAGAATACATACTCGGCTCATAAATATGGTACTTTGGATGATGGTTATGATGCTCAGATAAACGACATTGTTGATATTGCTTTGGGTTTCCGAGCATCACTTATTGTTCGGGCAGATGGAACTGTATGGGGAGCTGGAACGAATTCATCTGGAGAACTTGGATTGCCTAGTGTTACGTCTACAAATCCAAGACCAGTTAAAGTTAACAATTTAACAAATGTTTCAAACATCTTTATGGGTGCGTCTCATGCTCTTGCCATTGACTCTAATGGAGATACTTGGGGATGGGGAGATAGTTCTAAGGGTCAGCTTGGTTTTTCAAAGACAGGAATTAACCAACAAGCAGCACTATTGAATATCACAAACACACCTCTTATGGGCCCGGAAATTATATCTTCAGGGATTCAACAGAATGAAATGAAAATTACTATAAAGAATCCATCCTATGTCCTTCCACTTATTCTTGAATATCGATTAAATGATGGAGAATGGATCATTATCAATTCAGGTTCCAGCATCAATATCAAAGAGAATGGCCTACTAGAAGCAAAAGTTACGGATACTTTAGGTCAAAGTAAAACAAGTACTTATCAAGTAAAAGGACTTAACGTAAAGCCTTCTAAACCTTTACTTGAATCACAATTTACAAACAACGAAATGAATGTAAAATTTAGCAGTCCAAAATCCGCTGATACGCTAAAACTTGAATACCGTTTTAAAGGCGGAGCATGGAATACTGTAATATCGGGATCGACGATTGCTTTTAAGGATAATGGATTAATCGAAGCAAGAGTAACAAATGAGTCAAATCTCTCTTCTGATGTAGCCGAACTGGCCATCAACTCTATTGATACATCGATTCCAGGCAGCCCAACATTTACAGTGAATAATGATAGTGATCGTGATGGAAGTGTCGTTATCATAATTAATTATTCTAGTGATGCAACGATCAAAGAATACAAAAATAGTACAGATTCAACGTGGACCACATACACGACAACGGGCGGTCTATATTACACGAGTGATCGAATTATCGAGGCACGTGCAAAGAATAAATTTGGTGTCACATCACCAGTATCAACATATGCTATCGATTATCTACAAAAGGAAAAAAACAATTCAATTGGTTATAACAAAGTGTATGTTGCCGAAGTCATGAAAGATCAAGCAAATTTAGATGAAGCAAGAGCAGTAGTTAAGGGTCTTATCCCCCTGGATGAGCACTATCGCATCGACTTCGAGAGACGCTTAGATGCTCTTCAAGACCTTATTAATCAGAAAGATCCTGCTTACCAACAAAAAGTACAACTGGCGACAGAGGCTGTCATTAAAGCTGAGAAATCTCTGGTTCAGGCTGATTTGGATGCAGCTCGATTGTTGGTTAATCCACTAAAAGGAAATGATAAAATCAATCTGACTACACGTTTGGATGCTGTCCAAACATTGATTGATGCAGAAGTAGTTTATGTAAAACAATTAAAAGAGGCTACTGATGCAGTTGTTAAAGCAGAAGGATCTAAATTACAAGTTGATGTGAATGCAGCAAGAACTTTAGTACAATCCTTGCGTATTGTAGATAAATCTTCACTTTCGGTCCGATTGGACATTATACAAAACTATATTGATGAAGAAACAAGTTATATTAGACAATTGAATCAAGCGGTTATTGCTGTTGAGAAAGCAGAAGGGACTAAATTACAAATCGATGTGAATGCAGCAAGATCGCTAGTAGCAGGTTTGCGTGATACAGATCAAACTGCACTTACTGCCCGTCTCGATATTGTCCAATCTGATATTGATGCATCCGAGGGCGGTTACACCAAACAAGTGGAAGAAGCTATCGCAGCTGTTGTTAAAGCAGAGACATCCAAGACACAGCAATACGTAGATAGTGCTAAAACTCTGGTACAAGCACTACGTGCTTCGGATCAAACAGCTCTAATGAATCGTTTGAATGCAGTGCAAAATTGGATTGATTCTGAGGCATTGTATATCGAACAATTGAATAAAGCGACAGAAGCTGTAGTTAAAGCAGAAACATCCAAGACACAAACAGATGTTAACGCTGCAAGAAATTTGGTTAAAGCTCTTCGTGAAAGTGATAAATTATTGCTTAACGGACGTCTAGACCTGGTGCAAGTATTAATTGATTCAGATTCAAATTATACAAAACAAGTTGAAGCAGCGACCACTGCTGTAGTTAAAGCAGAGTCAACCAAATCCCAAACAGACCTTGATACAGCGAGAGACTTGGTTAGCAAACTCAAAGATAAAGATCAAGAAAGTCTCAACGATCGCCTTGATGCACTGCAAGATATTTTGAACGATGCATACGATCAAAAGTTAAAGGATGCTACGGCCGCTGTTGAAAAAGCCGAAAAATCGTTATCTCAATCGGATGTGACTGTTGCAAGAGCTTTAATTAAAGATCTCAACACTTATGATAAGGCTTTGCTTGGATCACGTCTGGATGTTGTCCAGGATCTAATTGATTCAAATCAAAACTATCAAGATAGACTAGATGCAGCTATACTGGCAGTGAAGAAAGCGGAAACGTCTGTGAATCAGGATGATTTGGACGATGCGCGTGAACTTGTTAATATACTGAATCCGGATGACCAAACTGATCTACATCTCCGGTTAGATGCACTGCAAGTTAAAATTGATGAGCGAGATGCATACCTGAATTTACTTGCTGAAGCATCGAACTCTGTTAGAATCGCAGAACTTTCCAGAGATCAGGCGGATGTAGATGCTGCTCGAACTCAGGTGGCTCAGTTGAAAAATGAAGATCAGCAAAAATTGAACTTGCGATTGGACAGTGTTCAATCCATTATTGACCTCAATCGTAATCTGCAGCCAGCAAAGGAAGCAGTCTTCCATGCAGAGACAACTCAAACGCAAGTGGATGTAGATAAAGCGAAAGAATTGGTAGAAAAGCTTAGAGAAGGTGCTTGGAAAACTTACCTGCTTGATATTTTGAATGAGCTCCAATCAACAATTACTGATGTTGGTAAGAGTGTAAGTCAGTTTGATGCAGCTAAGACAAAATTGTCTGATGCAGAATTAAGTAAGAAACAAGCAGATCTGACCAAAGCGAAATCAGCAATTGACGCTTTGCCGGCAAGTAATCTGAAAAATGAACTTACCGAGCGGTTTACTAAGGTGCAAGCAGAAGTGAATTTGACGAAGGCTGTGCAAAATGCGAGCTTGGCTGTTACACGAGCTACAAGCGCAAAAACGTTGGAATCTTATAACGCTGCAATTGCATTAGTAAATCCACTTCCAGAATCATCGAAATCTGATTTAGTTACTAAACTTGAAACACTCAAGTTAAAAATTGATAGTGCTCGATCAGAAGAAACAGAGGTTCTTAATGCCGAAACACTAGTCGAATTTGCTGAAAGTAGTCTGCTTGAAAACGACTATGAACAAGCAGCTTTAGCAGTTAGTCAACTGAAAACAAGTTCAAGTAAAACAAAACTGAATAAAAGAATTACCGTGTTAAAAAATGGCTTGATCAAAGAAAACCTGGTATTAACCAAATTTGAAGTGACCGCACAGACTAAGAATACGAACACCCTGACATGGACTAAAGTAGATGGAGCAACTGGATACAAACTTGAACGTATGCTCAATGGGGTTGTAATCAAGACGTTTACATTGACCACTCAGAAATCTTATAAAGACGTAGGATTGGAACTGAACACTGAGTACACTTACAGACTCACCCCTAAGGCCGGTTCAATTTTAGGGGAGGCTAAACAAATTATTGCACCTAAATTTACTGTAGAATTACCAGCAGCACCTAGTCTGGTAGAGGCATTTGTTGATGAAGATGGAATCTTACATGTAACAGGTACAGGACAGGGAACTAATCCACTATACTTTGTAGTTCAAAATGAAAAGGGAATTCAACAAACAAGAGCTGGAATTATTGATGGTGAAGAAAAAGCTTATATCTTTAACACTGCCGGTGTCTACACAGTGAAAATTGAAGCCTACAACACATCCAGCAAAGTTTCTTCTTATTCTGAGACGAAAAGTGTAACTGTAACTGCTTCTATGGTTGAGCCACCAACTGCCGAAGATGCTATTTATTCTGTGAAAACAGAAGGCGAATATATTGTATTTAATGCATCTGTAGCGAACAATGTGGACGGGGCAGCACAAAAATTCACATTCGAAATTCGAGATCCAGATGATAAGCGTATAAATTATGGAACAGGTAAGCTGGTTGAGGATCGAATTGTATATACATTTAAACGAAATGTTAGTACTGCCGGTCCTGGAACTTATACTTTAATCATTAAAGGTAAGAGAGGTTCTACTTTCGGTACGCCTTCAACGTTTGAATTGCAAGTTCAATAATTTTCTATTGAGAGAAGTACTCTAATTATAAGAGTACTTCTTTCTTTTTTTGTAAACGAACGAAATCAAAGTTGTAATTCATGATTTACACTATAGGGGGGATCAAGTAAAATGAGAGTAGCGATTGTTTAGGAGAATCAATCATCAGGAGGATAATAATGAATATGAGAAAAATAGGATTAATGATTACCTTGGTATCTGCTTTAATAACGACCACTGCATGTTCCGCTCAAGATATAAAGGAGCAATTAATTAAGAATGATCCACCTATAAAGGTGTTGATTGGTGGTAAAACGTATGATTTTAAAGATTCAAAACCATTTAAAGTAGGAGAAACCACCATGGTGCCAGTGAGAAAAATATTAGAGCCTCTTGGGGCATCACTAGAGTACAATGACTTGACAATGGATGCACTAATTAAGGTAGAAGGAAAACAAATTATAATTCATACCGGTTCAGGTATTGAAAAGAACGATGGCTCCAATTATGTGCTCGTTGACGGAGAACGGAAGGATATGGGGGCGCCAGCTCTTCTAATCAATAAGGAGACCTTTGTACCTGTTTCCTTCGTTGAAACGATCGGTGGGGCAGTAGAGTGGGTTTCAATGGGACAAACCGTCAATATGAGTCTTCCACAGAACGTCAACTTCAACACAAACATTTATACGCGGATTTTTTTAAATGATGGTTGGAAGATCCCCGGTAATAGTGGCATTAAATTATCCTGGGGAACGAAGTACATTGGAGAAGTGAATTTGACGAATGACTTACCCCATGGCCAAGGCACTTTGTATTCTTTTAAATTAAATCTGCTCTATAGTGGCCAATGGAAAAATGGCCTTCCGGATGGTGAAGGTATGATTAGTATTTCTGAAGCAGACAGAGTCGTACTGAAAGGGAATTTCGAATCCGGAGTACTAATTAAAGGCGCACTAACTCGGTCCGATTCTACTTTTTATGAAGGTGATTTTGGGCAACAGAGACTGAATGAGGGGAAACTGAAACTACCTGATAAATTAGTGTTCAAGGGCCGTTTCTCTGAAGATCAAAAATCTGCAGTTGGGATGATTTATAACGCATCAGGTCAAGTAATATATAAGGGTAAAGTATCATTTGATGGGGTCTTAATTATAAACCAGTTCTCTTATCAGAAGATATCTGGGTAGCATCAGCAGGAACTTCTCCCTTTTTCGTGTAACTTTTAGT
This sequence comes from Paenibacillus sp. 276b, assembly GCF_900107875.1. NCBI lineage: Bacteria > Bacillati > Bacillota > Bacilli > Caryophanales > Paenibacillaceae > Paenibacillus > Paenibacillus sp. 276b. Next base: position 245,508 of record NZ_FNRR01000008.1, on the reverse strand, counting down.
TGGTTGTTTGCGAGAAGGGGGGATGAACTGTATGTGAGAAGACCATTACAAGCCATAAACCTACGCAGTATATAAATACCGCGTAGGTTTATTATAATTCAAACAACCAGAAAAAGGGTCATCATACACCTCCTGTACCCTAATATCAATCCCAAATTTAGATCAATATAGAATACTGAAGTGAGGTTAAGCCCAATGAATATATATGCGACAACTAGTCTACTACTTGTGATAATTCTACTGAGTGGATGTACTGTAAAGGGACCGTTATCTAAGTTTGCAGAAGGGCAGAGCATTCAGACACTATCTGAACAGGAACCAATTGTAAAAGAACAGGTAACCACCTCAAAGGATGAAGAGATCCAAGAAGAAACACATGCGCCACAGGTAACCCTCAAAACTTTAGATGAGATCGGCATTGAAGTGGCCACTTTTCTCAGAAATGTCGATTACACGAAAGAAAAGCCATTTTCTACTCCTAAACTGAAGTACCTTTCACCGGGAATGCTTGCTCAGTTAGATAAAGATAAGAATCATCAGATCCAGATTGCCACCTTGAAAAAGAGAAAAATTGAAGTGCAAAACCTAAAGGTTATTAAATCATCTGTCAACATAGAAGATGCTACAGCTTCAATTCGAATTCGTGGATCTGAAAAGGGAACAGAACTAGGGAAAGATTTTAAACGTGGTCTTCAAATTTCAGTAAGTTTTTTTAGAGAAAGTACAGAACAATGGGTAGTATCTGATATTGTGTTTACGAACTTTTGACAGATTTCTGAGACTCCCCTTAGTGGATCAGGTAGCAATACTATCGAACCGAGATAAGATCTTATACCTAAATTGGAAGCATAGTTTAAGCAAATGGAAAACTGTGGGTTAAGTCGCAACCCAATGACCGCCAGGCGAGGAGGAAGAAGAAGAATGTAAACAGGAAAATATATTCATGTATATCTTGAAGTACAAATGCTAGACTGTTATAATTGATTTCAAGAGAAATGAGTACATTTTCAATGTTTCACTTATTTCACTAATATGCATTTGTATAGCAAAAATCCCCTTTGCTGTAACAAAGAGGATTCTGCATGCATACATAGTATGAAGTTATGTCTTAATTATACAATTACAATAGACTTATTTCAACTTCATGTATAGCATTCCAGAGGCTATATTAGCTGCGTTAAATAATACTTTGCTTAGCATGCATACTCTACTTCTTAGAACTAATCCTTTCTGTGGATAGGACTTGTCAGATGTGGATCTAGCGACAATCAGTCATCTTTTCTTTGGATAATGACGACCGCTGCACATGCTATTTAGCGCGTGCGGCTTTTTATATTAAATAAAAAAATACATAAAAAAAACCCGACCTAATTCTAAAGAGGATGAGTTTTGAGCGACCACCTCATTTAGAATTCCACTGGCAGGTTTTTGTAAGGAAACGAATTTAATTGTGATTATTATATCATATTTTTTTCAATTATCCAAGCAAAAGCTTTATTTTATTACGCCAAATAAAAGGTTCGGGGTACAAAAGGAGCCCGACAAATTTGAAACATTCTATAGAACTATTTAAAGCTGCAAATACCACGTACGACACCCCAAATAAGATACAGTTTAAATTGTTGTTAGGCTCTGTTGCTGCATACAATGGAGAAATTCCCCTCACTCGTAATGAGATTAAAGATCGACTTTCCATATCTATTTCTGCCCTGAAGCGTATCCTGGCCGAGTCAAAATATACCGGTGAAATCTACGAGAAAGACGGTAGGTTATTTGTTAATCCTACAACTGTGATTGATTTCAACGCTGAAACATCCAACTCTTATGTTAAACACTTTAAATTTCTGTCTACAACAGAATTTAAAGAAGAAGATCGTCGCGTTCAACGATTCGTTTTAGACATGCTATGCCAACATGTATATCTAAAAGATAGAAAATATGTAACGTACCTTAAAAACCTAATCACTTCCGGATCGCGTGAGTTTGGAACATTTAATATCCGGACTGTAGGTGAGATGAAACAAATTATTGAAAAAGCAGGGAAGTACCTGGATCTGCAGCTCGAGTGTCGGAATACGAAAGACTGGTTAGTTATTGTTCATGGTTTAAAGCCGGAGTATGAAATATTAGGCTCGTATGATAGTGAAGGAGCTATGCTTTGGGTTTCACAAAAGTTGTACGCTGCCGGGTTTGTGGTTGAAGTAATCGAAAAAAGCGTTAAGAACCAGTTGGCTAAAGTAATGGAATACTATTATTCTCAACTCGGATATGAATTGGCTTATAAAGTATTTGTGGGTGCGCTTGATGATCTATTGTATTCCTCTGCTTTCCACTCCATGGTATACGCTAATATAGACAACGATAAACAACTTAATGAGATTTCAGCTTACTTCCGCCATGTAGCGGAAGCATCCGAGCGTTTTGTCGCTCTAGGTCTTGCTTTAGATTATGAAAAACTAAACAATATCATTGACGATGTTACTCGTATTGCAGTTGATGAGGGCAGTGAACCTTCTACTATACAAGAATTACAGCAAGCCAAGATATTGAAAGACTCTCTAAAATTAAAAATCTCTGCATTTGAAACACTTTGGATCAACAATCACCAAAAGGGGAATCACTATCTGTTCGATCATCAAAAAGATAACCAGGTAGCCCTTCGTTATATGAAGGATTTACAAAGTCTGTTGTATGAATATTGGGTAGTATCCAAATGATTACGTGTAAATTAAATACAATCGATTAACGCCATCATTTAATTTAAAAATAACTCTTAGTTTTCCCAAATTTCAAAATGTGTACCTGGTGAATCTCTTTTTATGCCTAAAGAGGTTGTGGATAACGAGAAATATGATGTGCAAAATAATTTTAGTTATCTTTATAAAGAAGAATTCCTTCTTGAGTGATATTCTAGCCATCCAGATGCTGAGTTAGAGCCTATTTATTCTGATAAGCTCTTTTTGGATATGCAGTATTTTGACGTAGTAAAGGATAGTTTACTTTGTGAATTAAAATGCGGTGTCCGCCTTAAAACCATGTGTATCAAGGACTTGAACGCATTCTATTTTACGCCTAATGGTATTGATCTATTGTATTAATCTATTATATTAAGTTATGGAGTTAATTATGGTATTCGTTAATTAATTGAGATATCATCTCCAAATACCCTCCTCCACAAAAATAATATTAACCTTATAAATTCTCTTTCAAAATTCAAAGAATCGTTTCAGTCAACTATTGGGAGGAACACGAATGCTTTTTGCAGTTTGTTCAGTCATCATTATTTTCATGGTTCTAGTCTTTACACATGAGTTCGGCCATTTATTCGCTGCTAAGTATAACAACGTGAACTGCCCTGAGTTTTCTGTGGGAATGGGACCAAAACTATTCTCGATCAAAGTAAATAAAACGGCATATAATTTTAGACTGTTTCCGATTGGTGGATATGTCCGGATGGCGGGAGACGATGAAACCTACTACCTAGTAGAGAGGGATATGTACATCATCGTGGAAGGTGAGAAGATATTATCTATTGAGGAAAATGAGGTCCTTAATAGCACCTATGTAACCATAAAATCAATCGATTATATCCATAGAAAACTCACTTATAGTATAAATGATAAAATATGTAGTCTGCTGCTTCATGAGGATGCTTATGTATTGTTAAAATCCAAGAAAAAAATTTACATTTCTCCATATGACTCAATGTTAGCTAGTAAGAAACCATTACAAAAATCTGCTATTCTCTTAGCTGGACCTTTTGCCAATATTGCCATGGCTCTCATCATACTTTTTAGTGTCAATCTTATTCATGGGGTACCCCGTTCAGAGTTATTCATTGGTACAGTTAATTCAAGTACAAGTACTCTCAAGCCAGGTGATCAGATTATCTCTATTGATAAAAAAAAGGTGGAGAACTGGAATGAGCTGAATTTTATTCTAAATTCTAGTTCAGATACAAATCGAAAAATCGTTATCCGCAGAGGTGAGGAATACCTGAATGTTCAGGTAAAGAATTCGATCACGTTGTCTCCAATGAAAAGCAGGAACATCAGCAGTGTTCTTACCTCTACGTACCAGGATACATTACATTATTCTACTATTCTGATTAAAGGATTAAGAGATATCCTTACTGGAGAAGAGTCTTTAAAGAATCTTTCCGGACCTGCCGGTGTCATGAAACAAACCTATGATATTGCTAATACTTCAACATTTCATAATCTCATCATCTGGGCAGCCATCATGAATTTAAATGTAGCCATCTTTAACTTGTTGCCGATACCGGCGTTAGATGGCGGGAGATTACTCGTAATCATTATCGGAGTAATCCGAAGAAAGCAAATAGCTCCAGAGAAAGAAGGATTGATTCATTTGCTTGGTTTTACTTTCATGATCGGCCTGACAATCCTTGCTACGTGGAATGATTTGGTCAAATTCTTTCACTAAACTTCAACTGAATTTGTCATTATTTAAATCTACTATATGCTACATCTATGGAATTTGTTCTAGACAATCCTTTCGAAGGGGAGATGAATGAGACGTTATAAAAAATATTTAGTAAATAGCATGATATATCAAAGAAAAGAAAGAAGTGTATTTTCAAATGAACAAAAATCAATTAATAGTAATTAAATGGCTGTCCAATACTGGACAAAATTTTTTATCTGACATTGTTGAACTGGAGGGCGCTTTTGATTGTGTTCCAGGAGATGTGGCTGAAGCCTTTGCCTCGCTTTCAGACAGGGAAAAGATCGAAGTGATCCAAAAGGCTGCAAATAATTTACTTTATCAGTAATACAGGAACAACAATAGCTGACAATCTTAAACTAATGAAGGACTGGTGATAACATTGAATATTACTTTATGCGTAAATAACAATAAACCAACTGAGATCCAACGGATGGTACTAACAACCCCCGAAGTTTTCCAAACGACACGTAACGAGTACCAACCTGTTCCTGAATCGTTGGTGGCTACGGTCCATATGGATCAGCATCAATCGAAAGAAGAGGCTGAAAAAATTGCTGTTGTAATGGCCGCAGCTCCTGAGCTTTACCATGCCTTAAGAACTCTCCATAACTTATTGGATTTTTCTTCTTCAGATCCCTTGGAGACATTTAGTGGATTATCGGAGGTTGAAATCAGCCGTGCATTTAGTATCAGTAAAGATGCATTAGATAAAGCATCAGCATTCTCTAATTAATTTATAGCTGGTTAATGAGTACCGACCCGCGCATGTTTAAGTTTCTTGGGCTCACTGCCAACTATTTAAGTTGGAGATGAGATTAAGTTCTCATCAAATATAATACGGAGATCAGCACTTCTGATGTTATCATATCATCAGAAGGAGACTGGTTATGGAAATCTTAGATAATCTAAATCATTATAAAATTGTTTTTTCTCAAGAAAGTGTCCTAATCGGAAATTTAAAAAGCTTACAAGTTGATTTTAAGTTGATTAATGGGCGTTTTACGACTTTAAAAGTTACGATAGATCGTAGTCTTAAAAAAGTACCTTATATTGTTGCTCCGAAAAACTTATCGAAGGACGTTGTTCAAGAGATCGGCTTGCAAGAATGGATCGTTGAACAATATACAGGATTGCAAGATCGATTAGTTAAACCGGTGCTGCAGTATTTTATTGAAGGAGAATGGACTCTTCTCTGTTGTTTTCCATATGGCGACTTATCCAGTGCTCGCATTCAGATAAGAAATATGACTGAAGAACTTCAGAATGTACCATTGAAACCTGATCTAGCGATCTATGGGGATATGTCATATCTATTCAAGAATGATCCGGCCAACGTAGCTCAAATTGAGTTTTACACGTTTAATGAGTTCATTAGCTACAATGAATTATCTAATGAAACAGATAACGGTACACACTATGCTCAGTTTTATCGAAGATTACGTACTATTTCTCAAGTAGCGATTGCACATAAGGTCAGTCCGACCTTTGTACGAAAAAATGGTCAACCTTTATTCTTCGAGAAAGAGCACTTCGTTGAGCGCGTTCAAATATCAAAACGCACATACCTGGGTTCCGAATTTGACAACAAATATGTTATCCTTTGCAGCTTTCATTCTCATGATGTTCATCAGACTCAACATGCTGATGTTGTACTTTACAGTATAATAAGCGATGGATATATGTTTGAACAGTATATGGTTTACTTGAATCCAGAGATTACATACATTCCCATCGCGGAAGTTAACGCTGATCTAATCGATCATTTTAAGACAATTTTAGATCTACAAAAATACGAAATACGGTTATCCTTTAAAATAAATTCTTTTCAGGCCTCTAGAGAGACCGGCACATATCTTCTACCTCAGATTTTGAACCAATCTGGCAGGGGGGTCCTCTAGATGCAAAACAGAAAAGGAACTCTAGAAAGGATGTTCTTATATTTCAAGAACGTCTCAGCTTATTTCGTTACAGTAATCTTATGCTGCATATTGTTTGGCCTTCAGATTCCATGGGTATCCATGATTCTACTCGGGATCGTGCTCATAGTGTGTATTGAGTTGCACCAGCTTATTAAACGTATCAAACTTAAAAGAATAAAAGAACGGCCACACAAAGAAGACTCTCAGTGATCCAATGGGAGTCTTCTTCTTTTGCATCCAGACTACCATTTCAAATCAATGTAAGGTACAATCCAATTAAGTGTAAATCATAAAATACACCAAACTACCCCAATAAGGCGTTTGGAGAGACTCTCAGGATCTTACCTGAAGTTTCTTCAAACGCCTTTTCTATTGAAATTAGGAGGAGAAACCATGTCTTCAGCTGCAGCTACAGTTAACAATCGAGGTACCGCCAGTTTAATGGACCATAGAGCATTAAGACCGGTGATGGGAAAAGGAGGATTTATCCTCGGAAAGAATGTAAGGATGTCTAAAAAACTCTCATATGAACATCTTGCATTAATCGGACCGACTGGATCTGGTAAATCTAGTACATTCTTTATACCCAATCTTCTAGAGTTAGATGAGGAGGTTTCTGCGGTGGTCACTGATCCCAAAGGTGAATTGTATTGGAAAACAGGTCCCGAACTACGGAGACGTGGATTCGATACCATCCGGTTATCTCCTTTTGAAAATCACTTCCCAGGGTACAACCCGTTATCTGTGGCCAAGGATTACGCAGAAATTAAAGAGATTGCACAACTCATACTAATGAATGGCGGACTTGCATTTGAGATCCAAGGAAAGAGCGGCGGGGATTCTACATGGCTTAACATGTCGCTACCGCTATTAGTGGCAGCATTCCTCTATGTGAAATATAGAAATCCGGAATGCCCTAGAATTGGTGATGCCATGGATATCATCCTCTTTATGGACATGGAGGAGATGGAGGCACTATTCAATGATTACAAATTAGCAAGACGAGAGTATGCGCTGTTCAAACAAGCAGCCGGTTCAGATAAAATCTTAGCTAGTATTAAGGTAACGATCGCTACAAACATGCAATTGTTTATGGATGACCGAGTAGTCCACTTTGCACAACGAAATGATATACAGCCCAAACATTTACGATATGGATTAAACAATGACAATAAAAAACCCGTTGTCCTGTTTGTTTCAGTACCTGAAACGAAATCCCTTTACGCTGCTCCGCTCATGGCTGTACTCTATCAGCAACTACTCCAGCGGCTGCAAGATATTACAGATGGATTCCCCGTCCTTTTCTTTTTAGATGAGTTTGCCAACTTGGGTATCATTCCGATTATTGATACGGTTGCTGCTACAGCACGTTCCAGACGCATGGGGTTAGCTTTAGGCATCCAAGGTATTGAACAACTAAGTCAAAAATACGGAGAAGACAAGGCTGCCAATCTCTTAAATAACCTGAAGACTAAGATATTCCTTTCGGGCCTATCCCAAGTGTCTTGCGAGTACGCCTCTTGGTTCTGTGGAACCTCAACTATAAAAATAGAAACCATTTCTACAGCTTTTCTTGCTATGATACCAGACAAAAAAACGATAACATCAGCTGAACGAGATGCAGTCACATCGGATGAAGTGAGACGTCTTGACCCAAGAAAGGCACTCGTTATTTCAGACTATCTGAATGCAGCAACCGTAGATAAAATCTTCTATTATGAAGATGACAAATATACCAAGAGAGTACGTGAAGGAGACCCCGATTTTTCTACTGAGTTTGAGGATCTTAGAGTTCTTTATGGGATTTCCGAAGATGAAAAATTTGATGCTGATCCATTCAATTAAACTCATAAAGACTAGGTGAAGGGAGCCACAGGCATTGGCAATATCTTTAAGAGACTACCAGAATGAAGCATCCTCTATCGTTTTCGAGAAACTTGCTGCAGGCGTAAAGAGACAACTTATTGTTCTCCCAACTGGAGCGGGTAAGACGATCGTGGCTGCGGCCGTATCAAAACTATTCAAAGAAACTTTTGATATAAATCGGCCTATTGTTTTCATTGCTCATCGAGACGAACTACTAAAGCAAACAGCAAGTAAAATGAGCCTGGTTTGGAGGGATGTACGTGTTGGCAGGGTTAAAGGCGCCGACAACGAGCAAGAAGTCGATGTCATTGTCGCATCTACTCAAACGTTAGTCCGCGGCAGGCAGATGGTTAGACCTTCGCTGGTTATTTATGATGAGGCACATCATAGTGTCTCTAAGGGGTCATACAAGGTCTTAGAGACCTTGGGCTGCTTTGAAGAAGATGGTCCACCATTACTCGGAATAACCGCGACCCCAAACAGACTTGATCGGCAAGCCTTAGGCCAAGTATATGAGGAGATTGTATATGAAAAAACGATCTTGGATCTCATACTATCCAAGTATCTCTGTGATATTAGGGGGAAAAAGATTGTTGCAGATGAACTCAATCTGGATTCCGTTCAAACACTTGCTGGTGATTTTAACGAAAAACAACTGGGGGAGCAAATGGGCCAAGAAAGTGTTATCGATACAATAGTCCAGGCGTATTTAGAACATGGTGAAGAAAGAAAAACGATTATCTTTGCTGTAAATGTGAAACAAACCTATGAAATTGCCGATCGCTTATCTTCTCATGGTGTGAAGGCTGCCGGCATAGATGGTTCATTGCCTGAAGAGACTCGCGATCAATTGCTCGCTGATTTTACTCAGGGCATTCTACAAGTCATGGTGAATTGTATGATCCTAACGGAAGGCTTTGATGAACCGAGTGTAAGTTGTATTATGATGGCGAGACCCACTAAAAGTGAGAGCTTATATACCCAGTGCATTGGACGGGGGACCCGATTATATCCGGATAAAGTCGATTGCCTTGTTCTTGACATTGTTGGCGTTTCAGAGAAACATTCTTTAATGACACTTAGCGATCTTTTTCCGCCTGGGCGAATAGAGGATGATGAGGAAATCGATGAAGATATCCTAAAAGACGAAATGTTAGAGGATGGGGAATCCGTACTTGAATTTCAGGAGCGCCTGTATCAAATTGCCTTTGAACATGGTAAGAAAATGCATGAGATTAATCTTTTCTCCACAAAGACAATCTACTTATGGAACTCTATCTCCGGTAGTGCTTACTACATTAGCATTGGCAATAAGCAATATTGTTACTTAATTAAAGACGATACGCACTGGTGGATTTTATTTGAACACACAAATAAGCGGCTGTATCCATTACATGATGAAGCTTTATCTCTAGAATACGCACAAGGTATTGCTGAAAGCTTTTTGCAGACAATCAGTACCAAGATTATTTATAAGGAAGCTCTGTGGAGACATCATCCAATGAGTCCAGCTCAACGTTCGCAGCTCGATAAAAATGCTATTGCGTATGATGACACATGGACAAAAGGGCAGGCATCCGATGTACTTAACAGTATTTTTGGAGAAAGAATTGCAACTAAAGTCATTGATAGATTTAATGGGGATCTATACCGTAGCATGTTATCAAATCAATATGTGCGAGATAAAATTTATCAGGATCTATCGGAGATTCAGAAAGAAATGAATTAGGTTTGGCAGGATATTGTAAGGACACATGGGAGGTACAGCATCATAATTAATAAGAGGGCCTGCTATTTGTGGCCCTCTAATTTATTTAACCAATCTGCTCTTTGCCCAAGAAGATATTGTCTCATATAGAGACTTTTTGAGATGTTGTCTCGCTTAAAATGCTTCATATGCTCTTCCACTGGCTCATCTTCTTTACCATGCAGTATACTGAGGATAAATAGTTGAATTTAGAATGAAGGTGGGTAATACTGTGGCTTTACGACGGATGGAAGACCTTAATGACATAATGAAGGGTTTGTCACTACTCCAATATTACATAAAGTTTAGTTCAAATAAGTTGAGGAATCATTCAATCAACGAGCAATGTGAAACTTTTTTTGCCGGTTTATTAAATCGGATGTATGATTTGAAATTAGTTACTTTGGGAAAAAATCACCCAGCTATCGATCTTGAAGACAAAAAGAATCATTATGCAGTTCAAATCACAACGGACGGAACGAAAAAAAAACTAAATCATACTGTGTCTAAATTTGAGGGAAAGAAGTATTATAAAAAGTACGCTACACTATTACATCTAATAGTTGGAGAAAAAGGCTTTCTTCTTCCAAAGGACAACCCTTACCCGTTCCAAAATGGACAGTTTAGTAATTATTACGCCGATGTTAAAGACGACAAGGAATATCAGATCATAATACAGGATTTGTACGGATTAATCCTTGAGATTGATGCACTTGATGATGAGACATTAGGTGACCTGAGAAAGTACATCAACAAAAATATAAATAGTGTGATCGATGCCGTCCGCCAGCCATTTTACGAACATATACCTGCGACGGTTAGCCCTTATACTGCAGTCGCGTTCTTTAAACACTTTGATATGACTGATATTAATCATCAACAGGAGTTCATTCAGCAAATGGATAAATTCTCAGACGTTCTTGCCGGATTAGATAAGAATACAAGAATCTATCTTTACTACGCTACGCAATCACTCCGCCCAGAATCGTCGAAACACGGCTGGCTTATAGTTTCCGAACCTACCTTAAGGAAAAAACTTAAGTTAAATATTGAAGAAGCAGAAGAAGAAATCGAAGTTCTGGAAAGTGTGAAGCTTCTTAACAGAGACATAATTCAAGATAATCAAGCTTTTGTACTGCATTATTATGATGAAGATGGGGTAGAGTTGATAAACGATTTATTCCAATTTTGCAAAGAGAATGACAGGTCATTGGAAAAGATAATTGTTGACCTGAACATATCGGAACTTGATTAATATCATCAGGTGCCACTTCTAAGAGTGCTGAAATAGTGGGGGATTTAATCAAAACAAATAATTTCATCAGAAGGTTTATCTGAAATATCGCAGCCATCAAAAGTATGCTTGTTTGTTAGACGGGAACAATAATTACTAAGTGTATTCTTGAATTAATATACTACTATTTTCACTTACCACCTCCAATAGCTACTACTAACTAACTTGAGACTTAACCCATAAAAGGATCAGATATTTACCCAAAAGTATGTCAGAAAATGCTTAGAATTTTGGTGTTTTCGTGATTTTTAAATGTATTTGGAAGCATAAAGTTGCCGTGAGTCCCCATTAGGACGACTTTAAATTAAACTAACGGCCAGGTTAACTTAAGACAATAAATATAGACGTGACTGAAATGGAGCTTTTAAATATAGCTAATGAATTTGAAAATGGGAAGAGAGACGGAGGAGAAGTTTGGTACTGTAGGAGCGATAGCGTCCACTTTTGTCACCGGATTTCTACCGGATATAGGAAGAACAACGGCCGGAAGTCGAAACATTCACTTCACTGGAGTCACGCTAATTCAAAAATAAAAAAAATCAGGAGCACTTGTCGAAAATAATGGCTCCTGATTTATGAAATTACTATTTTGATAAACTTGATGGATCAGTATCAGTCGGGTTTTCATCATTTAAGGTTTTATTTAAGAGCAACGAATTGGGATAATTTTTAAGAAATTCTGCTTCATCTACTTTTAAAAAAAATTCGCCATCAAAAATTAGTTGATTCGTATTAGGCCCGATTTGATCTAAATTTCTTGCTATCTCCGATTCCTTAAAGATACTTTGTTCATCTGCTCGCACGAACATGCCATGAGGTGTATATAGTTGACTATAATACCCTTTTGCGATTTTTGATTCTACGGATTCTTCGGATTTTACGGACTTTACGTTATTTGTTGAAAAATTATTGTTAACAGGATTCTCAACTGTCTTATTTAAGGTTTCCATTTCTGGATAGGTGTCTGCTTTTGAATTCGAAATTAATGCCACTCCTGAAATAATAGTCACTGCAAAGGCTATTAAATATATTTTTTTAAACATATTATCCCCGCCCTTTCTATAGCAACAATTATTTCCTACTTCACAACATTATAATCACTAAAATACTAAGGGTCTATTTGGCTTTGCAGTACAACTGGTTTTCGAAAGGACAACAACCAGAATCCCGACTCATGACGAGTATAAAGGAGCTAAACTGATTGCTGCCATCGACTACGAGACGGCTCATAAAATCAATAACACATAGAAAGCAGTGGATCAACTCGATGGCTGCTTTTGTTCAACTAACGGCAGTTTAACAGAACAACTCCTTTATACATAAAACTCACCCATATGAGGAAAAATCATGGTGAGGTGATTGTATGAGAAAAATTTTGATGTCCATTCTAGTCCTTTCTATTGGGGCTATATTTTCCATTCCGTTAGTAAGTGTAGCTCATCCACATGATGAAGTGTCTAAAGGTAAGGATTCGATTGAATGGGTTGCATTATGGAAATTCCCACAAACAAGAGAAGAACAATTGGAGCGTATGTTAACGACTGAATTGCAAAGGAAGATACTATTTTCGCTCCAAGAAAAACAATACTTAAAGACAGGGAAAGATAATGTTTATAGCTTTGACCCGTTTCAAATAGCGAATATGAAAACGGTAGATGGTGATTTTTATGTATTGGATGTAATAGCAAGTGTTCACAAGGTTATTAACAATGAGGTAGACAAGAAAGTAGAAAAGTATCAAATAACTTTCCGCCACAATTACGATTTAGGATTTGTCGTCATGAATGTAGAAAAAAAATAAAACACCCTAAGTTATTAAACTAACGGGAAACGATAGCTCAATAAATTCAAGTGAAGTCAATCGTAATAGTGGTTGGCTTCTTTGACTTTAAATTTTTCATTTAAACCATAATTTAAACTTCCTTTTAATTCAAATTGTACATTTTGGAGGTGTTACTTCCCGCAACCGATATTTTAGTGTTTTTTCATTCATAAAGGTCCTAAAACGGGTACTTTGTGCACATTTTCAAAGCGAAATAGGAATGTGTGTTTCTAGCTGCTTGAATTGGAAGCATAAGTTTGCCATGAGTTTTTGGAAGCATAAGCTTGTCAAATGGCAAACTTATGGGTTAAGTCTCATAACTACAAAATCTAATATTGCGTTGTTAATGTAAATCATGATATACTATTATTAGTTAAATTGAATACATTCGAATAACACTTACACTACCGTAGAAACGGCGTGCTGAAGACAACTATCCATTTGTCTTCATGCACGCTATTTTTTATTTTCTTTTAGAAAGGAGGAACAGACTTGAGTCAGACGGGCTTAGATCCAAATGTTTCTCTGCAGAAAGTGGTCTCATTTGTTGATAGTGAAGAACTCGCTAAGCAAATTAACAATCTTTCGACGAATGGACAAGATATGTTAAGCAGACTGCTAATTCAAGAAATTCTGAATGCATCAAATTACTTTATTCCACTCATTCACCTTGCAGAAACTGAAGGCAAAGAATTGATCGTCAATTTCTTGCCTGACCAAGTACAAGGAGGGTAATGTCGTGAAAGCCATCGCGAAATATCTTCCTATTGTAATTAAGCTGTACATACCTACCGTTTTTTTCATCTCCCTCATAGGACTGATGGCATTGTTTATGAGTTTGTACCGCTTAGGATTCGGTATGCCTTTATTGTTTTGGTTATTAGGACTAACTGGGCATATCATTTTCTTTCGTAACACGAACAAAATAAGCTATCTATCTTTATACGGGTGTATCTTTGCTTTTGATTGGATGCTCGGCAGTATAGTTACTCGTTTAATTGACAGGATTTCACCGGGTTCTACATCCATTTTACCATCCATATTTAGCTTAATTTGCTTAGTTGGCATGTTCTTCCTTTCATATATCTATGTGAAAGCAGTCAAGAGTTTGAAGCCGCCTATAAATCGAACGTACTCTTGGGAAGATTTCAATTTTGATTTGAATGTGAAATTAGACAAGGCCGAGATAAGTTGGAACGATATAAAGGAAAAGCTATCTGAACTGAAGACCAAATTACTAACTAAAAAGGTGGATTTGAAAAACCTTGTGAGTAGAGGAGGTACCCAATCGCTCCCTACGCAATCCGTTCCTGTATCCATTGAGGAAGCCGAAGAGATTAGCCCCTTTGATATGAAAGAAGAAGACGATAATGAGTGGGCAGAAGTGGAACAACCCATGTTTACTATCATTGATTTTGAGAAGGAGAATGCTGAAAATACCCAACAAACAGTAGAGACTCCGAAATCAGAACCAACGAAAAAAGAGAGAATTCCCTTTTTGGAAAGTGAACTGCCTGCTTACAATGCTCCCCTGCCTGAACCACCTCCGGTACGATCTAGTAGAAATGGGTCAGCACCGGTGAAGTTGGAGGAAAACAGAAAAGGTCCGCAAACAGCTGAGCATTCTAAGAGTCCTATAGCGACTCCAGATAGCAATCTACCTACTTCTGTTAAAGATACAGTTAAAGAAAACAGTAATGCTGAAACGAGTAGCTTTTGGAAGTTTCAGGAGTAATACCAAATACGAGGAGGAACTATAATGAGTAATATTCTTGAAAATGATGTATTGTTGAAAATTGTCCCTGAGAGTGAGCAGCAGATACATGACCAAGTTGAACAGGAAGCTTGGGAAAAGGTGTATCAAGCGCGACAAAACCGTTCCATCATGCAGTCCGAAATTAGTACTATTGAGACACATGGCGGTAAAGTCTGCGTGATTGTGTTCGTGGGTCATATCAAAGGGATCATCCCGATTGAGGAGACTGATTTCGATCAACGTACACAATTGACTGATGCAATTGGTAATAACATCTACTATAAAGTAACTGGTTTGGATCGTGATTCTGAAATTTTTGTAGCGTCAAGCAAGCAAGCTATCGAACATCTTCAAGGTTTAACATGGGATCGGTTGCGGACAAACCTAATCGTGGATGCAAAGATCGTACGAGTGAACAATCGATCACTGCGTCTTGATATTGGAGCAATTAATGTAGATCTCAGAGCAGATGAGGTCTCCTACGAGTGGATCGACGATATGCATGATCGATATAAACCTGGTGATACCATCCGAGTTAAGGTGATTGATTTCAACAAAGAAGAAAAACTTTTAAAGGTCAGCGGTAAACAACTCTTCAAGAACCCTTGGCCTGAGTGTACGACGAGATTTCAAACCGGAAACACTTATAAAGGTAAAGTCTCTGGGGTTGTTGAATATGGTGTGTTCGTAAATCTTGCTGAGGGTGTAGATATCTTGTGTCGTCAACCTAAACCAGGTATTGGCAAAGTGAAAAAAGGGGATATTGTCCGTGTGAGAGTTGCAAAAATCGATGTAGAAAAAAATGAAATGTCGGGAATAATCAAAAGCAAAGTTTAATACTAACACTTCACTTGATACTTGCAAAAGCCTCTAATTAAGAGGCTTTTGTTTTGCCATACTTATAATAATAAATAGGAGGTTTATGCTCATGGTCTTTGATTTATCCCCTTTTCACATGGAAAATAAATATATCATTAAGTGGGGACGCCAGCCATCTGATACGATCAAACTGAAAATATCAACTTTGAATACCGCACAACGTAAAGTCTTAGAAAATCTGGGGTTTCTATATTTTGCATCAAAAGTACAACTGGCCAAAATTCTTAACCCTGGGAACATTCGTAGAGGTAAAAAGAATGTTTCCTTCTTGTTAGATAAAGGTTATCTGGTTGAGCACACACTGACAGGTAGGGAAAACAACAAGTTTATGCCTGTCTACAGCTTATCGAATCCAGCGAGGAAAATCTATGGATTGGATAAATTCCAAAAAGCATTAACGATCGAGTTACTTCAAAAATTGCTTGTATCTCAATTTTACTCCCGGTTTCATGAGATCGATCCTGAAACGAAAGTTGAAGAGACCAAATCCCCCTTTGATGCTAGGTTCACAGTAAAGGGAATGCAATTTCAAGTAGCAACTTTAAGAGAGAAAGTGCAGCGTGACAAAGTCTATAACCACATTCGTTTTATGGAAGATGAAATGAAAACACTGATTGTAGTCAGTGATTGGGACGATGCGAAGAAGTTCTTGGATATTAAAGATCAAACACATCTCTTTAGGATTACTACCGATCATAACCTGCTTAAGGAAGACCTATCTGAAAGCTTCTCTTATGTTGAAAATCACGAATTCATACCAGAGTTCATTCCACCTTTTAGAAAGCCACCTAAAATTGTACAAGAGCCTGTCCAACCTCCGGTAGATGAGAACATAAACAGGTTACTTGGTATTCTTCAACCTTCGTCATAACATCAGTAGAGATAAGTAAGAGGTCCGGACGGACTTCTTACTTACCTTTATTCCCCTAGTCAAACAACATGTACTCCCGCTAATATTATGAACTTAACTAGAGGTTGGAGTAAGCCAAAAATACCACTAATTACTTGATATCCTTGACCATAAAACGTATAATAGTGTCATAGTTAAACCGTTAGATATCAGTATTTTTTTCATTTATGTTATGAACGTTCAACGATGATAACAGATGAATGAAAAGATGGATGGATATACTTGTATATCAGGAAATATTGGTATAATTGCGAATTCAGTCATCGACATGGAAGGGCAATTAAGGTGTTTAGGAATCTTAGGTAATGAAGACGTTTTTTTGTCGTGTACATTATCTACATTTAACCTACTGCTTAAAATTTCACTTAGATTTTGAACGTTAACAATTACATATACTATTCTTGAATGAATATCTCTTAAAAGCTTACATCCTATCATTAGGATCGTAAGCTTTTTTTTATTATATAAATAATAATTTGAGGAGGTTAGCAATCATGATTAATCACAAGCATGTTAAAGCAGTCTTCACTCAGGAAGGGGAACAAAGGACGATTTTTGTCTCACTTTCTGCTTCAAATGGTGAAGGTATTTACCTCGTGGCAGCTACTTATATTAAAGGTCAAATTGTAATTGCGCACGAATGTCCTGCAATTCAACTTAAAAGAGCATGTTGGCATTCCGATGTTGTTTTGGATATTTTCAGATCTGTTTTTAAACAACATTCAGAATTACAAGACGCTAGGGTCGTATACCTAAACAAGAAAGTAGTAATGAAAAAGGAATGGATTCAGATCCCTATGCCTAAAACCTATGGAGTTGATAATAATGAGCACGATATCCAGTTACTTGCCTGATATTGTAGATTATGCAGTTTCGGCGGGAATCACTGTAAGATCAAACACATTGAGAAAAGAACAAACAGAATTTGTTTGTCCTTGGTGCGAAAATACCTTATCTAAAGGGAAGTACAAGCTTACTTTAAATCGATCCAGAGGGGTTTTTAGATGCTTTACATGTGGAATTAATGGAGGTGTCATTGACTTCATCCAACACGTTGAGCAAAAAAGTCGTGAGGAAGTTTTAAAAAACCTTCGAGAAAAATCTGGACTTGATGAAAAGTTGCACCAAAAGAAACAAGCGAAGAAACACCCAGCCGAGAGATTAAATACTTCTCAGCTTGGTCTTATCGGTTTTCGTGATTCTAGAACCCCAAGGCTGAGATATGGAGATTATACCTATCGTAAGAGTCTTAATGAGTGGATCTGGGCTGAATGGACACGATTTATTGATTGCAAAAAGCGTGAGGCTCTTGCTCATCTAATCTACAGTATTCAGATTAATCAATACCAGCAAGCTTTGGATGATATTAACCAAATGTCCAAAGATATAGACTATGACTTACTCCCTGAAGTGTTTGAAGCTTACGGGTGTGGTAATCAACCTCGTACATGGGCAATTGGAGTCCATAAATGGGTTGATTCTCTCCAGGACTCATATCTAAAAACTATTGAAAATATTAAATAATATGGAGGTTTTTTTATGCTGAACCGTGTCATTCTCATAGGCAGACTCACAAGAGATCCGGAGTTGAGATATACGCCGGCTGGAGTAGCCGTTACGCAATTTACATTGGCAGTGGACAGACCGTTTACAAGCCAAGGGGGAGAAAAGGAAGCAGATTTCATACCAGTCGTAACTTGGAGACAACTCGCTGAGACTGTAGCTAATTACTGTCGTAAAGGTAGGCTCGTCGCTGTTGAAGGACGCATCCAAGTGAGAAATTACGAAAATAACGAGGGTAAACGAGTTTATGTTACAGAGGTCATCGCAGATAACGTTCGCTTCCTTGAGTCTC
This sequence comes from Paenibacillus sp. 276b, assembly GCF_900107875.1. NCBI lineage: Bacteria > Bacillati > Bacillota > Bacilli > Caryophanales > Paenibacillaceae > Paenibacillus > Paenibacillus sp. 276b. Next base: position 226,990 of record NZ_FNRR01000008.1, on the reverse strand, counting down.
AAAACAAAGATAATAATAAATCAAACTCAAATTCTAATCGCAACTCAAATAACCAAGATCCTTTCTCAGATAGCGGGAAACCAATTGATATATCTGATGATGATCTGCCATTCTAGTTAGATAGAGAGGCCGTTATCCAGGAAAAGGAGAACATACAAATACTACAAAAAGGAAAATCTCAGAACTGGGGTTTTCCTTTTTTTTATTAAAGGAGATGCCTATATGCCGAAAAAGATGAAAATATCTTCTGAAGTCAAAGGCAACTACCAAGGCAGTATGACATTAGACTTAGCCTTACATCAACCAAGAGTAGTTTCTGTCCGGTGTTGTCCTAATGATGAGCAACACATTGTTCGGGGGAATTGTTTTCTAATGGGTGGACGTACCTGGTACTGTCCAATGTGCGGGATCGAGTGGATAGCTAGTCTGCGGACCGGTACCGTTCGTTATCTTCAAATAGATATTGAGGGATCAACAGAGCTAATTAAGTCAATTCCACTCATATTCTTCAATGAATACCGACAATCCCAAGAATATAAAAACAACAGAACGGACTTTCTAAAATTAACACAATTAATGAAACCCATTAAAACGAACGCCATCAAGTGCGCTATAGAATATGAACAATTAAAATTGGATCTATTTTAAACTCCAATACTCAGGCGAGAGGATAATTAAAAATGAGAAAACTAACACGTGAAATGGCTAAAGAAATCACCGCAGTCGGCATGGAAGACAAACAATCCGTTGAAGTTATCGGTTATTTGATTTGGTACTCTATCGGCATGAAACAAATTGAACGAAGACTTTTGGCAGAACATGTTGCTGCTTCTGAAATAGACCCATCACTTATGCCTAATGAGATTCGTGTAATTGATGCGTTTCGCCGGTCTACCAAAGCAATTGAATGTAAACAGCCACCCATAGACGGGAAGGGATCAGAAAGGATTCTCGTTCGAGAAACTGTTACAACTGCTGAGCGAGTAGTACGTAACATTGTACGAGAAGTGATTGACCCTAAAGAAGAAGAAAAGCTTCTATACAAAACTCAAGAAGCAATTGTAACGCTTGAAAGAGAAGACTTTTACTTCCTGGATACACAGATTATTAATCCGGAGGTTGAACCTTTAGTAGAGAGGATCAAGGAGCTCTTCGTTACATTTCAAACAACTCATGATGATAAAGCAGTGCGTCATATGTGTATTGAGACAATTAAGAGGATGTCTCCTGTCATGGTAAAGACTTCTGGTGGAGTCTATTTTGTACCCGTGAAGTTCGAAGACCAGCTGCGTTCATTCACGACATTTGTAAATCTACTGGAACTTAGCTCTGCCTACATGATTCCTTTAATCAAAACAGGCGATACGATGGATCTCGTTCGTAAAGCAACGGTTAGTCAATTAAACACTGCAATGGAAAATTTAAAAACTGCCTATGATAATCGTGAAAATCTTACTCCAGCTGATATAACATCAGTCGTTAACGAAACTCAACTGTCTTTTGGCATTATTGATGATTATCAAGATCTGTTAAATTCAGATCTAAAAGACATCACTTCATCGTTACGGGATATGCAAAGGATGCTAAAGGATGTAGCGGCATTAAAAAAAGATAGAAGAGCTAAAAATGAGAATGTTCGTCAGTTATCTCTATTCGATTAGAACTTAAAAGTTATGTTAATTCGGGACTTATCCAAGGATAAGGTTCCGTTTTTATTCTTTAATTAAAGGAGAAATTAAAAATATGACTAAACAAACGATTGAAAATTACATCAATGCATGTTATCCAGCAATCTGGATTAATACGTTCGAGGAGAATCGATGTATTAATGCTTTACAGAATATTGCACATGAATGCACGCTAGAAATGAAGGTATGGTCTTGTACCGAAGGTTATCTTGATTATACAAATTCAATGGATGATTCCGGTACAGGAATGACAACAGCCCAAGATGCATTGGAATATATCACAGATGATAATGAAAATCACAGTAATACAATCTTTGTGCTCAAAAACTTTCACCATTACATGGATAACCCTTATATTCTACAGAAACTTAAGGATACAATTCTCAGTTGTATTAACCCCACAAACTACATCATCTTCGTATCCCCCAAAACAGTAATACCTATTGAGGTAGAAAAAGATATTGCTGTAACCACGTTTACTCCACTTGATATTGAAAAGATGGGCGAAGTGTTGGATCGTCTTACGAAACCTAAGGATATCGTTATTGATCCTGAGTATCGAACCCTAATTTTAAAAAACTCACTTGGTTTAACAGAACAAGAAGCCGAAAATGTGTACTCACTCGCATATACAATCCATCGCGAATATGGAGCAAATGCAGTTAAAACCATTCAGGAAGAGAAAGCAAACATCATAAAAAAAACAGGTATTTTAGAATTCATTCCTCCAAGTAACAATATATCCGACATAGGAGGAGCCAGTGAATTCAAAACTTGGGCAAAAGTACGTAAAGAATCATTTTCTGAGGAAGCAAAAGCCTTTGGTGTCCAATCTCCTAAAGGAGTGTTGCTGTGTGGTGTCTCTGGTGGAGGTAAATCTGCATCAGCTCGAGCGCTAGGTAATCTTTGGCAACTTCCCATTTTGAGATTCAATATCGGTAAGGTATTTGGTTCATATGTAGGCGAGTCAGAAGCTAACATGCAAACAGCCTTACGCACTTCAGAATCAATGAGCCCATGTATCCTCTGGATCGATGAGATCGAGAAGGCACTTGCAGGTTTAGGAAGTGATTCTTCTGGTAATGGGGTAACATCTCGTGTATTCGGGGAGTTGTTAACTTGGATGCAAGAAAAAGAAAAAGATGTCTTCGTGCTAGCCACTGGCAATAATATTAATGAATTGCCTCCGGAGTTAATGAGGAAGGGTAGATTCGATGAGATATTTTGGTTCGGCCTTCCTGAAAATTCAGAACGAATTGAAATTCTATCTATCCATATTAAGAAACGTGGTCGAAACCCAGAAAATTTTGACCTTTCACACGTGTCTGAAGCTACGGAAGGATTTGTAGGTGCTGAATTAGAACAGGTCATTATTGATGGTATTAGTCTAGCTTTTGCTGACCGTAAAGATCTGAGTACGACTCATCTGATCGCTGCAGCTGAACAAACGATACCGTTGTCGAGTCAGCGCAAAGAAGAAATTGATACTATGAGAACCTGGGCCAATAATAACGCTCGTAGTGCCTCAACTCCCGTAAAAAAGTCTGTAAAACGAACAAATAAATCAACTACTACAAGCACCAGAAGATTATCATAAATCACTTAGGAGGGACTACTATGTCTCATACATCTCGTATTCAAACTCAAATTACCAATATAAAAGCACTCGAACGTGCAGTGAAAGCATTAAAATTGCATCTCATTAAGAATGGGATGGTGCGTGCCTTCAGTGAGTCACAGCACTTTAAAGCCGATTACGTCATTCAATGTAGAGGCCCTTATGATGTAGGTCTTGTTAAGGTCGATAAGATCTATGAGCTCCGTACAGATTGGTGGGGTGGTCATGTTGAAAAAGAAATTGGTGAGAATGGTGGTCGTCTGCTGCAGGAATATCAAATTGCAGTAACGGTGATGGTCGCTCAGTCAAAAGGGGATAATATTATCAGACAAACGTTACCAGATGGGACAATTAAATTAAGAATATCTCAGAAATAAGTTTAAGCGATAATTATCGAAATATTATTGGGAGTTGATCTATTTGAAAGAGGTCATAATGTTATTTAAAGCTGACGGTACCGTCATAGTAGAAGCCGTCGGCTATAACGGGGATGGTTGTGAAGCTGCAACAGAACCCTATGAAAAAGGTCTCGGTCATGTTGAAGAACGATCCTATAAAAAAGAATATCATGGAAAAAACACTAGAAATCAAGCAATGATCAAAAACAAGTAAGGAAGTGGACTAATGGACGTTAAAATACATGAAATCACTCATCACTCAACAGTTAATGGACCAGGGCAGAGATCAGTTATACACTTTCAAGGCTGTAAATTTCAATGTCCCGGCTGCTTTAATCCAAGCACTCATTCTCTGGCAGGGGGGAGAAATATTTCAATTAATGAGATTATTTCTTCTATTCCCACAACGATAAAGGATATAACAATAAGTGGTGGGGAACCATTTTTACAACCTTTAGCGTTAGTAACGCTCGCCCATGCTTTAAAACACTTCGGATATTCAATCGTTGTATTTACCGGTTTTTATCTTCAGGAGATCGAGAAACTGAATTATGGGCCTCAAATTTTAGAACTCATTGATGTATTAATTGATGGCCGTTACGATGAAAAAGCTTCATCCCTCATTGGCTTGCATGGCAGTGATAATCAAACGATTCATTTCCTTAGTGACCGGTATAACCATACCGACTTCCAAACCAGAGATGTTGAAATATTCATATCTGTAGAGGGTGAAACACAGATAACTGGATTTCCCGATGATAATTTACTAAAAGCTTTCAGTACACATATTTAAATAACACCAAAAGGTAGAAATCAATTGATTTCTACCTTTTTTATTAGCTGATCTATATTCAGGAGGAACGATAAATGAATTTATCACATATATTAGATGGAGCAACTATGATACGGAATTATCGTACAAGCTCAAAACCAAGAAAGCATGGTGCGATTACACGACTGTGGCTAGAAAAGCCCGTTTTACGTGCGGGTAGGTTCGTTGCTGGAGCAGGAATTATTGTTCAAACTTTTGCTGACCATGTGCATATAAGAGCTGCCTTGAAAATCGAAGTAGCAAGTCACATTGTGCATCATAAAAAAGGTGAGCCTATTTTAGACTTAGCAAATACGGACATAGATAAAGTATTAGGTATTGGTGTTAAAATTGATATCGTTGTCAAACCAGGCGAACTCTACGTATATCGGGAGATGACATTCGAAATGAATTTTACCGGTCAGAAACCGGAATTCTGTAGTCACTCTCTAAAAAAATATAGATTGCTCTCGCTTTTCTGTGGTATTGGTGGATTAGCAACGGCCTTCGTCAATACCGGCGCCTGCGAATCTGCACTCGGCGTGGATATCGATGAAGTAACTAACAATCCCTTTGATTGGGAAAGAAAAGTTAAAGATCCATCATATCGAGCATATTCAATAGAAACTTTTCAATTGAACTATCCGGATAGCTTAGTCTACTGGGGTGATTTAAAATCTGTAAATAACCTCTATGTGCCAAAATGTGATATTGCCCTGATATCAGCCCCTTGTGTTGAATATAGCTTGTTAGGCGGGCGAATGGAGGGCCTCTTAGAGCATTTTGTTCCCCACATGGTACGGATACTTCGTCAAGCTGAGGTTAGAGCAATTTTCATTGAAAACGTACCACAATATTTTAATTCTGATACGTATCATAGCTTTGTGTCCTTGCTAAAGATGGACTTTCCATACGTGTATCATCAGAAGATCGATTCTTATGATTATGGAAGTATAGATCATCGAATAAGAGGATATTCTGTCTTATTAGCAGACAAAAGTGAGTTTTCGTTTCCGGAGCCGATTAAGACTCCAACATCTAGAAGGAAACGTTTGAAAGATTACCTAAGTAGCACGACAGATCGTACGTGGAGTGATATTGAGGACTCTACAATGGGATACTTCTATAATCAACATCATAAACAGTACAGCGAGACTGGTTTTACTGCAGCTAAAAATAAAAAACTGCTTGTTACCGAGAATGCAGTTGAAATCGCGTGCATCACGAAAGGGTATGGAAAGATACAGAGTAATCAATCCTATTTATTAGACAAGGACCAAAAGAGATTTTCAAAGTTCACACCACAAGAAATCCTGAACATATTAGGGTACCCTGGTTGGTTTAAATTTGTTGATGGTTGCTCTAACACACGGCAATATGAATTGCTTGGCAACTCAGTGAATGTTAGACCCATTGAAGCCATTGCTTCACGAGTAGTTACCGCATTAATGGAAATCGACATTCGTCATCAATTGAAGTCAAGTGTCATAGTTAAAGAATCATCGGTTTACGAAGTTAACGCGGATGGCCAGATTGCATTTGTTATAAATTAATATAGAAAAGCCATCCAAGTAGTTAATGCAACCTTGGATGGCTTCTTTTATCTTACTGAGACTGTTGAGCAAGTCGTTTTAATTGTTGATTTTCAATCTGAAGGAATACCGTCTTTCCATGGTGATGATACAGATCTTCTAGCACGAGAGGTCTACATCTCATTTCTTCACGGTTTGACATATTCTGATCGATCGCGTTCCAGATATCTCGATAAAGTTCCTCCAAAGCAACTTTCTCACTTTGAACTCTCTCTTTAATTACCTGTTCCGCATAAAATACCAGCTTCGAAATTCTATTATTCAAGTGCGTTGTAGATACTTTAGGATTTTCTTCTTCTTCATTACTGTATTGTTGTTTGGAGTCTGCATAGTTACCTTCAATCGCTTTAACGATATAACCAGCAATACTACTTACTTCTTGATTTTGTTTCTTCTCGTATACATACTTGATGTTCTCCCGCACGTGCTCTTCGCCATATTGACTGACTAGTTCAAGAGCAGTTTTCTTTTTAACCTCAAAGCGAGCTAAGAGATCCATGATTGGCTCAGTAAGAATAACAGAATCACCATCGTTTAATACTTCACGTTCCGTCATTTTATGATTTTTGAAGATGTGGAAGGTAATACTTACAACCCGAGTCCCAACCTTCTTCTCCTCAAGTTCAAATCTGATGTCCGTCTTGTTAGCCAATTCTTTTTGAGCAGTGAGGATGACTCTGTTCTTAAGATGACTATAGCGGTCATATTGACCTTCTTCAACTTCCATAAAATCCTTGAATTCCTGGATGCTATTAAACTTTCTTTTTCCTAGTGGTAGGTATTGTTTGAGCAATTTGTATAGCTTGAGGGAGTGGCTGCTTCTCAGGTAAAGGATATTCCATAGTTTGAAATGAGTAAAGTTAGCCTTTAATTGTAGCAAGTATGGCTTTAACTGTTCTGCAAATTCTAACTCAATTAAACCTTTGCCTTGAAAGTACCGAGCCGATGCAAGCCAGTGTGCCTCAAGGACTGATCGAGTTGCTTTCTCTTCGATAACCACTTTCTTATCTTGTAATTGTCGTATAAGATCTCTTACTCTTTTATAGAAATTTTTGTCTTTAATATCTAATCGCTCTGCAATATCGCTGACTTTAAAAAAATGTGTTTTAAATTGAGTGTCTTCCGGATGTATGCGGGAAGCTAGGATATATATTAGACGTTCCTCATGAAGTGTTAGGTTAGTTTTGGCCTCTATCAATACGTTACTTTCTGTAACAATAAAATGATCTGAGATTGGATCAGGCTCAAATGAAAATTCTATCTGTTCATGATTGTCAGCTGGTAACACACTAACCCCTCCTGTAACCCTTGTCCATTTACTATATCGGATTAATCATAATCTATCTACTCCGTTTTGTGTGGCCGATTAAAAGCAGCTTAGACAGGAAGAAACTTGCTTATTGCCTGATTTTGAACAATTAGCAGATGATTAAAATTGGTACGTTATCCATTTTATATGTATATTATTGAGTAATTAAGGTGAATCAACCCCATTTTGCTGAGATAAGGCTTCGGCCACATGAACCTGACGATATAATGCGGATTTACTATACACAATTTAGATCGGCCACACATAGCAGAGTAAACTCCTTTCTTCCTTAAGAGATTTATATGGAGAAGGCCACACAAAGCAGAATAAGATACGGTAATTAGTAAAAATTGAGTATTTAACTTGAATAATCGGCCACATGGACCAGACTGTATGACGAAAGGCCACACCAAACAGACAAATTTGGGTTGTAGTTGTTTATAACCCCTACCAAATACTCTGCTATATGTGGCTTCTAATGTATAGCACGTCACAAAGGCCACACATAGCAGAGTAAATTGTCTCATGGATATCTACTATTACAAGAAAGGCCACACCAAACAGAGTAAATGAATGAATTAGGTCTTTAAAAGCCACATGAACCAGAGTATTATTGAAGATATCCACAGGAATCAAAGAAATGATCACTGTCCGACTCCGTTTCTTGTGGCTGCTTATTCTGCATCCTGTGGCTTTTGACTCTTGTTGGTGTGTCTATTCACAGTATGTAAGTTGTGGCCGATTACAAGGTTACGTGTGGCGGTTCACTCTGGTACGTGTGGCCTTAATAACCTATGAAGCTAGATGGTAAAAGAGAAATTTTTCCTCTAAAACAAGTTAACACAAGAGAAAACTAAATAATAAAGAAATATATATAATTAAGGTGAAAACATACTATGACAATTTCTATCTTTAATTTTTAACTTAAATCTTGAGAAGTATGTATAATTGATGATAGAATAATCGCATAGATTTACTTTTTATTCTCAATATACCTTCTTACGTATGTTATGGACATTTTAATATGATGATAACTAACTATCGTAACAACATGGATATACCTATTTCATCATAATAAGGTATAAATCTATATTGAGAGAGCGTACTCTACTTACTCAAATTTTGAGAGCAAACGCTTATTAGGGATTACTGACACAAGACGCTTCAAAAAGAGTGTTTTACCTTTTTGATTTTCTTAGGGTCTATCTCTTAAAGTATCAACCGTTACATTAAAGCTGAAAATTCATATTTGAATATCCAAGAGAAGTATCAATCCTAAAAGGAGATACTTCTCTTTTTTTATATATCCACAAAAAAAGCAGAGTCCCCAGGGCCCTGCTTTTTTCTATTTTAAGGAGGAATACCGATGAAAAAGAAAACCCTAAAATATGTTGCGATTACAATGATTAAATTGATTGAAACACTAGAACTAGTAATCAAAATCTTTAGTCGTAAAGCACGAAGATCTAGTCGCTTAATCACATCATTCACTTTTGTCTGTATTACCATTTTCGGCAGTGCAGCACTGTTTAATCAAACCATGGATTATCAATCAACCGAGTACATAACTTACATCGTTGAAAGTGGAGACACTTTATTCAACATTAGTAAGAAATACTACAATGGGGACCCACGAAAAGCAGTAGATCTGATCCAATCAACAAACAATATCCAGTCTAATATTCAACCAGGACAAATTCTGTTGGTTCCAATTAAAAAGTAAAACATTCGTTTACTCTATAGCGGAGGTGAATCTAGATTTACGTTGATAAATAACAAAGAAGTGAGTCTCACAAACATAATAAATACTTTAAGAGAGTTCACTACAAGTGGACTCTTTTTATTTTAGGAGGAACAATACAATATGGCTCGATTAGAAAGTGAAGCTAAGGGAGGATTTTATCCTACACCCGTATCTGAAATGGAACTTATCCTGAAAAGGATAACAACTCAAACTCATGGAAATATCTCCATTCTAGATCCATGTGCCGGTACAGGCACTGCAATCAATCAAATGAAAAACCACTTTGTTGATTCAGACAAAATTTCCACCTATGGAATTGAATTAGAGAAGTCTAGAGCTGCTGAAGCAAAAAACCATGTGGACCATGTGCTTGCATGTGGGTATGAAGATACTCGAATGAGTCATGATTCCTTTAGTCTACTATATTTAAACCCACCTTTTATGCAGATCAGATCTGAAAGAGCAGAGGTCCAGTTTTTTAGAAACCTTACTCAACCCAATAGCTACTTATCTGATTCAGCATTAGTAATACTTAATGTTCCACAATACACATTAAAGGATCTTGCTAAATTGATCTCTAGTCGTCTTGAAGAGGTTAAGGTGTATCGTTTTACTGATGATAATTATGATACGTATAAACAAGTCATTGTCTATGGATATCGAAAAAAATCCAGAAACACTAATGAAAAATTAGAGGATTATTTAATTAATCTTTCTTTCTGTGGTCCCGCAGCAATACCTTCTCTAGAGACTCCAGACTGGAGCAACGCTGTTATAAAGTACTCCCTCAAAACAAACCTACGCTTCTATTTACGAGCACTATAGTAACAGTAGATGACATCCTACAATCTGAGAGTGAAATTCACTTTATGGACAAAGTATATTCAATGGTTGAAGATGTTCGGTTTCAAAATGACCACATCAGAAACCCCGCTATGCCTCTTAAAATAACGCATCAAGTTCAAGCCATACAATCTGGTGCTTTACCCGAATACATGGGTGATCATCTTCTAGTTGCTAAGGACGAATCACATCAAAGTAAAAGGGTCGAATATGATCCAGAGACTAGGAAAAGTAGGTTAATTGAAAACTTCACCAGAAAATCTATCATCCGCGTATTTAAATCGGACGGTCACATCGATCTAAAATAACAACTATGATCTTAGCAGAAAGTGAGAAAAAATATGACTAATTTACTGAATCAAATCGAAAAAATTATCAGAACAAATCCACAGAATACGTATAGACACAACATTCCAGTGATGATCCGTAACATCGAGAAATACATGGAGCTGGCTAGTCATGAAGTTTGGGAAATTATTCAAGATTACCTCATTGGCATACATTCTCTCTCAGATTTATGCGAAATGAAAACAGGTTCATTAGGTTACCCCAATGTTGAAGAGTTCATAGCTATTTTAGAATATGCTACGACCGATATTCGCATAATCAGATTTGAAGAGGAAGGGAAGACGCTTGAAGCTTATGTGAAAATGCTGATGCTTTCAAAGGATCAGGTCACCGTACTCGGGTTATCTATAGCCGGTACTCTAAGCGCATGCAGATCTATCCATGCTCTAATGTATTCGAAAAATGAATTCACTATTACCAATTACTTTACTGGAGAGTCGAAAACATATAAAACTAACCGCGCCTACAGAAGAGATGAAGAAATTCATAACAAAGTCTGCCATACATTTTTATTGCCGCGTTTATCTCTTGTACAAGATTACAACGAAGCATGTATGGAAGCTGATGCAAATAAACGTTCTCATCCAGATAAAATTATTATCTCAAGAACAGATAATATTGAAGAACTAGCTGGACAATTTATTGCACAAAAAATACAATCTACCAAAAACAAAAGAATGGGCTAATTTATATCTATCTCTGCTTCCAAAAGATAAATGGTATAATATTGAAGTAATAAAAACGGATATGGCAAATGAGGACAACATATCTGCCATGTACCTTTCCTCACTAAAGGAAGAAGAAGTGCTTTCTATTGTTGATCAAGCCATAATTAATGGAACGTTAAATGTATTTTCTTCTGACAGAACCAAGCTTGATGAATCAGCAAAATTCACAGAAGGAATGACAACAGAAGATTATCTCAGAGAAAATGCTGAGTTTCTATCTTCTAAAATTGATCAGTATCTTAAGCCTTTATACGACAACAAAACCTATAAAAAGTACCTGGGTATGACAAATCGAATTTGCTTACCAGCACAGGCTAGAGCAGTGATGGCGATGTTGTATATTCTAAAGAATGGATATTCCGCATTCCTCACCGCGGACATGGGTTGTGGTAAAACACAAATGGCATTGTCTCTTGCATATTCAATGAACCAAGAGAAAAAAGATAATGGAAGCCCCAAAGGAGTGTCAGTGCTCATCACTGCTCCGGCGATCACTATTCCAAAGTGGGCAGGAGAAGAAATTCCAACTGTACTTGGATCTCAACATACGATTGTTAAAGTATTGAATTCTACAGAGGATGCTCTTAACTACGTAAGAGATGTAAAAAAAGGAAAAAAGGTCCCCAAAGGAATGATTGAGTTTGTTTTGGTGTCCACTGACAGAATGAAATTAACAGCAAGCAAATTTATTAGTGGAGCTATCTGGAGCAATCGAAAAAAATATTGGTGCTGTCCGGATTGTTATCAACCCATTAAGTCTCCTAAAGGAAAAGATGGTGAGGCTGGAATCCTTGCCACATGGAAAGACCTTGTTGAAACTCCACAACATCCCCCCGATATAAATGACATTGATCAAGCTCGAGAACTTAGAATCCTCGGACCAAACGGACTACCAAAATCTTTTGTTAGACGTTATACTCCACTGATTAGACAAATCTCCTGCACATGTCAGCTTAAATACTCCAAAATTAAAGATACTGTGGACAAAAAGAAGAAACATTGTTCATTGGCACGACCAGCTCTTAAATCGAGAGGAGAAGATCGTTTTAAATCTCGTTGGATGATAGCTGAAATTCTTCAAAAACACCTTCGTTCACACTTTTCATTAGGTATCTTTGATGAAATACAACAAATGAAAGCATCGAACAGCGGCCGAGGATTATCTTTTCATAAACTTCTTCGCAGCTGTAAAAAAGCAATTTTTTTAACAGGAACATTAACAAGTGGCGTTTCATCATCAATCCAAGCCACACTCTGGCGATCAGAACCCGGTCCTTTAATAGATGAGGGTTTTGAGCATACAACAACAAAAGAGCTGTGGGCACAAAAATATGGAGTGCTGGAAAGAGTCACTTATCTGGATAATAATGTTGAGGGTAATGCCGGTCGTACAACGAACCGGAGAGCAGAAAATGTCCAAATCAAAGAGAAACCAGGGATTGCTCCACAGCTAGTTGCCAAACATCTGTTGCATAAAGCAGTCTTTGTCGAACTTTCTGATTTAGGTCTTCCTCTTGTAAATTTACGAGAAGAGCCGGTAATTGTTGATATGGATGAAGAACACGCTCAAGCCTATAGAACATTTGAAAGGGAACTCTTTGATACCTGTACCAAATTACAATCAGATCTTGGCAGTAAAGCATGGTCTGTCTATGCATCATCCTTGTTGAATTATGCCGCTCAGCCAACAAAAGAAATGTGTATCGAGTTTTTAGATGACAATGGAGGCCGACTTGCGTATTTATCACCACCAACCTTCCCCGATGAATATCGTACTTCTGCCGAACGCGAATTGATTGAAACTGTTCGTAGGGAAGCAGCATTAGGACGAGGGTCTATCATATACACTCACTTCACTAATAAATTCAAAACAAACGAACGTATTCAGAAAATACTATCCGAAGCCGGGATTGAGAGTGTGATCCTAGATAAGAACACGACAAGCAGTATGGGGAGGTTCGAGTGGCTGGAAGAACAGAAGAGGTTGAGAACTAAAGTACTCATTATGAATGCTTCGCTTGTACAGGTCGGGTTAGACCTTCTAGAATGGCCTAATTTGAATTTTTGGCAATTGAATGATGATATCAATGCTGTAAGACAGGCGGGTAGAAGAGCGTGGCGTATAGGGCAGACAAAAGAATGTACTGTGCGTTATTTTGTCAACAAAGATACGCATCAAATGAAGCAGTTTGCCCATTTGATGAAAAAGAGAATTTCTGCACTTTTAGTCGAGGGCAGGATTGAGAGATCAGATAAAAAAGCAGAATTTGGTAAAGATAACGAGTCAGCACTGACTCGAGATTTGGCTAGCAGTTTATCAGCAGCGGAGCTCACTGAAACATGGAAAAGCGCTGCTGAAAAAGATATGAATGAAAATCTGCAGCTGGTTTCTGAAGAGGAGTATCCTAAGGCTATAGCACAGGCGTTTAAAGTGCTTACTGAGGAAACAAAACGTTTATGTGGCGTACATGACATAGTTAATCCATTGGATGCAACAGATGTAATCACTGAAGCAATTGATATTACGCGTGTTATACAGAAGAAGAGGGAGATTTACACCCCTGCACCTGAAGACAAAATAACCAAGATCGATTTACTAAACTACAAGCTCTCCACAACACCGATCCGAATTAAGTCTAAGTCCATGGGGGATGTAATTAAAGACCAATTGACTTTCGACTTTTAAGTGATAATGAGTTGTAATAATATTAAATCGGCTATGTGAACCAAGTAAGATATTATTAGTATGTAGTATTCTTGTCATTTGCTTTCTAAACTATAGTACTGTTACACAAAATCAAAAAGGCATCTCATTTTTACTTTGAGGTGCCTTTTTAATTTACGTTTATACAACTTAATATTTTCCTAAATGGTTGATTATAACTTATCTCACTTGAATGTATATTTACCCATAATTGGTATCATTAATGTTAGCTACTTTTGCTTGTACAAACGAGTAATGATTGGCTATGCGTTATTTAGCAAGGCACTGATCATCTCTATTCCCTATTAATTTGTTTGTAGAATTCAGTAAAAACAGCTATACTACTAGTTGGTTAAAATTTCCTAAATTAATATGGGGGCTAAGAAATGGTGTTAAGGAAGAAATGGTTGACAATGCTGACGGTACTTACTACTGTACTAATTCTAGGGGCTTGTGGTACTAACAAAGATTCTGGGCAAACGGTTGAGGATTCAATATATGATAATCCACGAAATCATACAGCCGAAGATTTTATGCCATTAAGTGAAGCTTTAGAAAAGTATCCTGTTTGGTTTAAAGCTAAAGTATATCCAACTAGAAAGACTACTGTTAAGGACGTATATGTTTTTGAAAACGGATATGCAACCCATTACTGGAATCTTAAAAGTCTTCCAATTGATGAATATGATGACCTATCTGATGATGAAATAATTAAGTATGTAAAAGAAAATTCAACTGCGAAAGCTACAGGTAAATACATACTAGATATAACCTTAGATGAATTAGGACAATCTACTCAAGAGATAGAGGTTGTTCTGGAGAATGGTATAATGGAATATTATTATCCGAAGGGATATAATTTAGATGGTGAGATACTAACAGAAGAAAAGACAAGCACTGAAGTGACTGATTACTTAGTGAACTTTGAACAAGGGTCGAATAGTCAAAAAATCTTCAATACAACCTATTCAGGTTTAGCATATAACAAGGATTTTAGTTTATTTACTCGTGTAGATGACTCGTTTGTTGGCTTTAAATTGGATGATCCAGACACAAAAAATGATAAAGTGACGATCGAAGGGAAATAAAATAGGAAGCTGCTGTCTGTATTTACAGGCGGTAGCTTTTTCAAATTAATTGAACTCCATAATTAGTCCTACTTTTCATAAATCTCATATTTTCCTTGTTCTTCTAATAAACATAACCGCTGCAACATCTAATTTTATGATAAACAAATACCCAATAAAATAGACCTTAACAACATATCTATCTTATTGGGTACATTTTACGTTTGTGCCGGTAGTTTTTTTGTCCTACAAATTATAAGGGCAATTCATATTGATGATCGTGATGATTGTTCTCAAGTTTTACGAGTTGACGAATATTGTACTTTATGCAATCAATGGAGTCCATCTCAGAAGGAGCGGCTATCTGAGGAGAATTGAGTGGTACTAGGCGGCGGAATCTCCTGCCTATATTAAATCCAGTAGAATCGGTAGAAATAAAAGGAAATTCATTTAGCAATACACTTGAGCCTCCAAGCCAATGGAATCCTTGTTGGTCCCCATATTTCGAAAATATCTCTTGAAACAGCTTTCTCTTGGCTGGTGTTGAATGCATAAACACCGTTCCTCCTATTCCGATTAATTGATGCTTGCAGGACTTGACTAAGTTATCTAACTCATTCCATCCAAAGCCTTGATGCCATACAGGATAGGGCGGGAATCCAACATTCGCACTTAAGTATTTCAGGTTACGTTTTGATTTTTCGATATTACTATCTTCGTCTAAATTGAAGTACCCCATTATATACTCTTTAATGCTGATCAGCAGCTCACAGTATTGCTTGAGACATATATCATTTATCTTTTTGTCCGGATTTGATTTGTTTGCTTGCCGCATTACGCTGAAGCTTCCAGAATCAATAATCACATGCAATCCAATGTCTCTGCAGTGTCTGAATGTTTCTAAGAGCTTATCACGCGATAGACCCCGAAGATAATAATTACTCATTAAAATAAACTTACCGCCCTGACTTTGGACGAGCAATCGATCTTTCGCTGAAAATTCCATACCAGAAAAGTAATATCTAACACCTTTAATAACTAACCGTAATGTTCGATTTGCAAGCCTGAGTATTCTGGACATATTTTTACTCAGTGCTGCATTCAGGATGGCCATTAGATGAGAATTGAAGCTGTGAAACTGCTCTAAATCCTTTCTAGATACATTGCGATTGAATAGAACAAACGCCAAAGCCTGTTTGAATTTTAAACGGTTTATTTCGTGAATAGTCTCAGTAGAATCTACTCGAAATATGATATCGGATGTTGTTATCCCAATTATAGTTATTGTCCGGCCCAAACCCGTTTTAAACGAATGCTGACCAGTACGAATAGATTTTTTAAATGATCGCTCAATTTTTTTGGCTTTATTATAGAATGAACTTTCCATGTATGGATGTCTCATAAATCCCCCAGAAACAATTTAATTTTATCTACAGAAAGATTAACATCCATAATACAAATGACAACTTTATTTTAACTAAAAGGTTGTTAAATTACATTTTAAATTGCCTTTATATATGAGAAGGTAATTAAGACTTATCTAGGCGGAGGAATGACGCTATAGAACAAGTCCCATTCTTTAATTACATTTCTCTAATCTAATCTGAATAGGGGAATTATTATATGGCTACTAACTATGAATACAAACAAGTTGAAGGAGCACCACTGTCGATTTTTTCTCCATACGGTCCACGTATGAAATATATCAAAACGAAACTTTCCAACATCAAAAGTGAAACGATCTTAAAACCGATGTCACAGACTTCTTTTATGGGTATCAACGGTGGTTTCTTCCTCCCAGAGAATGATAACTACAATATCCCTCCCCTGCAGGGTAGATCTATTGCGTACTCATCTACTGATTCCGGTAACGTCTCTGTCACATATGGTTCTCCAGTCAAAACTCGGACACTGCCTAAAAACTATTTGCAAAACGGATCGTCTGTTGAACTCTTTGCACGCAAGACGTTGGTCATCTATACCAGTGGGGGTACCACAAAAGCAGCATATATGTATGCAACAAACACTGCAGAGGTGTTTGCCAAGTATAGCAATGTTAAAACAATTATTGGAGGTAACAGTTTTACTTCTTCTGACTGGGGTGTTGCTCAATTCAATGTACCACTGCCAAGAACAGCGATCGCTTGGAAAGGCGATGATGTATATCTTATTGCAACACCAGACGCTATCACCATCAATGACCTAAAAGCCTCTATTGAGCACATTGGCTTAGATCCTACTAATACCATTGTTCTTGATGGTTCGGGTTCATCCGCAATTCGTGTACAAACTAACGGTTCGTGGAGCAACAGCTTTATTGGTGGGGATCGATATATTTATAATATGGTTCGTTTGATCAATGCTACTTAAAAAATATTTTGTTCAAGAAAACCTCTACAAAATGTAGAGGTTTTTTCCAGTAAAAGTATGACTGGTTCCAAATAATCATATATAATGAAGTGAATTGAAAAAATATAAGGTAGGTGCTTCATTTTGAACAGTACTAGCCCAAGATTGCAACATCTAGGACGTTTTATCCTCTCAAATGTAATTACTGCTTTAACAGCTGCTGTCTTGTACACCATTCTGATTTTTGCAGGACCACAAAGTGATGGTGGGATAGATAATGCATTCACAACAGGTATTTTCTATATATTCTTAATCAGCATTCCGGTTTTTCTGCTTTCCATAGTCAGTACATCGCTCATCGTGTGGATGAGAGATAGATTGTTTAAGGGGAAAATAAATCCCATTGGCTTAAATCTTATGTATTTGTTGGTTGCTATTGTATTCAGTGTTGTATTTTATTTCATCCATCAGTCGTTCTTTCAGACAAATGTGATTTTGGGAGTATCAGCTCTATTACCGCTTTTGGTTTTTGGTATTCTATACGAAAATTACATCATAAAAGCACCTAAAACATCATAATGCTTTATTTTTTGTAGATTTTAAGGTAAAATGAACGTAATTTATGAAATCTACACCTCTCTTCAATGTATCTGTGTTTATGTACTCAACAAATGAGATGATAAAATTACAGCGACATGATTGGACTGGTAAGAGTTAAGTCATTTATCAGGATGAAGAAGAACATTGTGAACACTTTTAATAAGTGAAGACAATAAGAACTTGGCGAAACACAGAGGTATTGTTCCTTTTTAAAGCCATTGTTCAATTAACTGGTTACAGTCTTAAACTAACAACGAATTTAAACTTTTTGCATCCAAAACGCATGACATCGCTTTCGCGAAGTCGTGCGTTTTTTTATTGCATAAAAATCCAAGGAGGCGTGTAATGTTGATACTTTTTAAAAGAAAGAAATTTGATTGGACATCGGTGACTAATGTAGTACCTGGAATGCCATCTCTTAAGATCACATTTAATAAGGATAAGCAACAGGAATGTATCTATGTATCTTCTGAGAACAGTGTGAAACATGAGATTAGGAAAGCATGTTCTGCAGCCGATCAAAGCACTGAGGTAATCATTTGGAAAAGGGTAGGATTGGATATGAGCGATGCTTCATGGGCCCGTTTATGCTTGGCCATTCATCAACCAAGCAAAGGTCACAAATTGAAGATCCTAATGCAACATGTACTTCAAGGTTTAAAAAAACGTAGCAATCTTTGGAAAGCTTCAGTCATTCGTAACCTTGAACTTGATTCATTCGACATGAAACTGATGTTCCAGGTCTGTATGAAAAAGTATGGCTACCCTATGGGTGTAGACACTTCAGGATTGATCTCAGATAAATACGGCAAGTTAGTATTTAAACAATCAACCCAGTATGGTTTGGTCATTCAAAGTAATTTGTATTGTGTTACTATTCACGAAATTATTAAACATATCGGCTTAACTGAGAGCATACAGCGTTTGCTTAAAGTTAAAGTTGAGATTCCAAAATAAAAAAGGCACGGTTACTTTTTTCAGTAACTTGTGCCTTTTTTGTTAGCCATAATTCGAAAGGATGTTCATAAATGAAAATTCAAATAAAAACTAAATTGTTGTTAGATGGGTTGGTCAAGGTAAAAGAAACATTAGATAAGTCCACAAAATTCCCGATTTGCACTATGATCAAGTTTCATGTCACAAAAAAAGGTCTTATATTAACCACGGATAATACGGTTAACTCAACGGAGCATATTATCAAAACTAAAGACCAGGAGTTAGAGGTTTTTGACATTGGATCAGTCATGATCCCTCCATTAATTATTGATATTATCAAAAAAATGGGATCAGGTGTCTGTATTACTGTCTCTGATCATCCGAACGAAGAAAGCACAGATCAGAGGCTTATCAACTTGCAATCCATTGACTCAAAGATAAAAACGGAGATCGATATGCAGGGCATAAGTGCTGTTGAATTCCCAAGATTCATTTCAAAAAAAGGGAAACCACTACTGACGCTTGAATCATCCCATTTTATTGCAATACTAAATAAAACCGTGTTTGCAGCCAGTACTGATGAATCGACTCCAATTTTTACAGGAGTGCATATCAAGCAAAATGATGGTGAACTCATATTTTCCACAACTAACCGCCATCGTTTAGCAAGAGCCTGCTATAAGACCGATTCGCTTATTGAGTTTGGCAATGGCATGGTCGTATCCGCTGTTCCATTAAGCAAAGTTTCTAAGCTGATTAACAGCAACAAAGTGGATTTATATTATGTAGATAATCGTTTGATCATACAATCAGGTGATACGACATATACCACGACACTACTCGAGGGGACCTATCCGAATGTTGATAGGATCATACCCGTTACAGAGGATTTCAAAGCTAGTTTCTTAATTCACCGTACGGAACTTCTCGCTTCCCTGGAGATGCAATTTATTCTAAAAGGGGATAGTAGTCAAGGTGGAATAACAATTATGAAAACTAATCCTGAAGGGAGTATTAAATTAACGTCTGACGATACCTCTTTAGCTGCAGGCCGTGGAGAAATTTTCATCAACGAATTTATTGGTGAGGAGATGGAAGTATCAATTAATACGAAATATTTTATTGAAGCTCTCAAAGCTTATCAAAGTAGAATGGTTAGGGTCGTGCTAACTGGAGATTTAGGCCCTATATTAATTAAACCGGAAGACTTAAATGGTGATGTACAGCTCATTTTGCCGTTTAGAAGCAGTAAGCAAACGAAATAAGAACAAAAAAAGGTGTCTCTGCTGACTAACGCAGACACCTTTTTTACTTTTCTAATGAGAGGGCATGATCTAAGTGGATAGACCAAATGTATCATTCGATTTGGAACGTTTTGAGAAAAGACTCGCAGAAAAAAGTTTGGATGACAAGATGGTTAGAACAGAGAATGTCTACAGGATCATTGACTATTACTTCTCTGGAGCTGGAAATGTGAAGCATGTCGATTTCTTCTCATTTAACATGAGCGACATCAACCGAGCTTTTGACAGGGCTTTTTACTTGGATTCGCATGAAACTGCTGAATCTTGGGGCTATCAAGAAAATGCCAAAAACAATTGGTATAACGCATTTTATGAATACGCCATTATAATGCAGCATTGCCATTCATTCGCATACCCTAGAAACAGACAATTGAGTCACGAGGACGATTTCATTTAAAGGATGTGAAACATGCTTATGCTTCTATTTTATAATGACGACATTGATAACATCAGAGCTTCAATGGACAATTTGAGAATGCTTAAGATCGCTTACGATTACGGTGTAGATCTTAATCAACTTAAAACTGGAGAAGACCAATGGATAATAGATAACTCATATCATTATGGTGTGGGAGGATCTTGTCTTTTTTTCACATTGATTAGACTTATTTATTCGGAAATTGGTATTAATGTGGACGATACTAGTGAGGAAAATAAAGATGAAATCGTATACCAATTCAGTGGAACAGAATTGCGAGAATTGATGAGGGAAGACGATTTTGGGTCCAATATGGGTTCTTTTTTAACTATTGTACATTGTGACTATAGTTCTTCTCACATGGAAATTAAACTAAACCAAGATTTTAATAGGATCATTTTAACTATTGAAGACTATGCTGGATACTTCAGTTTTTATCTTGAGCACATCATTAAAATGGTGGTTAAAATGAAATCCCTAATGGAAAGGAAGACCGTCAATCGTGCGTAAATTTAACGTGTCCTGGTCTCAACATAGAGATTTTTCTATTCCAATCTGTCGTGTCGAAGTCTCAAATGATCTTGGAGCAGTTTTAGGGGACTATGAGATGACCTTCAACGATTTTGCTGAATCAATTATCGATGCAGAACTTCGAGAGTTGAATGCAAAAACCATTGTGGGACATCGAACCAGCACTAAAAAATTGAGTATTCATGGTGTAAAGCGCTCCACGCTTATTAAAGAGCGGATTGAGACACCAATCATGAATAAAGGCTGGATTAAATATATAAGAAACGATAAGACAAATACACATATTGTGGTGTGCGATGTCCAAAAACAACTTTGGGATATGTATTACTATAAAGATAAACTACAAAAAGTGGGCCATCCTAGGCTTCTATTTATCTATCAAGTTGAAGTCAGTGGTCTGATTCAAGGAATGTACTGCTTTGGCGTTCAAGATAAAAACATAACCGGCGAGACAGAACTTTTTAAATATCCATATGCCAATGTAAGCAGCGGAAAAGTTTGTATGGGTTCTAATCAGTTGCCGCAATTAACCAAACTGGGTCAATGCGTTACCATGCATAACCTTTTCTTCGGATCACAAAGTACGAATTGTTATTACAATAATGAATCCAGAAACCTGTCAGGTATCACTGAACTGAGGGAACTATACAGTAAGATGGAATCTTCTGAATTCCCTGATGAATGGCTTGTCAGTGAGAACATTACATTAGATTCTTTTTTAACTAAATTCTAAACAACCAACTAGGAGATGTCGACAAATGACTCATAAATCATCACATAATAATGTACAAACGGATATTTTTCCTTTCTTATCTCCTGATGATCAGGAATTATTGAAACCCGCGGTACAGCAACAACATGACATTAAAAATCGCAAAAATAAACTTGCTCAAAGCAGCGCACCCGTCAAAAAGGTGACGGTGAAATACGAAGATCTCCAAGTCAACTTGAGTACCTGTATTAAGTATGATGGGGTACTAACACCCATCACAGAGTATTTCGAGACTGAGGAAATCGAGACCGGGATTCGCGTAAATGATACGGATGAACGTAGACCAATAAATACGGAAGACCTTAGACTCAAATTGGCTGAGGAATACGGAGAAATGTGTGATAGTGATTATGTGACTCTTACTATGTTACCGACATCAAACATCATTGTCCCCCAAATTCACGGGCGCAAGAGAGGCTTGAGCTTAGAGGACCGACATGGAATCTACGCTTCTCTGGAGCAAGCAAACCTAGAACCGAAATATAATATGTATGTCCCTTCAGCGGATGGATACGTTTATCACATTAGAAATGGAGATGTGTATACATCTTGTTCAAAGACAGGTCGTATACCTATTGCTAAACAGCTCTATGAGGGGATTAACTTTAATAAACCGTTGATACCTTTCCAGGTACTTAGCGCGTTCATAAGCATATCAAAGGAGTTTACTAAACAGGAAGTCGAAGTGTATGGTGAGATTCTTTTGTTGGATGGAAACTATACTTTAAGTATACCTCCACAAGACGCCTCGAAAATGAACGTTCAACCAATTAAAAACAGTGGTATAGCTGATGGTAGTATCAAAGTCATGGAAATACACTCACATCACAATTTCCCGGCCAAACCATCTCCACAGGACGATGAAAGCGAGATTGGTACATGCTTATATACAATCATCGGAAAATTGGATGAGTTGTTCCCAGAGATACAATGCAGAGTACATGTTAATGGTAGATTCATATCTGTTAATCCTTCTAAACTATTTTCTTCTCCTTTCCCTCAAAACGCTTCATCATACCCTCAAGTTAGAGTGATTAAATCTGACGTAATACATGAGGATTCTCAAATATGATTACATTCTCCTCTGATTTCAAACCCTATTTTCAGATTGTCCAATTAGGATGTGGAGCAAACGGATCAGCGGTAATACAACAAATTACACAGCTGATGAACATCTTTGGGATTAAAGGATCTTACATGATTGCAGATCCAGATACGGTTGAAGAACACAATCTCAAAAATCAATTGTTCCTACCTAAGGATATTGATCAAAAGAAAGCAACGGTCTTAGCTCGACGTTATGGAAATCATTACAATGTACCTGTGTTTTCTTACACACAGAGCTATGTCGATTCAGAACAAATACTTACTAATCTATTTAATGATGAGTATATTGATTTTGGTTTTTGCCAACTGAAAATCCCTATCTTAATCGGATGTGTCGATAATAACTTCAGCCGGCAGCTCATGCATAGATATTTTCTATCTCAAGAAGATCTGATCTATATCGATGTAGGTGTAGAGGGCTCTCGCGTACCACAGGATGAAAGAACAATGTCTCAATGGACAACGGAAGAGAAGACGGATTTTATGGCTACTGGTTGGACCGGGCAGGTCGTGTGCGGGCTGCGTTGGAAAGGAGAGACTATCCTTGATCCAGTTTGTACCGAATTTCCGGACATGTTAGAAGATGAAGATCCTATAGGACCTTCGGAAATGGCTTGTTCTCAACTGATCAGTAAAGAACCTCAAAAACTCCTCACAAATAAATATGCCGCACTAGAAGTGGTATCTTATTTCAGCTCACTTTTCAATGAGTTATCCCTACCAAATCACAAATCTTATCTGACTCTAAAACATAAATGTAAAGTAAAAGTCTATCCAGTGGCGTTTTCTAGACTTTTAGGCACCGAATAATAAAGATCACCAAAAAACGTAGACGACTTATGTCTACGTTTTTCTTATACCAGGAGAGGCGGTATTTATATGAACAGTAATCATCAGAATGATGTAGTTGATATGTACCAGATTGAAATAGTAAGAAAAGAGTTAGAAACGCTAGCTGAAGAACATAATTTTAACTTCCAAAACGAATTTGTGATTCAGAAGTCGGTTGAACTCGATAGACTTCTGAATAGATATAACAAACCGTCCACATAGTTAGGCTAAACCGTCTCCAATAGGAGGCGGCTTTTTTTATTGAATAAAAACAGTGAATACGATAGAATAAAGCTAGTTATTAAATTACTCTCCTCATTGGTTCACACTTATGACATGCACGTTATTACGATGTTGTCTGAAGGTTGAATAAAGGACATGATTAAAAGAACTATAATCATGGAGCAATGATGAGTTACGCGTACATAGGATTATATGATGGCGTTTTTTATAACAAAAGGTGATATATTATTTGTATTCACAATTAACCATCCTTTTGTATGAAGTGTACTAAACATTCTTATCCAAAAATTAAAAACTTGCCTAGCGCATAAATATCGAAAAGCGAAATTCTCTCCAGAGGATTTCGCTTTTTTTGCGTTCTGAGCATGAAGGAGAAGCTAATGAAGAAACCAATTGCAGAAAGTTATGTTGTTCTCAAGGTAAATGCAAAAAGGTGGGAAGAGCAATTTAAATTACCGAGCATTGCCGGTTTTTGCTTCCTGAAAACTAATGGATATTTTCGAGCTTATCTGCTTGAGAATGTAAGTGTCCATGAGAAGACAAATAAACAGATTAATCGGAAAGCAGAAGTAGATCTAACTATTGCTTTGCAAGTCATCAGTGAGGAGAATCTAGCTGCCGGGAAAACCCGACACATGAATCCGAACAACGAGTACCAAATCAGTGAATTGATTGCAGCCATTAAGAAAGAAATAAGTTCTTCCAATCTATTTGAGACGGACTTTGAGTTAGTATTCTAAAATAATGAATCGGAGTGATTTCAATGATCAATGTACAAGATAAAGAGCTGGATGTTCAATTAAATGATTATAATCAGTTTCATATCGGATATAACTATGGAATTGAGGCATCAGATGAATTTGAAAGTGATTTAAATAGAAACTTCGAGTTAGGGATGTATCTGTACAATAACAATTTCATAAGTAAACGTAAAATGATTGATGACATTGTCATACAAGCACTTTTTAAAGGAACACGATTTGAGAACTGTAGTAACTTTGAAGCTGTGTTGGAAATGAATAATTATGATCGGAAGGAAGTATCGATTCAGATTCTAATCGATGCGCCAGAGTTAGAAATAACTGGATCTGGATTTATTCCACCGGTTTCACTGCGGTGCATTTCCAATCAAGATATTTTTTATATCAGAAGTGCTATGGAAGTAGAAAACAAATATATGAACAATAAACAATATCATTTGAACCGAGTTTCAATTGATGAGGTCTTACCCTACGGTCTGTTAAAGCCAAAGAGTACTCTATTCTACGGTTATGAGGATAACACGCTGTACATTGTCTCAGAGATTGAAATCGAGTGTCCATGGGATATCAAAACGACATCTGAAAATAAATATGTAGACTATCTGCGTCTTTTAAAATATGGCTCAGATATGGAAGCAGAAAAAAGAACTAGTATTGAAGTTCGAACAGATGTATATGATTATCAAGTGGATATAGAGGCCGATCATGTATCTGCAATTGAATGGTTCATATTCTCCAGGTCAAAAATGGCTCAGGCAACCGTATGGGATGATGATGGAAGTAAGATTGATATCGAGATTTATGATAATCACAAAGACATTATTCTTCCAATATGTTATGCAGGGGAGTTCATATCATCAAAGGATCGTATAAACGGTAACCAACTATCCTCTAATTGTGATACTTGGGGTACAGCAATGAATGCTAGAGCATATACATCCTATGTATTCTATATCGAGGATCAAGAAAAATATGGTGTGGTGAGGCATTCATATTATGTATTTTGAGAGGCACGGTATGCAGGAGGTTTATCGTCAGTTATCTAAACTGAGGACCATAAAAAGTATGGAGTTTTAACTGAGATATGGGTTTAAAACTCAACCTAATACATTTTAACAAGAGCTGAACAAATTTGTTCAGCTCTATTTTTTTACTAGGGGCAGATAAGGATGATTCTAGAATGCAGCTATTGTGGTCTAACCGGGCCGTCAGAAGAAGTCGAGCTAGATAGTTATAACCAAGGATTTTGGTGTGGGGACTGCGATTCATATACGTATTTTGACCCATCCAAGGCACATAAGTTTACGCTATTACTTGAAACGAAATCGAACCTCCCCAATACAGCACCTGTGGTAAGTAGTGACATCAAGTTCAAGAAAAGATTGTCATGCTTTCGGTATCCAGGCGGTAAATCCAAAATGATACCAATAATCTATTCCAAGATAAGAAGGGAACAACGTAAGCAACTTATTGGTGCATATGCAGGTGGAGCTAGTGCTGAATTAGCTTTGCTAGAAGCAGGTGTCTTTGAGAAGTTGGTATTAAATGATTACGATTTTGGAATCTATGCGTTGTATTGGACAATTAAGCATGCTCCATATGACTTGATATATAGACTCCAATCTAGTTCAAGTCCTACAGTGAAAGACTATTTTCATGCGCAAAAGATTATTAAACAGGATTATCCTAATTGCAATATTTTAGATGCTGCATGGTATACGCTTATTGTGAACCGACTTGCATACTCAGGCATCTATAAAGCCAATCCCCTAGGTGGGAAGAATGGGAAAACATCTGATTTATTATCTAGGTGGAATCCCAAGGGTCTAATCAAGCGGATAAATGAAATCCATGATCTTAGTGATCGAATAACCGTTTTGAACGAAGATGCCTGTAACCTCATAGAAGAGTATTATTGGCACCCGGAGACAACAATATTTGTCGATCCGCCATTCGTCCAAAAAGGAGAAGATTTATATCGTTGCTATTATAAGAAACAAGATCATATTGACCTATGTGTCCTACTAGAATCACTACATAGTGGCATGCCTGGTGCTGATATTATTGTCACTTATGATGACGATCCTCTAATACGGGATCTTTACTATATTCCAGAAACCGAAACGATACATCGATATTATTCCATATAAAACAACGGAGGATTATAACATGAATTTAGTGATGAAAAAGGTCTATAAAGTAACAGAGAAAGCACTTAAACCAAGAGTTTGGATCTACTCTCTTGTGTGCGAGTCTGCCGGATTTTTGCCTGGTCAGAAGCTGTATATCTCTACTGATCAAGAAGCAAATGAGATTATAGTACAGAATCAACCAGTTACAGAGGATGATCACGTGGTCCACGTATCTTCGAAGAGAACTTCAAAAGGGGCACAAAGACCAATTGTAGATACTGCTAAGGAAAGCTATAGATCCATTATTGATGTAGATCATAAAGTGGAAATGTGTGTTTATAAAGATAATGACTTAAGTAGAGTGATTATAAAACCCCTTGAATTTTCCCTGTTCAAGAAAGAATCGTTGGTTAAAACACGTGATGAGCGAATCAGTACCTTTACTATCTGTAGTGGTGCGGGATTTGTTACTTCTGCCTTTCAAGAATCAGGATATTTTTCTTCCGTTGGAGCTATTGAACTTGATGAAGATAGTGGAGCGGTATACAGACATAACTTTCCCTCAACTTTTCTATTCTCTGGGGATTTACTGGATTGTAATATTGTCGCTGAAGCTGATGTGGCTGTTGTAACGTTGCCATGTAATGAAGTGTCTCCGTTAGGAAACCACGAAGAGGGTACTTTCAACAATCTTGCATTAGCAGCCTCAGAACTAATTCGGGCTACAAAATGCCGAGCGATCTTCTTTGAGAATGTGAATGATTTTTATAAGACGTCAGCATACCAAACGTTAAAAGAACTTCTCTCAGGCGAGTTTCCTTATTGGAAAGAGTCACATATTGAGGCCATAGATTTTGGTTCAATTGCAAGGCGAAGCAGAACTTACGTAGTAGCCGTTAGAACTGAGGAGGACTTTACTAACTTCTCATTCTCCAAACCGCCAGAGCGCATCCGGAGGAAAAAGTTAAAGGAGTATTTGGATGGTAAGCACGTGCCACAACACTGGAAACCTCTAGCCAAATTTATGGATAGCTTTAGAGCAAAAGCGGATAAAAATAATAGTTGGAAGGATCGTAGCCTAAGCAAAACCTTTGTAGATCCTCAAACGACTGAGATCCAGTGTATACCTAAAAGATATCGAGCACAGTCGGCATCAAGTACTTATTTGGTTTCCGAGGATAAACAGTCATTTAGGTTTTTGACGATTGCAGAAATCCGAAAAATACTCTCTGTTCCAGATTGGTTCGAGTATCCCGATTACATCAGTGAAACTCGTAAATATGAAATGATTGGACAAAGTGTGGACTGTAGAGTAATTAAATCTATAGCCAACAATATTGCTGCAATGTTCTTTAAAGGACTGCGAGCTATTAAAGCTTCTTCGTTACCTGGCGTGTGTTGTAACGCGGTAACAGAGAACAGTGAAGGACAGTTGGGTTATATCTTTTAGAATAATCGATGTTTAAACTACTACAACAATTAAGAAGGCTTGGCATTCAATAGCCAGGCTTTTTCTATTACTTATTTAGAGGGGTGTTTACTATGAGGAATGTAGATGGACAATTATCGTTTACGATTAATAATTGTAATGAAACGGAATACAAGGTCGAAGCTGAGATAATTGTATTGAAAGATCGAGACTGTACTATTAATAGCCCTATAGTTCATGGTAATAAACCGGCACTAATATATGGCCAGAATATTTCTATTCAACCTAGTGTACCTGGAAGAGAAGATACTCCTCATATGAGGAAACACTATCTGGGTCATCTTGATCCGTTTGGGGTCGGGCTTCCTGTGCGTGTTGTATCTTTAGTTCTCCATCCCACTTTGCAGGTATAAAAGAAATCCTTCCAAGTTATTATGAGAACATAAGATCAGCAGAAATTGAACTAAACTTTACACTTGATAACAAAAAATCTATAGATGAATTTGTAGGGAATGCTAAAAGCTGTGTGGACCACAGTGAGCAAAAAGCGATCCATCAGCTACTTACAGGAGAAATAAATCCTGAAGATGTAATGTTGGATCATGTACAAGAATGGAAGTACCCAGCAGGTGCATTTCGTAGTGGAGTTGGAGGACCTTGTTGATTTGTAGTACTGCACGACTCAGATGAGTATTATAGAAGCAAATTCTATAAAGAAGGCTTGAAGGCTTCTAAACATAGAGCATTTAACTAAAGGAGAAATATCTAATGAAAAATATTGAAATTGTTGAAAATTACGAAGAAGCAGTTAACAAAGCTGCAGAAAAGGGATTAGATATTGCACACTTAGATCCAGATGCGGCTATTATGACAGTGAATAGCTACTTAGTAATGGATGGAATTACTTTGCCATTGGTGCCGGTTGATATTAGTGATCTTAAAGAACATGATATTTTATCTTTAAAGGACGATATTACATTAGAAGTTGAAGAGTATCGAATCGTCAAAATTCTTGAAGAGAAAGTTAAAAAATATCTAGTCCTGGTTAAAGTTAACGAGGAGAATGAAAATGAATACAATTTATATTTTTATGCTTTTGAAGAGAGTCAACATGATCTGATTATTCTTACTGAAGAAGAATGGCCAATGGTTGAGAAACTATACGAGCTTTCTCATCAGAAGCCCGACCTAGATCTACAACTCATTTAACTATGAAGGGAAATGAAGTATAAGTTGAGTATTATAAATTGATCGTTTACAATAGAAGTATAAATAAATTTATCAATATTCTTCCTTAAGCAGGCATTCAGGCTGTATACATGAATTGATCATGATGACAGATTTATATGTACCTGCAGCGGACCATTCAAAAGGATTGGAAGAATTACGTGTGTACTTACATCTATGGTGTGAGAAGGCACGATTGTGAGTCAGATTGTGGTATTATACAGTATGACATATGACTGTTACTGCCGACTTTCAACTTCGCTATTAACACGATTTTTAGATTCCTTACAAATTAAAGTCAATCCATATTTGGACTCAAAAGACGCTAGGCTACTGAAAAGTAGCTGATGCGTCTTTTTTTATATACATAAAAAAATTTAGAAAGCAGGAAAAAACGATGAACAACCCTTTGGACTTCGAACTATTTCTTTGTGATGCTTCAGTCATTCTGTTGCATGGACTAAGAGACCTTGGATGCAAAACGAATATGTTTGCAATAAAAAAAGAATCAGATAATACCACCTGGTATAGCAGTTATCATCCTGAACTCTGTGATATTCAGATCCCTTGGGTTGCCGTATCAGCGGACCTGGATCAGATACTGTTACATCCTATAGATCAATACAAGCGTGATCGGGATAAGATTTCAGGGATTAACAGGTTTTACATCCTTGAAATGCTGAGAAGAGGTACGAAAAAAAGAGAAGAATTAAATAATCAACGTAGAAAGTTGGTTGAGGAACAGACTCGACAACAACGAATTGATAGAGAAAACCTTAGTAAAACACTTCAACTACGTACAAGGAATTTACCATCAATACAATATAGAGCTTAAAAAGGAGATATTTTCTATGAATGATTTTTTTCAGCAGCTACATCAATTAGGTTCATTTTCTTATCACTCCCTCATAGAAGGGTACGAGAACGTAGGACATGTATGGGAAGTCTATCCAGAGTATAACGAAAACGAGCTGTTTTATTACGGTTGGGTGTATGAAAAACAATGTGACAGCAGTTCTCACCGAATTATTCTTAAAAATACTGGTGATAACTGGCTTAGTTTTTTAACACCAGGAAATCCTGAAGCTATGAGAGTGTTTTCTCAGGCTCCAGCGTATGTAACAAATAAAAAAGGGGCCTAATCTCATGACTATTGATCATCAATTACAAAGCTATAATTTCTCTTCACCCTGTCCTATGGATTTTAGATATTTCTTGAATCATAGGTTTAATTGTTCAGTGTCTACGAGCCCCGTTTATAAGTTAAAGCTCAAAAATCGGGTACTGAATAAAACATTAATGAAGCTCAGAAACTTAGGAGACCTTTTTTATAAACATTGTATTTGAGACTCTTACGAGGTATCAATGAATGAAGACAACCTACTAATTGAAGAGTTAAATATTGCTGGTGACATCTACCAAATAGTCAATCAGATCGATATTTATCAAAAAGAAGATTTCTTTAAGATGATGTGTGAATTGTTCCATATCGTTATGTTCGGCACCGTTAAATCTCATGAAGACGTTATCTGTAGAGATCATTTATTTACTCAACTAAGTGAGATAAATGATCGAAGTCAATATCAGATAAGGTTTTTGGATGTATACCCCAATATCAATCAATTTGTTCTGTGTCGAAGTTCAGTTACAGATGTTGTTTTAACATTAGGTGGCGGGCCGGTAACCATTTGCGGAACACCAAAAAAGTACTCTCGGTACCAATGCGTTTATTTTATGCGTCCATTGGAGACGTGGGATGAGAATTCAATTATGAAGACTCATTATACGAAGGAGCATCTACTTGAGGAAGAAGCTCTGGAACAAGTAGTGCATGACTTTAGAATTCATTATGATTACTCCAACTTATGGAGTTCAATAAGAGTCAACAATTAGGTGGGTGCACAAGATGCAGCCACTTTTTTGTTTCTAAATTTCGACTAAAGGAGAAATCAAAAATGTTGAACATATTACAGAAGTTAATCATGGCGTTGCCTCAATTAGGTGCAACCGTAGTTGATGGCATAAACACATACACAATCACTCTCAAACCAATTCAAATCGAATTGCACTTTAAATCCAGGCATACCATCGCTTCCGTTAGGATTACCACGCCAATACACGAGCGATCGTTTGCAGCTGATGAATCCAATCCTGAACTCCTGAACATGTTGAATGTTGTCCTAGACTTCATAATCTTAGATATTGAAATCTGTAATCATCAAGACATAAAAGAAGATGTTAAAATTGATCAAATCTTAGATAGTATCGATCAACATAAGGGGAAACCCACAAAAGGTTCTTATCTCAAAAAGAAACGATTGTTTCAGAACTATTTGGATCTGAAATATGTAAAAAGGCACCATGAACGGAACCTGAATCAATCGTTGAACCCCCTATACCATATTAGGGATCTCATTTACCGGAAGCAGTTACTTCTAGACGACATTTATATAACTAAGGTAGATGGGTGCTTTAGAGCTTATGGTGCAACCCAATCACAATTTTATGGGACGGGTCAATCTGTGCCAGCTGCAGTAGAGAACTATAAACGACTGAATAAACCAATTCAGAATAGCTCACCTTTTGAATTTGGGGAATTTGATGAAAGTGAATTTATGGAGATTATAATGGCACCACTATTAATGGGAGGTTTGTTCAATGATTAGGACTAGAAGCGAAAAACAGGCTCGACTTAACAAGATGAAAGAAATGAATTTTATGCTAAACCAAATAGGGCAGTGGCTTATGGATCTAGCTCTTGTCAAAAACGATCCAACATTAGTGAAACAAGCCGAAAGCTGTGGTCTTCCTGCAATTACTTTCTTAATAGAAAATCCGAAGATGCTTTACAGAATGAGCAATAAGGATGTTGAATGCATCGTACAACATGCTTTGTACAAAGCACGTAATATGGACAGTTTATTGGTGATAGACCTAGCAGAGTTGCATAGATGATTCTCAATTTAAACTTAAAGGACAGAGGAGATGTCTATGCCAAAGCCTAAACCCATAGTTCTACATGTGAATAGTAAAGGCCGTAAAAAGCATCTAATGTTTCAGAAAATCATATCAGGTTCAATGGATTGTTTCTTTCTTTCCATGAACGGCCATCTAAAAACCGCGATTTATAACCGCGGTTTTTTAGATGGCAGAAAACATAGTATTCAGCTAGAGGATGAATTCCCTTTGTATGTTGAGGCTAAATCTATATTGATTTTACCTAAGGATGATCTTAAAGATGGCGTAATCAGTGGAACTTCATTCATAGGGGTTCTTTCTCTTGATATGTTATTCGTTATTGATAATCAAGAAGCAACTACCTTCTTTGAAGTAGAATGTGATTCATGTGAATTCTATGGTTCTCACGCTTGTTTTAAAAACTATGATTGCGCGGATGAAGATCGAGCTCGTTATAAGGATTCGTCATGGTTTGAACATATCAAATTTCACAAAAAGGAACTAAAGCGGGGTAAAGCATTTCCTGTTAACAGGTTGGATGAACAACCTACATCAATGCCACAGTATCCATAAAGGATTTATGTAGGATTGGTTCTTTAGTAGTCCATAAAATCATTACAGCAGAAGGTAAGGGCATAGAATGCCTTCTAGCAAGTGTAGACGATCTACCCTAAAGTTCGTCTTTATTGGTTGCCCTATTTAGAAACTGTGAGTTTCTAAATAATGAGGGCTAATAAATGCATTTACAAAGCGAAAAAAAGTTCAAAGCACTTTCTTTCTTTTCCGGAGGAGGATTGTTGGATTATGGGATGAAAGAATATTTTGATTTCATCTGGGCAAACGAACTTAACCCACAACCGGCACTATGTTACAAACATAACGTGGGGAACCATATTGTTGTTGGAGACTTAGAGAATATCATCAATCATACGCCTTCAGCTCTCCCAGAAGTGGATGTAGCCGTAGGTGGACCACCATGCTTTGATTTCACATCCAACAACACTGCCGGCAAAGGGCAGCAGGGAGAACACGGAAAGCTCATTTGGGCGTATTTTAATGGCATTAAATTAGTTAAGCCCAAAGCGATCATCTTTGAGAACGTTATAGGATTATACAAGAAGCATAGATCTACTCTTGATGAGCTAATTAACTCTTTCCGCGCTATAGGCTATCAAATATCCGTTGGAAGCTTAAATGCTGAACCATTTGGTGTTGCCCAGAGCCGTGATCGATTATTTATTGTTGGCATTCGTAAAGATTTGGGTTTTACTTTTCGATTTCCTCAACCACCACACGTTCATAAAACGGTTAGAGATGCACTAAGTGATCTACCCGCCCCCACAGCAGTAAACCAACCTATTCTTGTTCCAAACCATGTAGTTACTTGGACAAGTCCAACACCTGAACGTATTCACGATTTAATGCTGCATCCTCGAAATCAGTGGATTGGAGCGAGAAGATTACAGTGGGATAACGTAAGTCCAATGATCGGATTCAACATAGGTAAGGATGGACGAGCTTTTCTGCATCCTGAAGAGGATCGAAAGATCACAGTCCGAGAATTTTTAAGGCTTATGGGCGTAGATGATTCATTTGTGATTCCGGATACCGTTAAAATCACCAATCAGTACAAGCTTATTGGTAACGGAGTAGCTATGCCGGTAGCAAGAGCTCTTGCCGAGGCCCTAAATCAACAATTAAGAGACGCACTTAGCACTTAAAGAAGGAAGAGGGTTTTAAAATGACTTTACTATTTGGAGTATGCATTATTTTCATATTACGAAAAGTCGCCTCCTGGCATTTTGAAAAAACGATGGATAGATGGAGCTACATTAACACTCAAGCCGGAGCAACAGGGGGAGAGATTGCTGAATGTTTAATCCAGCGTAATAATATACAGGCTACCCGTGTGCATATCACCGAAGGTGTTAAAACAGGTGCGTATAGCCGTTATGGGAAAACCATCTTGTTATCTAAGGATATCTATGATGGTCGTACTGTAGCTGCTATAGCAATTGCAGCACACGAAGTAGGGCATTCTGAATGTGACCGTGATAATGGGATGATAATGTATGCTCGTTATTGTTTAATCCCATTTGGTATCATCCTTTCAAAAGCTGTGCCTATTCTCCTGGTCATGTACTTTTTCATAAGTTGGATCATTTACTTCCTTGTAGCTGCAGTACTTGCCATTATGTGTCTCCAGCTTATGAGTGTATGGGTTGAACATGATGCAAGCAGACGTGCCCTGAAAATGCTGAAAAATGCCAGAAAGTACAACGCAAGCGAGATACGTGCTATAAAGAAGACATTAAACGCTGCATGGATGACTTATCTGGTGAATGTGTTCAACTTTAAAATTGGTTGAGTAATGTTTTGGACTGTCCTATGAGGAGCCTTTTACTAGTAGGACAGTTTATTGATTAAAAGCGATGCTATAATTATATTATTCAAGACTTACTGAATGGAGTGATCTTTAATGAAGAGTTCAGATCTTTTTAAGTTAAAAAAAGAGAAACCCATTGTTGTTTTTACACAAAAGATTGATGACTATCAAACGGGATTCCATGAGAAAATGAAAGCAAGATTAGTTGATATGACTGATCACGTGAATGGATGCTACCGCCTTGTTTTTGATTTATCAGAATTCGAAAACAATAACAAGGTGTATGAGCAACCAAGTTACTATGATGAAAAAAGAAATTCAGTTTTAAGATGGAGTGAAATTAATAAAAACAAACTTGAGGTCTTTTTCATAGATGTAGACTCTGAAATCGATTTTCTTGAAATTGTGTCTCAAGATGCCTCTACTGTTGAAGGAGAAGCGAGTGTAAATGATATTATTGAACAGTATAAAAGCTCGCGCGAACGTAAACAAAAAATTCTAAAACCTTTACATGATAAAAAGAAAGGTTTGATTGATTTAACAATTTCCGAGAGTAGTGAAATGTTAGTCTTAGAAGCGGAAATTCGTTTGATCAATGAGTTTTTAGAAGACTTAAGCTTCTTTATCAATGACAAGCAGGGAATATAATAAATAAAGGAGATAACAAACCTATGTGTATAGAAAATGATTGGTTAAATACTGGACAACTTGAGAACGGACTTCAAGTATGGGCAAAGGAATACACTGAATCAAATGTTCCTTATTTAAAGTTGGAGTATCGAGATCATAATGGTAACCGTGTGGGAGGAAGCGAAGTGATACCAGTCACACAGATTAGATTGCATAGTGCCGTTCTTGAAAGTATAGAAATTGAATATGGAAAGAGGATAGTGTATGCAGTGTAAAGCAAATTTGAAGAAATAAAACAAGTATAACAACAATCTTATAGTAGTTGCCCCAAGATCTAACTTGAGAATACATTTGATTGATTGTATGATAATATCATAACTTTTAATTAAACTACTCAGACACAAAATTCCATCTGGTCATTTTATGTGATTGAAATTGAAGAGAATTTTGATAGGATTTTATTTCATTATTACTTACGAAATGATGAATTGAATGAACCATGAGTTATGTATGTACATAGAGAATTTCTCTCTAATGAAGATACAGGTGGCGTAAGATGTCTTTAGATGAGCAGTAGCTTCAGCTACCCATCAGTCGGATATTTTAGCTTACACGCACTACCCTAATAATCCAAAACTCAATCTATAAAAAACATATCTATAAGAGTTCACCCTTTTCTAACTGGTGAGCTCTTTTTTATGCTTAAAAACGGTATTCAGCCATTAGTGGCTTTATATATATTAAAAAATCTTGTGGAGGAGGTGGCTATATTGGAGAATGTTCCACCTTGGGTAGTTTTACTAGCTGCAAGGAGTGAGTTCGAACATCACCTTACCAGATTACTTCATGAAGAACATCTAACTGAAGATGAGGTGCATCGCCTGTTAGTTGTTGAAGGAGCGGAGTTGGATGTGGAAGAGCTTGAAATGGAACAGATCCAGGTTCTCTTTACGGAGTTCAACGCAGCGGGGAACACCGAGGAACTTGAAGAAAAGTACGGTGACAATTTGAGTAACGAAAATGTGGCATATGAACAATTGATGTGCTACTACGATCAACTGTTTACTTACTACACTAATAAAGAAAAATTGGAGGTTTCAAAATGACAATGAATAGAGCTGCCATTCTATGTATTGTTGAAACAGACGAAGGAATTTCCCCTAAACATTGGACCAGGTTAACGGAGCTGCTACATAAAGAGCCAGAAAACGAATGGATTCCATATGTGTTAGATGGAGAAAACAACTCAATTGTGTATGGCTTCATGCTAAACGAGTTGTTCAGTGATCATTTTCAGAAGGATATGAAGGAAACAATCCTGCCCATTCTGAACGACTCAAATCTTGAAAAACAGGATGATCAGTACACTACTGCTTCTGGCTATCTCATATATCTAGCAAAGCATGTTGATTGTATCATTTCTGCAGAAACCAACCCGTAAGGAATTGTTTCGAAAATATCTAAAGTGTAGAATAAAAGAATAAGAGTAAGTACCGAGGAGATAGAAAAGTGGATAACAACCTTAAAGCAGACTATGTATCAAGTATTACTGATACTGAGTATGATGAATTGTTAGTGCAGTTTGAAGATTGTGATTGGTCGTGGATGGAGATGGAGCGTCCAAGATATCGTAATGTTCGTGAGAAACTGGGTTTAATATTAGAGTTAATACAAGACAGTGATCAAGTTATTAGAGATCAGATGCCACCGCGAACAAAATATGAAATGAACGGTGGAATCAAGATTGCCATCCGGAGAGGCGCGCGGCTTCAGGAGGTAGATGTATACAACCTTTATTTTCGGTTTCGCTCTCATCTTCCTGGTGATGGTCTTGCACTCATGTACAAGTCCCCTCGGACTAATAAAGAAATCATTATCCTACTTCCGGATAGAACTGAAATTCGAATTGAAAAAGAGAGAATACTTTATAAAGAAGAGGCCCGTAATCTTGTCTTTAAAGGCCTAATGGACCCGGATACTCAAAGTGAATTGCTGGAGAACCTTTCCTTGCTAAATCTACACGAACGTTGCGCCCAGTCCTTGCAGCATGAATATGGACATGTTCTTAATGTTAGAGCATTTGAAGCGTTGAATATCTCTCCAGGGGATGAACAGAATATATACAAGTGGTTCCTGGAATCCGGGTACTTGCATAATGTAGATAAAAGGTTCCCCGACTTTGCATCATTACGTGCCTTAGACAAGCTACATGTTCTGAAGGAGTCGCTGGTGGAGGACTACCGCATATCGTTGAATATTAATGCTGAGCGTGGTAAGTTTATATTACCCAATAAGTATAGCTTCTCAGGTGATTTTCAGAAGCCCTTATTATTAAAAGAAGGAGTGGATCTTATGAAGCGGATGTTGAATAAACAACTTCAAGTCACTGCTCGTCGGCCTGCCTCCTCATCGGACTATGACACAATTAAAGCATATCGATCGGTTGTAGTTAGAAGAGAAAAATTAAACTGGT
The DNA here is from genome assembly GCF_900107875.1 of Paenibacillus sp. 276b. Classification (NCBI taxonomy): domain Bacteria; kingdom Bacillati; phylum Bacillota; class Bacilli; order Caryophanales; family Paenibacillaceae; genus Paenibacillus; species Paenibacillus sp. 276b. The sequence continues at coordinate 189,053 of NZ_FNRR01000008.1, read as the reverse complement.
CAGCAGGTAATCCATCCATTACTGATGAGATTATCAATCGTGACCTGGATGAGCTGAAAAATTTAGCTTCGAGTCAAGTTGCTTCAACAAAATAAATTTAGTATTTCCTATAAGATACACAGATACAATATGAAATAAAGAGAGGCAACTTTGAAATGTGCCTCTCTTTTAATTATTTATGGAGGGATTTATAATTGGAGACAACTACAATATTTATGGATGATGGAATTGTTCAAGAAGTACTTTGTTATCTAAGGGAGCATGATATAATTCCCTGTACTTATCAGTATAAATCTTCAGAAGTAATTGACATTGAGGGATCAAAGAAAATTAGACTGAATTTTTCAGAGTGGTCCTATCCCTTTATTGAAGGAAGGACTGTGGCGCAATTGGTACCAGATATTTTCGCTGATATGTTTATAAGTTCAGGGATACCGGAGAGAAATGATTCAGTAAAAAGGCAATAGAATAACAACATAAAAGGGGAGGGAGCTCCTACGCAGATCACACATTGCGAGGGCTCCCTCGTTTTGTGTTTCTGCTGTTAGAGCGAGTATAGTGAATAAGAGTGAAACTTATGTTTTTAAAGACACGATGAGTAAAATAACACCGGTGGAGAACCTATCAAAACATAATTCATCATCACGGAAAATTTGGAGAATGTTGAAGAAGAGAAAATGGAACTACTTTGGTACTGTTCGGAACTGGACTTCGGTATTTGAACACTCCGGACAATTTATCGCAATTCATCATTTTATAAAAGATAAGCCGCTTAAGGAATTAATGGGGATACCCGATCGAATCCATTGGTCCGAGTTTTTAAATGAATCTGATTTTAACGAGATCATGCTATTCACACATGGATTGGAAGAACAACTTAAAATGAAATGTATGATACCTGAGCAAACTTTTGTTGATGCTTTAAAAGACCCTTACAACCCTCTAATGAATTCTCCTAAACATAAGCTTATGCTTTGGTTTACTGGAGAAGAAGTTACACTACTGGTTGAAATATTCTTCAACCCGCAACAATTCCCCCCATACGGCGTTAAAGCCCCTATGAACTGGCCAGATATTTCACATAGAGTAGAATATGAAACGCAATCCCTATTCGCTGCATTGGATTACATCGTACAACCAGAGATTACCTCCCCAGACGCGATGACCATAGAAGATAGTATCAACCCAGATACCCTTCAAACATCGAAGTTGGACATTGAACGTATATTTAAAGAATGTACTAAGGTTATCGTAGCTTATTCAGGAGGTAAGGATTCAAGCGTCATCTTGCAGTTGTGTGTAGAGTTTGTTTTAGAGCATCCAGAATACCAAGACAAGCTCTACATTGTTTCAGCAAGTACGGGTGTTGAGAATCCACTTATAGAGAAGCACATTCGGTCTATGCAAGAAGTTGTTACGATTAAACTTGATGAGTTATTCGAGAATGGTTTCGATGAGAGCCGATTTGTAATTGTTGAACCAAAATCGGATCAGACCTATGTAACGTGTGTGTTTGGAGATGGATTTATTCCACCATCATCCACATTCAAGTGGTGTGTAGAAAGATTGAAGGTTAACCCTGGTAGGGAAGACTTGTTAGAACGGTTTTCTGATGAGGATCTGGTATGCCAAGTGCTAGGACTCCGTACGCTTGAGTCCTCCAACAGGTCCAGATCGATTCAGGAACATTTTGGAGATGATTTGTATGGAATCCATGTTCTACGTGGCTTAAAGACGGCTCCCCCGATCAGGCATTGGTCTGGAGCTGACGTGGCCACCTACCTTGCAACTAAGCCTTCACCGTGGAATGATGAGTACTCGAATCATAGGTTAATTAATATCTACGGTATGGCATCCGGATTAATGGAATGTCCAATCGGCGCCATGATACAAAATGATAATGATGCGATCAAAAGCTGTTCTGGTTCTTCAGCTCGTTTTGGTTGTTGGGCATGTACAGTCGTGAAAGAAGACCATTCCCTTAAAAATTTGGTAGAGGCATATCCGGAAGAGTTAGGTTCTTATTATAAGATGCGAAGTTTACTTAAAGGTGTACAAGATATTAGGTATGGTGGCTGTAGCGGGTATTACAGAAATCATGGTGGATTTAGCTCAGGCTATGGAGATTTGACCATCGATGTCCGGATCAACTTACTTCGTAACTGGTGGGAACTAAACATCCCGCTGCCGGAAATAGAAGTAATTGAAATTATCAAAAAAGTAAAAGCTCGTGAGGTACCAGAAGGATTAGCGGTTTCAAATCGTTTTTGGGATACACTATATCGTTTCCTGCCGGTTCATCCAGGTATCAACCACAGGGCTATGTATGATCCCATCTGGGAACCAAACTACTTACGCAATGAAGATAATAAAAAAGTAAAACTGGCTTCAGTAGGAATAGATCGAGTAACACAAATAGATCTGAGTTGGATTGCCAATTATAAGTTGGTAAGTCAACAAATTAAAGCTGCTATAGATATAAATGATTGTGTTCAGATTGTTTTGAAAAATCAAATAGTGCGAGGTGAAATTATTGAGGTTCAAGTAGTGAATGGCATTCCTAAAGTTCTAAAACTTCAAGTGGCCAAGCGGCAGGTGGAACTCCCGGTAACTGTTATTAAACAAATCAAGGTTACCGAAAGTCATGCACACAGAGTTTCTTTACATCAACAGATGCTAGATTTCAGTCTGTGATTATCTATTTGCAATTACTTGTATTCCCCAGTAAAATTACACTATAATCTTTTTCTTCTATTCCGTTTTATTTGTAATCCCATGTACACTTAACCAGTGAAGATGGATTATTTCAAGTAATGTAGGACTTCAGAGCAAATGCAATCTGCTCTCAAGGAGAACGGAATAAACCTTGAACATTCAGTTATTCACTGATGAGGAAGGTAGGGTAAGATGTCTGCACGATTACTGAGTCCAACGACTTGTAATTAGTATTACATTGGTCCGGAAAGAAAGAGAGTTTCCTTCAAACATCAATTTAAACAGTCATAGAACTATTTCAAAAGCTCATTATCATTTCGATGATACTGGGCTTTTTTCTGTTTTTGTTGGTGAATTCTTTGAAGGAGAGTACAAAAAAGAAGATAACAGTAATTTACTACAAAAAGGAGTGATATTTTGAAGGTTGAGCGGACTCAGGAAGATGGATTGAAAAAACAAGAATGGTTTTTTAATATTACGTCGGATCTTAGTGGACACAAAATAAATGTGTCTGTTCGTGATTATTTTTCTCTGAAAAGAGAAAGTAAACGCCATGCTTTTAAGACTTGTAAGTCTTATGAGCAGTTCAATAGATACGAAACTGGTCCGGATAGAGTGAGTAAGGAAAATGTACCTCTACCAGAGGATGTATTGGACGAGGTAAAGTTAAGGCTTGTTGCAGGCATAACATTCGATATATCGAGTGATTGATGGAACGAAGAAGCTTCCCCCAAATATTAAACCAAACTGCATTCATTATTTGAGTGCAATACGAAAGTCTCTATTTTGGTCCAAAGCCAATGTAGGGACTTTTTTTATTTTCAATAAAGCGAGGGAATACAATGTCCAGAGTAATAACTATTAAAAATTTAGATCCCGTCATGCAGTTAAATGTCACAGGTGACTGGGGACCGACGGAAAACTCAATTAGCTATCCTGGTAGTCGGGTTGAGTATACGACTATTGAAGGGAGCAAAAGATACGGTATATCAAAAGGATGTAACGGATATAATCATGTCCTTGTGACCATGGAAGACAACCTCCATACTTCATTCATTGAAAAGGGCAGACTCAGGTTAACAGACGATTCAAATAGACCGTTAGAAATCCCTAATGAATGTATTAAGAAGTATCTAAACTTGTATCCATACATTGGGTCCGAAAGTGTAGATGAAATATTATCATACGGCCGGTCGTTCCATTACGAGCCTCTTTATTTCTTCCTGAACAAGAAGTATCACATTATTCTACAGAGACCTGATTTTGAATGGTTAAAGTGCGCTGCCAAGTTTCCATATTGGCAAAGGATGTTTGAAAGATTAACGAAATTCAAATTACCCGATCAATGTACGAGTGATGAGCTGCTTCAGTTAATGATCGATCATCATGAAATGAATAATCAAATAGATCAAGTAACATTTGACTTGGAGTTCTAGTAAATAACCGTTATGAACGGAGAAAAATGAAGAAAACCATAGCAGATATAAATGTAACAACAAACGAATTTATTTGGGAGATGTTATATGTGGAGAATCAATTACTAATTGGAAAAGTTAATGAATTGGAAGGTGTTAGTACGAAAGTTTTGAACATGTTTCACTTACATGAATTGTTCGTCGATGATGTTCTAGTAGGGTATATACGAGCAAATGATAAAGGGATAACTGTCATACCTGCACATAAATTTGCTGTAGATGTTGGCAAAAGTTTTGATGTAAGAGCAGAAGCGTTTCATCAGATGATTGATAATTTTAGGACTTCTAAATGTCTGTATCCACTCAAAGAAGCTAACTGGAGGCTAAAATGACATGTCAGTAGATTATCAAGAAATTTCCACTGAAACACTTCAGGATAGTTCGCAAACAGTGTATCAAGACTATTTAATGCTGGATAGACTAAATAAATTAAGTGGAGAAACTGCAATACTTCGATACAAGGATGACTTAGTTGATCTTTCTATACCATTCTCTTTTTTACATATGTGGTATACGACTGTTCTGATGGATTCTAATGTGCCTAAACCTATTAAATTGGGTTCAAAGGATTCTTACCTTATCATACGGAAGTCTATTTATGAATTAATTGAGTGTGAAGATAGCTTCACCTTCAGTTATGTTGGTGGAAATACCTTCTCCAGGTTCAAAAAGGCTCCTGAAGAAGTCTGTTTGGGGAAAGCTTCTTTCTCATTAGAATCCATACTCGGAATAGAAGAAGGGATCTTTCCAGAGATGGAAGCTGTTGAAGTGGAGATGCCATATGAAAAAGTGAAAACACGTCTGGTAGGTGCAACAATGAAAATTCATTTATCCATACCAGACGATTGGATTCGTTCTATTGTGAGCCTTCCTTTCACATTATCGGGGTTCGAAATAAAAAGAAAAACGGTTACGCTTCTGGGTACTAATGGGTTGTCTATAACCTTGAAAGGGTACACTGGCTTGCGATCATACAAAGATAACGTATGCATCTCAGTGATTGATAAGCAAAAGAGAAACCGTGATGTTACGCTGTGTAGTAAATATTATGATCCCAGATAGATGATTCACCAGTAGGGTGCTATTAAACCAAAAGAGGTTTAATAGCACCCTTTATTTTTTGTTCTTAGAGGTATCCTTTCGATTGTTCTCCTTCAATTGTTTCTCCCTTAATTTAGGTTCGTAGTATGTCTTCATCACAATTTCGTGTATTTTAATATACCTACCAGATAATTTAACCAAACCCAGATCCTCAAACTCCTTCAATTTGCCAAGCTGCCTATCTTGCTTAATAGTTCCAACACGTAATCCCCATTTGGGTTCGGCTTCATTTGTAACCATAACTTTGTCCATTGAGGACATACAGTTGTTACATAGTGTCATATGTACAGGTTTAGTTGTTTTGTACTGGAAATTCAATATAGTTGGATCTTCATTTTCTTTGATCCAGTTGTTACATTGAGTACACTGCTTTTCTGATTTGAGAAACGTAAATCTTTCTAATCGAAATCGTAAGTCATTTAGTTCATGATTTAGCAAGCTCTGAACAACATAATTGATTTCTGTAGGAAGTTTGCTACTGATAACTTTATATTCTTCAATTGTAGATTCCATCTCCGTTATCTTTTTCCTCATATCATCAAGAATCGACAAAACAAATCACCTCAATTGAATATTTTATTCTAATTAGACTATAATCATATACTAATTAGATTATAATATACAATTGCTATGTTTTATATATTCCAGGGGGAAGCATTAGGATATGAAATATGCATTGTGTTAAGGGTTTATCGCAATAACGAGCGATTTTATCGAAGGTGAGGGTTATATTCCATTTATACTTGGTCTTTGACCTTGAATAGAGGCTATTTTAATTCAGGACAAATCGAAAGTCGGTGGATCAGAAGGTATTTGTACTGGTTATATTAGTTCCTAATTGGCTAATCCATTATAGTTTCAATCCCTCCCCCTTTCCAAAAGATTACATAGGTGGTATCATTGTTATTATAAAATACTGTTAAATGCGGATCATGGAACCAGGAGCAATGTAAAAATATCAGAAGAATTGTTTTCTATAAAAGGCACAATTGATGTAGGGGAAGCAATTACACCCTAGAAAGGATCGTGTTTATCATGAATAGGAAGTACCGTATCGGGGCGATTTTGATGTTGGGAGTAGCATTCGGTGTAACTGCTTTCTTAGGTACAAACCATGTACTGAAAGCTGATTCTGAGTCCAAACAAATTATTACGCAGCGAGGACAAACTATAGAAACACCAACGGAGTCAGAAGAGGCTGTCTATCCGACTAATGAACAAGGACAGACTTATGGCGAAGGCCCTTTTTTACCTGGTAAAACAAAAGAACCGGATCTGATTAAAGCTGAGAATGAGGATGGTTTGGTAGGGTATATTAAAACTTCGGATTTAGAATCTGGGGCAGCGTCGCCAGAAGAAGCTATGGAATACCAAGCATCCATAGAATCAGTAGATGTTAGATCCATTCCCATGTATAAATCCGACGGCAATACTGTAATTGGTCAATTTAAAGTGGGTTCATAAAAAACTAATTAGTTGACGGGAACATTACAAATCAGGATATCTTGTATGGTGTAGGATTTATTTTTTTGACATGAATAATACGTCCTTCTTAAGGTCTACTATCTATTGAGGTTATAGAATTTGATCAATAAAAAATAAGGAAACAAGAGAAGCCGCTATCTAAGCGGCTTTTTTTGCTTTAGTGCTACCCAGATAAGACATGCTAGTCTATGAAAGTTTCGGTACAGATATAAAGCTATAGGCCTCGGCTCAGCTAACGGGAACTGTTAAAGACAAGTGTTAAAGCCCGTGAGAAAGAAATTTTATAAGGGAGTAGTCCGAGCAAAAAACTTATGAGTAGTAATGAAGTGAACGCTATAGGATCTTTAAAAAAATTGTTAAAACTTCGATTGTATCTACTAAGATCTTCGTTCTAATCTATTTGAATTGACCCAAGTTAACAGAGATTAATATCCGCTTGAAAAGAGTAAGACCTAGTCATCTATGGCCAAGTTATTTGGATAAGCCAAAAATGGGAGTATGATTCCGGTTCAGCATCTTACAGATGGGTTGAAATGAGAGAAAGCAGAATATTATATTAAGGGATATTACAATGTTATAGTATATTCCAATAGAAGCTATCATTGACAAAAAACCTTTCCAAAAGATTACATTCGTGGTATTATTGTCTTTAGGTAAAATAAGTAATATTTTATAAAAATGTTATTTAGGATAAATACTTTGTTTAAAGTTATAAATAGGGATTAATGATTCAATACATAAATCCAAAAAAATTTTCATTCTGAGGAGGAAAGTACCGTGAGCATGGGGAAAAAGAAAGTTAGTTTTTTAATGGGGTCTCTATTGTCTTTGTGTTTGGCAACATCAGCATTTGCAAATGTTTCGTCTGACGCTTATAGTACCGGTAAGGTGGGTGATACCTCGTACACTTTTACATCGGAAGTTTGGGATCGAGAACTTAATCTTACAACTAAAACAGTAGAGGCATTTTCATATGTTAAAGCTGTAGGAAACGCGCCCGCTGGTTATATGGGTGCAAATGCTAGATTGTATAATTCCGCAGGAACAATGAAAGCTTCCAGTGGTATGACTTACAATGATTCTAAAATCTCTGGATTTGGGGTATATTCTTCTAGAACAAGTGTTGAAGGGTCATATTTTGCTCAAACTGCAGCTGAATTCTACCATGGGAATGGTTATACAAAGTTTGTTGGATATAAATCGCCAAATCTAGTTTTATCACAAAAAAAATTAGCAAGCATATTGAGATCAGAAGAGTTCGCGGATAGTTCTACTTCTGTTTATCTTGAGGAATTGAAAAATAAGACTGTGTACTCTGTCAATTCCAATAATGAAACATATGGATCTGGTGTGAGCGCTCAAACAATTGGGCAAGACCCTGACTTGATTGAGGCAATTGGAACAAATGGTTTAAAAGGTTATGTGAAATCTAATGAATTAGAGCCTGAAATTAATACCGTTGAAGAGGCGTTAGCCCAGAACCAGGTGAATGGATCTGTGAGAACAATTTCTTTATATGATGTTGATGGTATCAACATTATTGGACAATTTGATGTGGTAACTAAATACGAAGTGATCGAATAGATTAATCACAATTTAATAAAAAGAGAAGTATTCTTATACAGGGATACTTCTCTTTTTATTAAGAAACTAAGCAGATCTTAATTCATGATAAGAAATATAAGTGATCAAAAGCTTCCACCTAATTTTACCTGCCTGTTTTATGAAATGAAACAAAGCTAGTGGTACAGTTGTTACCTCATAAAGGGTTAAAACATTACAAGCGATTTCATGGAGGGAAAGAAGCTGGGAACCTGTAATTCTAGTTTCATATAAAGTTTAATGAATATCTTCCTATGTAATTGGATATAAATGAAATTAACTATAACAAGATCATAGGGAGTGTTAACAATGGAACTACGAAAAGATGGTTGGGATACTGATGCAGATCTGTACTTAGCACAAACAGTACTGAAACATATTGAATCCGGAAGCACTCAATTAAAGGCATTTGAAGAAGCTAGTGAAATATTAAAAAGAACGAGTGCAGCTTGTGGCTTTCGATGGAATGGGGCCGTACGCAAAAAATATGAACAAGCGATTGAGAAAGCAAAGATGGTTCGACTTCAAAACAAGAATCAAGGAAAAGTCGTCTCTATTAATGAATCTAAGAATTCACTCTTAGAGATCTCGAAAGATCCTAGAGCTGTTGGAGATTTGATAAAAGAAGAAACCTTTGATAATGAGGCAGCTATACCATTGCAGTTGGATCAAGAAATTTTAAAAGTATATAATGAGGCCATGGACCAGGTCAGTAATAATATGAAAATCCTGAGACAGATTATTGTGGAACTAGCAGGGCGACTTCAAACAGCGAATGATTTAAACCTAAATTTACAAAGTGAATATACCAATCTACAAAATGAAATAATCAATGCTGTAGACATGAAAGTTTTCTTAAGAATAGCGGGTAAGGTAGAAGCTGAACAAATTACTGGATAGATGAAGAAGCAGCCATTAGGCTGCTTCTTTTCTTACTTATATTCAGATATGATTAATTTAAGTTCCTATTTTGCCGATATACCTTTTATCTTATTACGTAAGGAGTAAAGGCTATGTTGGAAGAAGAACAGAAATGGTCATCTCTTATTTTAGCTGCAAAATGTCCTCATTGTGGATCGGGAAATACATACAAGTACGGATACTCCTCAAACTCAAAACTTCCCCGTTTTATGTGTAAATCTTGTGACAAGACGTTTAGTTCAAGGACAAAAGAGATTTTGCGTAAACGATTATTGAAAAGTTTAAAAAATAAGAACTCTTGAAACAGAGGGCCCTATTTTTAGAAGATTGTACAGGTGGCACTACTGTGATATGGCGAATATTTAAATGTATACATGTCAATACAGATTAATGGAATAGTATTTAATCAAAAGATGTAATATGTTAAAGATAAATGAATCGCGATGAAAATAATTACTGTGTTGAGGGTAGCCAAGTCCTTAGAAAGGATTGTGTTAATTATGAGAAAGAAGTTGCGTAATGGGGCATTTATACTTGCCGGAATGGTGTTAGGTGTAACGGCTGTTTTAGCTACAAACCATGTATTGAATGCTGAATCTGTACCCAATGTCAAACCGTATACAGTACAGCAAGGACAGACAATAGTGACATCAACACAATTTACATCACAAAAGGGATCATCAACCGAAGAAGTTCAGATTCCTGCTTATCCTACTAACGAACAAGGGCAAACATATGGAGAAGGACCGCTTCTTCCTGGTAAAACCCAGGAACCTGATCTAATTAATGCTGAAAATGAGAACGGCATCGAAGGATATATCAAATCCTCAGATTTAGAATCGGGAGCTACTACTCCTGAAGAAGCTCTTCAGTACCAGGAATCCATAAACGCACCAGAATTAAGATCTATTCCATTGTATAAATTAGACGGAGAGACAATAATCGGTGAATTTAAAATAGGAAGTACACAAAGCAATTAAGTGGGCATTTATATCTGGATATCTAAAGTAGTAACAAAAACTTTGGATAGGTCGCTTTTGGTTTAAAAAAATGAGTTGTGTTTTAAAACGTTCCTGAGATATATTCAGGAACGTTTTTTTTTTGCCGGAAATAAAATTGAATACTTCAAATCACAATATCAACTGGTGATTATAAAACTAGAGATTTAACAAAAGTATTGACCGCTGGTATAATCGACCATAGAATTACTTATATAGAGTTAATCACATAAAAAATGGGTTTCAAATCTGGAAGGTGGTATCTTTTTGATGCAATTAACCATGACGATCCGATCAGAGCTATTAAACTACATAGATCAACATGAAATAATTTTATATCGTTTTTCAGAACTGTCTGGAATCAACTCGGGAACATTTAGCAGAATAATTAATGGGTCTCAACCCATATCAGTGAAAATCCTTGATAAAATTACCGCAACCATGGGTTTAAAAGAAGGTCACTTTTATGAACAGTACATCGATGAATTACGCAATCATACCAATCTGGATTGGAGAAGGGTACGCCCCTTAATCATCCGTAGTGCAGAATTATGTAAGCTCAATTGCATTGAACGGATAGTAGATATGATGATGGAAAACACTGCATACATTGCCTTGCTTTTTGACTTAGCGGATGTGTTACATACAGAAGGTAAAACGGAAGCTGCCTTGATTTTATATCGTAAAGTTTCTGAAGGAGAAAGATTCCAACATGCAGAACGTTTGGCAATTTGTCAGTACAGGATCTTTAAAAGCACTCAAAATGATGACCAACAAAATAATCTAGAGTGTGCTGTGCAATTCGAACCATATGCTGCACGGTTAAACGAGTGGGATCAGCTTGATGCACTAAAGGATTTAACTAATCTATATCTCTCATTGAGACGCTGGGATAAAGCAAAGCATCTAGCAAAGCATATGGGCGAACTTGCTACAATACAATATGAAATTAAACATGAGCGCATAAAACACAATAAAAGATTTACTGAACCCTCCAAACCACTGTTTGGTTATATTCTGTATTCTAACCTTATTCTAGGATCAATCTCTGAAGAGCAGAATGAATATCAGCAAGCCCTTCATTATCTTTCGTATTATGAGGATCATAGTTGGATTGTTGAAAATGAGTATGCAGATGAGCAGACCAAAAAGCAATTTCGTATTTGGGCAGAAGGAAACAAATATCTCTACCGACTAATGGCAGGAGAGGTTGAAGTACTAGACGATTATATTGAATACCTGGCATCTAGGGAGCATGAAATATTAAAAGGATTATTCAAGGTAATTAAGGCAGCGAAAAAATATCATATAAATGTCGACCATATATTGGCCCGATTTGAAGATACCATTGATGCTCAAATTAAAAACCAAGAAAATGTTGGGTCCTATACTGATCAAATCATCAACGATCGCTTTGTAAATTTCTTAGCAGACGTTGGTGAATACTATGTTAGTTCAGATCGGGTCGATACTGGGATTCAATTTATTTTAAATAGTTTGGCAATCTCGGCTAAAATTAACAGTAATGCTTGTATTTTGAGGTGTTTCTGTATGTTCGATGCATTACGGCACCTTGTTACTGAGGTTGATCTCAGAAGATACAAGGAAATCCTGAAGGAGGTCCACAGACAATTATGAAGAAAAAAGCAATCTCAATCCTAGCTATATTATTTATTACTGTTCTATCGTGTACACCATTTAATTATGTGTCTGCAGATAGTGAGACTCCGGTAATTCCTGATATCCAGAAGGCAAATAGAACCAGCTCACATGGCGAAGGTGGATGGTAATACTATAATGGCAAAAACCCTACCCCCTGCTTGCTGAAGGGTGCTAAGCCTATTCTAGTCCATGTGGGGGGATGTCTACTGAATATTTTGTATTACCTGGTTAATTCTAGATTTTTACATAAAATGATAGGATATTACATAGAGGTGATGACTTCTATGGATATTCGTTGTAATGTTAGGGAATGTTTAGAGCGGGAAAGGAATTATTTGTACCAATTAGTGGATACATATGGTTTACTTCATCCCGTGGTTGTTAAACAATCACAAATTTTAGATGAGATTATAAATATATATAATAAAGAAACCGAGAATTGAGAAGAAACCCATATTTTTTGGAAGTAGCCTAATTACTTATATGGGCTACTTTTTGTTTTTATAGGGTCTATCTGCTCATTTTTTCGTGGAGCTATCGGTTCGTTCATTGAAGAAATCAATATTATTGAATTCGTATTGGAAGCATTAGCATATAATTATGGTCATCCTATAGGATATTTCACAAGAAAAATAAGTAAAACATATTGATTTTTTTTGTAATTCATGTTTTACATTTCATATATTTAATGATATATTTCAAATGTTAATTGCTTTTTCTATTATTTATGTAGGGTTCTTGTCTTTGAGATAGGTTTCTTCTGTAGTAAGATTTTGATTCTTCTTCCGAATATTAAGAATGAGTTGAAAGGGTCAGGCGTTCACACTGCTCAGAAACTATACCATGTAGACAAGAATCAAAACAGGGTTGGTCAAGATGAGCGTTCTTCGATTCTATAGAGTCAAATAAATTTTAGTAGACATGGTGGGGGAAAGAGTACAGATGATAAATGAATGTTTAGCTCCAGATGCGATCTCTCTTGGGGATAAGATAATTGAAATGTTGGTGGATAACGGAATGGTTTTGGATGATTTATCTCGCGAAACAGGAGTCAGTAATGAAAGCTTAGTGCCTTTTTTTATGGGGGAAGAGGAAGTGACTCAGGATTTTGCCGACCAGCTTGCTAAAGTGTTTAGCACGTCCGCCGATTTTTGGCTTGAACTTGATAGGAAATACCACACACTCTCAAAAGATTATAATAAAAAAATGAATTTTTAAATCGCATTTGTATTGGCCATTTCTATTCTTCTTATAACGTTTAGCAATTTGCATACTGAAGGAGAGCATAGGAGGGCTAACGGGGCTTTTCGAGCTTCTATAAATATACTTTTTAGCCACTCCTCTTTTCATATTCGTATGTTCGCTTTCGAATTACGCGAGAAATAACAAAAAAAGATTCCAAAGGACATTCTTTTTAATATACATATGCTGTTCGTATAGGGGTGGACAAGAATCTGTTCGTTTAGTAATTAGATAATCTTCTAATAAATCGGTTTCGTCTACCCTTCTCGTCGGTTTTGCACTCATTTGGACAGCGCTTGTTATATATGCTGTGGCATCAGTTCGTGGCACAAAAGTCACGAAGGTGAATGTGCACCATGATAAAACCTATGTATGACGAGGCTTTCAGGTGTTAGACGGTACAACATATTAATGAAAGCGTCCAAACGATGACAGATGTCACCCGAGAACTGAAGATTAACCATGACACAGTGTATGGTTCTCCAATAATAAGCTGCCCGTTCAACACAATGTGTTAAACCGCGAGTTCCAAGCGACGAAGCTCGAAGAGAAATGGGGCAGCGATATCATCTATGATTGGAACGCGGAAAGATGGCTGTTTTGGGCCAAGCCTGTTAGTTAGCCAAAAAAGGTAAAAAAGCCGCCTCATTCGGTAAATTGTTGTACCCCTGCAATCTCCCGAAACGAGGCAGCCTCATGAAAAAGCCTACTTCAATATCCAGCATTCTTCTTCAATATATTGATTCCGGAAGGAACCATCCTTCCCTACTAAGCGAGATGCACTACGTCGATGTTGCGCGGAAATTCACCGTATATAAGTTATATTTGTTATTGGCGGAAGGCTGCCTTCCAGCAGTGGAAGGGATTTCGAGGATGGGGAGCAGCGGATGACGCGTAGCGGGCATGCAAGGTTACCACTCCACCATTTCTTCAAGCGTTTGCTTACTCTCATGATCAGACTCTACAATCCAAAAAAACGGCCACCTGCCTTGGGCTACCGATAAGGGGCTAAAAGCAGGGGTACAGCAACATGTCGGACTTATTGGCGACCGTGGAGGACTCTACAACGTTCCAAAACAACAGGATATAAACCCGATTTAAAACGCTGCCCTCATTTGCTGGACCTGGAGTACATCCTGGTCGCAACAAATACTTTTATTTCGATAATATACCTCCAAAATGTTGAGAGAGATCATATAAGCATCTTATTCTCTCTACGCTTCCAAGCAAAACTGATTAACTATTTTTCAAACAACAATTCTGTAAATAAAATGCAAAGGATGCTGTATTCATTTGCATATGCTTATTATCCCCATCTAACTTGCTGAGTAAAATGCCTCCTTCGAGCAAGGAAAAGGCAAATGAAGCAAGAGCATCCGCATTCAAATCCTCCTTAAACTCCCCAATATTTATCCCGTTAAGAATTATACTCTTTATCATATCCAAATGGTTATGCAGCCCTTGTCTTGCCCGATCTCGAAGCTCCGCATGAGTATCGTCACTTTCTACAGCTGTATTCTGCATAGGACATCCGCCAACAAATGGTGGATTACCAACAACATCTTCATAAACACTAAAAAAAGCAAGTAACCGCCCTGACGCAGACTGCTCCTGTTCGACCGCCTCAGCAAATTTGCTGACAACTATACTAGCGGCGTAGTTGTAGGCTTCAAGCGCAATCTCATCTTTATTTGTAAAATGTCGATAGATGCCCCCCTTCTTAATCCCGGTGTCGGCAATAATATCGTTTAACGATGTACCGGCATAACCTCTTTGATTAAAGATTGCTGCCGATTTCATAATAATGTGCTCTCTTGTTCGATCTCCTTTTTTCATAGCTTCCTCCGAATGATCTTATTCTAATCTAACATTATATCAAAATTTTACGGCCGAAGCCTTGCCAATGTCTCAAATCCTGATATAATAAAGGTACCGATCGGTATCTTTTATTTTAAAACAAACCTATTCCAAAGGCAAGCTTGTTTGGCTTCGGGTCAATGCTTACCTTTAAGTTCTATTGGACAAAATAATATGGAATGGATTTCGAACGAAAACAGGAGGTTTATTCAATGAGTGTAAAAGTAGGCATTAACGGTTTTGGGCGGATCGGAAGACTCGCTTTTCGTCGAATTCAAGAGGTGGGCAATATCGAGGTTGTGGCCATCAACGATCTGACTGACGCAAAAATGCTGGCTCATCTGCTCAAATATGATACTACGCAAGGCACTTTCCATGGAGACATCGAAGTTCATGATGGAGCCTTTACTGTTAACGGCAAAGAAATTAAAGTACTGGCTAACCGTAATCCCGAAGAGATTCCTTGGGGGGAGCTCGGCGTAGACATCGTGCTTGAATGTACAGGTTTCTTCACCACCAAAGAAAAGGCTGAGCTTCACCTGAAAGGCGGAGCAAATAAAGTTGTTATTTCCGCTCCGGCAACAGCCGACATGAAGACCATCGTGTATAACGTAAACCATGAAACACTGGACGGAACGGAAACCGTCATTTCCGGTGCTTCTTGCACAACGGTCAGTCTGGCTCCCATGGCTAAAGCTCTGAACGATAAATTTGGAATTCAATCCGGGTTGATGACAACCGTTCACGCCTATACAGGCAACCAGAATACCCTTGATGCGCCAGATTCAAAAGGAAACTTCCGCGCAGCACGGGCTGCAGCAGAGAACATTGTTCCTTACTCCACCGGTGCTGCTAAAGCCATTGGCCTCGTTCTTCCTGAACTGAAGGGCAAACTTGATGGTGCATCTCAGCGTGTACCTGTGCCAACAGGCTCCGTAACAGAACTCGTAGCCATTTTGAACACTAAGGTAACGGTTGAGGAAGTTAACGCCGCTATGAGAGAAGTATCAGATCCAGAAACATACGGATACACGGAGGACGAGATCGTATCTTCCGATGTTAGAGGAATGACATTCGGGTCTCTTTTTGATGCCACTCAAACAAAAGTTCTAACCGTTGGCGACCAGCAACTAGTGAAAACTGTAGCCTGGTACGATAATGAAATGTCTTACACCGCGCAACTGGTTAGAACATTAGAATATTTCGCAAAAATCGCCAAGTAACACTGCTGCATTTCTTCTTGATTCTACCTGCAAGCGTCAAAAGAGCAGGGGATTTACGAATATCCAGCTAATTTTACATCTGTACACGTCATTGACTGTATTGGCAATAATGATCCCATCAACAATACAGCACTTGCCGAAAAAATGGCTTTAACGAAAGCAATCATAACAAAGATAACAACCATATTATTGGAAGATGGTTTTATTGAGCGTATCCGTCTTAACGATAACAAGAAGGAAGTCCACTTCGGATTAACGGAAAAAGCGCAGGAATTATATGTACTGCACGGAAAGCTGCATAAGCAGGAGCAAGATCGGTTCTTCCGATTTCTAGAACGTTACACTAGTGAAGAGTTAAGTTTTATCAAGACATGATTGATGAATTAGAGGAGAGAATGATAGAGAGAAGGGCCATTGATTAAGGAAATGCGAACAGTGAAGCTGATGGCACAGCCTCTATGAAAGGAGTCATAAAATGATGAGAGTTTACGAGGAATTGTTCGAAGAGGTAGACGATGTATTGAGAAAACTGCGTCCTTTTTTAATGCGCGATGGCGGGGATGCTGAACTGGTTGAGGTTAAGGATGGAGTGGCTAAATTAAAATTCTTGGGAGAGTGCAACGGCTGTCCTAGCGCAACGATCACATTGAAGGCGGGCATTGAACGTGCCATTTTTGAAGAAGTGGATGGCATTCATGAAGTCGTTCAAGTCTTCTAGAGAAAGGGTGACCAAACAAACGGCTTCCTTGCTGACATACGTTTGGAGCTACCTTATCGCTACAATAAGAGCGTAAACTAACTTGAAACGCACGCAGCTTCACAGAGCCCAACAGTCTTATGGCTGAAATCCATAACCGTATGCCGGCCATAATTAGTCCGCATGATGAAGCTGAGTGGTTAAGCAGAGAAAAGGACAATAACAAAGATCCCAAGAAGTTTCTTAACAAAAGATTTAGGAGATGTGAATGCGATTTACTTGATGACTAGCGTAATACGCCGGTCTCGGAAGATGGGTTCGGCGTATTGTGCATAGTCTTGTAAAATCTCAGTTCCATAAGTGATTTTTTGTTTGAGGTCCCGAACCAAGTTATCACCTGTTTAAGCTATCTGCTCTATTTACAGATTCACGGCGTTCTTCTTCTCCAACGTGTGTGTAAATCATAGTTGTGTTTAAATCGGAATGGCCCAGTTGATCCTTTAACGAGGCAAGGTCTTTGTTTTCCTTATGATACTTGGTTGCAAATGTATGTCTTAACTTGTGAATTGTCAGTGCCGGCTTTCCAAAAGAACTCACATAGCGATCGAGCATTTTTTGTGAAGCCCTAACAGTTAATCGGCTTACTTTCCCGTGAGGTCCAGTAGGAAGTGAAAGAAAGATTGCTTCTTGTTTGTCATCTACACCATAATTGGTTTGACGAAAGGCCAAATATGACTTTAAATCATCCAATGCAATATTGCTTACAGGTACTGAATCTTTCTTATTACCTTTTCTGTTAACCAAGATCTTGCCTTTAAGCCAGTCTATATCAGGAAGGTCAAGGGACAGAGCTTCAGACACTCGTAGACCTGAACCAAGAATAAGACTTACGAATGCTAAATCACGGTCTTTGTTCTTCAAGTGGGAATTCAGAATTCGTTTATTGTCTTTGCATACGATCTGAAATCCTTCAGCAATGAATTCTCTGAACTCAAAAATCTCTTCATCACGGAGGATTTTATCCTTAATTCGATCTGCTTTTGCCATTACAGTAATCTTTTCTTTTTCCGTCTCAATTTTGACCATTACATTGCGCTTTATGTATGGGTATCCATTTTCATCCTCGGAAAGTACAGATAGGTACTGAAACAATGACTTTAGAGAGGCGATCTTTCTGGCTATAGTATCCAATGAGTTTTCATGTTTTATTGAAAGAAAGTCTTTGTACCGTTCAACATCGTCTACGCGTAAAGACTCCAGTGTAGAAAGAGGACAATCGAGTCTAGTTCCATTATAGAATCCCTCTGAACTCAACCAATCCAAAAAAGAAATGTAATCTGAACAATAACCTAATAGAGTATTAGGTGACCTTTTACGAAGGTTACGAATGATATATTCCTTAGCATACCAAGGTAATTGATCCATTTTAATTTCTGTTTTTTCATAAAGACGTTTCCGTTCATCATTGTGCATAAGTTCAGTTACCTCCAAATAATGCTATTATAATTACGCATAATAAAATGACTGTGAAATTAATAGAGAATGTCATATTTGTTAAAAAGTATATTCATAGTATACCAAACATTTGTTCCTGTGTATAGATTACGCCTAACAAGAGTTATGCGTAATTAAGTTGATGGTTAGTTTTATAAAAGAAAGACGAGTCATCTTTTCCGGTTATCTTGGTGACTCATAACGACCATCAGACTGGAGAGTTTTCAAGGTGGCGCTGATGACTCTAAATAACATGTAAATGGAGTTGCGCCATGACGATTAGTCGCAGTCTCTTGTTCTCGCTTAATAGCTGTTTTTTCATTTCACTGTTCACATTCGCCGGTTTCCATTTTGCTCGGTTGCGCAGTCAACGTGATTCTCGTCGATTGATAGGTAACGCGCCCAGGCTGATGAACACTAAAAGTGCTTTCCGCCTCCTGATTACCGTTGCTGCAGCCTTCGTCTTCTGGACGCTCTTCAATCGTTTCGCCCTGGATCCAGATGCGTCGGTTTTTTTGAGCCACAAGACCAAGCTCATCCGTCCGATGAATTTACCTGTCTGGCTAACTATGCTGAACGTTCACGTCATCTTCGCCTGCATCGCAATCGCTGCGGGAGTCATAAACTTTGTTAGTGCCACGCTCCGTAAGTACCGGAAGATGCATCGTATTCTCGGCTACGTCTATGTCGTCGCCGTACTGGCCGTATGCATCACATCAGGCTATATGGCTCCTTTTGCGACCGGAGGCAGGGTCGTGAGTGTAGCCTTCAATTTGCTTAATATCATTTAGATATTTATAACAGTGAACGCATACTTGCATATTCGACGAGGACGGGTTGAAAACCACCGCCGCTGAATGATCCGCAGCTACGCGTTCTGCTTTACAAATCAGATAATACATACGCTTATGCTTCTCTTCATCAACGCGCTGGGAATGAGCTACGAGGTACGGCGAGTGTTATAGGGAACGATCGTACTTCTTTTCTTGGCGGCGGAATGGACCATTCGGAGACGAAAGGCTGGCGAGCAGGCTTCGTAAAATATGGCATATTACTTTGCCTGGGATTAAGCCTACCATTGTTGTTTTGCTAATTTTACAAATCGGGAAGATGCTCTGATGAATCTTTGATTATAGATTGATTCCTAATAGAAAAATACCAGTATATCTTTTTTCATTTTCACAGTAGTTATACAAAATAATATAAATAGGAGTGAATATTGTGTCTATTACCAAATCAAAATCATTTTTTATTTTCATCCTAGCTTTAGGGATTTTTGGAATCATTAATACAGAGATGGGCATTATCGGGATATTGCCACTCATTGCTGAAAACTTTGGAGTTAGCGTTTCAACTGCAGGCCTGCTTGTTAGCCTATTCGCACTCGCAGTTGCAATTTCAGGTCCTATCTTGCCATTGTTATTCTCAGGATTTAACCGTAAAGGTGTTATGCTTCTTGCTATCGGGCTATTTGTGGTTAGTAACGTTGTTTCTATGTTTGCCCCCAATTTTACAATAGCCTTAATAGCAAGAATTGTTCCTGCATTCCTACATCCGGTTTACGTGTCTGTTGCCTTTACTGCAGCTGCTTCCTCAGTTAGTCCAGAAATGGCTCCAAAAGCAATCGGTCGTGTATTCATGGGTCTCACCGCGGGTATGATTATTGGAATTCCAATTGCCTCTTTCATTGCGGACTATGCTAATCTTGAGATAGCGATGTTATTTTTTGCTGTTGTAAATGCTTTAACATTCTTGGCCATTCTTCTCTTTGTCCCTTCCCTTCCCGTGAAACAAAAACAGTCTTATGGCTCACAGGTTCGTATTTTGAAGAAAGGTGTTGTTTGGGCAGCCATCTTTGGTGCAATCTTTATCCTTTCTGGTATGTATGCAACATTCAGCTTCTTTGCAGAGTACCTTGGGCGTGTAACGGAAATGTCTTCAAATACGATTAGCTTAATGCTTATTCTATTTGGTTTAACAGGGATGATAGGTAATTTACTCGCAGGTAAATTACTTACAAATAATGCGTTAAAGACTGCCTTTGTCTATCCACTTGTGTTTGTTGGTAGTTATTTGGTACTATTCTTGCTCGGATCGTTTACTGTTCCCATGATACTTCTTATTGCTTTCTGGGGCGTATTGTTTACTTTTGGCCTTAATATCTCCCAGTACATGATCACTTCATCCGCGCCCGAAGCACCAGACTTCTCTAACGGTCTGTTCGTAGCGTTTTCAAATCTTGGAGTTACCATTGGTACAATGGTTAGTGGTGCATTTATCAATGGCATGGGTATTCAAAGCGTCATGTGGGTAGGAATTGTCTTCTTGTTACTTGGGTTCTTATCTATCCTATTATTTATACCTCTTACCCGTAAGTCCAATATAAAAGATGCATCCAAGTTAGCAGCTTAATATCTCTCCAACAAAAAAGGTCCTGAGTCGTTTGGTATTCCAACCTAACGATTCAGGACCTTTTCTATTTATCAATCAAGGTTTTTAAAAGCAGGTGCTCCTAATTTTGGAGTTGAAGTGTTTTTTGTTATAGTTCTGTGCTTTTCCAATCTACAATTTGAAATCAAGCCACCTATTCTGCCGAACGGGGTATCGATGACATTTAACGTGCTGCCATCCCCTTGCCCCCACAGGATACGTTCGGAGCCGGTAGGAACCAGCTTACGGTGCTTGCCCAGTAAAGTCCCGTCCGGCCTGATATAAAACATTATACAACGTGCCCGTACTGAACTCCTGATCCCTCTCTACCACGCCGATAATCAAATATACTTCCAATTCTTTTGCCAATTGGCCCAACATTTCAGTTTCGGATCCCGGAACGTCAATCGAACTTTCCCAGTAGCGCTGCCAATCTTTTCTCCCTTCCACTGTACGGCTGCCAACACGCATACCGAAGCTGAGACCCCGCGAATACCCGGGCAGGAATATCTCGGGGAACACGATCAGTTGCGCGCCTTGTCCAGCAGAGCTCCAAGTCCCGTCCCTGTTGTGAAGATGGTCCAATCCGTGCCGCTTTTGAGCAGACGAAATAAGTCCCGTTCCAATTCCCGCTCTTGCAGCACAAGCAAACCCTGCTGCGGACGAACGATCACCTCACCGCCCTGCCGCTCAATAATCTCACCGAACTCCTGTATTTTGCGTGAGCCGGTGATGGCGATCTTTCGCCCTGACAATCCTTTAGGCAAAATGTTCACCTACTCCTGCTTTCTTGAGCGTCGTTTTCAAATCACTCTTGAGAATTCCGTGAAGCTGCAAGGTTTGGCGGGTGGTGATGAGCATGTTTTTGTAATCTGTATACTCATCCGCCAGCTTGTTAAAGACGAGATATCCGAAGTTAGCACATCGCCCGGAATGCGGGCGCGGATCATCATGCTGTAATGCCGCTCCTTCCCCTCTATCTTAAGCTGTGCCCGTAAATCCCGATCATCCTGCTGATAGACGCCATGAAACTTGAGCACTTGAATATTATCCTCGGAAAAATACGGTTCTTCGTCCTGCAAAGCTTCCTTTATTTTGCCCCTAGATGACGGCCCTACCGCTTGATGATCTCGACCTTGGATATCTTTTCGTCATTTGATGTTTTCATAAACCGAACTCACTCCCTTATTTAATTCTGATTTGATCAAAATGATAAACGAAAAAACGCTAAAAATAACCATCCAATATCGGTATACTTGTACCCACCCATTCTGGTTGGAGTTACCCTTTGCCCGTTATACAACAAATAGCCTCCGTTTCCAAGGTACCCGTGGAAACGGAGGCTTATTTCGTTTGTGTGTGTAGTTCTAGTCTGACACTTCAATTCTAGCTCAATGCATTAAAAAGACAAAATATTTCATCGTAATTGCAACAACCGCTTTAAGATCTTTACGGTCAGCTCCATTGATTGATTGATTTTTCGCAGACATTTTCACAAATTCCGTATTTAACCTCAGGTACACCAGCAATCAGGATAAACTCCTTCTTCTTGTTAATGCTGCTACCAACATTAATTACACCATCTCGGTAAAGAATAAATGCTTTCATCGTCAGTATGCCTCCTCTGCCGGCCGAGACTCCCTGCAACTGGCTCACGGCTACGCGCGGCCAGCTTTTGGCCGGCAGCTGCCTCACGTAATTGTTGATCTGCTATCGATATGCGTTCTGGTGCAGATCGATTTGATTAGTTTACTTTTCAGTGGCCTCGCTATAGGCATAGGTGTTTTGCTAAACTTCTAATTACATATACCTTTGCATTTTTGCTTCAGTTTGGTATTAGTTTAATGTAATCAATAAGCCCAAAGGTATTGATACATAAGATTATTAACGGCATCTCTTAGTTAACCCGTTAGGCGGAATCAATCTTTACCAAACCATTTCGTTCCAACATCATTTGCCAGAGGGGAAGAAATGAAGGTAACGGTAAGGGCCTATTTGGCTTTGCAGTACAACTAGTTTCCGAAACAAAAAGTTTTTCTATAGAAACGGTGTGTTAAACGTCTATTTTTACCTTTGCGTCCTACAGGTGCTGCAATAAACAAAAATCTTTCATTTTTTTCTGGGGTATATCTTGTTTCCCTTATCTGCAGGTAATTCTCAATATCTATCTTGGCTCGGGCCACGAACTTGTACGATAAAATAAACAAGCCGCTAAATTAGCGACTTCAATGGGATTATGTTCTTGTATCCAATCCAATTTTCCCATACGTGCCTCTTGGGTATCCAATCTGCTATGAGGCTTTAATCCAGTTCTTATAGGACAAGTTTCAAACCAACTGCTCTACAATAATTTGTTTTATAGACCTTTATGTAAATGTTACAAAACTGACATTCCTTTTTATGTGAATATATGGTATATTATGTATGTCCTCATATTTACAAATATAAGTTTAATAGTAAATAAAAAGGATACTGCTAGGTTTTACATACAAAACCCAAAAAAAAGGAGACTTAAAAAATGTTGAAAAAGTTAATTGCTGTTTCTTTAGTTGCTGCAATGGCACTTCCGGTAACTGGGGCGTTTGCTTCAAGTAATCCTACAGATAGAGTTCGGCCTGATATCCAAAATGGTATAGATTCACGTATTACAGTTGCACCTGGTGCAGATGAAGTTAACATTATGAGTGTAACATGGGCAACCAAAGTGGCTGCCAATATAAGAGCAACTGCATCACCAACTGGAACACTTGTCAAAAGTGTACCCGCAAACTATCAATTACACAGTCAAACTGGTGAATATACTGTTGTTAACGGAGTAACATGGGTCTATGTTTGGAACGATAATAGCACTGTAGTTGGTTATATACTGCTCTCAGCTCTAACTCAGACTGGTTAAGAACCGTTTGGAAACTTAAATTTAGACTTTATCAAGGTAAGAAAGAAACACTTGATACATTTCATCAGAATGAGAGGAGATCTTAAAATGTTAAAAAAATTGATTGCTGTTTCTTTAGTTGCTGCAATGGCACTTCCGGTAACTGGAGCTTTTGCATCGGATAATCCAACGGATAGAATTAGACCTAACACTCCGGTTGACTCAACGATCACAGTAGAGCAAGGAAACGACGAAGTTTCTATTATGGCTTACAGTTGGACAGTCAAAGTTGCTGCAAATGTTAGAAAAACTCCATCGCCAACGGGGGAATGGGTGGCAACAGTACCTGTAGGCTACAAATTTACAGGTCAGCATGGCGGTCAAGTTTGGGTTGTGAATGGACAAGAATGGGTTTATGTCTGGAACGACACCACTGGATTAAAAGGCTATATCTTACTTTCATCTCTTGAAGAGACTGGTTAATAGTTGATAATACCTTGAATTTACCAAGACAAGAAAATTTAATTGTCCACTAAAATGGCATTACTAAAAAAGATCCTTTCGCAATGTAATTAAGCGGTTGGATCTTTTTCTGTTGAAAATATAACCGCGTATAACCTTGAGGGAAATTAACAGCTACCAATCCAAGAACCCAACTCCCCATTCGGAGGATGGTTCGCTTCTATATCCTGGTGGGCAGCTAACAAGTGATAATCTTCCTTCACATTATCTCTACTTTCAACCTTACCATCAGATAAATGACCCCTAATTTGAATAATTTTGTATTAAATCCAATGACTGCGCAACTTTTATGCAGGTTGTAGCGTTTTTATAATATGTAGTAAATTTTAGAAAAATCCACCTCTCCATATTCGCATCTTTAAGAAACTTTAGTGGAAATTTGATACCGGCTAAGTTACATATATTGTGGATTATAGTACGTAATCACAGGAAAAATAATTAAATTGCAGAATGATGTCATATAGTTAGTAGTTAGTAATTTCAGCTTATTGAACTAGCTTGCGGGTCGTAGGAGGTGATTGGTTTCCCCGTTAACTTGATACCTTTCAATTTCATAGCATCAGTCCAACTTTCTTTTGAATTGATTAGTTCGAGTAATAGATTATTTTCCTGTGATTCCTTTTCATAGATGAATATCGAAATTGTAACCTTGTCATTCAGTTAGAAGTTTAGTAATACGTAAATTAAAACCGAGGTGTAAAATGAAAAAATCTATATTCATGTTACTATTTAGTGCACTACTACTCTTTCTGATTCCCTTGCCTACTCATGCAGCTACAAATCAAACCAAAATTATTTTAGATGGCCAGGAACTAAATTTACCTAATGATGTCGAAGTCGTTAATGTTCGAAACAATATCATGATTCCAATTCGAGTAGTCGCAGAGAATTTAAAATTCAATGTGAATTGGGACCAAAAAACACAAAATGTGAATATCCAACAAGGATCTAATGCAATTTCATTGACCGTTGGAAAAGAGCAGGCTGTAGTCCAAAACAACACCGTGGCGCTTAACATTTCTCCGCAAATGATCAAGAATACGGTTGTCGTTCCCATACGTTTTGTTAGTGAAGAGATGGGCCTGAAAGTTGGCTGGAATAACAAAGACAAGATTGTTACATTAACCAGCAGTACATTGCCCTCATCCCCACCCTCTAATGAGAATGGGAATGAAGCAGCCACTAACCTGATTCATGATATAAACTATGCCAATAATCAACTTGTCGTTTCGTTAGACCGTGAAGTTACTCCAGTCATTACAACACTAAAAAATCCTGAACGAATTATTTTGGATTTCCCATCTACCAACTTCGGTAATATGGGCCAAGTTCCCTCTGGAGGATCCATGGGAAGATTGGATACTAGTGACTTTCCAAGTGTTACAGAGGTGCGCTATTCTCTTTTCAAAAGTGATCCTGCTCAAGTTCGAATCGTGATTGAATTAAATAATGTAAATTCGGTTAATTATACTCAACAAACCATCGCCGGCAAATTCATCCTTGATCTGAGTATAGTAAATGATACCACGCCTGCAACCCCTATCAACAACGGAAAAAAGGTAGTCGTTATTGATCCGGGCCACGGAGGCAGTGATCCAGGTACAACAAGTTTCACCAAAAATCCAGAGAAGATTTTTACCCTTGCTTTAGGCCTTAAAGTGCAGGCTCTTTTAGAAAAGGAACCTGACATAGAATTAATTATGACTCGTGAAACGGATATCTACCCTACACGATCAGAACGCGTCAAGCTTGCAAACGATCTTAAGGCAGATGTATTTGTATCTATACACGGTAACAGTGTAACCGCTGCTCCCCAAGTATCTGGAACTGAAACGTATTATTACCAACGTGAAAGTAGTAAAGAACTAGCAAATATCATTCATAAAAATTTGATCAAGGCCCTGGCATTTACAGATCGTGGCGTTAAGAACGGAAACTACCAAGTCATCCGAGAAACCACTATGCCTGCAGTTCTTTTAGAAGTCGGATTCTTAAGTAACAAGTCTGAGGAGGAGGCCATGATGTCAGAAACCAATCAAAATAAAGCGGCACAAGCTATTGTTGATGGAATAAAAGAATATCTGAATCTATAGGGCAGCAAATAATTTAAGAGGATGTGCTTCTATGAAAAAAGGAATCTATCTGGCTATCGCAATTTGTGCCATAAGCATACTAGCGGTGGGTTGTGGTAGCAAACCTACTTCTTCTGGTCCAGTACAGGGTTCTGATCCTGCAAGTACTACACCAGCTCCAATAGTCAATCAGGGCGAGGTGGACGAAGAATCTCAAGAAATTGGTGTTTTTTACGCCGACGATCAACTATTAGAACTCGAACAACGTAAGAAGGAGATTACATTCGAAGATGACTCCGAAAGATACAGTAAGACTTACGAATCCCTTCAAAGTAGCGATCAAACCGAACTGATTCCTTTGTGGAAAAATATAGATTTACTTTCGGCTACTTTTGATCAAGGAAAGTTGACACTAGATGTGCATATTCCGGATGAAGCAAGATTAGGATCTGGAGGGGAAATTCTTGCCATTGATGCCTTGAAAGAAACATTTTTTCAGTTTGAAGAAATAAGCAGTATTGATCTGCTTGTTGACGGAGAAGCAGCTGAAAGTTTAATGGGTCATGCGGAATTAGAACATCCACTAACCCGTAAATAACGTTCCACCCATGAAAAAACAGCCGAATCTCTAGTAGACGGCTGTTTTCCTTCACTCAGAATATTATTTCAGTTAAAATATGATCGACTATTAATTATCATCTCTTTATTGGAGACCGACAGACAGACAGGAAACTTCTTCTTTTTTGGTTTAATGCGATCCCAAAGATCCGGATTTATGGACTTGCTCCTACCTAACTTTCTTCGCAGGTAAGCATGCCATTCTTTAATATCTACTGAACTAGTATCAGAACGTTTTACTACGAGTTTTTCATAGTACGGATATGTGATCAATAATGTGGCTACCAAACGCTTATACCGTGTATACTTCGTAGTTAGTTCCCCGACGAAAATCAGCAACCGGTTAGCACAACCACTTCAAAGCCTCAATCTGTGAATACCATGGTTCCAGTACCACAGCAATCACCCAAAGCTTCATCAGCTAAGTGTGTGGAGGCCAAGCAGGAGATAAAGGAAATTCAGGGTTATGGTTTTGGACATTGCTTAATGCTTAGATATAAATAAACAACTTCAGCGAAGACAGCCACTTCTTGTACTCTTTTAGAGAAATAACCGCAACGTATCATCTTATTTAACGACACCAATTTCTTGCCCTTTTCGGCAATGGAACAATGTTTTTGTCTCGCGATCATTTCATTTATTTACTGAATAATAAATAAAGTGTTTGATCATAAAAGATCAAGCACTTTTTGCCCGGGCATGAAATAATCAGTTATTTTGAGATTAGCTGACTGTTAATGTGGTCCACAAAATTTTTCACTTCAGTTATAAGTTTGGTAATTTCTTCAACAGTCACTGAATTAACTGTACCTGTTTTATCTTTACCGTTTCTATGAACAATATCGTGACGTTTTGTTACGGCTGCATAGATTAATTCTATATCTTTAGGAAAGCTTACACCTAAGGTATCTTTATACATTCCTTTAACCTTTGGAATGTTATGATAAATCACTTCAAGTAAAGCCTTAGTAATAGTTTTTTCCAAATTGTCAAACTTATCATATATATCATTTAAACCAAATTTATGTTCACTAAAGTCTTTAAACGTTTTAACGAATTTTCTTTTATAAGAATTTTTCTTAGTTACAGTATTTATAAATGCGTCTGAAAGATATGTCTCTAGTGAAGTTATCACATTAGCATAGATCATATTAAGATGTAAATTTTTTTGTTTATCTGTAGGGAAAGCTAGAGAAGACATAGACTCAAGATTTTCTATACTTTCAACAAAGTTATTGTAAAAGTCATTGTTTATAACAGAACTTGCCTCTAAGTACCCATCTTCGATTAACATTCTAACTAATCTGTTTCTTTGTCTTTGATCAATTAACTCCTGCCTGTTCAGATCGAATAAATCAATTGTATTCGCAGCCTTAGTATTATTACCATGTATAGTACCATCTTCCTTTTCAATCAACTGACTCTCTATATCATCATAAACGGGATGCAAAATAGTAAGTTCTCCATTTAGTATTGGATCTGTATTTTTTTTTCTTCTATCGCAGATATCACATGCAAAGAAGATGTTGTCCCAGTCATATGCCAAAGCAGGATAAAGACTCTTCGGATAAAAATTATTCAAATTTCCCTTAGAAGTGATCCCAACATTTTGCCTGCAATACACACATCTATTTTGACTTTCTTGTCTTAATATATCTTTTAAGAGTGGGATAAATCTGTTATTATTCATATTCTTTGCTTCTATAAATGTAGGGTTACTATAAATCTCTGGTTCACTTGATCTTACGATTTTCAACATTTGTATTCACTACTTCCCTTATATTTTGTTTGTTAACCTATTGAAATAGATATGATAAATGTGTAAATGAGACCAGCTACAGATCTGTTTACTCTGATCGTCAATGCGACTATGCTTGTATATTTTGCAAAATCCTTACAAGTTCTTGTCCGTGCTCGGCGTTATTTAAAATTTGACGCATTAACATAACAACAACATTGTTCAGGGCTTCCTTGAAACGATCATTTCCAAAAGTAACCACTTATTTTGTGCTGATAACGCTAGGTAAGCATTCAAAACGTTGTTTGGAATACTTTCAGATTGCTCAACCAGTTTATGCAACTTTTCAATCACAACATTAACGTCTATTATGCTATTGTTTTTCTCGAGAAAATTTATTACTACATTAATATTTGGGTTAATGCTTTTTGGTTGCATTTCAGCTTTCTTTGCAACCCCATTTTTAAAAATATGGCTTCTAAAGTTATAAATACTCTTAGGATCTATCCCCCAGTTCTCTGCTATTTCTGAGATAGTGTATTTCCGGAACAGCGTTTTGGCCACATCCGTTTTAGCATGTTGCTCCAAAGCTTTAAACTCTTCATAAGTTAGGATAATATCTTCAGTTATTTTAAACCGTTTGTGGCCCCGGTCATCATGCCTAATAGGTATCCCCTTTTTTCCCAAGAGGTTTAATATTATCAATCTCCTATGTAAGGTATTAGTTGAGATCTCCATCCCCTTACATATAGCCTCATTTGTCTTAGTTAATCTCCAGTGTCTCATGTAAATATGCTGTTGATCGAGTTCCATATTTATGAATTCTTTGTATGCAATCAACTTATCCAGATCTAAGGCTATTTCATTTAGATTACTCATGCGTAGTTAACTCCTTATACTAACTAATTTTAGTCGAGTCTCGCATCTGATAAATTCTCCCTGCTAAAAATAGCTGTTGATTGTTATGTTCCCATTCATCTCTGTAATCCCTCTCTTATCTCAGATGCAATCCCAAACAGATAATGTACTGCTGTACATAACTAAGTACAAAAATACAATCTATATATTAACTCCAATCACATGATTACTCATTGTAAGTCTCTATCTTTTTTCGCGGCTACATATACTGATTAAAATAATGTCACCATTTAATTTATCAACAAATTTTGTTTCCTCATGCGCGATCGCTTCAATAAACTATCCTTTAGAACATTATATAATATGTGAATATTTAGGTCACGTCACTTAATGATTGTTAATCAGTCTGAATAAACTTATCTATTTTTCATATCTGGAATTACGACCTTGGCGATACGAAGTTTAAGCAAACGAATTAATGCACATCTAGTCCTATTACAAATTTCATTGTCTTTACTTGAATGCCTTTTAAGTGTAATGGTGTGTGGTGTTGTTAAAGAAATAAAGAGGAAATGAAGGATTATATGAACAACACCTCGAAACATAATCAAAATGATATCACAATAATGAGGTGACTCCTTTTGATTAAAAGTACTCGATATTGCAATTTGATTACAGAAGGTCGAAATACTATGGATCACGAAGACAGAGCTGCTATCCAAAAAATATTCGTCAAGGGTAAAGCTCGACATGAGATTCGATTTGCATGGTATAAGAATAAAAATGGAAAATATTACTTTCAAGCAAGACCTCTTGATCTCACTGAGTCTGATCTTTTATCTGTTTTTGCATCTGCCCTAAAAAATGAAGTCTTCAGTCCGGAGTTCATCCGGGATCTTAAAAATATGCTTTAAGATTTTTTTTGGTGCAAATCTTTCTATGTGGATACGGCCAGGTCCTGCCGGGAACATACCGGATCTTAAGTGGCCTCCTTGCCGCTGTAAAGCCGGTAGTATAACCCCGATTGCATTTGGGGCATCAGCTCCCTTTTAAAGTGCCAGATCAGCTTTACTTCAGTCACAGCAATAAGCGCCCAAGAGGAAGAACTCCACCTGAACGCTTTTTTATTGCTTAAGTTAAGATGTGCTTAATAATTTCAGCGCCCCAAACGATAACGATTTGAATCAGCATTTGTCGTCCCTCACGTGTTCTTAAAAATTCTCGCATTTCACGACACACGCTCACCAAGCCTGTCCACATATAGTGGACGATAGATTTGAATCTCTTCAATATAACCCCTCCTTTCTTCTGCTCAGTAGCCAGTAGTAATTCTCAGCCCTGGAATTATCAGTAGATCTTAAAGCGTAAACAGCTTGTCTAACGATTCAGATAAGATATGATAAGCACTCAACTTGAAATATATAACGATTGTTGTCGTACTCCCTGTCGAACTAATAAAGGATTAAGCAGGTGTATTCAAGTCTCTACTTTTCTCATCCGGGCTGGTCAATCTTGTATAGGAAGGAAGAAGATGATTCCAAGGTTTTTACATCTAAGCAAAATGAAACAAAAATGAGGTTTTTAAGTGTGACATTATCATCATACGTTTTTTTGTAAGGATTATAACGCTGACCAATCAATCCCCTGTAACCTCCATTGGGTAGAATAAATTCCTGTTGGTTTAATGACGATATCGAAAAAAGGCGCTCCCAATAATCCAAGAGCGCCTTTCTCATATTTAATGTTCGTTTTGGACCAAGTAGGTCATGAAGTTATAAATAACTCCGTCACTTCAAGTGCGTGTTGGTTAAATCGTGCCTTTAGCTCAAGGCGCTCCAGGTAGATGCAGGAGAAGCTTTGCTGCTCTCCCTTCAATGGGGGAAGCGGCATGTCAGTTGCCTGAGCTTCATCTCATGAGCGTTTCAGTTAAGTACAGGGGAAATGTCCTTCTATAAATAAAAAGAACGGCCACCGCCGTTCTGGGTAGTGAGTGTGTACTGCGTCGGTGAGTCTATTGAGCTGCGTGGTATCTTTCTGTTCGAAATGAGCAAAAGCGTGCCGTGGGAAAGTGCTTTATGTTAGTATCTCAATTTCTTTCAGAATATCGCTGTAAGTAACCTCATTGTTCATTAGATTTTGATATGAGTTGAATGCTTTATCAAACTGAGCATCTGTAGCTTTTATATAGCCGTTATCAATCATTTCTTGATCCGTTTCATCTGGATCGCTTACCATCCTATATTCTATACTGTTTATTTTCAGAAAATTTCTTCCCATGATTCGCCTCCTATTCTTTCCAATATCTATCTACTCTCTTTGAATTATACCCCTGATAAGCTAGACAGTTCCAGATAAGATTAAATGAGCGTTTCCCGTATTAAATACGGGAAACGCTCATAACTTTACTATTTTTCTGTTTTTTCTTTTTTCTCATAGGAAAGCTTAAATATCCAGATCTACGTAGATTGCGGCGTGGTCAGATGCAGCCTGCGCAGGGTTAGTGATCTCCGGAAGGTGTGGAAATAGGGTACCGTTTCTACCTCCCCAAACGCCGGCACGGTAAATGCCCCCGCCACGTGCGTTTGTCCAGTAAAGTAATCTCTAGCAGTCAATAAATAATATAATATCAAAAAAAGAGTGTGAATTT
Organism: Paenibacillus sp. 276b; assembly: GCF_900107875.1. Lineage (NCBI taxonomy): Bacteria > Bacillati > Bacillota > Bacilli > Caryophanales > Paenibacillaceae > Paenibacillus > Paenibacillus sp. 276b. Next base: position 156,821 of record NZ_FNRR01000008.1, on the reverse strand, counting down.
AAAGAAATCTATGGAATGTAATTTTGTTACATCTTGATTTTAAAAACTCTAAATTATCTTAATAATATATAGATTTATGTGATAAATGGTTTATTGGGAATCGAAAGAAATTCCAATTTCTATATTAGTTCCATGTAATTCAAAACTTTCGGTAAAGCTTGAAGTAGATTCGACATATTTCCAATTGGTACCCTTACAAATTGCGGATAGTATCTCTTTAGCAGTTTCTTTTGTGATACCTTCATTGAAACCGGTGCTAAAAAGAGATCGAGATTTCTGGACTTTTGCCTGCACTCCAATTCGTGGGTCAACACCATAAAGGGAACGGACAATTTTCCGGATTTCTAAGAGTGCATTTGCGATTGGGCTATATTTTTTTGTTGATCGTGGGAGAGTTCCTAATCGATGTTTAGTTTGGCGTTCTGATTTGTAAATGATGATCTCTGAATAGTGGTATTTATTAGAACCCTTTTTAGCGCTAGTGAATGACATACTTCCAAAAGCACCCTTGTCGTCAATAATTTCATTTTTTGTGGTCCAGTTGTTGCTTCCTTCAACCATATCTGAAATGACTAATTGAGCTATACGGTTTGTAGAAGGCCATGAGTGTATTGTTAAACTAATTTCTGCATCTAATCCAAGTTCATTTTTGATAAGCTCTTTAAGATATTCAAGATACCTAGCAACGCTTACAGTAGGAGGAAAAGAATCTGAAGTCATACGTTATCTCCCCTATTTCTTTTAATGATAATGCAGAATTATTTCAACTTATTAATTGGTCTCTAGGTACATATGTGTCAACTAGGTCATCGTAGCCCTCTGGAGGTGGAAATTCTCTATTAACATACTTCTTGTTTGTCATGAATAAACCTTTACCAAAGTGAGTATCAATGATTCCTGCAGAGTAATCAACAAAGACTCGTTCACCGCAATATTTACATTTTGAGAATGTAGTATTTTTTCTATAAGGTGCACAATATGTAGCAGAACATCTGCAAGTAATTTTAAATGTAACCCTAGGTATTGGTAATGAATTTTCTTTTTCTAGTAGGTTACGTGTTTCATAATTTAATTCTGTTTCTGTAGTACCCTCTACAGTTTGAGAACTGTTAAGGGTTTCAAGTTCAATTTGCTGTTCGTTTTGTTCAAGTTTAAAATCAGCTACCAAAGACGCATTTAAGCCGAAAATATTTTTCCCAACGGAAGTTATAAATCGTGTCTCGTTGTTGTAACATTTAATCCAATCTTCAGACTGCTCTTTAGAAAGCTCAACCTTACCCTTAACACCATTATTTAGTGTGTAAACCATTATATTAAGCCCATTATCTTTTTTCATCCAAATAACTCCCCTCCCCTTTTAATCTTATTTGATTATTATTTCTCTATTATTCCTCTTTCATATCTTTCATATGCCTTCTGCAGTAATTAACTTCACTATATAGATATCAGTATAGCATGTATTTTAATCAGTTAAGTATCGACTATCCCCCTCCTTTACGAAGTATAGGACCGATTCTTTGTATTCTAAATAATCATTTTGAAGGATTACATTCAGTTAACCGATCCCTCCCCTATCCCCTGCTACATCCTAGCAAGCAAGGAATATGTATTACAGATTGAGTACTTTGTAGTGACCTGGCTGTACCCGCTCATAGTAAGATTTGTGATGATGTGTTGCGTTAGTGCAACACCTAGAAGTAATGTGTGTTCTGATGGTGGATTCTCGAAAAGTGTTTTCGCTCTCTTCATATAAAGAACGCTATGTGCAAAAACTGAAACGGGAGAATGAGTTGCTAAAAAGTGCTTGGTAATCTGGAAGGAGGAAGCAAACAGGAAAGATTTCAGATCATAGAAAAGGTTGCGGTATACGGTGATATCCAGAAACTCTGCCATGTGTTTGGCGTGTCCCGGAGCGGATTTTATGCCTACGTAAAACGTAAACGATTCGATCGCGATGCAAAGGCGAAGAACCAGGTGCTTCAAACATATCAACGATATGAAGGCAAATATGGTTATCGACAGCTCCAATTGTTCCTTTGGCAAGATCAAGGAATATGGATGAATCACAAAAAGGTGCTCCGCCTGATGCAAATGCTCGGTATTCAATCTCGAATCCGTCGTAAACGACGCTCCAGTAGCTCGTATGCACCTGCGCAGCGTGTAGCAGAGAACCTCTTGAAGCGCGACTTCCGTGCGGAAAAGCCAAATCAGAAATGGGCAACCGACATTACCTAGTATCGTGTGGGCGAGCGCTGGGTTTATCTTTCAGCCGTAAAGGATCTGTTTAATAACGAAATTGTGGCTTACGAAATAGGCGAACGCAACGACAATGAACTGGTGCTCCGCACATTTAGCAAGGCGTTTGCGAAGCAAAAAGACGTGACCGGACTGGTCGTTCACAGCGACCAAGGATTCCAGTACACGTCCCATGCTTACCACGACATGCTGCCAAAGGTTGGCGCCCTAATCAGCATGTCTCGCCGAGGAAATTGTTATGACAATGCCTCTATGGAGAGTTTCTTCTCGCATCTCAAAACGGAAGGACTCTATCCTTATCATATCCGAACGGTTGCTGAAGCACAAAGCAAAATCGAAAAATATATCCGTTTTTACAACCGAAAACGGCCACAACGAAAACTAAAAAAACTGACGCCGGTAGAGTACCGACGCCAGTTTGCAGCCTAGGGTCTTTTTATAATGTCTACAAAATGGGGTCTTGACCAACGTAGATTATGTGCTCTTTTTGTTTGATTTTGATATGTTAAAAGTTTAACAACATGTCACAGTTTTGACATTACCTTTTTGTTACATTATATGGTATATTATGTGTGTTCACTAGTTGACATTTAAAAGGTGAATAGTAAATAGGAAGGAGAATACTAATATTTTACATATTGTATCTTGTCAAAAAAGGAGACGTTAACATGTTTAAAAAGATGATAGCTGTTACTTTAGTTGCTGCAATATCGCTTCCAGTAACAGGGGCATTCGCTTCGGAATATATGAATAATAGTGGTACACCTGATACCCAGAACTTTAACGAGTCACGTGCCACAGTAACAAAATATTGGACAGTTAACACAACCGCTAATATGAGAGCTACCCCATCACGAACTGGTGCACATGTACTCTCGTTATACCCGGGAGATAAATTACAGGGTGGTTCATACACTGTTGTTGTGAACGGAGAAACATGGGGATTTTTCGTGAATCCAAATGGTATTGAGGCGGGCTATGTTTTACTCTCTTCTCTGACAGCGGACAATTAAAAACCATTGAAGAGATTCATTCAAGATCTTTAAAGGGCTGCTTTGACTTCACGAAATTTGATATTTTCAATGCCTATAACTTGAAAACTCCTCTTAAGCAAGGCGAATTGTTAAAATTGGTCATTTAAGAGAACGGAGTAACATGGGTTCGTGTTGAGACTTTAGATCAAAAATATTCGGGATTTATACTTCTCTCAGCTCTAACTGAAATTGGCTAATAAATAAATGATTTGTCTTTTCAGATATGAAGATGAATCTATAAAAACAAAAAGATCCATTCGCTATAAATTCGCGAGTGGATCTTATTCTTAGTTAGAGTACATTCACGCTTCTATTGATTTTGATTTTACTTCTTTCAATAACTGACTTACCCTACCCTGTGATAGATCTAACAGTCTAGATAGCTCCTTCTGAGAAGCTTTGGGATTCTCTTTAAGTAAAATTAGTAAACTCTCCATAGAGTTAGCTTTTCTTCTTACTTGTTTAACTTCTGTTTGAGTATCCTGATTTAGTATGTAGGCATGAGTACTCGTTTGCTTTGATCCTTCATTTGAGAATGATACCGAACAAGATTGGCAAATCAACCTATCTCTATATAGAAAGAGATTGTCCGGCGAACCACAAAAAATGCATAAGCGGTCTTGATACTTTCTTAACACAATCGTTCCTCTAGTGTTGTCTATTAAAAACTCAATAGGATCTTTCTCTTCTATTTCCATTGTGTCTCTCAATTCTTTCGGAAGGACGATTCGTCCCAAATTGTCCAATTTTCTGACGATCCCTGTGCTTTTCATCAACTTCCCCCCTTCTCTACTGTAACATAATATACCATTAAATACCTTAGATATATATATTTGTATCATATATAGTGAATGATAATTGTAAGAAGGTACAACCGGTAATCCAGAAACTAATGATAATGTCTTAATATAACTTTGGCTTTTAATGTTAAGACTCTTTTACTTAAAGAACCAAATTGAAATTGTTATGATACACGAAACAGATTTTTAATCCACTCGAACAGAGTCTGCACATTTGGCCAGTATTATTTTCATATCGAGGGCAATAGCTCTCCCTTCTTCATCTTAAGTTTGGGATACTGAAAGTTATTTTTCAACGCAGCTTTGGAGCTTTAAAGGAAACGATGTTTCAGAGTGAAGAAGATAATGTTATTTGACTTGCTTTTAGATGGCGTTACTGCAGAAAGCTTTACGGGGCATTTCGAATTAAACATCCTACTATTCTGACAAAGTTTAAGCCTTTTTTAACTCCTAAGCATCAATCTTCGTATTAGATGAAGAATATAAGAAAGTATAAATAAAAATACTTGCTACCTAAAAAGTCAGCAAGTATTATATATTGAAAATATCATGTGGAATGGAATTAGAAGAGACCCTGGCTCATGATACTTAATTATCATTAACATCGACTATTACCGAAGATCGTAGTTTACTGTAAAGAGAACACGGCTGAAATCTTACGTTAGAATGATTGGGTTCGTGAGATCTAAGATGTCCAAAAACACATCATGCGCGCTTGGTTAAGACATACGAGGTATTTTGACACAAGTCTCAGTAATAGTGTTTAGCCTTTGAATAGCATCGTCTCAGGATGACGATCCAGTAAAAGTGAAAACAGTTAAACTCTCCTGCTACTCCCCTCTTGGTAACAAACGATGGAATCACTTCCCTTACTCGTGTACGGATGATTCGCAACAAAGGTTTAAACTTGTATGGTCCCTCCTCAATTTTACCTTACCACTGCTCAATATTATTTACATATGTTATCTCTAATGATTTATACCACAGTTTTGAACAGTTACTATGTAAAAATGTTAAAAGCTATACACCAAAGATGTACAGCTTAGCGACGGTAATTCTATCCTCCTCTCCCCTGCCTTATCTTAATTTATGCTGATGTTGATTGACGATTAATTCTAGGAGTCCAAGTTTAAGTGATTGCATGACATCCTCTTTTGGCATTTTAATATACTTAGCAAGCTGCTCCATCTCATCTTCAAAAATATCAACGATTTTCATGAAAGCATCTTGATCTCCCGCCCTAGCGAGTTCAACCAATCCTATGAACTCAGTTTCATTGACAACATTTTTAACGTCTTCTTTTTCCATTTGTTCACCGCCTGTTGTGAGATTTGCAGCTCAAGAGCAACTTCCTTTTCAGATTTCCCATCTAGGTATATGGCATGGATTATCTTCTTTCCTACTTCGTTATTGATAAGGTTAAATATGTCTTGAACAAAAAACTTAGAAACAGAAGAACTTTCAAATGATTCAATGGAGTTGATATCAAATACCATACCAAACTCCTTGTTAGCAGAGACTTTGCAACGATATTGCAATCGCCATGCTATTTTCTTTAGTTCAGAGCTATACATATCTTTTGTCATTTCCATTTAGATCACCCCTCTATATATAAGGTAAAAAACGGAAGTATTTAACAACCAACAAGAACAAATGTTCTTATTTTATTTTACTTTATCATGTATAATTCATCCAGTTAAAAGTTGTAAAATGACTCTCACATTTACCTTTATTTATAAGAAGGAGGGGAGGGAATGGACATTGAAACTTTAATCCAGTTGGTACCAAATTTCGGGTTTCCTATTGTAATTACGTTTATGCTGCTGAAATATTTGATGGATAACATCAAAGAAAAATTTGATACTTTAGACAAGACTCTTAAAGAATTGATGACTCTAATCAAAGATCAAAAAAATCAGCATTGATTTTCTACATGTGTAAGTTAGTCACCGATTGGTGTTTCGGCATCAATCGGTTCGTTTTGTTCCTTGTCTCAGACATGAACTAATTATCTTAGAATAGCCTGTGGTAATTACAAGTTTACTCACCTCCTTTCCTACTCTTAACATACGAAGTGCTTTTAGGACTTAACAGCGAAAATACTTAAATTAATTTAATATGGAATATTTGGAAGCGTTGTAATATAAGCGTTTACGATGAATATGTGTCACTAGTTTCATTACAAAATTGTTAGAAATGGAATTTGTATCAATCTTCACTTGAGTAGGCGTGCTTATAAAGAATTCTTACAAGAATCTAAAATACCGTTGATCGTAGATCGTAGACTAATTACAGTCTTAGCTTAACTTCGGTATGATTATTGAATTTAAGGAATACTCTCTGAAGATTTTCATAGAATAGACTGTAGAACCTTGAAATAATGCAGAAATCAAAGGATTTCTCACAATAAACGAACACTTGTATGCGTTTAATTGTGTCACACAATTGTGTCACTTGAATGTGATGCATAACATGGGTGTCAAAAAGCCTGATTTAACAATGTTTTTTGATATACTTTATATATCAATCTGTTAATGTCGCTAAATATAGTCACACAATTGTGTGACTATATTTTTCTTTACTTAATGGCGCGATGTACTCTATAATTAACAATATAATCCTCTAAATTGGAATGTTAAGTGGGGGTGATTGAGAGTTGGAATATAGAGGTGTATCACCTGGGGAAAAGGAAGATAATTACGACGACGTTCTTTATAGTGAACGTACTCTATCTTTCTTAAGAAGCAAATTAGATGATTTCGCTATTGCAATCTTTTTGAAGATTGTAAAAGAGAATAAAGATCATCGAGGATTTGTGAAGACAAGATTAGAAGACTACCGCAGCAAAAGGTTCTATATAGACCATGCGATCTTGATCTTAGATGCTCAGGGGTTCATAGCGAGCAATAAAGATGGCACTATGAATCCCTACTTTCTAACGGATAGAGGTAGACAACTCTTAAACCTCGTCATCAATGAAAGAAATGAACAGAAGAAACAAGCGCTTAAAAGGAGTGACCAATAAACGATGAAAATTAATGAGCAGCTCATTAATACTGGCTCTCCTAAACAGTTTGTTATCGGTCTAGGTGTTGGTGGCTGTAGGCTTGCTGCTGATTTTAGAGGACAACCTACTCATTTCCTCAGCACTTCTAAATCTGAATTACTTGAACATGTTGTATCAGTTCCTAGTGAAACAGAAATTGCAGATGTGATAAAGCATTTTGTCAGCAGAAATGCAACCGTATAGAACTGAATTTGTCTTAAATAAAAATTGAAGTAAGGAAGGGTTGAACTCGATATGAGCAAAATGGATTTAAATAATCTTGGATTTATGAGAAAAATGCTTTCTCCATTTGTATTTAGCGAGAGCATACAGGCTGAAATGGAAAGGCTCCCGAATCAAGTTATAATTGGATTAGGTCAGGGTGGCGGTAGAATGGCTGCTGAGTTATCTAGGTTCGGGCACCCTACATATTTATTCAACTCTTCCAAATCAGATTTAAATGAACATAAAAATTTGATTCCGGACGAAAGAAGAATTGAAACAAAATCTAAGCGACTTGTCGGCTTAGAGGGAACAGATAAAAATGCACGTCTCGGATTTGAGATTGCGAAGGAAAATATTGATTTATACAAAAAAGTTGCAGTTGAAGAGGCAGTTCAATTAGCAGATTTCGTATGGGTTACAGTGTCATTGGGTGGTGGTAGTGGTAACGGAGCTTTGAAAGTTATCATGGAGATTCTTTCAATGGTCCGTCAGAGAAAGAAATTACCGGGCGATAAGATACCACTTGGTGTTATATGCTCTCTCCCTTCATCAGACGAACGTGGTGTTGCCTTTAGAGACAATGCTTTAGCTGGTATCAATGTAATCCAGGATCTGATGTCTAAGGGGAAAATGGGCTCAGCCTTGGTGATTGATAATGAGAAACTGAAGGATTATTACGAAAATGAAGATCGTATGGCGGGTGTCGATGCACGTTCATATACTAACTTAGTAGTGGCATCCACGCTGTTTGACACATCTGCTCTTCCATTGCTTGAGGGTCGCTCAGTGTATGATAAAACTGAGTTGCTATCTACTTGGTCTACTCCAGGTTGGCTATCGATCTCGAAACGCTCAATCCCCCTCTCTGATGATGTGATTTATAAGGCCGAGATTGAGAATCTTTACAAGCGAAACGAAGTGCTGGCTAATTATAAACTTGAAAATGTTTTGACCGGCGCTATTGCCGTCATTCATCCAAGTAACCGTAAAATTTCTCCTCAGATTGCAGATGATATTTATAAAGACACGTCAGAGATTCTTGATACACGAGTCAATCACGCGATTGCGCGTAACGAGAGATTGCAAAATGAGATTCTTTTATACGGCCTTGCTGTGGTGGCGAATCCTCCTCTGCGAATCGAGGAATTAAAGGAAGAACGGGATCATTGGAAGGTGATTGAAGAAGAACAAAGATTGTCAAGGGAGCAATCCGCAGCATCATTAAGTGATTACAATGACTTTTTCTCCATTGATACTAACACTACTAATGAATCTAACTCTGGACTAATGACTTTCGAAGATCTAAATGAGAACAATGATGAAAACAAGACTGCAAAACTGTTTGATATTTCTGATCTAAAAGACTTGGATTTATAATTCAGAATAAAAAAACGACTCATCCATTGATGAGTCGTTTTTTTGATGTTTCTAATCAATTATCTCCCTAGAAGGTGCACTTTCTTGATTCGTTTGTGCGAATTCTTTCATGCCCTCTTCAACGTATTTTTGTATATACGCCTCTTTATCAGACTGGGATGAAAGAAGATTCTTGAAGACTCCCCTACTGTTCCAGGATTCTGTTGCTTCTAAACGTAGAATTCTTTTCACTTGCTGCTCTTTTAACTTCAGATCCATTTCAAGGGTTCGTGCTAAAATTTCATTTGATTTTTTAGTACTCTCATCTAATAGAACCTGTCTTTCCTTTAACTCATTGTGTTCTTCTAAAAGGTTTCTGAATTCGGTACCTATGAATTCGACGCTTTCTGTTATTTCGGTCTCGAATCTTTTCTCATTATATTCAACATACGCTATTATAGTATTCTTAAGTGCATCAAAGCTTTCAATATTGTGGATCTCGCCAGATTTAACCATTGAAACAATCGTTTCTGGGGCCATACGAGCTGATGACTTTATGGATAGACCAGTTGCCATCACTTTAATGTCCTTTTGCGAGTACTTATGACAATATCTTAAAATACTAACGATTTTAGCTCTAACAATTGCGTATACATCCCAAGTCCATGAATTACCTGTTTTCTGTATGTTCAAATAGTCAATTATGTTGTCTTCCCTTTTTGCATTTAGCCACCAACGTAATCTTGCATCATCTACCTGGTTCTCTCCAGTAGTTGTTTTCAAGTAATCATAGGATTGCAATATTACTGCTACATCTGCTGTAGCATATCTTGATGACTGATCCAATTTGAGTATATCAGCAGTTACTATTGGATACGAATCATGATTAACATATTTATATAAGATGTCGGACTCTTCTAGATATTTTTTGAGTTCTGCCTCAAGAGTGTTTGGTTTTAAAGCATCATCCATGTTGTTGGAGTCGCTTGTTTCGTGCTCTGAGTCAGCTGCGCTTCTTCCCGGTAATTCCTTCAAGTGAAACCCCTCCTACCCCATCAAGCTGGCTTAATAGCGCATGCAGACCGCATATGTAAGCTGTTGTTTACAATTTTATATCAAAGACTACGTCCACGTCTAGTTTATTGTTGTAATTCTACGAAAGATAATCCTCTACGAGAAATATCAATTGTGAGTCACTCGTAGACTATGTATAAACGTGTGTAGATGGAAATCTACGATAGTTTCGCGCTGGGTTAAAGTGAAAAACAGACTATAAAGTATGATGATTTGGAGCTTAACGCATCGTAGAAAAAGTCTACGAATGAATTATGTGATATAGATTAAATGTAGACTACGATCTTTTTTGGATCAGGTTAAGGTCTATGGTGTAATCCGCTCAAGAGTAAAATTGTATCTAGGTAATGTAGTTTTGTAGATTTTAATTCGATACTAATCTCAATATGAATCTACAACTACGAATAAATGTTTAACTTAGTTCTACGGTTTGTTCACACCTGATTATGTATTCAATAAAATTATCTACGATCATTTTTTTCGTGAAGTTACGTAGATATTTAACTACGGTTGATTGTTGACTCTGCGGGAAATATCAAGCGAAGATTATATTCTGTGTAGAATTTATATGGAATAGATGCATTTTTTGATGATAAAATCAATCTGAGATAAGATATTCGTTTGTAATGTAGATATATATCTACGTCTACAAGTATTTTATTGAATCTAATACAACGTTGTCTACGAATGAAAAAGCATGAAGGCTGTGAGACTAAAAAGAGACTCACATACCTTCATACACCATCTCAGCATCACTTCTTTGTTTTAACAAATTCTATTTTTAATCTACCGTTTTCAGAACCTTCGAGAATCAATTTAGCTTTGTAATTTCCTTTGCCTTTTGAACTTTTGAAATTTATAGCAGCAGTTTTCCCAACACTGAGTAGATCAAGAAGGTTTTTCAATGTTAGTTCTTTACCGAGTTGTATTTTGTTGATTCTAATCTGACATGAATTCCTGCATCTATAATAGGACTTGTCAGCGACGATGCTTTCTTCTTTACATTCTGGACATTTTCCAAGAGTGTTTATGAACTCTTCTTTAGTCGTGTTCTCCAGTGCTGAATCTTCTTTCACTTTTTGAACAATCTTTTGAGTGAACTTGACGACCAGTTCAGAAAAAGCGGTGCTAGAAGCTTGGCCTTTTGATATAAGGCCTAATCTTTGCTCCCAAAGAGCGGTCATCTCGGGACTGGCTAATACATGCAGATCCATCTTTCTAACTGCTTCAATTAAAGAGCTGCCTTTAGCGGTTGGTTTTAATTTCTTCGCATCTACGATGATGTATTCTTTTGATTTTAGGTTCTCTATAATGTCAGTTCTAGTTGCTGGCGTACCTAATTGAATATCACTCATTTCGTCTTTTAAATTTTCATTTTGAATTGATCTTCCTGCCCGTTTCATCCCATCGATTAGTGTACCTTCAGTATAGTGAGAAGGGGGAGTGGTTAGATTCTTTTTTACTTCAGAATCCATACAAAAGGCCAATTCTTCTGGATTAAATGCAAAATTGGTCCGTAGATCTGTATCTTCGATTGATTTATCCTTCTCTAGAAGTTCTTTCTCCTCATTGTAAATCGTCTTCCATCCTGGTGAGATGTTCTCTCTAATGTTCGTTTGAAAAATATGAGCATCTACAGTAGTAATGATTTTATGTGTTTTATATTTTGCAGGTGGATGGAAATGAGCTAAAAATCTTTTTACAATTAACAAATAGATCTTTTCTTGATCTGCAGTTAAGTCATTTGGTATTTTATCTGTTGGGAAAATAGCGTGGTGATCTTCAATCTTTTCCGGACGACAGATATTCTTGTTCGTTGAATTTACATATGCTTTATCACCAGTAGCGAACATAGCATACTTAGTGGTTTTAAATTGATCGAATATGTCATGCATGATTGACAAATTATCTTCAGCCACATAATTGGAGGTTGTACGAGGGTAGCTAATCGCTTCGAATTGTTCATAAAGCTGTTGAGCTATTTCCAATGTTTTCTTGGCTGTGAAGTTTAACTTCTTATTCGCTTCTGATTGCAGCAAACCTAAATCATAGAGTAGAGGAGGCTTATCCTCATTATTTTTAGCATCATAGTGTGTAATACGTCCAACCCTTCCTTTGATTGACTCGGAGATCTTTTGTGCTAGATTTCTGTCGATCATACGCTCGTTTGTTTGCAGTGTGCCGGTATAAGAAATAGATTCTTGTTGAAGTGTCGCTTTAACCGTGAAAAATGTTTCACTTTTAAAATTAGTGATTTGCTGGTGTCTGTCGTAGATCATTGCTAAAACAGGAGTCTGTACACGGCCAATGCTAATGACATTGTTATGTCCTCCAAATTTAGTTGAAAATGCCCTGGTACCATTCATACCAATTAACCAATCGGCTTCGCCTCTGCATCGAGCAGCTTTATAGAGGTTATCATAATCTTTTCCGTCTTTTAATTTGCTAAATCCTTCTCGGATAGCTTCCTTAGTAAGAGATGATATCCAAAGTCTTTTGAAGGGTTGTCTTAAATTTAGGTATTCATATATATACCGGAATATAGCCTCACCTTCTCGTGCTGCATCTGTACAATTAACAATCGATGTACACTCTTTAGCAAGTTCTTTAATTAGTCCAAGCTGCTTCTTTGATGATTCACTCGCTATCATTTTAAAAGAGTGGGGTACAATTGGGAGATCCGTAAGATTCCAAGTTTTGTATCGTGGGTCGTAAGCTTCAGGATTTGCCAGGCCAACCAAGTGGCCGAATGCCCATGTGATAATGTATTTATCACTTCTTAGATAGCCCTTGTCTTTTCTAAATCCTCCAAGAGCTTCTCCAATTTTACGGCCCATGTCTGGTTTCTCTGCAATGATCAGTATTATGATATCCAGCTCCAATCTTATTATTTGCTTTAGTAGTTGTGTATTCCGATATTAACATTATTGTATTACATGGTTTACATCTTTATTAAATGTAGTATCATTAAGTGAATATTTCAAGTGATTAGATGTTAATTTACTTATTGAGGAGATTGGGTTAAATGGATTCATTAAAAGCGGAGCTTGTGGAACATGCAGTGGAATATGCAGTAGATAAGAGAATGTATAAATTACAAAAGATCCAGAAAGTGATGTTATCTTTTTGCTATCGTAATATACAGGAACAGACGGAGTGTAATGACATAGAACGCAGAAAAGCTCAGAGGAAGCTCTGGACCCAAGCAATAATAATCATTAAGATGTACAGTCTAACGCTTGCAGATCTGATTGATGATATGGTATTAACTATTAATTGGATCAATCGTCAGCAACTAAGAATGCAGAGTGAAGAATACCTATTAAAAGAACAGGAATGGTTACATAAAAAGTTAAATCAATATTACGAAGATAGGACGCATGCAGGGGAAGCTCTCTTGAAAGTTGCATACTTGTTAAGATCATTAAAAATCAAATTAACTCGGTTAGAAATTATTAATACCCTATCTCTTAGTAAGATGGAATGGGATAAACATGTGCTAATATGTAAAGATAAAAAAGAAAATGAAAGAGATATTTTTAACGTTTTGATCTTATCATCTGTGGGTCCAAAACAGATGACTTATCAAATCATGGATGCTGCGATCCAGGGAGTGTTAGACAATAAACAAACACGATCTAAAGTTGTATGGAATGCTAACGCAATTTTCAAAGGCTTAATATAAATAGATATTTTTGAATATGACACAAGATTCCATTGAGTATGGGAATCTTGTGTTTTTTATTCTGTAAATTTGTTATTTTCTGTAGGCTTAGTACCACTCGATAATATGAATAGAATGTATTAAAATTAACTTAACAATAAATGAGGGGAGAGGGGGATATGACTTTTTATAAACAAAGTGAGTATTATGATTACATGTTTGACGTGAGAAAAAGAAGAGAAGCAACAATAAGTTCATATATGCTGGAGATTAGCTATTTTATGTCGTGGATTAACTCAAACTATCCGGACACTGATTATATGCAAATAAGTCGTGTGATGATTCTTGAATACATAGAGTCGGAAAAATTGAATGGGAAAGAGATTGGGACAATAGATAAGAAAATATCAATACTTAAATCATATTTCGATTTTCTATGGCACAATAATTTACTTGCTGGTTCAGATCCTGCTAGTAAAATTAAACGTTCAAAGAGAGAAGATAGAGGTAGTGATTCTGATGCGTTAAATGATGTTGATCAAAAGATACTAAATGAATGGTTACGAACAAAGCCTGTTACTAAAGTACAGAAAGCAGCTAGAGACCGCGCATTAACGGCAATGTGTTTGTATGGTGGACTAACAGCCCGTGAATTCCAGTATTTAAGATTATCGCATATAGAAACCATATCTGATCGTATGGTTGTTACAATAGAAGGTTTAGAGCGAAAAAGAGAAGTAATCATATATCTTGGAGACGCTAAACCAATTCTTGAGTACCTGTCCACGCGCCAAGAAGATGAACCGAACTTTTATCTTTTCCCATCAAGTAAAGGATCACCTTTATCTCAACGAGTAATTCAATTAATTTTTCAGAAGCTTAGTAGAGACATTGGAGTACATGTTTATCCCAGAATTCTGAGAAATACGTATGCAATGAACAAGTTTAAAGAAGGCTTCACTAGAGAGGATGTTTCTGCCTTATTAGGTATTGATCAATGGAAGCCTCCTGAATGAGTTTGGGATTAAGTTTGTTCTAACGACTTAATTATTTGTTCCATTACCTTTTTACTGTTTCCTCGTTCAACCTCGTGAACAAAATCTATAATTAGAATACTTATTAATTCTTCGAGAGTCATCTCGAATTTAGGAGAGATTTTGATTAGGTCATATAGAAATATCTCGCCTCGTTCTAAATACTTCCTGTGAAATGCGACTGTGATTTGTTTGGATTTTATTTTTATTGGTACCTTCTTTTCAACAAGTGCCCAATGATTCGGATTAACCTCCTCAAAAGACGTAATTATCTTATGTTCTTTCTCAGCCAGTTCTATTTTTTTGTTTAGGATTTTTTGGCCAAGTGTTGAGAACTTTGCAGTGCTTCTCACTTGGATTAAAAATTGTTGGTAAAGTAGAGCTATGAGATCTTCGATACTTAGCAGAATCGTGTGATCGGTTAGCTCCATCACATCATCAAGAAAAGAGTTCGCGCGTAATACTTCATAGTAAGGTAACAGGATATGTAATTCATTACGTGCGTATTTCTCGAATTTCGCTAAGAGGTATGAATGCAGACCTTTTTTGTTCTCAGCTAGTTCAAGTAACCCTTGGGATAGTAAATCAATTTTGCTTAGGGGTCTCATATTAAAATTCCTCCTCCTCCAAACATCTTATACTTTGATATCTATTATTTTTTTCGAAGATTATGTATGTTTTCAAAGAAATTGGGGAGAATATTGATACAGTTTACATAAAGGAGATTTTTATATGAAAAAAGAGGATGGTTTGAAAAGTACTGCTTTGAAATTTGCAATGCTGGCTAAAAAATCTTCAAAACAATTAGGAGTGCGTAAACCACTTAAACCTGTTAAATAAGGTGGTGTAAATATAGATGTAAGTTTCGGTTTATTGATTGTTTGAGTAGTGTGGGACTAGGTCTTGAAAAAGGCTTAGTCTTTTTTTATGAATATAGATGTTTTAAAGAGTTGTTTTTTTCGATGTTTAAGCCTATGTATAGAAAATTCGAGTTTTGGTTGTAATTTTGTGTTTAGAAACACCTTATAAGTGAGGCAGAGATGATACATAAACCCAAAGAATGTGGAGCCATTCGGGGTTTTAAAGACTCCATCATATTTGCTTAAAAAACTACTTATGGAGGCGTTTAACAATGGGTTATCACATTATTGCAAATTTTCCATCCAACAGAAATTACAAGGGTACACTAAAAGTTTACGACGATAGTGGTAAGTTGGTTTATGGGCCAAAAGATGCGCTAGGTCGAGGATCAAATCATGAGACAAATGGTGGGGATCATACCAACTGGAAGCTTCAGAATGCAGATATTCCTACAGGTGTGGCTAATACAATCATACATCCTGCGGGAGGATCCGTTTCATCTTATGGTCCACACAAACGCGTATGGTTAAATAAAGCGGTTAGTGGGAATTTCCTCACCGCAGAAAAAAATGGACGTAGCGAGATAATGATCCATGGCGGTGATCCGGCTACAGATACAGCCTTAACATGGTATCCACTGCGTCCGACTATGGGTTGCATTAGACTATCAAATGATGATCAAAAAGGTCTAATTGACGTACTCGTTAAAAACGGAAGTTCTGGGAAAATCACAATAAATGAAGTTTAAGTAAAAAGGGCGGGTATACTCCGCCCTTTTTATTTTACGGAGTTGGATATTTATCTAGCTTGAACCATTCTTTAAACTCGTTTTTGCTTATTTTTTTTACTGGTTTTACTTTTTTACTTTCCAGATTGTAGCGATATAGAATCCTATTATCTGCTGGGTATTCGCAAATATAGTCCAAGGTTCTTCCGTTTTTCTGCCAGAGAATAATTCCCGTACTGATATAATTTGTTGCTCTAGGAAGATATACAAAAGTATCATCTTTAGGGTTGTAAATGGCTAACGAACTTTTCTCTGTATCTCCGTAAGCAAAAGCAATTTGTTCTGATTTTGGAGACCAATTATAAGAAGTAACTGTTTCTATACCCTTTTTACCTGCTTTTAATAAACGATCATTTAAAATTGTTGTTTTACCCGTTTTAAGATCCATTAAGATTAGTGTGTTTCCTGAACTGCGATTTGCTTGTATAGCAAGCCAACTGTTTGATTCAGATGCTGAAACGCTACTAATATCCAGTAATTTGTCTTCATATTTATCAGTTTCTAAGGTGTACGTCTTTTCTCCCTGTATTATTACAATTGAATCAATTACGGTTTGTTCGAAAGTTGGGACATTTTCTCGCTCACTCGTGTTGGCAGTTAAAGATACATTCTTACCAGACCAAGAAATTTTAGTCGAGCTGACATTCTTTTTAAATTTACTCACGCTTTGATACGTGTTTTTATTGACTAATGTAGATTTGGCAGATATTTTGCTTACTTGTCTGTCCATTTGATTTGAAGCTGATGCCACCGATAGAGTACTAAAACTTCCTAAAATAATTGCAGTTGTTAATAAAACGGCTGTGTATTTCATTTGTTTACAACTCCTTAAGTTTGAGATGCGATTTTAGAGGGGAGTTCCCCATAATTGCTATCCGTATAATATAGACGAAGAAAAATGTAAAATGTTTCTTTTTTTATTTCTTTTTTAGTAATAACCTGGATAAATTTTCTTTAAACAATTTTTGCTGAGCTCATTAGGCGAAATTTAAACTAAGAAGGGGGATTCAATCTATGTATGTGAAATGCCCATTATGTCATAAGACGGTCGTAATTAAGAATAGTGGCAATGGAAGATGTTCTTGTGGAACTCACATTAGTGTTATAGATGATAGCAGATGTAAAAACTGAATAAAGAGTTGTGAGAGTGTTCAAAAAATAAATGCCTCAATTTGTTTAATCAATAATCGAGGTGATTGAACAATGGCGAATTTGAATTGACGTGCTAGAAAATAAGATTGGACTGGAACACGTTCTAGGCAGGTAAAAGCGGCCAGAGCCCGGGTTCGCCATCATATAATGGTAACCAACCTGGTACGTATGTGACTGCGGGTACCTTAGCTAATCTGAAGGTTTGGCAAACCTCGAATAAGATAACGGTGAGCGTCAACGTGCTCATTGTATCTCCGACGATTTTTTCAGTGGAAGCTTTGTTGGACGTCCATGTCCCCAACGGGTCGTACTGAGTAATGTCTGTTTGCCTGGGTGCGTCTATGAGACGCTAAGTTACCTGAGAGACGAAAAGAGCGGATGTACCAGCACGTGGGCATTATTCCTGCATAAGATGAAACACAGCCATGGACATATACGTTCTTAGTAAAGATAATTGTGCCTTATGGTTCAACGAATTCCCTTGAACAGTAGCAACCGTAAATGTAATCGTGGATTCTAGGACCATTATGACTGTGGATGCTTTAACAGATGTTGAAGTAACGACGGAACTATACTTCATCCGATTTGAAATTGGCGCAAAGCATGGGAGTTACGCTGGGCAGTGGTAAGCCGGTCTACTGCATCTGTTAAATGGGGTTTGGCAGTTTAGGAGCATAGTGGCTTCAACGCCTGGCTAAATAAGCGTCGTCGACACCGCCAACCGGATCAACGAATCTTGCTGAGCTTAAAGCGAATGTGTAGGCAAGGCTGCAGCGGACAAAGAATCACTATACTAACGGGGGTGACACATAGTAGTGTTGCGTGGAATAGCGCCTCCGTGAATCGGGACATAGCAAGCTTGGACTACCGTGCTACGACACCTGGGCTGTGTACGAATACCGGCACACTAACACCACCGAGTGGATCGACCTCCCCGTCAACTGTGTTAGTAAAAGTGAAAGTCAAATTGATTCACCAGTCACGTCACCTCCTTTTGATACTACACCAGCTGCATGCAACTACTGTGGTCCAGAGGGATGTCGGGTCGTAGTGAAAGATCAGACGGTTGTTATGACTAAGCCTGATTCCATTACGGATGTTTTTATCTCAACCTCTCAGAGACAGCAGTTCCCAGTATGCCGGTTCCGGAAATATTGGCGTCGGGAGGCCTGTTCTTTGTATGTAGTGAACAAACCGGTTACGAATCATCCCCGAGAAATTGCATGTTAATGATTCATATCAACCTCGCGAATGATCTATCAAATGTAAGGAAGTGTCACACGAATCGCCAAAAGCGTCACTTTATAGTCAGAAATCGTAATTTGATTAGCCAAAATCATACATTTCACAGCCAAAGTCGTTCCTTCACTGGATCGGCTTTTTTTATTGGAGGAATTGAAGTGATCAGCAGAAGACGGAAGAAGATACGCATTCGCCCCAACGAGCAGCCGGAGAAATGCATAGTTTGTGTATAGGGTCGCTTCGACGTGGTAAAACAGTTTTGCAGTAGACCTGTTTGTCCTAAAGAGTTAATATTTCCCTATTCAAATAAATAGAAGAGGGGATTATAAGAGTGGATTCCAAGGAGATACCAATTGAATCATTCAACAACATCTTATTAAAAAGCTTTGAATTTTTAGGTCTTATTCTGTTAGTGGTTATCATTGCGAGAGTAGTCTTCAATGTTAAGTCTGATTTTTTTAACAGAGGTCTGAGTGTGGTGAAATTTTTAGGTTATTTGTTATTAGCATGTGGTGCATACTTTGTAACTTACAGTGATGGCAGGCTTCATGCTGGGGTGCCCGAAGCTCTTTCCATATCGCAATGCTTTGTAGTTGTTCTGTCTATATTCGAGGCCCTTTCTAACTTTGTAGCTATATGGAAATATCCTAAAAATGATGGTTGAGTACAGCATCCTTCGGGGTGCTTTTTCTTTTGCTCTCATATGACAGAATATGAGACGTTCTGAGCTTCTTGACATGAGAACGTCCGTTTGTAGGTATGAACCTTGTAAGGAGCGGAGAACAGCATCTGAATGAGCGTACGCATGCATATGATGGTCACCCAAACGTTGAAACCAATTCAACAGAATTCAGGTGGATCTCGATGATTCAATTCATTCATCTCCATGGAAAGATGCGTCAGAGATCCCGGTATGGTCTCAAGGTGACATTGCAATATTGAAGAAAACGCGCTTACAAAGGAATATATGTTACGTACTTTGCTTCCGCGTGGAACATGACACGAGCTGAAGAGCAGTAATGATATTACGCATGAAAACAATGATGTCACTACAGGCCGATTTGAAATGAAGCTAACATTTATAGATTTGTAAGGTCATAAACTATTTCTAAAAAAAGCCCACATCTGGGAGCTTTTTTTAAGGTTGAGAATTAGGTAACCAGTATCGAAGGGGGATAGAGCGACTCATTTGTTCAGTCTTGAATTATATTTTTTAACAAAGATTAATTATCTTGTTTTAGATTCTGATCTTTAGGTTGGGATAATTCTAGAATTAACTTAGAAATAGTATTAGTATTTTGGGTATTTAATTCACTAATTTCCTGATTCATTTTTTCATGCCACTTAGCTTTTTCATCTAGGAGAACCTCTTTAGCTTTGGTTTCGATTTCTTTACTCAGTAATTCTAGCTCCCTTTTATGGTCCGCCTCCTTTTTAACAGCCTCCTCTTTTGCGAGTACTTGAAGACTCTCATATTTTTGGTTTGCCTGCTCTAACTCAGTATTCACAGTGTTAAACAACTGTAACTGCTTACTCATCTCTTCTTCATGGAGATTATTTATCTCATTAATTTTAAATCTCAATTCTTCTGCAACTTTTACAGCATCCTCTTGTTTATCAATAGTTTTCTTCAATTTTTGGTTTTCTACTGAAGTGAACTGATTCAATTCTTCTAACAGACGCAGTGATCTTTGGATCTGCTCTATGTTAGCAGTTAATTGATCGTTACTTTCCTGGACTAGAGCTAACTCTTCCTCTTTTTCATGGAGTTTCTTTTGAGTTAAAGATAGTTTATTCGCTAATTCCTCAAGCTTTTCTTCAATAAGAGACTTTTCTCTCTCTGTCTGTTCCTTAATGTCATCTACAGTGTCAGCGCCACGGTGATACATCCGAATTAAGATATGGTATATCACATTCATATGTTTTTCGAAATCCTTCAGATCATACTCAACTGCAGGATCTTTTTTGCGCATTTGGTGAACTGTTTCTAGTGACATTAAAGATTCTAACCAGTCATATGCATCCATCCCGGACGCGGCGATCCGATCATTAACAATATTTAGCGCATCCTGTGACATTCTAAACCCTTTTATTTTTTCCTCAGCCATTAAATTTTCCTCCAATTTTGTTAACATTAAAAAGCCTGAAAATAAAGGATGTTAACGTGTTAACATTTATAATTAAGTTAACTTTATCATGAATTCATGATAAATACTATGGAAAACAAACAACGATCCTAGCTTCCGATAAGTGTATCGTTATCGGAAGCTAGGATCTGCTATAGTATACATATTGAATATGCGAAAAAGAGGGAGGAGATGTAATGTATTTTTCCTACCATATTATTTAGCCGATGTTGAACAGATATACTCTATACGAAATTGTGTCTCAAAATTTAGCTCTCTTATGTATGATGACCATTAATTTTTTAAATATACCCTTTAGGCACAAGTTATTGATTACACATCTATTTCCATCACATTTCGATATAGAATTATTCAAATTGTCCTTATTTAAAAGCCATTAATCAGAAAAACGGAAGGTTAGCGAAATAATCACCTGAATTATAGTCACATGTATCTTAAAACTGCTAACCCTAAGTTAGTATTTTGAGTGTGCGTACAACAATCTTTATCAATTATACTTTGATGATACAATGGTAATAAAGAGCATGAAGAAAGAGGGATTAGATAACGTGAGCGTAAATGAACATTTGGAGTATGAGCTATTAGCAAAGGAAATCTACGATTCCCTTCATAGAGCTGAAGGAGTAGCTACAATTGATATTAAACATAATGTTAGACTTCTAGGGAATTCGGGTTGCAATCATCAAATCGATGTTTATTGGGAATTTGAAATGGTTGGGGAAGTATACATAGAGTAGCTGTTGAATGTAAAAATTATACTAATGAAATCTCTGTAGGGAGAATAAGAGATTTTTTTGGAGTTCTTCATGATTTGGGTAACAATACCAAAGGTATATTTGTGACTAAAGTTGGTTATCAAAGTGGTGCTAAGAAATTCGGTGACTATTATGGAATATCTTTGAAAGAGATGAGACCTCCAAATCACGAGGACTGGAATGGGAGAATTCGGAATATTGAAGGAGTTTTTAGTATGATAAAAGCGGACAATATCAGATGCGAGATAGAATTCGATGATAAATGGATTCTGAAACACTATAAACGTGAGGATTTCAATGCAGATATTTTACAAAAAAAAAGAGATCTGCGCCAACTTGTGATCGAAGATGCTAGAGGGAATATAATTAAAACATTCTCAAAATATGTACAGAGATTTACCTATATTTGGTCAGGAAGAACATAATAACCTGACACATGAGTTTGAATTTGAAGATGGTTACTCCGACGCACATGATGCAATACGACTAAAAATTCCAAAAATTCACTTTACTTATGATGTAATCACCCTTGCAAGAGATACGGTAGTTATTGAAGGAGATGAAATTGCAAAAGCGATTCTGAAAGATGTAACAACGGGAGATGTGAAATTCTTCGATAAGTTAGGTAATGTACGTAGAAGAGAATAGATGTTCCAGATCTATTCTCCTGATAAAATTATAGCTTTATGTATTATTTGTTTGAGTGAGTATGTAACAACGTTTACATTTCTGTTTTAGGAACACTTTCTTTCTACATCTTTTCATGTGACAAACACTATAATCGTATTTTCGTAATTCATCCATTGTTTTGTAGGGCATTGTTTTGTAAGGGACATGAAATAATGGCATTAGGTTTAACAGATAATTTTTACATTTAAAACAATACTGAGCTTCTTTGTTCAGTGAATGAAATTCTACGCCGCATGCTTCATTGCAACAGATACGATAATTTTTAAATTTCACATAGTCAACCTTCTTTAATCTCGTTAAAATATATTAATATCTTAACTTTACTGCTATTTGAAGTCTAGGTTTATCAGAGGAATATTTCAATTTTCCAGCTATTCTGGATTGTGATTAATCAATTATCAGTTAAGCTTACATTAGTAGATTGCAGGGGAGGATGGGATATTTGTTATCACAAGAAGATTTAAGAAAATTAATTGTTAGAGAATTAGATGAGAGAGATCGACACAACAAGCATGAGAATCTTAATCAGATGTATCGTTTCTCCAGGATCTTCTTTCCGATCATCTTAGTTATAGGATCTCTTCTATTTGTTTTGGTATACAGTGGGGTCTCATTGAGTGCTTCACACATTAAAGATATTCTGTTAACTAGGATTACCTATATCCTATCAATTATGTTTTTCATTTTTAGTTTTCTCGGAATATTATTAATATTATGGCTTCGTACTCAGTTAAAAGTGCTTAAGGGGAAATCGTTATGAAAAAAGTACGTGCTGTACTTCAAGAGGACAAGCCAAATGATGCTCTTGAAGTGAGGAAAGAAATTCTTATTAAAAATGGGAAAAGGCTTATCGGACTTTCTCATTCAAGTAACACGAACACTGCATACAGAAGCGACTGGGCTCAATTTGAAATATGGTGTTCTAAGCATGATTATACAAGTCTACCAGCAAGTGAAGAATGCATTGGAAGTTATATATCAGATTTAGTCTTACAGGAATATAAAGCAAATACGATCAAGCGTAAGATTAATGCTCTTCAATTTGCACACCAGGCTGCCGAGAAAGTATTACCTATTACACATTCCATTAAGCTGATGTTAGCTGGCACCCGAAAAGAATTAGGAACTAAACAGAATGGAAAAACCCCGCTCACTATCAAGATGTTAAAGCAAATGGTAGAAGCTACAAACACAATTGATAACAGCCTTAAAAGTTGCAGGGATAAAGCTTTGTTACTCATTGGTTTCTTGGGAGCATTCAGAAGAAGCGAGATTGTAAGTATTGATGTTGAGGATATAAAGATTGAGCCTGAAGGGTTAGTTGTTAACCTAAGAAGATCTAAGACAGACCAAGAGGGGGAGTCTGCGCTGATTGGACTACCAAAAAGTCGCGACGAGCGTACTTGTCCTATCATAGCATTCAAAAACTGGATAGAACTTTCTCAAATAAAGAGTGGACCTGTATTTCAAAGTGTAAATCGTCACGGACACTTAACTGGAAAGAGGCTCTCTGATCGAGCAATTGCAAATGTAGTTAAAGAATACGTGGAATTATGTGGTTATGATTCGGTAAACTTTTCTGGTCATAGCTTAAGAGCTGGTTTTGTTACTGAAGCAGCAAGAGCGGGCGCGAATGAAAGATCAATTGCAAATCAGAGTCGTCATAAATCAATGAAAACACTAAGACGATATATCCGGATGGGGAATGTATTTACTGAGAATGCCGCGAATGATCTTGGACTTTGAGCAGTATAGAATCACAAAAAAAAGCGAGTTCCAATTGGAACTCGCTTTCTTGTTATTTTTCTTCCATTTGACGTTGTGATGCATCTGAAAAAATAACTTTTACGGCTGCAATAATTTTACCTTTGTCCTCTTTAGAAAGAGGCTTTCCGTATAGTTGTACACCAGCTCCATTGATGAAGGAGAGCAATTCGTTGAGTTCCGGAGTGTCAGGGTGGAATCCTTTTTTGTCTGCCGCATAACCTGCAAGATAATCTGGCGTAACCTTCAGTGCTGCTGCAAGGCTATAAATATCTTCTATTGAAGCTTTAGCGGTGCCTTCAAGTATTTCAGTGATCTGCTCCATTGAAATCTCTGTTTTCTTAGCCAACTTCAGAATACTAATTGAATTCTCTTCGATCAGTTGCTCTAGTCGACTTATGAAGATAACATTTCGTTCCTCGTCTGAGATTTCGGGCTGAGCTTTTTTAACAATGCCGGCTTTCTCAAGCAGAGTTTCATAGGGGATTTCATAACCCCTAGCAAATTTTTGAAGTTTATCTGTTTGAATAATGATTTCTTTTTGTGAGCGCGGATCAATACCGTTTTCAACGTTTTTGATATAAGAGTGACTAATATCAGTTACGTCCGATGCCTGTCGGTAAGAGTATCCTTTATCTTCTCTTATTTTTCTCAAGTACCGTCCTAATACTATGGGTGCTGAAAGGAGTGCAGGGTGATCCTGATCTATAGTTGTTGTTGAGTTCTTATCTTTAGTCATTTTTATTTCCACCTTTCTTATTCTCAATCAAAGGTTCAAACATTATATACACATCTAAGGAAGTTCAATAGAGAGTCCAATTGAACAAAATTTGATGATCGCCATGGTTCTAATAATATTCCCTAACTGCTTTTGTGTAAACGAATGTAAAACTTAATATACATTTATTAAAATAAGTGTAATTCATGATTGACACTCTTGGTGTACATTCTGTAATATAAGCATTGAAAGTTGTTTTGAAATTCTCCCGTCTACCAAACGGGTTTTTGTTTCTTACATAAATTTAATTAGTTTTGGTTCTGAAAGGAGATTGTAACGATTGACAGTTTTAAATAGAGCCTTGCCTGAAGTTAATCCGTCAATTCAAGTTATTGTTAAAAGTAATCTTCGTTCTTTTCGAAAAAAGAACGGTGAAACGCAAGATGAATTAGCAAGAGCTATAGGAGTTACTCGTCAAACAATCCTCAAAATTGAGAAGAATAGACAAGTTCCTGTTTTTATCTTGGCTGCATTACTGGCGAATCACTACAATGCAACAATTGAAGAGATCTTTGAATGTTCATTCAATTGATTTTTGTATTTCTTGGAATACGAAAATGTATACCGTCGATTACATTTTAGCATAAAAGTGATTTTTAGAATAGCATTATCGAAAAAAAATCAGTCTCTAAGCTTAAGTATTTTTTTAGTTTTCACTAAGTGAGATGGTAAAGGGTGAGTGCGTTGAAAACATCTATTGAGCTATTGGCAAGTTATCAGGGTAATCGAAGTCAGGTTCTAAAAGATAAACGGATTCAACAGGAAATAAGTCTCGCTGATTATTTAAGTGATGAAGAAAGAGAAGATCTTTTGCACACTCGTAACATGAGCAGGATCGTTTCTCATTGTAATTTTGCAATCCAAACGATTGGTTACCCGATCGGGGAAAAGGTTGATGATAAGCACCTTTCAATTTTAAGTGAGATTGAAGTCGCAATCATTAAACAGAGGTTAGAAGAAGGATCGGGCTTTGATGAGATTGGTAAGGTGTATGGATACTCTCCAGCTGTAACGAAAGATATTTTCAGTAAAGCACTTCGTAAGCTCACAAAGCATATTCGTGATAACACTGTCGGAAATGAGAAGGAATAAATTTATTTAAATCATTTTTATCGGGAGGAATAACCATGTGGTATGCATTACAAGTGAGAAACGGATTTGAATTAGAAATAGCGGATCGATTAAATCAGTACGCTGCTGTAAAAAATCTTCATTCATTGATCAAAGGGATCTTCGCGGGGGTAAAGAAAGTCGTTAAAATGACTCCAAAGGGCAGAAAACTAAATATAGACTCGGTTCTTACAGGTTATATTTTTGTGAAACTCGATGAACTCACAGCCGAACTCTGGCACTTCTTCAAAGGACTGCCTGGAGTTTATAAGGTGCTTGATTCGTCTCCTATATCTTCAGAAGAAATTGAAAAATTACATAGTCAGTGCAAAGGTGAAGTTGAAGTTAAAATTGATGAAAACAGCGAGATTAATAAAGCTGCCGAAGAAGTTTGTGAGGGAACACCTTCTAATGAAGAAAAACCCAAAGTGACTGAACTGGTAAGTACTGAATCCCAAACTGAAGTTAAACAAACTTCTTGTAACAAAGATAATACAAACGTTCTTACTCATTGCTATGAGGTCATTCGTAAAGGGGCAAATAGCATGCTTCGTGTGCCAATCGATATCTATCGTCGGGCTATGGAGTATGATGATAGGCTTAAGGACAGCAGAAACGAAAGAGATCTAAAATTCATTCTACAAGCATTAAAAACTTATGCCACTGATGTTCTGCTTGTTAAGAAGAGGTATGACAAGAAGAGTATTAAACAACAGAATTTCTACTCATCCTGAAAATTATAGACATAAGGTTACTTAATAATGTATGAGAAGCGTCATAGGTTGTTCAAATTCATTCTTTAGTAATTTCTATACTACTGTTATGGATTCGCAATTATTTAGGTGTATAGATGTTGGAAAGCTATTCTTCGAAGATTAGATTGTGTATCAATGATTGATCGGCATAATGACTAAAAGTCAAAAGAAATGGAGTGGAGTAATTGAAAACGAGTAGGATTTGGAAGGTTTATTTACCGTTGATTTTTTTAGGGGCGCTAATTGTAATCATTGTAGGCATTGTGGCTAAACCGGGTGGCTCTATTATGGAGAATATAGCGCCTGATGTGAATAATAATTTAGCCAAGAATGTAATTAATATCGTTGATGCAAGTGCATACGATAAGCAGAAGGATAAAGACTACTTAGTATATTTTTATTCTGATGATTGCCACGTTTGTAATTCTTACAAGCCTTTGTTAGATAAATATGTTACTAAAGGATCTGCTCTTACGGTGTATGCAGTAGACGTACTTGATCCGGACGCCAAAAGTGTATTAAAGAATCTACATGTGAATGAAACTCCAACTTTAATAAGAATTACTAAGGGAATTGAATCATGGAGAGCACTTGGCGACCTACCTATAGAGTTATTACCTCACAAATCAACCTCAAGCCATGAAAAGCTTTAAGTTCTCTTATTAAGAGAAATGTTCAAATTTTATTAATCAATTGAAGGGGGCACTGTAGTGTACGCTAAAACTCACATGATTGCTGGAGGGATTGTAGGCTATTTAATATCTCCTACATGGGTAGGCGTCCTGGGAGGAGCCGTTTCTTCGTTGCTCTCTGATATAGATGAACCTAAAAGTTTTATCGGTAGAAAGACACTGCTACTATCAGTCCCTCTGAATTGGGCTATTGAACACCGTACAGTAACACATTCTTTGTTGTTTGCGTTTGTTTCAGCTTTCATTTTTTTTGCAGTAACTGTTCTGACACCGCTATACATGCTGGGATACGTTATCCTCGGTGGAATTATCTCACACATAGTAGGTGACATGTTAACAGGCAGGGTGATGCTTTTTTGGCCTATGAAAAAGAAGATCGGAATTAAAATGCCCTTTTGGATATATCGTATAGTCGATATGTTAATTCGACTTGGTTTAATCTACTTAGTCATCCATCAATTGGTTTTCGGTAATGTTTTTAAAAACTTACTATCTAATAGTATTTTGTAATATAAATTATTATCCGGAAGGAGATTCTGTATGGGATTACAGCGTATTACTACGCTCTTTATGAGGGGGGAATCCTATTGGGTTGAGCTTCCGGACGGAGAGGGAAGCGAACAGGAGGGTGAAAGGCCTGTTTTAATTGTATCTAATGACTATGGGAATACATTTTCACCAGTTGTTAATGTGGTTCCGATGACGTTAGAAGCGAAAAAACCAATTCCAACACATGCTTTGATTGAAAGTTCTCTAGGTCTTCAGACAGTTCTTTGTGAGCAAGTAATGACCGTAGACAAATCTAGATTGCTTTCGAAGCATTTAATATTTTCCCCAGAAGACATGTTCAAAGTAGATAAGGCACTTTTTAATGTTTTTTTCTATCAAGGATCATGAAATTATTACATAACTGAACAGATTATTTCTAAACCCTCTTCCATGCTGAAGGGGGTTTTTTTTATAGGTTCGAGGGGGTGACAACATTTAAGCATCAATTGTTATATGAGGTTAGATTGGGTCTAGGAAAAACAAATGGAGGAATGAAAATGAGCATTATTAAGTCAAAAAAATTCTGGTTGCAATTGGTTATAGTGGCAGTGTTTTGCCTGGCTTTTGCAACTGTAACATCAGCGGCAAAGCTGAATCCACAGGACGCCACAGCGTTCCAAACTTGGACAAAAGATTCTGCTGACCGTGGAGCAACAGCAGTAAGAGAAGTTTTTGGTTGGATTGCTGCTATCTTCTTGATTATTGGTGCATTCCAGTTTCTGACCGCTGCAGGAGATTCTTCTAAAATTCAAGCTGCAAAAGATAAATTTAAGTACACATTGGGAGCACTAGCCCTAGTCATTATGGCAGATAAAATTGTCGGATTGTTCTATGGTATCTTCGGAGGCAACCCTACCTAATTAGGAGGTATTTTTGATGTATGGAGAACAGCACTTATTAACCTTCAAAAGTCAGGAGAAAACAAAAGTAATCTACAATCTATCTTTTGCTCAAGTAGGTTGGTGGATTGCCGGAGGCTACTTATCGTTACAAGCAATCCAATACCTTCCTAAAATACCTGGTATCGGGACTGTAGGGTACTTACCACACATGATCCCGTTTGTAATTTTCTTGGCTTTTGCACATGTAACACACCCGTCAACGGGTCAACAACTACACCATTATCTATTGGGTTATCTCCTCTGCCGGAGACGTAAGCGGAGTTTCTTGTAGACAAAACAAAGGGGCGGTCCTATTATTTGGGCCGCATCCCTGCTTGATATCATTAAAGAGGAAATGGGGGGAATATCGTGGATATTATTTTGGGATTACTCTTGATTGCCATTGCGCTTGTAATGCATTTCAAAGGTAGAGAAACGAAAAAAAAATTACAGGCTTCTAAACCAGCTAATAAGAAAAAATAGTAATTGAAATACGAATAAAGATGCCTTGTATTCAAGGCATCTTTATTTGTATTTTATGAAGCTAATTAAAGAGGTGGAAGTAATGGATATTATATTGGTTGTCGCCATTGTCGGCGCGCTGCTATTTCTCCAATTCGGGGGGAAATCAAAGAAAAAAATAAAGAAGGAAGAAGCGAGCGATTGGTTTCAGGTAAAGGATCTGAGCGAGGATGGATTGATAACAACTGAAGATGAGCGATATATGTTTATGCTAGAGGTCCAGCCTATATCATTTGCATTGAAATCTCCCAGTGAACAAAAAACAATATGGATTTCTTTCAGAGAGGCCATTAATGCGATACCGCATCCCCTGCGTTTTAAATCCGAAAGTCATCCTTATGACCTAGATGGGTATTTTCAGGATCTCAAATCTCAAGCTTACGAAACGAATGATCCCTTAGACGTGCAGTATGTAAACGAATTAGAAGAGACTTTTCTAGGGATGATTGAAGCAAATAAGATTCAGGATCGGAAGTATTATGTTTTTTTGGAGACAGATGCGAGGTATTTGCTTGATTTGACAACAGAAACCTCTAATCCAATCATAAACGATCTATTAAGGAAAAATGCTGCTCGAAAAAATATGGATCAAGATATAGATGCCGTAAGACAAGAGCTAACCAATAGCATGCGGATTATACAATCAAAGTTTCACGCGGTAGGGATCATGACTACTGAAATGAATGAACGACACGTAAAACAATACTTATACCGGACACAAAATAGAGAGATTGCAGGTTTGGTCACATTAGACGAAATGATTGAAATGATTGCTGATGATGACCAAATACCACAATCGTTTGGGAAATCTGCATATACTGACGAGGTGGCTTAATGCTTAAAATACCATTTTTCAATAAGAAAAAAAGGGAACAAAGCGAACTAGAGGATGAGACAGAACAGAACTTTACTCTAGAGAAGGGGATATCAAAAAAAGAAGCTGCCCTGATTGCTCCACCATCTATCATTGAAAGAGTCCCTGGAGAGAATAATGCTACGGACTATTGGGTGGAATTTGGAGACAACACTGGCGGGGCACAGTATTTACGCTCATGGTTCTTGAAGTTCACAGGGCGAACTACTTTTGTAGGAATGTTTGATCCAATTATGCTCTCAGAAGGGGAAGGAGCAGTAGATATTACTGTTACCACGGAACCTGCTGAGATAAGCAACGAGATCAACGTCATCGCAAACCGAATCGCTGTACTTCAAGCTGAGCTAACTACTGAACATAACCCGGCAAAGGTCGGCTCTATGATGCAGGAGCTTAGTGACCTAGAAGGCCAGATGGGACGTTTACGTGTAAATGCAGAAAAATTGTTTAACACTTCTGTTTGTTTGAATGTGGCAGCGAACGAACCTGAAAAGTTAAGAAGATTGAGTCGAACCATTATCAAAAGACTAACTGGTATGGGTATTCGTTTCAATGCAGCAGACACGCGGCAATTAGAGACGTGGCGACATTCCGTGGGGATAGGTAATAAGGTTATTGCTAAACCTCACATTAAAGAAATGGAAAGTAGTAATGTGGCTGACTTTTTCTTGTTTGGATATGGGGGATTGTCACATCGTAAAGGTGTTCTACTCGGATTTGACCATTATCGTCGCCCTGTTTTTTATGACGGATGGGATCGTCGACTTGCGAATCAGCACATGGTCGTTTTTGGGCGAGCAGGTTCAGGTAAGTCTTTTGCAATTAAAGTTTTAACTCGTAGATCAGCAGCTTTAGGTATAAAAACGGGGATCATTGATCCGGAGAGGGAGTACAAAAATCTCGTACTCGCGATGAACGGGCCTTATGCGGAGTTATCTCCTAAACATGCTGATTTTCAGCAACTTAATATTTATGATGTTCGCGAAGAAGAAGATGAGTATGGCAGAGTATTCGTAGACATCGAAGAAGCTTCAAAAGGGGTTCAAGCTGTAATCTTCAAAATGATTAGAACTGTTGATCCAGAACTTCTTAATGGTACTGTCAAAGTAGCGATTCATGATACTATTATTCAACTTTACAAGGATTTTAAGATCAATAGTAACCCTGAAAGTTTGTATGAATTAGTCGATAATGAGTATGTAATTAAAACCATGCCAGTTCTGTATGATCATTATCAACTTATGCAACAGAATGAGAAATTAGAGCATATTCATCCGATTATCAAGTTGTTCACAAGAGATAGTGGGGATGAATCTAAATCTATCTTTGATGGCCAATCTACCTTCTCCATTGGTGATGCCAGAGTGTTTGGTATTTCTACGGCAGACCTCGATGAGGAATGGATGAAGCCAATTGGAACATTTGTTGCTAATAAGTGGGTATGGGAACGATTTGGTAAAAAGAATCGTAGTGAACGTAAGCGGATAGTTGGTGACGAGGCTCAGCTCATGATGGAGAATCCGGAAGAAGCAAAGTGGCTTGAGAATGCATACCGGCGTGGTAGAAAATTAAATGTATCTATGTGTGCAGTCACACAAGGCTTTGAAGTGTTCCTTCGGGTTCCTGAAGGCATGGGTATTCTTAAAAATGCTCCTACAAAACTACTATTGAGGCAAGAGAGTATTGATATTGATGCTGTGCAAGGTAAATTCAAACTTGCGGAGGGAGAGGCTAGGTTCTTACTTACAGCGCCTGCCGGTGTTGGGATATTGAAAGTGGATGAAGAGTCTACAATCGTCAGTATACAGCCTACACCAGATGAGTACTGGCTCTATACTACCAATCCGAATGATTTTGTTGAACACGGTATTGGAGCGTGATGAAATTGCATAGGAAAGGTACCGGTCTCTCAATGAGGCTTATTTTGGCGTTGTTAATTTTTAGCATCGGGATTTTGCTACCATCAATATCCGGATTTGCTCATGCGGAAACATCAACTCCTGAGCAAGTTGCAGATGGTCCAACGGATCAAATTAGAGATGGGGTGTTTGGCGAGCGCTTGGATGAGGCTGAAGATCCAGGCTATCTTGAAAGACAACTGGCGGGTTTGATCATAAATTTCGCGGAATTTATACGAAAGGCACTGGGGCTTAAAGATCTAAATGAGCTAATCTTTCTTAAAGGATCAGAAAACCTAATTTTTAATACTTTCGATTCGTCCATATTCAGTATTATTGTAGATTTTTTTAATTCCTTTTTAACGGTCAGTGCCTGGTTGGCTGTACTTTCTATTCTAGCATGGGCTTTTATGATTATGTTTAAGGGTGGTACACAGCAAGGGCAATTAAGTATAAATAGTATGTCTGAGGGGTTTGTGATCTACTTCGTTGGGCTAAACCTAGGCGGCTATATGTATAAGCTTGTTTTCTCTGCAAACTATTTGGTTGTACTGTGGGCTATTGATGGTCTGAAGATGGCAACCGGATGGGATGTAACGCAGGTCAATATATTAGACATAATGACATCCGAAACCAAAAGTTTGGGTCAAGCTGCATTGATTATTCTCATTGTATTTTGTGTGGGTATGTTGAATTATCAGTACGCACTTCGACTAGCAACTTTAATTTTTTTGATGGTTATTTTCCCTTGGGTGCTATATCGTTGTACGACTCCAGGCTCACAGAAAGTGCTGGACGAATGGTTTCGTGAATTCGCGGCTCAAGTGTTTACGCAAGCTGGTCATGCCATAGGATATGCTATTTTTATAGCGATTCTAGCCAAACAACCTAGCTTTTGGATTCTTCTCGTCTTTTTAGTAGGTATGCCTACCATCACGAGTTTGGTACGTATACCTATTGGAGCAAAAGGTGGAGGAACCGTTGGTGGCGGGTTTGGTATGGGAACAGCTATGGCGGTCCAAGGTATTGTCAAAGGTCTCCGAGGTAAAGGCAGTGGGGGTAAAAATGCACCTCCCTCTAATAACAACGGAATTATGCCTTCTGATTCGTTTGGAGCTACTCCAGCAACAGCGGATGCGTTGAGCCCTGTCAGTAGCCCAAGTTTTAATACTATGGCGGGTGGAGCAAGTAATTTGGCACCAGCTGCACCTGGAAAGGGCGGAAGTACAAAATTAAATACAGGGAGCAGAATAGGTCCAAGCGCTAACAGTAGCAGTGGTAGCAGGACCCCCAGCGGTGGTTCTTCGCAACCTTCTTCACCACTTCGGAATTTTGTGGAGTCTCGTGGAGGGGTCGTGGGGTTAGCCAAGACTGGAGGAGCTATGGCAGGTAAAGCAGCTGGAGCTGTTGCAAGAAAATCCGCTATAGCAGCAGGAGCAGGAGCAGGCTTTATCGCAGGGAGCGCACTTACAGGCAGTATGTCAGGAGGGTTTGTTGGTGCGGCATTAGGCTCTCAAGGTGTAGCTAAACTAGAACAGGGTGCTGGTGCTGTTGCAAAAGGAATAAAGGGATTGAGTCAATCTTATCAATCTTATAGAACAGAAAATCCTATACAGGAAACGCAGATGGCCCAAGCGCCATTGGCTCTTCCTATGGGAAGTAGTCCTCCATTGGCCCTTCCAGCGGGCCCGGGTGTTCAGCCTGGAGGGACTAACAGACCACTCGAATTGTCAGGACCAGTTCATACTCCACTCCAAGATCAGGGAGGAGTCATGGTAACATCTAAAGGTGGTGCAGGAATTACAGCACAAGGTAGCCCGACCTTACCAGGGAGACCGAATATGAGTAGTCAAAATCCTGGCCTTGGAAGTATCCCGGGTGGAGGAGGTAAGCGGAATACTGGAAGTATTTCAAACACTCCGAATCCAATGAACTCAACCATGATTCCACCAGTTCCTAGAAGTCCAATGGTGAATCAGAGGAACAGGAGTAATATGAACCATCTTCAACGAGTATATGATGAAGGAAGAAATGCAATGTCTGGCCCGAATCATTCACCTTCTAAGGGCGATCCTGGACCACAACCACCTCCTGTAGCTTCATCATCGCCTATGGGTTCTTATGGAGATCCTGGACCTCCACCACCATTGTCTGATAATGAAACCCGAGGTTTTTCTCAGTATGATGGAAATAGTAGGCCGCGGCCGATCGATATCCAACCCATTAAACGTAATGACTAAACCGATTAAATGTCTTCTCTATCAAATTAGAGAAGGCATTTTTTCTTAGTTTGAGGACGTGATCACTTGAGTTTAGAAGGACTCTTTCAAGCAGGTAAGAATGCCGGGAAGAATTATTTGAAGAAAAAGCTCGCCAAATTAGGAAAAGCAATCGCAAAAAAATTGATCATCAAATTAATGCCTTATATTATCGTAATTGCACTAATCTTAATCGCTTTTTTAAGTATTTATTCACTGTTTTTTGGGGCTCCGGATGATTTTAAACAAGAAAAAGGTCAAATGGCCATTTTTACAACGGATGAACATGACACTGAGTGGAATTTAGAGAAGGATAAAGAGCTTCAAAAGAAATACATTCAATTATCGGAGAATGGACTTGGTGAGAGTGGGGAGTATAGTTTTGGCTCTAACCAAGGTGTGCCTTATCAAGAGAGTCCCTTTGATCAGGCAACTTTATACCAAATTTCATGGGCACTTATTGCCGCAGCAGACCGTGTGATTGGAGATCCAGTTGTAGGTGACGGTAGGACACGTAAGCCTGATCCAGAACGAACATATAAGGCTATAGGACCACGGTTTACTTGGAAGGACACTGTGGTGACTATTGAAACGAAGACTACGACTTACAAAACGGTGACAGCAGAAGATGGGACTGAGCGTGAAGAGAAACAAGTCTCTGTTGATACTCAAACACATAAGACAAAGTTAATTACTAATGTGGATCAATATGATCAAACTGTTAATGTTGACTACCGTACGGAAACGGTTCAGACCGGTGATAGTGATAATTACACCAAAGTCACAGCTGAAGTACTTAGCACGGTTGTGTCGACGCCTCGTACGCCAGATCGATTAGTCACTTTTTTAGTTGATCATGGTCTCATTGAAGAGGACGCTGAATTTGTAATTGAACTGGCGAAAGTATACGACCCCCTGTTTGTCGGATTTCCTGGTAGCGGTGACGGTAATGGACAAGGAGGCAGTTATGTCAGTGGACAGATACCCCCTGAATTTGTACCTATCTATAAAGCGGCTGCAGCGAAGTATAAGATTCCTTGGTACGCACTTGCTGCAATTCATAACGTGGAAACCACGTTTTCGACTGACCCGACGATGGTATCGAGTGTTGGAGCGATTGGACATATGCAGTTTATGCCTGCAACGTGGGTAGGGTGGAAGTATAACATTGGTGGTGGACTTGTATCGGATTCTTTGGACATCACTAATTTAGGGACAATAAAAATAGGTGGGGGTTATGGAGTTGATGCGAACGGGGACGGTAAAGCCGATCCTTGGGACATCGAGGATGCAATATATTCTGCTGCAAATTATTTATCAAAGAATGGCTTTAACAAAAATCCACGTGCTGCTGTAAAGATGTATAATCATGCGGATTGGTATGTAGACAAAGTAATGGCACTTATTGAGTTATATAAAAAACCAGCTCCACTCTGGGAATCAGCTATATATCCTGTAGATCAAGGTGTGTATCGTGTTTCAAGCGTCTTTGGTTACAGAATACATCCTAAGACAGGTAAGAAAAAAATGCACTCAGGGATCGATCTAGCAGCCCCAGCAGGTACGCCAGTCAAAGCACCTATGGATGGAATAGTCACCTTTGTTGGTACTAAGAGCGGGTATGGAAATACGATCATTATTGACCATGGTGGAGGTTACCAGACGCTGTATGGTCACTTACTGGATGGTAGTACCCTCGTTAAAAATAACCAACAAGTTAAAGCCGGTGAGCAAATCGCAGGTGTGGGTTCAACGGGGGTTTCAACAGGAAACCACTTACATTTTGAGATTGTCACGAATGGTATGAAAGTTGATCCTACTAGTTACATGACATTCTAAATAATTTCGTTGAAGGGAGGGATGCCGGTAAACAAAAACTTATTTGAATTTAGAGAAGGGATGAGTAATTCACATGTACAAAAAAGTTATTATTCTAACAGTAATCACGATTTTAATGTTTGTATTTGCGGTGCCGGCGTTTGCTGAATCCGGTTTAAGCATACCTTCAACCAATACCAAAAAAGAATTAGATATATCTACAGTAGACGGAGGTCGTTTCTCTAGTGCGATGGATTCCCTTACGGGTGACACTCAAACGGTTGGAGGAAAGCTGGCTTATCCTCTTTTCTTCTTTTGTTTAATTTTCGGCATATTGCTTTGTGTCGGCGGGATATTTTCGAAGAAGCTTCTAGCTGCAGGTGGACTTTCCTTAGTCCTAGGGTTTGCAATTCTGCTCGTTCTTGGCGATCTTGGGAAAGCGGTAGATTACATGGATTACGTAGCCGTAACCATAAGAAATTATTTCTGATTATTATCACGAAGAGTGACGGAATCCCGTCACTCTTTTTTTGTATTAAGGCATAAGAGCATTTAAATGAAGAGGGAGGGTAACTTATGCACATAGCTGTCATTTGTAAGCAAGCAAATTACGATAGAATCTCTGCTGCACTGATCGAACTTAATGCTCAACTACAGATATCACAACCATTGACTAGTTGGAATACAGCTCTGGAATATATCCATGGTGCCAAAATTGATGGAGTTGTGATTGAAGAAAGTATCTCCTTTTTTAGCCAGGTTAGCTCCTTACCGCTACCTAGCTTAGTGTACTCCGGTCATCATCGTGATTTTAGGGATGCCGCAAAAAAATGGATTACTTCCCTAGGATTAGCGATAACTTCAATGAACGAAGAGACAGAAGATAGTAAACAAGAAACGGAAGTAATCAGTACATCTCCGGACAATAATCAATCGAAGAAACTCAAAACAGGTACAAAAGTAGCAATTGTAGCCAAGGATTCAAATCTGGTGGAACTGATCACTTCATTTGGGGGAATACAGATTGTTGCAAGTACAAGTTCTTTCCAGGATGTGATGTCTCTGGAGACGCTAAATCACCCCGAAGTAATCTTTATTGAAGAAGGGGTGATGCCAAAAGAAGAGTCCACTCTACGTGAACTTAAAATCAATCAAATTGTTACGGAGTATAAGGATATGGTAGGCGTAAGACTAGTGATGATGCTCTTCGAACGTAAGAATACTCGATTGTATAAGAAAATGATTGAAAAAGGCTTTTACAACTTTCTAGCTAAAAATAATGTTACTTCAGCAGACATTGAACGGTTAATAAAGGTGCCGCGTACACGCCAAGATACAATCGATTACCAGGATGAAGAACCGGTTGAGTCTGTTCAGGTAGAGCATGAAGTTCAGCAATCCAATCAATCAGAGAAGAAGAACCAACCTGATGAAAACAGTAAACCGTCAGCAGTCATCTCAATGGAGGAGCCGATTGCAAAAAAGAGCTTTCTAATGTCGAGAGTGGTAGAAGATGCTGGAGTTGCAACAGTCAAAGAGGAGTTCTTACACAATCCAGAAGAGAGTGCTAAAGAGAGTAGGGAAACTTCACAAACTATTGCTGTTCTTGAAACTCCTGAACCTGCCGTTCCAAAACCAACAAAGAGAAAGCCATTTTTTCAAAATATTTTTCGCAAAGCAAACCAGACTGAGTTTATTTTACAAACATCTTCTCCTGACCAGGTGGAGAAAATGAAGAATGAAGAGATAGAGAGAGTAACTAATCATACTGTTTTTGCATACCCAATGCCTCATAGGGTCCTTTTTTATTCACCAAAAGGTGGAGCTGGTACTACATCCATCGTGGTAGATCTTGCTGAAGGAGCAGCTGTTAATGCACTCGGCGTAGCTGAGATATCGTATAGCTATGGTCAAATTGCAGGCAGACTTGGTTTGCATCCTTCTTATACCATTGCTGACAGCCCGGACGGCATGGAAGAATTGGCGGTATGTAAAGACAAGTATCTTTGCTCACCGTGGATTTATTCTGTCAAAAAGCCGTTTAATGACACGTTGGTAAAGGAATGGCTGGTCAGAGCGGAACGTGCATTTGGAGGAAAGACCATATTGGCAGATTTACAGAGTCAAAGTTCACCTTTGATATTAATGGCTTCGCATGAGTGGTGTACGAAGTCTATATGGGTTGTACAAAACACCTCCTATCATCTAGGTATGGCTGACATGCAGATGTCTCATTTGAAGAAAATGGGGAATGAGTGGCGGAAAGTAGGGATTCTCATTCAAGGTGGTACCAAAGAACAGTTACCTTGGGAAGAAGTATTGGGGATACCTGTGATTGGTACACTGCCATCAGATATGTTAAGTAAGGATTGGAAAATGAATCTGCACGATATAATGGCCGAGTATTTAGGCATGCCGGTGATGGTTTGAAGCAAACAAATTTTGAGGAGGCATCACAAAATGAATTATAAAAAAAAGTTTATTAATGCTGGCTTACTTACAGCAGTTGTATCACTACTTATCGCAGGATCGGCATTTGCAAAAACAATCACTTCTATTCAAGCGACTATTGAGAGCCATATTAAAGTAATAAAAGATGGCCAAGAACTAACGCTAAGAAATGAACAAGGTAAGAAGGTGGAACCTGTAATGATAGAGGGCAGTGTTTATGTACCACTTAGAGCAATTAGTGAGACGGTGGGATGGGAAGTGGATTGGGATAATAGTGTTAAATCCATAACTTTAACTGAACCTGATAGTGGTATCGATCCCAATCAGCCATTGAATCCAGTTGAAGCTCCAGTAAGACCGATTTCACTAGTTGATTTTCCGGGAACAATCGATAGCAAGCTCCTTTTGTCCACGGTACAATCTGATCTTCAGATTGGTACAGTTTCTTTCGCCCAAGGTGGGATATTAAAAGGAAAGTCAGCACGTACAACCATTGATTTTGGTGGAGAGAGTTTTGAGACACTAAACTTGTTTATGGGTGTTAAGAAAACTGCTCCAACATCGGTAAAAAATAGTCCTACAAATGTGAATGAACCGGTAGAGGTTCGCTTTTTAGAAATTGATGGGAAGAAAGAAATTTCATTCTTCACAACGAACATTCGGCCAACAGACGGCGTTAAGAAATTTACTGTAGATCTTAAAGGGAAGAAGAAAATTAGAATCGCTATTACGAGTGATTTAACGGACACTCAATTAATTTTAGGTGATCCAATGTTCGATTAAAGTAATATTATTTTTCCGTGAGCTTTTCAAATCCTAAATCAGTGATATCATTCTACTTGTCCTCAAACATTAGATTAAAAGCACATTAATTAACAGTTATATGAAGTTTATTGTTTGTGTCACTTCATTGTGTGACACAAACAATCTAGTGTTACATAAGGAAGATCGTGGGGACATGAAAAAGAAGGAGCAATGATTGATGGCTTTTCGTTTTGAATGGAATAGACATGAATATAAGGGGGTGAAGTAAATATCTCAGACCATAACGGTTAAAATAAAGCTGCTACCGTCTAAAGAGCAGATCCTACTATTGAAACAAAGTAGTAACGAATATATCCGAGTTGTTAATGCACTCGTGGCCGAGATGGTAGAAGAAAAGAAAAGTGTTAAGAAGACAACAAAAGACGTTTTTGCTAATCTACCAAGTGCAGTAAAAAATCAAGCGATTAAAGATGCGAGAAGTGTATTCATTACCAAAGTTAAGAAAAGTAAATACACAATCATACCGACTCTGAAGAGACCGATTTGCGTATGGAATAACCAAAACTATTCTTTTGACTTCACGCACATTTCAATTCCATTCATGGTAGAGGGTAAATCTAATCGTGTAAAAATTCGTGCTTTATTTATCGACAAAGACAATCGAAACGTTAACCTTTTGAAGCACAAACTGGGTACGCTCCGTGTCACGAAATGTTCAGGAAAGTGGGTAGCCCAAATTGCTGTCACCATTCCAACAGTTGAAAAGAAGGGGATTCGGATTTTGGGCGTTGATTTGGGGCTGAAAGTTCCTGCCGTAGCCATCACAGATGATGATCAAGCTCGCTTCTTTGGGAATGGGCGAGAAAACAAATACAAGAAAAGGAAGTTTCGTAGTGTTCGTAAAAAGCTAGGAAAACAAATGAAAGTGAACGTTATTCGCAAGTTACAAGATAAAGAACAACGCTGGATGAAAGACAAAGACCACAAAGTTAGTCGTGAAATTGTTAATTTCGCAGTCGAGAATAAGGTATCTGTCATTCGTTTAGAGCAACTAACGAATATTAGACAGACGACAAGAACAAGTCGTAAAAACAAAAAGAATCTACACACATGGTCATTCTACCGTTTGGCACATTTCATTGAATACAAAGCAAATATGACGGGAATCAAAGTGGAATATGTGAATCCTGTAAATACAAGTAAAACATGCCCAGAATGTTCAAAAAAGAACAAGGCACAAGATAGAAGATATACGTGCCCATGTGGATTCAAGAAACATCGTGATATCGTTGGGGCGATGAATATTCGCTACGCAACTGTGATTGGCGGTAACAGTCGATCAGCCTAAGATGCTATATGCACTGTCTTAGGAGGGGCAATGGCATTCCCCAATCTTAGCACCTGTCTAAAGCAGAAATGAAATGAGGAGGTTAAGGTAGCTAAGAATCCCAGTCACTTTAGTGACCTTGCCCCTTTAGGGTGGGAGTGTCAAGTAGGTCATGTAAACAAAACTTTGCATTGATTTTTCATTTGATCGACATTTATAAAGAAGAACACATCTTATAAAAATAGTGAGTAGATGAAAAGTTGAGAAAGATAAAGCTGAATTGACGGAGAGATATTTATCTTGGTCCAATCGTCTTGAGGCGTTCGACGCTTTTATTTAGTAAATTAGCCAATAACTAAATATACTTAACATTGAGCCTTTAGGCAGATTAGATAGGTTAATCTGTCGGGCACTAATAAGCAACCCCATGTGCAATTTTGAACTGACATGGGGTTGCTTACTTCAATAAAGGTAAATTGGCATAAGAATATACAACCACTTTTAAATATTTTTTTAAAATACATGAGAAGATTAAAATAATAAGAGAAAATGTATTTCGAGATTTACATTTTTATCATATTATGAATACGGTATTATTTATAAAATCACCATAAATGTTAAGGGTTCTCATGATACATAGTACTTGTTCTTGAAATAGTTTTCGCATTTGTAACACCTCATTCCAAGAGCTACGAAAACTAGGGGATATTTGTGGATCTGTTACACAGAGCTGCACAACTACATTAGACATATTATAAGGCGGGATACAATGGATCATTCGGTGTTTGAATCTTTAAGGCAAGCTGGCGAGGGCAGAAGCAATTTGAGGGTTGCACCGGATCAACATCCA
Organism: Paenibacillus sp. 276b; assembly: GCF_900107875.1. Classification (NCBI taxonomy): domain Bacteria; kingdom Bacillati; phylum Bacillota; class Bacilli; order Caryophanales; family Paenibacillaceae; genus Paenibacillus; species Paenibacillus sp. 276b. The sequence continues at coordinate 115,406 of NZ_FNRR01000008.1, read as the reverse complement.
GTGATGGAAAAATGGATTAATACTAATCCCAGGTACCATGATCTTATTGAATTAGATAGCACAGTACATATCTAGATACTTAGAATGCGATGTGTATAAAGATTTACTCCAACTTATGACGATAAAAAGTATTAGTGGGGATATATTCGAAATTAGTATTTATACAGAAGGAGTGAGGTAATGAGTGTTTTTAATCGTGTTCTTAAGAACTATGAAGCAAACAAAAGAAAGAAGAGAATTCGGCTTTATGTGAATCAAATCTTGAATGAATTCTCTTTAGTTGGTGCTGTAAAAGTAGAGTTTAACGCCGACATGACTATTCGAAATGGGAGGTATGATCGTTTCAAGAGTTTAGTGATAGTTGGAATTCAGGAAACCCTGGACACGAGTGAACCAATAACAGATCAAGATTGGCTAGCCTTTAAAAATACATTCCATCATGAACTGACTCATGCGAAGAATTATATAGCTTTAGATGATGCTACTAAGGAAAAAATCAACAACGAATTATTTACCCTTAAGCATTTTGCTTTTAAGTTAATTGATGAATATAGTGCATATTCATCTGCCGACGGAAAATACAGACAAACCGGGATAGGTAGTTCAGAAGAGATAATCCAAAGAGCGTTAAAGCCGCTGTGGTCCAATGATTATTTTGTGGAACAGACTACCTCACAAAACGGTTACAATGATGTAAAGAGATATGAGCATTTCGTTGATCTGTGTACTGCAGTTCTTGTTCACAGTATTCGTAACGATAAGTTTCCCTCAATTAAAGAGACATACGCCGGTTACAATGAGATGTGTAAATCCCTTGTAAGCATTTTGGAAGAATATAGTGCTCAACTTCCGCTTAACCACGAGGAATATGAGGAGGCAAGTTTGAGAATATGGGAAGCTTTGCTTATAATGGTTCCGAAAAATAGGGTTACTCTATTCAAGAGAAATGTAGGAATAATTTTCTGACTGCTGAAGTTCTAACACTTACTAAACTGAAATGAAATGTATAATTTTTATAATTTTGTGGTTGAAAAAAAATAAGTAACATCAACACATAGGATACTCTCCCAGTACTAACCAAACTGTAATTGAATACCCCCAAAAGTTCATGGAAAGATTATAGGTCATAAAACCATGATGGGAGCAATACAGTTGATCAAGAAAATTTATGTTTTAATTTTAATGATGGTACTTTTAATTACGGGGTGTAACTCAAATACTAATCAGCACAATGCCACCGAACCTAAAATGAAGACTGTTCCAGAACAATCTAATGTAAGGAATTTAGACCAGAGCAGAGGTAATATTAGGGTGTTAAACACGGAGGTAGACAATTATTATAAAGAAGCGGTAGGAAAGACCGGTGCGGAGTTGAAGCAAATTCTACACGAGATAATCAGCAAACAAGATGTGATCGATTATCGAGGCCAGCAAATGTGGGATGCATTAGGCGATACCGATCAGGACCCAAATGACCCAAGTAAAGTCATGCTTTTATATGCTGGCCGTTCTGTATCGAAATCAAACCATGGAAGCCAATGGAACAAAGAACATGTTTGGGCTCAGTACCATGGTGAATTCGGCCGTACGAGAGGTATTGGATCTGATTTGCATAATCTTAAGCCTGAAGATCCTGACGTGAATAGAGATAGAGGACATAGGAACTTTGATGAATCGGCTGACGACTATAATGGGAATCGCGCACCTGACACTAAATGGGATGCAGATTCTTGGGAACCGAGAGATGAAGTTAAAGGCGATATTGCCCGGATAATCTTATACATGGATACCAGGTATGAAGATACCGATAGAATGGATTTGAAAGTGGTTGACTCAAGCCCGATGGATAATAGTGAACCTCAGCATGGTAAACTTTCAACATTATTAAAATGGCATGAGGAAGACCCAGTGGATGATTTCGAAAGAAGAAGGAATAATGTGATTTTCGAAAAATATCAACACAACCGGAATCCTTTTATTGACCACCCTGAATGGGTAGCTGAAGTATATAATAAGTAATAAGCATAGTTTAATCTTAAGAGATGTGTATCGACAGGGTATGAATAGCTCACTCCATTTATCTTACGTGGTCCACGCAATACGTAAAGAAGACTGTTTGTTAGCAGCTCTTCTTTACGTTTTTTTGGTCATTTTAAAGGTCATTGGCCCCCTATGACTACACATATTTACCAGGCACTGATCATCGTACCCTTCTTCTAGCCAGAGTGTTTGGTCATGTCGTAATACTTTCGCCCTTTCGATAAACCAACAATAGTGTCAAACTAAAAATAGCGAAAAAATATTAATTATCATACATAATTTAGAGATCCACGCACACAAGTTCATTACTATGAGAAACGAGGGACGTTACATTATGAAAGATAAGAAAAGAAAGATGTTCAACGAAGGGCAACTAGAATCCTTATGTAAAATTATTGCCGATACTAATACTGGATTGACCGGCTCACAGATTGAGCAGTGTTTAAGAGATTCAAAAATAAAAGATGTTGACCCAAATATTACAAAGTGGAGACGTCTGTATAATGCTCTAATTACCGAGCAAAACGAGAGTGGAATGGGTAACTGTGTCCTAACATTTATATCAAAAGCTTTAAATCCTGCACGATTTGTAGGTGAATTGAAGTTTTATCGAGGTATAATCGAAAAGATTAATACGGTTCTTTTGTTCCAAGGACTTGAATTTAAAGAAGATGGATGTTTTCATACGGTAAAAGCTGCCAAGACTCTCTCTGAAGCTGAATCGCGCGCGTCAAATTTAAAAGAGACAATTGCTAGTAGGAATCTCCATAGCCATCTTTTGAAATTTTGCAAAGCAGAGCTGCTTGAGGACAATTATTTTCATGCCGTCCTAGAGGCAACAAAGAGCATTGCATCTATGATTAGAGCAAAAACTGGTTTGACTAGTGATGGAGCAACGCTGGTGGAGGCAGCTTTTTCAGGAAGTTCTCCTATGTTGAAAATTAATCCTTTTGAAACGGAATCTGAAAAAAGCGAGCAAAAGGGATTTGTGAATCTAACCAAGGGGTTGTTTGGTACATTCAGGAATACAACTGCTCATGCTGCACGATATGAATGGAACTTGCCTGAAGAAGATGCTGTCGACCTTTTTACATTAGCCTCTTATGTACTTAGACGTATTGAGAAGAGTAGCTAAGAAACATATTTCGATACGCAACGATGTGCTTGCTTCCCATACTTGTGCCGGTGACCTTAATGTCATTAAACATTCTACTGCATCACTGAGCCAAAATGAGAATAGAAACCTTCCATTTAACATTGTAGTAGAACGTATCCAAAGAAAAGTTTATAGAAATATACTTGAATAATGCCGAGCAGTCATTAATTACAACAAAAATAAGCTGAAGAGCGAAGAGACGGCGATTGATTCCTACATGCGTAGAGAAACAATCGCCGTTTATTTATGCAGTACTATATTATTTAAGTTTCTAAGTTACTTCGAACGTAATTTTAAACCACTTTTTTTCAGCGTTCACGTCCCAGGGCTGTGTGTAGACCAAAGCAATTCTACCCGAACCGTGGCCTGTGGCTGAAAACAGCCAGGAGCGAGTATTTGAACTGCCAATTAGTTTGGAGTTGCCACCCAGGGATCTAGAGTTGTCCAGAGATAAAGTTTCTATGTCCGGCAGTTCTTCTTCTAGCCATTTGTAACCGGTTGAGATGTTGGAGCGTAAGTCAATACGCATTTGTTCTCCTGTTTTTAAACTAATGTGGGCACCGGTGTTTTCATCGGTAAGAATGATCATAGTGTCTCCTGACTAATGGTACGTAATTCCTAATTTATCTGTACGGGGGACGACATAATCTTCATCAAAACGATCAAGAATATTTTCTTTAGCTTTAATAATCGCTTCCGGATTATCAATCAGATCGGTAGAACTCCAAGCCTCAGTACAATATCTTTTCATGTACTCATAAGGCAAGTATCCGTATCCACGTTCTCCCCATCCATCTCCCCATGAATTCTTGAACTTGAAACGTTTGGTGGTATTGTCATATCCAACGATACAGATAGCATGACCACCATTTGAAATTAAGTCTTCCGGTGGCATACCGATAACTCCAGTACGATCAGTTTGCTCGTTAAACCAAGACTCTTCAAAAACAACCACACCTGCAATAAACGGGCCGTTAATGACAAGACTGCGCTTCATTGAGGAGATGGAATTTAGGCTAGCGAACGCTTTTATTCGATACTTAGCGGCATTCTCATCCGCTCCTATTTGCGGAGTACCTAGTTCACAAGCGATGTAAGGCCAATAGGACTCTTCGCAGCATCCTTGATCATATAATACTTTCACTGCAACGCGGGGGTAAGTTCCTTCTTCATCTGGAATTCCATCAAGCTCTTTACACTTTTGATATAGATAACGGGGGGAGAGCTCAATTGTGTGTTCATGCTCTTTCTTCTCTTGGTACTCTTTGACTCCGACCACCGCCGCAAATGCAACACAGGTACCTTCATTACCTTGAGGGCGTATTGGTGACATATCATTGGTATAGTCTACTTGTTCAGCAATATTAAAAGTGGGTAGAAATGCTTCCATAGAAATGTCTCTCTTATCGAGTGGACTTGGGATATAACCAGTAAAATATGGTTTCATAATTATGTTAGCTCCTTTTTTAGCAATTCTTTAACCGGAGGTTAGTCTGCACAAAATAATTTTTTATATGTAAGGGTTCAATGGTGTTAAATACATAAGATTGGAGTCCTTCTGGTATTATAAATATTTACCTCTTGCATAAAGAACGTGTGTTCGTTATATAATAAGAGCAAACAAGTGTTCTTATTTTTTTGTGCGGGAGTGAAAAATGATGGCTAAGCAAAGAACAATCATGTTAATTGATATGCAGAGCTTTTATGCATCCGTTGAGAAGGCAAAGATGCCTGAATATCGGGATAAGCCTCTAGCAGTAGCGGGAGATCCTGCAAGACGATCTGGTATCATATTGGCAGCTTGTCCTTTGGCAAAAGCTAAGGGTGTGTCGACTGCTGAACCACTTTGGCAATCCCTTCAGAAGTGTCCCGAGTTAATTATTGTTAGACCACATATGCAGGAATACATTGAAGTTTCGACTCAAATTATGAGTATTATGGAGGAGTTTTCAGACCAAGTAGAGCCATATAGTATTGACGAGATGTTTATTGACGTGACAGGCTCACTTCATCTGTTTGCGAATGATCCAGTGGACTTGGCAAAACAGATTCAAGACAAAATCTTTAATGCTACCGGCGTCTATGCCAGGGCTGGCATTGGGGAGAACAAAATAATTAGTAAGCTTTGCTGTGATATGATCGCAAAAAAGGTGGAAGGAGGCGTATTCCATTTAAAAAAAGATGAGCTGCATAAACATATTGGCCAAAAACCTATCCGAGATATGTGGGGGATCGGTTCAAGGATGGAAAAGCATCTGTGGAAGATGGGTATCCGAACCATTAAAGACTTGGCGAATACGCCTCTTTCCAAATTAAGAAGCAAATGGGGTGTTAATGGAGAAGTCATCTGGAGAGTTGCCAATGGACTCGACAATTCGCCGGTAACCGTCAACACACACAGTACACAAAAGGATATTGGAAACGGAATGACCCTGCCCAGAGATTTTACAGAAGCATGGGAGATTGAAGTGGTTATTCTCGATATCTGTACAGAAGTGTGCAGAAGAGCCCGTAAAAAGGGGCTGATGGGTAGTGTCATTTCTGTAAGTGTATCGGGAGCAGATTTTGATCACCCCACTGGTTTTCACAGGCAGGTTAAACTGTCTGATCCTACAAACATAACCGTTGATGTGTGCAAGTTTTCCAAACGCATATTCCATCAACATTGGGATGGGCAACCTGTGCGCCGTGTAGGCGTATCCCTGTCTCAATTATCCAACGCGGATACATATCAACTCTCTTTCTTTGATGATCAAGAGCAGAAACGAGCCATTGATCAGGTGATGGACGACATTAAGGATCGATTTGGCGACATCTCCATTCTGCGAGCGAGCTCCATTACGGCTGCGGGTCAAGCGATCGATAGAGCATCTAAAATTGGGGGGCATTACAAATGAGCAAAAAACTGGAGGCCAATGGATTATGGGAATCGAGCCGCATGATGCTTCCACAACATAAAGAACGAATTATACAGCATCGTACTCAAATTCATGTTCAAGCGAAACCACTGATTCATGAAGATGAGTGGGAAATCATTGCTCAGAATCTACGGATGTCGTTGAATTAAACTTTAGTAGCAAGCATAGAACTATTCCATGAGAGGGGTAACAAATACGTTAAGGGAATTGTTACTTCCGTAAAGGATTTTGGAAAGAAGTTCAAAGTGGAGACGGATACTGGGTTTGAAACTTTAGACTATGACCAAATGGTTTCGGTGAAACTTGAAGAAGGTGATATGGATTATGAGGGAGACTGCTGAAGAACTTGCTCTGGTAAAAAAACATACTATATATCCTTTCTTGATGAGCACCGTAGAAAATGACAAGAAAAAGATAGCAGGCTCTAACGTTAAAATGAAGTCTGTATATCTTCAATACTTAGATAACCTGCAGGCTAAGATCTCATTAGATATGTACCAATGTAAGAAGAACTTAAAGGACAACAAGATAATAATCATCGAACAAACTAAATCAGATCTTGGATTAATTGTGAAGTACTCGAATAAGGAGTACAAACACAAGATGGACCTGCACTGGAGTAAAGTTAAAGTTGATGTCACACTGCTCCTCACTGATTATATGAAGGTAGATATCACAGAACTAATATAAAACGGTGTGGGATTTATCAATGCTTCGCGAGTAGGTGTTTATTTATAATCTAAGCTCCAAGAATTACCGCCTCAAACCTTTATGCCAAAGGGCTATAATGGGGATGAGGTGTTTTTATGTTTATTAGCCCTATGTTATTAGAGACAGCACCCGAGCCATTCAGCCACTCGGATTATATTTTTGAACCTAAGGTTGATGGACATCGGTTGTTATATTCGCAACAATCCGGATCAGTCCGGTTATATACAAGACACCACAACGATTGCACCAGTCAGTATCCTGAGTTGATATTGCCCTTTGAATCTGACATCATCCTGGACGGCGAGGTCGCTTGCACAGATCCAGCAACAGGTCTGAACGACTTTGAGGGTGTAATGAGTCGATTCAGCACCAAACAGACTAGCAAGATACAACTTCTCACCAAAACTTTGCCTGCAACTTTCGCCATATTTGATATTCTTCAGTACAAAGGTCGGGACCTTCGCAAGCTGTCCCTTATGGATCGTAAAGCGATTCTACACAGCCTTAAATTACCCTCAAGTAGTTTTGGACTGGTACCGTATATAGAAAGCTCAGGAGAGGCACTTTACAACCAGATTGAGGTAATGGGAATGGAGGGGACGGTAGGAAAGTTGAAGGACAGCCAGTATGTCAGCAGACGGTCCAAAGCTTGGTTGAAGATCATAAACTGGTCCTTCGCTGATGTGTATATTATTGGATACAAAAAATCTGAGTTTGGGTGGCTTGCTGCTGCACCAGATCCAACTGGCAGAATGCGTCCGGTAGGGATTATTGAGCACGGACCCAGTACAAAACATAAGCAAGCATTCCGAGGAGTTTGTTCACAGCTTATCAGAGGTGAAGATAAGAATAACGTTTACCTGGAGCCCCGAATACGAGCTAGGGTTAGAATGCGCAATTGGACCAAATCCGGATTACTACGTATACCGGTGTTTGAGCAATTTATTGTGTGATTATATATTGTAAGGACAATACAGGAGGTGCTTTGTATGTGTGGTAGATTTACGATCACTGACCCCTTAGATGCAATCATGGATAGGTATCATGCTTCTATAGTTGATGGATTTGAATACCGCCCCAACTATAACGCAGCACCGATGCAGTACATCCCGACAATTATCGGCAGCAAAGATGGTAATCGATTGGGTTCGCTACGATGGGGACTGGTCCCCGTTTGGGCCAAGGATGACAAGATCGGTAACAAGATGATCAATGCTCGTGCAGAGACGTTAACCGAAAAGACTTCCTTCAAGCGCCTAATCAGTTCTAAGCGCTGTATCATCCCCACGAACGGATTTTATGAGTGGCGCAAAGAAGGATCGGCAAAGCTACCAATGCGCATTCTGATGAAGGACAATAGCATCTTTTCTTTGGCTGGGCTGTACGATACCTGGACAGATCCAGACGGCAACAAACTGAGTACGTGCACCATCATTACAACCGAACCAAATAGCCTTATGGAAGACATTCATAATCGAATGCCTGTTATTCTGCGCCCCGAGGATGAGGAGGAATGGCTAGGAAGAGATAATGACGATGTTCAGTCTTTACTTGGCCTTTTGAAGCCATATCAAGCTTCTGAGATGCGAGCATATGAGGTTCCTAAAGAAGTGGGTAATGTGCGGAACAATAATGAAGGCTTGATTAAGAATCTAAATTAGTATTTGGAGAGCGATACCTTAAAGGTATCGCTCTTTTCAGTTACTAAGCTTTTAGAAACATATGGAAGATTGTTTTTTCATCTGATAGACTCAATTGAGTCTATAGATTTTATATAATACATACAGAGTTTAGGGGGAGAAGATGGACAATTTAAGTGATGTGTTTATGTCCGGAGTAGCTATAATAATGCTTCTGGTAATGTTTTGTTTTGCATTTATGTGCTTTTATATGATGATAGTGAATATTATTGATAAATTTAAGCCAGCTAGTAAATTAATGAGTTGTGAATCATGCGAGAGAACAATATCAACAAATGCTTATGTATGCCCGCACTGCGGTCAACATTATGGTAATTCTAGTGCTTTTAGTTCTATTACTGTTTGCTTTTTTTGTGGATGTGTATTTTTATTTATTGGATTAGCAGGGGTAAGCTTAATTCTTGAAGAGTATGGTTATGATTTGTTAAATTTAATAAAAAAACTATTTAATTGAATTAATAGGAGCCAGGTAATCGGCTCCTATTTTTGTGCTCTAAATTCAAATGTATCACGAAAGTATCTTTTGCCCGCGACTTTAATAGAAACCCCACTAAATGCCTCCACCGTACCGCCATAATCAATGATGTGTTCCCGATCATCCTGGACATGCCAAACCGTTACCTGATCCTGCCTAATTGCAGCTACAAAAAAATCTATGTCTCCCTTCAGCACTCTATATGTATGTTTCATGTTATTCACCTCACAATTAATTTCTGTGAGAGTCTAATAATTTCCTTCTTTGTCTGTCTTGAAAGAGTAATTAGTATGTTATATAGATCTAACATGAAACAGAGTCTGTGTTTCTCCAAGCCTAACTTTTAGGATTGGTACATGTGTTCTATAATTGGTAGTCTAAAGAGATTGAAATGTAACTTTCTGGATTTATTTGCGTCTATTGTAATGAAGGTGAATTTAGATAGGGGGATTTTGGGATGAATTTAAAAAAAGCATTATTGGCTAGCAGCCTTGTGTTGAGTGTACTCTTAATGGCTGGTTGTGGATCTGACGAGGCGCAGGCACCCGATCCTGTTCAATCAACTGAGCAAGTGCCCGCTCAAACAGAAGAAAAGGATCAAGTCAAAGAGGAACAAAGTATATACATTGATGAAGCTGGTTATGAGGGTGACGAGCTGGAGATGATTAAAGTAGTAAATCTATCAACAAAGTATAGAAATGAAGGGAACGAAGAGGAATTCCTGAAGCTCTTTAATCCGAACCATATGAAGACCTTAACGCCTATGAAAGTCGAAAGTATTCAACTTGAATCAATTAACTTCATGTCTGAAAATATTGGAAGTGTGGAAACCACAATAAAATACGATACAAAACAAGAGCCTGGAATAGCTCTATTTGTATTCGAGAAGAAGGATGGAAAATGGATTATCTCTGGAACAGACTAGGAACAGCGTAAAGAAGAAGCAGTCCCTCATAGGGGGACTGCTTCTTTGTGTCGTCGAACCTTAAACCCAATCAGTTGCTTCTACGGCGACCATAGTGTAAACGGGGCGTTGTTCATTACCCGGATCGTAAGACACTGGTGAAGGGTTGCCATTACGGACAACGGCATATTTCATTTGGGAAGAACTTCCACCGTCCAGCATAATAGCCAAGTTACAACCACGGTTAATCATGAACTGACGTACTTCATATGCATTCTCTGATTGGAACACAGCTAACCAGATTTTTGATCCATCCCAACCAATTGCAGTACGTGGACGGTTGATGCTAGGGCTGAAGCGATAAGCATTTTGAGTATTGGCTTTAGCGTCAGTACATGCATTCGCGTCGCCTGTACCATTAATAGCAGTATAGAATGCAGCAGAGTTAGCATATGAAACATTCGGGAATAGACTGTAGCCACCAATGGCCCATTTGATGTTGCTCAAGCTCGTTTCAGTGTATGCTCCGACAACACCTGTACTGATGGCATTCCCGCCATTGTAACAATACATGGTACCTCGTTTAGTCGCAGTACCACATGGTCCTTGATTGAGATGTCCATTAGTGTGCACTCTTGCGCCATTTTGCATAGCGATACCAGTCAACTGTCCATTTGTAAGGTTGAAGAAGGTTCCGTTGACACCGAATTTCGGTTGGTTAACAACAGCTGTAGCCCCGATATTACGAAGCACAATGGCGCCTAAATCGGCTTTAATAGCGTGCACTAATTTCCCGTTGTGTGAATATTGAATATGTTGAGCTACTGTCATATAAAAAACCTCCATATATTTTTTAGGAAATCGAATTTTGCGGCCGCTTGTTCGTCCTTCATATATAAAGGTAATTCTTGAGTCGTTTTTACAACCAATATACAAAAATACTTTTGATTAAATAAGAAGAAGGAGCTATGAGGAGAGGTGACGAATAATTAGGATGGAATTTTACTCTCAGGAGGTTGATGCACGGTGCCTAAGTTTATTGCATTTAAATTTAAGAACAATGGAGAATCTTTTTATATTGAAACGATAGTAAACAAGCGCAAGAAGACTGTTCTCGTTGATGGAGGTGAAGGTGGAGCAATATCTAATCATTTTATGAATGCGGTAAGACGTGACAGAGTGAATGTGGTTGTTTGTACACATCAGGATAAGGATCATGCCACGGGAATACATGCATTTTTAAGTGAATATAAATGTGACGAAGTCTGGCTTCCGGCTGAGTGGGGTTATTTGTATGGATATTTCTTTAATAAAAGCGCGCCTGATATTACTAAAACCTTTAATAGTTTAATCTCTCTGATACGTGAATTTGAGAGTGGGGAACAAGAGAGCGTATTCACCATAAAAGATTTTGAAGCTTATATCTTCCGCAAATTAAGGCTTATGAACGAATTAATTCACTCATTTGACGAATATGATCTTACAGAATTTTCAAATCAAGATTCATTAATTAGTAGGGAAACCTCTATGATACTTCAATTGTCTCAATTAAGCTTCACGAACCTGTCTAAGGGTGCAGCGGGCTGGATAAGCGAAACCATTGGTCATTATAAAAGCATAGTTAGAATTGCACACATAGCATTAGAAAACGACATTCCAATCCGGTGGTTCCAATACCAAAGAGACGTCCCTCTAAAAATACATAAAAATGATCCACTGATTGCGTTAAATTCTAAAGAGATTCTTAGATTGAGAAGATATCCAAGCCCTAATCAATTTTTCTTGCAATTGGCTTCCCAAGCTAGACAAACAGTAATGAATGAACGATCTCTAGTTTTCAGTACCAACTGGAAAGAAAATAAAAAAATACCCCCAATTCTTTTCAATGCCGATTCAAATTTAGACGGTGAAGAAGTAAATAAAGCGAAGTTTAAGAGAGGTATGATAATCACAGTTCCACATCACGGCTCTAAAAATAATATAGATGCATTTAATAGGATAAAAGAGAAGATTGAATCTCATCGAATCAATAGAACTAAATGGGTTAAGAGTTATCACAACAATGTAGCTTTGGATAGTTGGTACTTAGAGCATCTTTTGGCGATTAAAAGGGGAACCAAGAGATATTGTACCAGATGCGAAAACGAGCATATAGAGTTCAAATTGGTTAAACGAGAGTGGAAACGAATTAAGACTAAGAAAAGAAGAGACGGATGTATATGCGTTTAATCAAGAGACTCTGAGATACCTCCATGTTTAAAATACCGCACATGCCAGGGGTGATGAAGGTTTAGCAAGGGTGTGCGGAGAGGTTATAGATGTGGATACGGATACTATGAACCTCCATAAAAGCTCCACCCACCATAATTACTGTAAAGGGAGATTTCCATGTTAGAATTTGAACTAGTTTGGCAAAAGATCCTTGAATTAGAAGGAGAAGAGTTTTGGCAATTAAGAGGAAAGGGATTCAAGTACAAAGTTTCTGGAAACTCATTAATTCTCAGTACAACAAACTATAGCATTCCAAAGAGTCAGGCTGAAGCTGCTTGGAGAAAGATGCCGCTTAAAGGGCCTGGACAGATTAATGATTTGGTTGCTCCTTCATATCTATTTGCATTGCTTTCGGATACCCGGGTTACTAATTAATCTATTGTATTTATTTTAATTGATAGAAGCTTAGAACCTCCACAAACTCGAGAGCATTCCTAATCCTCTAGTAAAGCACAAGTCTTAAAACACGTTCGAAAGGAGTAGGTTGATTTGCAAGTTGCCAATTACGAGAATAATATCATTTCACTCTATGATGAGCTCGATAAGTACCCTCGGAGAGATTTGGCCATCACAGAGATAAGGAAAAAAGGGAGAAAATATGCTTATAAATGCCCCTTCTGCGATGAATATCTGATTCTGCGTGCCGGGCATATGTATGAACCTCATTTTGCACATAAACAAGGAAAGTCATGTACGGTTGCCCGTTCATATGAACAATACGAACAGCAAGGGAAAAAGGAATCAGCTCAACATTCGGTAATACGGGACGTCATTTACGATGATCTGAGAACGCAGGAGAAGTACAAACCGGATCTGAAGGTAGAGCATGGATATAAAGCTAAAGCTGAAGGTAGCTGGAAGGTTGTCCCCGACATCGTTGTGAAGAAAGGGAGTGCTGAGTTTGGTATATCTATCCTGACAAATGTATATCAGAAGGGGGATGACTCACTCGTAAAGATTATTAGAAAAAGGAATCAATACTTCACTGAAAGAGGCCTTAATAATATCTGGTTTATTGAGGATCAAAAGCAGAGTTTAGATCTATCGCATAGAGTATTTTTCCTTTGGGAATCGGAGACTCTTCTTAGTGCGAAAACAGCTTGGGATTTAAAATGGGATGAACTGTTGAATAAGCTAACAGTTAATGATACATACTCGATTTCGGAAGTATTTAACTACAACGAGAAAGAGATTCTCAATAATGATGTCCGTAGCCTGTACTATGTCCATTCCTCGTCTGAGGGGATTTCATTTTCTGTGCATAGAGTTATACTAGATGAACTTGAGTCCCCATACAGAGCATTTGCTGTAACTACAGGTTATAAGATGCAACTGACAGATGCATTGGTAATTCAGGATTATCTTCAATTGTCTAATGATGATTATGAAAATCGGCAAATGAGCATTTTTAAATCAGATTTCGCTGAAGGCATAAATCGCCTTATGCAAAACGCTGAAGGTCAGCTAGAGAACATTAAATTGAAAGATAATACGAAGCAAGCTGAACAAAATGGGAAACAGAAAGATACTCCAAAGGATCTTCCGGTGATTTATTGGGATGATGGGACAGTTACATATCTAGTTGATAGGCTCAAAAGTAAATATATCTCGGAGGAGGACGCAGCCTTACTAGCTCAATATCTAAGGCATAACAGGGAGTTAGTTATATTTAAGGGCTGGGATCTTCGCGATATTCAAAAATTAGCTGTTGAAGCAATGGGTAAAATATCAGATTCAACGATTAGGACACACCTTGGTGAGATTGTGGACTTATAGTTTGTAAAGCATGACGTATATATAGTAAACATAATGTCAGTGACCGTTAATCTAGAAACAGATTGACGGTTTTTTGTAACTTAATCGGATAGAAGATTAATCAAAGGGGAAGCACGTCTAAGGATTTAAGTACTCTCATGTGGGTGTTTAATCCATCCAACCGTCGAAATCCTACAGTTTCAAAAAAAGACAAAATTCTATAATCAAAGTGATAAATATGGAAATTTTATATTGTTATAAACTAAGTTACATATTATGATTAATAGGTCTAAAGTTTCAAAGATAGGGAATAAGACTCATAAACAGGAGGAACTATGGCTATTTCAAAAAAACTAGGAGCCACCGCTATTGCAACCTTAGCGCTTACGTTAGGTACGGCAATGCATTCAAATGTCTCATATGCTTCAGAATCATCGTTTAAAGATTTGGAACAGGCTTCACCGTGGGCGCAGGTACTTATTCAAGAAGCTCACCAAAAACTGCTTGTGAATGGGGATCAGGAAGGCTACTTCCATCCATTACAGCAAGTCACTCGTCAAGAAGCTGCAGTAGCTCTTGCGAAGATTATGGGTCTTGAATTGAGTGAAACTGTATCATCTTCATATTCAGATGTTGCAAGTGATTCATGGAGTGTTAGTGCAATAGAAGCCGTAAAAAAGGTTGGCTGGATGCAAGGGAGCCAAGGGACGTTCCGTCCTAAAGATGTTATTACGCGCGAAGAGTTAGCCACGATTATAAGCCGGGCTACGCAGGTAGACGCTAGCGAAGGTCTATCAGCTCTCAAAGATAACCAAAAGATATCGGGTTGGGCTAAAGATTCCGTATCTTCCATGATTTCATCGGGAATCATGACAGGCAGCAATGGGAGTTTCCATCCTCAAACGCCAGTTATTCGACAAGAACTAGCTGCTATCTTGTTAAGAGTGGACGAGAAGGCAAACAATACGAATCTTCAAACGATTGAGAAAATAGAAAATGGTAGTATCACGATCGGGAACACATCATACCGTGTCGCAGCTCCGCTAAAATCCTTCTTCTCAGAGAATAATGTCGCTGCATTAACAAAGGCGGGCATTCGTGTTGAAACAGCAGATGGGGAAATTACAAAGATTTTAGCACTTGAACTTGTAGCACCAGGACAAGCTGCTGCCGCAGGTAAGGAAGAGTTTTCAGGAAATGCAGTACTAGATGCAGGTAAAGTGGTTGTAGAGGGTAATGTAAAAGTTGCTGCTGACTACATAACAATTAAGAACATCATCATTAAGGGTGATTTCGAAATAGGTAAAGAACTAAATAACGATTTCTACGCAGAAAATATGACAGTTCAAGGCACAACTTATGTTAAGGGTGGAGACAACAATACAGTCGTTTTTGATCAATCGTCACTTCAGGGCATGAACATCTCGAAAGAGGAAGTTCGCGTAGAAGCAATCAACAAAACGGTTGTTCAGAATGTGAACATTGAGTCGAAGCTTTCTGGTTTATGGGGTGATCCTTCTATCACTTATGAACGTGTAACGATAGGAGAAGGTGTCCAAAATGCTTCATTGTATGCACACGTTCGTAATTTAGAAATCAATACGGGCAATGAAGAAACATCTATCTCAGGTAATGGCCAACTTGAATCGGTAACGATTAATGGATCTGGAAAGGTCGCTTTACAAGGAACTGGAACGATAGGTTCCGTAAACATTAAAGATACGACAAGTCAGGTTTCTTTCCCGTCTAATGTAGTCATTCAACGTATTGTGCTACCGGCTGGAGTTTCTCCGGAACAAGTGATTTTGAACTTTGACAGAGTGAAGACACAGATTGCTACAATAAATGGATCATCGAATCCGAGCTACATTGCTCCAAGCGGGGGAGGAAGTACAGCTCCTTCTAATGGTGGTAACGCTGGAAGCAGCGGAGGTGGTAGCATAAACCCTGCAAATCCTGGTACTGGTACTATACCGACTACCCCAATACCAAACCCTTCGAGCAAGAATCCATTCACTATGAAGAGTTACAAAAATCGTATGGAAACTACTGTTGATGGGACATTAAAATCATCTAAGTCAGGAACGGTTTACCTTATGGCAGTACGTATGGAAGATAACGTTAATCCAACAAAAGAGCAAATTAAGAATGGGGTTCTTCCAGGTAACATATCTTCTTCACATGCCACAGTTTCAATTACTGCAGATCAACAATTAACTTATAAGTTAGAAGCACTAGAAGGATCAAAAGCATATGGAATATGGGCAGTATTTAAGAATGCTGACACTGGTGAGGAAACACAACCTATCTATTTAGTGACTGTTAGTACTTATCGAACAAATGATTGGACAGTTCTACCGTATGACACGACAAACTTAAGTCAAATTAGCATTCAGTTCAATGGTGTGCTCACACCTCCAGCTACGATGACGACAGATCCTGCAGCCATCTTTAAAGATGGCCACCTTCGTAACTATGGCTATGGCTTCATTGAAATTGATAGACTCGAATGGGACTTAACGATACCTGATATGGCAATTATGACGATACACTTTGATCCAGTAAATTTGGGTGATGGTACATCGTATCGACTTGATTGGACAATGGTGAAAAATGCGTTAAGCATCAAATACACAAGTCCTTCAGGTAATCCAACTTCGGTTTCTTATGGAGCTTCTGCGAGTTACTCTGGCCCAGAAGTTGTTAATCTTATTACCAAGCAACTACTTATAGAAACCGGCAATACCGTTGATTCTACTAAAGGTGAAGCGGTCATGCATATCCTTGGAGCGTATCCGTCTCCGCTAAAACAAGAGCTGGGATTAATCGAGTTTAACGGCTTACAATATCAGAAGGCATTGGCACTACAAGCAGGACAGTATACGACTTTTAATGATGTTCAACAAATTATAAGTACAGTAAATCAAGAGTTTCCAGCACCGTCTAACACGGAAGCAGGTGCAATCCGAGATTTCAACAATTCACAAAATGCTGCACAAATTGAATACTACCTGAAGAGATTTGCAGAAGTGCTAACTATTGATGGGGATCTTTACAACGCTCTTCATCAAGTCGCTAGAACAGAGATTGCTCAGACTGTTTTAAATAATCGGAATTTACTGCCTGAATCTAAGTTTACAAGTATTGAAGAAATTCGATCTGCGTATGAGCTGGCATATAACCAATCCTCAACGGTTCCGATTTCCGTTTCGTTTGTCGATACGGATACAACGGCAGGAAGCATTGGAGGAGATATTGTTTGGGTACCTGGCGCAGAGAACAGTTCTGTAGCTGGTTTTAAACTATATTGGGGGAACGGGGGACAACCGTTATCTCTTATAACTACAGTTGATAAAAATGATGGAAATCGGTATACCTTGCCGCAAGGTACAGAAATCCCTACAGGTGCCACTCAGTTGCTTGTACGAGCTTTGCTACAGAATGGATCTGAAACAGCAACTATTGGTACAACGATTAAAGATACGTTGCCTGTAGCCCCTGCAGCACCATCTGTGACGAATGACGATGCAAAGAATATCTTGATTGGTGCAGATGCGTCTATGGAGTTTACCATCGATAACGGGGTAACTTGGATTTCTTATGATGAAGGCAACCCTCCAGTCTTTCCTGGAAGAGTCTTTGTGGATGTTCGGGTCAAAGCTGATCCAGTTAATCAGGTACCACCTGGGAAGACAAAGTTTGTCAGCTTTGTAGATAATGTATTCATGTATATCGGTATAAACGATGCAGGCAATACATTTGATACAGCGAATATATCATCTGCCATGGAGTATTCATCGGACGATGGAGAAACGTGGACTACGTATGATGAACAAAATCCACCGCAATTCCCAGGAGATCTGACGATCCTTCTTCGGGAAAAGGCGAGTGAAATTCTTCCTGCAGCACCAGCCAGAAGCTATACGTTCACATCAGAAGTTCATGTTCGTACAGCAAACAGTTCGCTTTCTACGTCATTGCCGACTCTTGAATATTCGCTCAATGGTGGAGACTGGATTGCATTGAATGTGGATCAAGTCGTTTATATGCAAACTGATGATGTGGTCCAAGTGCGGGAAGCAGCTCGTGGTTCATTCCCAGCGGGAGCACCAACAGAGTATCAATACTAAATAGAATTCATCAAGCATGGAGCATAGCTGATATAATTGAAAACAACCCCAATCGTAATTAGTCGATTGGGGTTGTTTTTTCTAAACACACACGTTAATGATGAACAAAAAGAAAAGGCTATAGCGACCGCAAATGATTCCTTGAATACCATTAGTGAATATATATAAACCTTATGATTACCAGGCATAAAGAGGTTGCCTGTATTCAATTTTGCGTTGATAGCTTAGATTTTTGGTATAATGAAAGTGTATAGAGAATGGAGTTGATGTTATGGAATTGCTTGATCCTAGAGTGGATTTTGTCTTTAAACGTATCTTTGGCAGTGAGAATAATAAAGACGTATTACTGGCATTTCTAAATCGAGTTATTACTGAAGTGGGGGATGCACCACTTACAGAGATCATCCTGATGAATCCTTACACCGATAAGGATGATCCGCTAGATAAGCAATCCATTTTTGATGTTTACGCTAAAACTTCAGAAGGAAAATTAATTGATATTGAAATGCAGCTATTTAATAAGTACGATATTGAAAAAAGAACATTGTTTTATTGGAGTAAACGCTATTCCAGTCAACTCCATGAGGGAGAGAAGTACCAGGAGTTGAAAAAGTGGGTCACAATTAATATTCTGAACTATGCATTTTTAGCAAATAATAATTACCATAGTACATTTCATCTTAGAGAAGACAGGACAGGTTTAACCCTAATTGATGATATCGAGATTCATTTTCTGGAATTACCTAAGTGACGTTATTCCTTCACAAGGTGGTCTTGAGAACTGGTTGTTGTTTCTGAAGGGTGTGGATACTACACATTGGGAGGTGCTGAAGATGAACGAACCAGGATTAGAGAAGGCCATGGATACCTTACAATTTTTAAGCCAAGATTCCGAAGCGCGTCGCTTGTATGAAGTACGTCAGAAATATCTGCATGATGAAGCATCGATGCTAGAAGGAGCTCGAAAAGCGGGTATCACAGAAGTAGCCAAAAATATGTTGGATTTGAATTTTGATATATCAATGATTGCTAAGGCAACTGGGCTGACTGAACAGGAAATTAATCAATTGAAGAAATAAGCCCTTGTTTTGTAAGTCGCTTAATTAGCGGCTTTTTGTTTTGTGAAGTAGAGACACGAGTTTGTAGGTAAACAAAATACATATACTCTGATTTCATATTAGTACTGTTATTTGTTCTTCTTTCTGAGGAGATGTATTTCTGTGAACTAAATCATGTAGAAATATGGAGAGGGACAAAGAAATAGTTGGATATCGTTTAGACGTGTACATTCAACTAAGCTTTAAAGTTATTCGTAATCTCGCTTCATTGATAAAGGTAACGGGCTGGATAGTTTAATACGAAAACTAGCTAGTATAAATTTGTAAAATTATTTTTATTGGAGGTTACAATGAAAGAATATAAAGAAAATATATAAGTACTAGAAGTCAATCTAGCTAAGCTAATATGTTATGGAGTGGACAACTGTGAGTATTCATACAATGGGCGGTTATGAATTTGAGAGATTAATTACGCAATTATTAAAGAATATGGATTTTTCAGTAGAAATGACGAAGCTTTCAGAAGATGGTGGGGTTGATATTATTGCATACTCAAACGCAACTATATTTTAAGGGAAATATCTTGTTCAGTGCAAGCGTTGGGACAGTACTGTAGGTGAACCTGCAGTGCGAGATCTGTACGGTGTTGTCTTAAGTGAAAACGCAAATAAAGGTATTATCATTACAAATTCCTCATTTTCAAAGAAAGCTATTGAATTCGCTGATGGTAAGAACCTTGAATTGATAGATGGCAGCACCTTAACGGAATTACTGGAACAATATAAGATGGATGCAACAAATGAAACTACAAGAGACTACAGAAAGTCATTCTACGAGATGGGTAGCTTTGAGAGTGATAAGTATCTTTATCTAAAATCGAGGATAGAAAGCAATAGAAACGAGAAGCAAAACTATGAATCACTTCGTAAGTTTTTAATAATAAATACTCGAAGTCGTTTGGACTTGAAAAGTCCTATCTGGAACTTTATTATTTCTTACCTTTTGCACCAGGACAAAAGGCATTATTCAATAACTATTATCGAACCAACTTCCACGATAACAGTACGATGCCTGACTTTAATCCTGATCAAATTTTTGATAAAATACTAGATGAACTCCTAGATTGCTTTACTCCAGAAGAAGTTGAGAATTTTGAAAATTACTGTCTCAGTACGATATCGATATATGAGAAACACCCAAAAGTGACGATTGAATTAATTAAAAAAAAGATTAAAGGAACGGATTGACTGGGGGGAGAACAATTATCAGGGTTACATAATTAAATCTGGAGGGAGCAGCTCAATGAGTAGAAATTTTCTAAAAATAAACCGCACTGATTATATGATGGTTAGTGAACCCAATGAAACAGATCAAGTTATGATTGATGACGGGTATACAAAAGTTAACGATGCTCAGTTCGATGAAGCGTTCAACTTATATGCAAAAGTAATGAACGGTGAACTGAAATACAATGAAGTGCCTGAAAAGCTAGAGTTACTGTCATAGCAACAGCAATTTGATTGATCTCCCTTAAATAACTTACAAAGTAAATGCTTCAAACAAGTAGTCGCAACCTTGGCGAAGGGGGCTGACTGCTTTTTATTATGTAATTTTTACGGAACAACACTCACCGTCTGCCTTGCATATCCACGTACTTAATCACTAACCTCTACTCAACAAGTATATTTCATTCAGCATAACTTGATCACTTCCCTGGATGTATTTTTCTATTTGCTCACATTTATAGTGCTTATTGATAGTATTGACCTATAGAAAGGAACCTAGACATAATAACCCCGATCAAATAGCCGTGCTCTCGTCACTTTGCCTCAATCTTCTGACCAGGGACGCACCTAGCTGCTCATGGATAGCTTTGTCTATCTACGTGGGTTGTGAGCTGCGCTGGTGCAGCTATCGGCTCCTTGAATCTCGAGCGGCATAGAGAGAGCAGTAGAGTGTCGGTAACTCAGCCTCAGCTAGTACTGTCTCCTTGAGGAAAACTATAGAGATGAGTTGAAAATTGCTATGACATACCACCGGGCGTAAAAACCCTAATTTATCGTATGCATTTTATTAGAAATTGATTGCAGAAAAACTTTTGATGAGAGAAAGGTAGAGAGGGGTTAAACATGATGATAATTATAAAACATGCTGCTAGTCAGTATGATACATTATCAGAAAAATGATAGTGACCAACCAAAATAAGAGAGACAGAATTTTTTACGAATCACATCATAAAAACTGATACTGACAGGAATGGTGAATTGTTTAGTTCGTTTGTTATCTCTTTAAAACTAGAGCAGAGAAAAATGTTAGTCACAATCGTAAGATGGGAGCGATATTCTATTAATGAATGAACAGAAAATCATTATTTAAAGTAATGAAGGGAGGGTGGACAAGCTAAAAATCAAATTGGATATTATGGGTATCGTCTAATTTAAGATTAGATGGAGGAAATAGAAGGATTAAAACGAAAGGAGTGGGTAAACGTTCATCAATTATCAATATTGTGTTATATCAACTTCAAATATTCTACTAGGTTCTTTTATTTTTTAGAGGTTCACACGTTATACTCAGTATTAGGAAGGTCGCACCCCTCTGAATTGGTTGAGAGGAGGTGATCATTATGTCTGAAATGATTCTTGTAGCTATTATTGGGCTTTTGGCAACTTGCATCAAGTTTGCCGGTACTTGTGTTAAGTTTGCGTGTGTTTATCTAGAGATCAAAAATCAGGACAAGCTAAATCGGTTGAAATCTTCTAAGAAAAAGAAGAACAAACGTTAAGCACAGTGACAGCTGTGCTAACATTTGTTCTTCAGATTGGTATCATTCTTTTTTGACACACATCATGTAGAGTGTTGCGACTTACCATACCACGGTTTGACAGAACCGTGGGTTTTCTTTGTGACTATAGTCAACAGTATAACATACTAAAAAATGCAATCAAAACATTTGTATGTGAACAAGGATGAATTACCTGCGCTGGAAGGGACGATTCCACCAAATGTGTAGATGGTTCTACGGTGGGTTATGAGTTATCGATTCGTGTGAGCTGAATATGTCCATCTTCGTTTCGCACATAATCACCAACCAGCTTCGGCTGCGTTTTAATAAGAATAGGTGAGAAGGAGTCTGAAACGAACCGAAACACAGTACCTTTCCAGAGCTTCATTTCGTTTATCTCGTCTGATGTAAAAGACGTTTTTTGCTGCATACATATAAAATAAGCATATACAAAAAGATCGGCAAACAGTAGAGGTTCTAGCTGGTTCTTTGAAGTACAAAGCTGTTCAAGCAGATTCATCATAATTATGATGGTATTCCTCAAGATTAATGGTGTCAGCATTAAGGTTGATACATCATTATCATCCGTTAAATAGCCAAGAGGTAGTTCGAATATTGCATCGAAATGTTCTGGACTGCTCTGAACAAGTTCCCATGACTGATAAGGGATATCCTTATACTCCTTAACGCCAAATTTCCTCTTATCACGATCCATTTTATCATCCAAACATTTTTTTAAGGGGAAGAGTGCTTCTCGTTTGGAGAGGAGAGCAGGCATTTCTATGTTATCGAATCGCCGGACACCCGCCGACAGCCATTGTGCCATAAAGGCAGGATCGTCCCATATTTTTTCAGGCAGTTCAATTGGAGGTTCAACCCAGAAGCGATGATGCAGAAGATATTGCCACGTTTCTTCTTTCTTAAAAGGGCTCAACCGCCAAAACATATCATCCATACCTAGGTACTCAATTCCAATAAGCGGCTGCTGTTTCATATCTCCCTGAGGGAACAACGACTGCATAAGAGTGTTTTGATATTCTTCGCTTCGCAATTTCTCTAATCGTTTTTGGACATGGGGGTACAGGCCCTCCGTACGTGTCATAAAGATCATACATTTAACCTGTGGGTGCTGTTTGACCATATTTTCGAAATCTTTTTGCATTTTGGTTGCCACACTATTCCCTTTTCCCTCTGTGTCGCGGTGCAGAGCATAGTAAGCTCCACGAATGTCTGTTGTCATAATTCCGTCATTAGCGAGGTCTCCTGGACTAGCGAGTGTTGCACGGTATTGGACATAAAAGAGTCTTTCGTAACGATGGCAAAAGTCTTGGAATTCATCTTCGTTGTAGTTAAGAATGTGCTCTTTAAATGTTCTGTACTCAATCGGTTGTTGTTTTTTCACTTGAGTTCCCCTCCTTATACGATTGGCGTTGGCGTAAGCGGCGTCCCTTTACATTAAGATATATTGCTTTTATATCATAAGGGTGAGAACTAATGAAACGAGTATCGAGTTCGCCCATAAAAACAAAGTTGTATACTGGCTTCAGGCGTTAAGCTATCGGGAGACACTAGCAATAAAGAAAAGATTAATTCTCTCCTTAGAAGCAAACTAGATTAAATAGCTTCTGAAAGGGGGATTTTGTTTAAACAGGTTGGTAAGAAATAGAGAGGGTTTTACTGCAATTTGGTAATCATTGGTGGACAGTTCTTATAAGCTGGTTTAAAAGACTCACTCATATTGATGTAACAAGAACTAACTTTCAGATGACAGTGAGTCAGCATTTTTAGACGCATAATCTTTCAATACCTCATAAAGTCTTCTAATTGATAGATCCCCCAAGTTTCTCACTCGGCACAATTCCTCATAGTTCAATTCTAGAATCTCATCGACTGTGTCAAGCCTAGCTCGTAAAAGGCAGTTATATATCCGTGCTTCAACCTTCTTATTAATTAAGTCATCAAGACTTCCTTCCATAGGAGTAGTTACTTTGAAAATTTCTTTAAGACTCATCTCCGGATGGTATTCCAGATCCTTGAACGTTCCCTCAAGTTCGTGTCTTAGTTTAATCCGTTCAGCCATTTCTTTCTTCCAACGAGCGCTTTTGCATGCTGCACATCCAATGTCACGTACTCTGATCCGGACGGGGTTGAATTCAACATGTCCATATTGACAGACCCACCATGCCCGTCTATGCGAAGCAGCATGGACATCATCTGGTGTTAACTTCTTATTTCTTTCAGAATCCCATTCTGCTGCGATGAGGCTATGAGATATCGTGAGGGGGATGATTGTGTGTTCTGACAAGAAGTATCACTCCTACTACCATTTCAGTATGTGTCTAGTGATAATGATACTGTATGACAAATGCAGATGATAGGGAAGTTTCTAAATTTATGATCTCTATACAGATGCTTTAATTACTGAAGGAGAGATTGTGTTGGATGCGCATGGAAATGCCGATATATAATGTAGATACCCTGTTAGTCTTGGTATTAGCTGCTATGATATTCAGATACGATTGATAGTGCATTGATTGTGAAGGGGGAATAGGTTTGGATAACATTTATGTTGAAAAGTTCTCTGGCGATATTACTACGTTAGGACAAAATTATTTGAAGCAGTTACTCCTCGTGTCGATATAACTGTGAATGATTAAATAGAGTTTACTATCGGAGCTCATCAACCTATTTCCGAGCATCCGTTCTTAAAATACAAAAATTACATTAAGGAGTGACAATGTATTGACAACTGGAGATATATTGACTCTGTTTGCTTCTCTGACTGCAGCGCTCTGTACATTGCTGACATTGTGGCAACTGAACAGTTCACAGGGAAAACAGAGATTGATTGAGACCGTTACTAAACAAAGGATAGAGTGGATAAATAAGATTAGGCTTTGCTTTAGTGAGTACAGTGAGTTAATGGAAAGAATTCCAGTGGAAAGAACAACCGACAACAAAATTGGCGAATTACAGTTTAAATTGAGTTATCTGTGCACTCACATTGATATGCTCCTTAACCCTAAAGAGATAGTCACACAGAGGTACATTGAAAAAAGAGACCAAATAAAGCGGTACTTGTGGGATGATTACTCAAAAGAATACTCACCTGTTGAGTACTATTCAATGATGCAAGATCTTCAATATCTACAACAAGTCATTTTGAAATCAGAATGGAAAAGACTTAAACGGGAGTCAAGAAGCGGAAAAGAAGTGAATGACATGAACGCCATTCATTTTGAAACTGCTGAAGACATAGATCCTGGTCGGTTTATTCGCCTTCTCCATAAATGATGGAATAGTGCATGGAACCCACGATGCTAATGAGAAATATAGTCTAACATTACAGAATCTCCTCACTTTCATCCGACGTCTAAAAAGTGGACTTTCTCGTGCGGGGATTCTGTAGTTGGATGCTTATGGAAGTGCCGATATATAATTTAGGTATCTTATTAGTCTTGGTACTAGCTGCTGTGATATTCAGATACGTTTGATAGTGCATTGATTGAGAAGGGGAGTAGGGATGGATGGCGGATCTCTCATAGATAAACTATATATGGAGTAGAGGACATGATAAGCAATCCAGCTTTTGCGAAACCCCTGTGGTTTTCCCCTACGCAAGACATTATGCCTGCAGTGTATCCATGCCAAGTTTCTCTATCAGCGTGGTGGGAAGCTACTGATTCCACCTAATAGAGCGAAGAGCTATATTTTCCAAACTCAATGTGATCGTATATTGAAGGTTTTGGTGTTGAAGGGACTAAACGATCGGGAAGCTAGAATGAAATGTTAACGAGGATTTATTGAAAGCAGTTATATATAAACTTGAGGAGGAGGATAAATATGGATCTACCGAAGTTCAATGGGTCAACTGAACATCATGGTGTTAATCTTGTTAATACAATAGTCACGAGCGATTTTCGTTGGATATTTCGAGAACAACCAACTAAGGACTACGGTATCGATGCACATATAGAAATTGTAGAAGACAATCGTGTAACTGGAAGGTTAATTGCAGTTCAAATTAAAACGGGACCAAGTTACTTAACGAAAAGGTCGGATAAAGGATTTATATATAATAAAGGGAAAATGAAGCATTTAAACTATTGGAGAAATCATTCTCTTCCAGTTATTCTTGTGCTATGCGATGATACTGATAACATTTGTTATTGGGTTCAAGTAACAGAAGAGAATACAGAAGTTGCAGATGGTCGTTGGGAGATATGTGTTCCTTATACTCAAAATTTTAATGTCTCATCAATGAAAAAACTCGCACGTATTGGAGAGAATTTGACTGATTACGAAAGACGACTTCATACATTAGTCCTTGCAAGGTCTTGGATGGACGAACTAGCTAGAGGAAATCGGGTTATCTTTGAATCGAAAGAATGGGTAAATAAGACTTCAGGGAAAGGTTCCATTAAATTGGAAATAGTTGATTCAATCACAGACGAAACAACATTAGCTTTAGATTATCCAATGGTATTTTTAGGTCTTATATCTTATGAGCAGGCGTTTAAAAAGCTATTTCCCTGGGCTCATATTTCTGTAGATGATGACTTTTATTTACACTTTGATGAAGCTCTTTACTCGGAAGAAGAGGGCGTATGGGACAGTGAGGAACAAGATTATGTGTTTCATGGAACAAGTTTTGATGAATGGCGCAACAACTTACCAGAAATTAGGCCATATGAAGTGTGTTCAGGTGAGGTTGCTTGCTATAGGTTGGTACTCACTTTAAATCAAACAGGGGAAGCATTTTTGATGATTGATGACTATTTAAAAAGTGGGGTGGTTAACTCTAAACCTGAAGAGCCTTCTATAAGCAGTTCATATCATGGAAATGATGAAGATTCTGAGGAAGAGTACCATGATTGGCAGGCTCAAGAAGAAGATTATCTTCGGGAAAGGGAAGCTGAAGAATCCGAACGTGATTGGGAGGCTCAGGTAGAGTACCATGATTGGCAGGCTCAAGAAGAAGATTATCTTCGGGAAAGGGAAGCTGAAGAATCCGAACGTGATTGGGAGGCTCAGGTAGAGTACCATGATTGGCAGGCTCAAGAAGAAGATTATCTTCGGGAAAGGGAAGAAAGAAGATGATGATTGGGAGGATAAAGATTCTCAGTAATCTTATTTTTTTCTTTAAAATTGATCACAAAGGGTTTTAATATATGGTGTTAGCAACTAAGTTTCTAATACTCAAGTAGGGCAGGATTTGGAGATACCTTACAGAAACTGAGCTTTTATTTCAGAAAAACCTCCTAATTTACAAAATTAGAAGCTCGAATCATTGCGCTCAGCTGCAGCGAGTCTCTTGTAGGAAGAAATCGCTGGAAGCTAGTTTACCGTAGACAAGGAGGTTGATTTCAGTATATTTACAATCTGTCCTACGATACGGTAGACCGCTTTTAAAAAGAGCGATCTTATACCTCGCCTCAATCTATCATAATGAAAAAAGACTTACTAACTTATATTGAGAACCCTGATGAGGGCCATGTGCTAGGACGGTGTAGTATTAAGGATTTCGCTGATTGGTGTGATGGTTAGGAAAGACAGAAAAGTTGAGCAAAAGTAGCAAATAACTTTCCCTGGCTTTGGTATGATACTATTGCCTTAATCATAAAACTTTACCTTTACATGAGTGGAGAAATGTATCTAAGAAAAAAGGGGTGTAGTTTGATGAAGAAAATAACGATCGACAATTATCACAGAGCTGATGAATCCTTCGAGATTTTTGGTACTGTTAATTTTCAGACAGGAGAGCAAAATAAAATTACAGAGAGTGATTTGATTGGATTAATTGATGATATAGAATTGAATGAATTTGTTACGAGCGATATCAAAGAAATGATAGAAGTATCAAAAGCTCTTTTTGCATATGGATACTTATACTGGAGTTTCCTTACACTGGCGATGGAGCAAGCGTTTAAAGCTTTTGAAGCTGCAATTACTCATGTTCACAGGGAAATCTACGGTTCAAACTATTCTTCATCTGGTAATAATCGTTTAACCTTATCAGATATGATTAGTAGACTAGCTAAAAGAAGAATTATAGATAACAATAAGAAAGATGTGTTTGATGCCATTAGTGGGCTTAGAAACATGCATGCTCACCCTTCATTCCAGTCTCAACTTGGATTACCTTCTTATTCTGTCATAAAAGATATTTGTAGAGAAATTAATAGCTTATTTCTTAAACTTAATCAATCATCTGAATAATAATAAAACTAAGAAGTTCAAGCAATCACTAAATCAAATAGACTCTCAGAACTCATCTTTAAATAATAGAAAGAAAGCTCAACAAATGCTGTTAGTTAGGTCTAGGAGGCATTTACATATGTTTATGGATTAGCTATTCTTTGATCCCCAACAACCGTCTAAAGATAATAGCAAATAGAATGGTGGAGTAGAAATGTCATTTTTCACTGGCGTTGTTGTACCAATAGGAGCTGTGTTTATAGGATGGTATTTCGCTAATCTGAAGGCTGAAGAAAAACAGCAAAAAGATGAACAGATCCAACGTATGAAACTTCTACGTATGCTTCAACAGGAATTAGAGACTGTAATAGACCAATATGAAACTGAAGGGAAATATCTACTCAGGAATTCTATTAAAGGACAGGCCATTAATAATAGCCCAGTATTCAATGCTGATGATCATGAGGCGTTCTTTAATCTTTTATGGAAATACATGCGTGGATATGAGTCGTTGAATACTGCGATTGAAGCGATTCCTACGATATTTCCGAAACAGGAAGAAATCCTGAAATTGAGTAAAACTTTCTTTATACATGATAGTAGAAAATACGATAAGCTAAATACTGAAATGAACAAACATATTGATGAAATTCTCATGTTATCTGTTCAACAGATAATTGATGCGGCTAAGCCATTATTAGTTGAGGTAAATAATCAGATTGTGATAAATAGTCAAAATAAGCTTTGAACTAATCTGGTTGGTTAAGCGTTCGGTTCTTAATTAAGGAATGCGGGACAAATCCGTATCTCTATCAAGGTTAGGCGAGAGTACGCCCACTTTTTTAAGTGGGTGGTGAATCGCTTTTCATTTTGTCTTTTTCGCATATCATAGAAGTGTATATAGAATAAAAGTGTTCCTCGTAAACAGCTTAAAAGGAGGTGAAACGAAAATTGAATCAGGTAGAACAGTATCAAACTCATCAAGTTTGGATCAAACCAGGGCATAGGTTGTTCCTATATTTTCAAGTGTTGTGTGGACAAGCCAAGAACTTGTACAACACGACGAATTTTTTTATTCGTCAAACGTACACAGCCCTAAAACAAGAGAATGATCTACAGCCTCTCCAACAAGAAGTTTTAGATATGCTTCGTACACATATAAACACAATGAATGAGGTTCAGCTTCTTAGTTATAAAAAAAGAGAAGCAAAAGAATTACTTAAATCAGAAGATCAACGAAAAATAGTCAAAGCAAACTTTTTTTCTTTGCCAACAAGGGAAGAACCGATGCTGAACTACAACTTCTTGGATGCTTTGTTTAAGGCGATGAAACAAGAAAATTATCGTTCTTTACCGACACAAAGTAGCCAAAACGTCATGAAAGTCGTTTTTCAAAACTGGAAAAGTTACTTTGAATCGGTAAAGGCATTTCGAAAGAATCCTTCTGCTTTCAAGGCGAAGCCGCGCATCCCATCGTATTGTCGGAACCATCAAAGAGAGATCATTCTGACCAATCAAGATTGCGTTATTAAAGAAGGGAAATTCCTTAAACTTCCTATAACAAAAGAGCGGCTCAACATTGGAAAGTTGGGCTACACAAAAGGAAAGCTCATGCAAGTACGTGTCATTCCTTCCTATGGACGCTTTGTTGTAGAGCTGGTCTTTTCTTGTGAAATTACGGAGCAAGCTTTTCCAAAAGAACGAGTCATGGCAATCGATTTAGGCATTAATAATCTTGCAACCATTGTGACTAATACAGGCAAAAAGCCTACATTAGTCAAGGGCAAGGTCTCCAAAGCGATGAATCAGTATTACAACAAACAAAAAGCACATTACCTGGGCATTTTACGACAAGGAAAGAAGCCAAACGAAGGGCAGCAGACAAGCCATCGCTTAGTACGTCTGAATCGCAAGCGATTTCTCAAAATGAAAGATTTTTTTCACAAAGCGAGCTACCAGATCATTCAATTTGCCATAGAAGAGCAGATTGGAACGATCATCATTGGTCGAAATACGCAGTGGAAGAGTGAAACCAATATGGGAAAACGAAACAATCAATCGTTTTGCCACATTCCACACAATTTGCTCATTCAGATGATGACGTACAAGGCAAAACGTCTTGGTATTGAAATTATTGTAAGAGAGGAGTCCTACACATCAAAGGCGAGTTTCTTAGATGGTGATGTCATTCCTACATATGGTGAAAGTGATCTACTGAATAATTTTTCGGGTAACCGAATTCACCGAGGAATGTACCGTTCGAAAGCAGGCATATGCATTAATGCGGATGTAAATGGAGCCTACAACATTATGCGAAAAGAAGTTCCAAATGCTTTGGCAAATGGAATAGAGGGGTTGGACAACCTAATGGCTGTCGCTGTGTCAACTCCACTTGTGTTAAACGTCCTTTAACGTGTTTTAAACATAAATGAGGACGACACATAAGAAACCCTCGCTTCAAGTGTTAGCTAAGCGATGGGAGTTTTCATGAGAATCAGCAGTTACATCGCTTGGTGATATTCGTTTGTGCCGTCCTATGATGTATTGAAAGATATATGGTGTGAAGTAGACTTATTATGCATTGCCTCAATGCATCAACTGAACGATAATTTGTAGCAATTGTTAAAGATTGGTTTCGCTCAGGATGACCTGTACATCATTCAGATATTGAAAAAATGAATATTGGGAGAGAACAATACATGATGATCAAAAATCAAAACATTACATTGTCTTATGATGAGAAACAATATGTTTATTCAAATACACTCCATACTACTGATAAATATCATCTACCAGATCAATATGACTCAATTAAGTATGTATACAAACTAGAATTCATCGATGAAGAAGAGAGTATTCTAATTAGATTTGTTTCTGATGTGGGTAATATTATCCCCAAATGGATGGCTTATTACTTCAGTGATGAAAAGATAAATAATGTAGATAAGATGTACCCTATTCCAATGGGTATTTTGAAAAAAGAGTCTGCGGAATTTCTAAAAGATAACATTGATAGAATTCGAGAATGGTTCATGTGGCCAAGTTCTAATGGGAAAGGCGTTTTTGTTATTGCGGAGAATGTGAAAATAGACATTCAGATATTGGACATGCAGATCCTTGATTCAAATAATGAACTGATCCATCAAAAGAAGGGGGTAGAAATCCTAGATAGACCAATTAAAATTTCAGAGTACCGTCATCTCTTAGAATGGTTACCTAAAGAAAATAAATTGACGCTTTTTA
This sequence comes from Paenibacillus sp. 276b, assembly GCF_900107875.1. NCBI lineage: Bacteria > Bacillati > Bacillota > Bacilli > Caryophanales > Paenibacillaceae > Paenibacillus > Paenibacillus sp. 276b. Next base: position 84,062 of record NZ_FNRR01000008.1, on the reverse strand, counting down.
ATCTTGGAATCAGACAGAGTAGGTACCCCTATGCTCTGTTCGAAGTAAACTTTGGTGACAATAGTAAATCTGTGACAATTGATTCGAAGGTGAAAATTGATACTGTAGATCCGGATTGGAATGAGTATTTATATCAAGTATTGCACGACACAGGAACGACTGAAGTTGTGGCAAAATTACTTGAAGAGGAACTTCAAAGATTAAGAAATTTGAAAAGCTCTCATGTTTAAACAATTATTTAAAATTGCTAAATAAATTGAATTGTATCTTGATCTCACGTGATCAATTTTTAGTTTATTTGTACTAACGTTATTCTTGAATTTGTCTCCATCCCTGTTGTATGAAAAAGATCCTTTAGTAAAATTACCGATGGAAATAGGGGAAATGTATTGAATAAGGTTTTATATCGGAGGGAACCAGACCAAATGATAACTGATATATTTACGTATTTAATTGTTATATCGATTATTGTATTACTTATTTTCTTCATTCTTATGTTGAAAGAAAAAAATCCAGAAAACATCTCCGGCTACATATCAGTACTTCGAAGAACGATATTTAATTTTCTAGTAATAGGGAGTTGTTTTAGCGTTTATAAATTTAATCAAACCATTTTTGACAATCAGTTGCTTAAAGTCTCGCAACAATTAGCAGATCTTCATATAAACTTGGAATTTACTAACAATGAAATTTTAATGTATTCCCTGGTCATCCTTTCTGTTTTTTTCATTAGCATTATGATAGGTAAATCCAGAAGTTGATAACGAAGAATAAGCGTAATGATCTTTCTGTTTATTGATTTTTGCACATATTGATTTAAATATTAATTTTTAGTTATACGAAAAAATCGAAAGGATATAATGAAATATATCGAGAGGGGGTACCTTTATGTTGGATGCATCGAGTTTTTATAATAATAATTACCGAATACATTCGTTTAAACTAGATGGCAAGATGTATTTAGGAAGCAAAGAAAATAAAGTTTGCCGGTTCTGTGGTCTCACGTATCCTGAAGTGAAATTCAAAGATAAAGCTCATGCTGTACCAGAATTACTGGGCAATAAGAATTTATTTTCATACTACGAATGCAGTACCTGTAATAAAGATATCTTCGCTAAATTAGAAAATGAACTGGGCAACTATAATAGCGCCTATCGCACACTTACGTATGTAAAAGGAAAACGGGGCGTTCCGACATATAAAGACAATAAAATTACGATAAGGGCAGAGGGACAAACTCTTAAAATAGAAGCGGATTTAGACTCTGATCAAATTGTTATGAATGAAGAAGAGAAAACACTAACAGTTACAGTGGATAGATATTCTTATCTTCCAATTGCCGTATACAAAGCATATATAAAAATGGCTCTTACACTTATGAATGAAAATGAAATTCAATATTTCTCTAAAACTATTGATTGGATAATGAACGTTGATCATAGTGCTGATCCTTGGTGTACTAATCTAATTGCCATAGTTAAAACCTTACCTGGAATGCATGTATTCCCACATCCAGTAGTACGCATATTGTATCGCTACGACAGTAGCCCCGAACAGTTACCATACGCAATTCTAGTAATTTGTTCAGGAAATCAAATAGTCCAAGTTCTAATTCCTCATAGTGATAAAGATGAGGGGTTTTGCAGACACTTAAGCGAAGGAAGAGGAGTAGAGATCCCTCCCCATCCTGTATTCTTGACCAAAGGGAATAGAGAAGGTTCAGCATCACATCAATTTGTGGATTGGTCGAGTTGTGAGAGAGTTCCAAATGAAAAACAACAGGTTGTTTATAGTTACAGAGGATTTGATGATTTTTCTGAATGATTGTATTGCAAGATTTACAATTTTGAGGTATTATAATTCTTGTGAGTAACACAGAAATGAAGGTGACCTACATACAATGTAGGTCGCTTTTTCATTTGATTAGGCAATAACACAAGTTTTAAGTGAAAAAAATAAGCATTTGATTTAAATAATGTATTGCATGATTTACATTATTGATATATAATTCAGATATGCCCCCGTGAGAACCATGTTGATGTGATGTTGCTGCAAGAATAAAGTATGATCTCGTTCAAAAAGAGATTGTGCTTTATTTTTTTTGACAGAAACAGAACAGGATAGTGTTCATCATGTTTCTCATAATGACGATAAATAAGCAGAGAGGGAGATACTAATGGAAGAGAAAGGTATACAGGATGCGACACAGGAGCCTGAAAGAAAACAAATATTTTTGAAATCTATTGGTAGTTTTGCAATTTATGTAACAGCTATGAAGCTTCTGATTACATTTTTTCCGGAGATATTACATAAGTTTAGTATCTCAAATATAGGGGTATACGAGCTTTTGTATCTAACCATTACTGTTGTATGTCACCCGTTTTTCTATATCGTGATCTGTGGTTTATGGTTGATGTCTGCATGTGTTACTTATTTTAAGGGGAATTATGAAGTCTTCAGAAGATCAGTCTTTCTAATGGGAGTTTGCTTTACGTTATTTTGGGGATTAGAAACAGGTGCTTATGATAAATTTGTTAGGTATTGGATCAGTGCTCTATCATCATAATTATGTGATCAAATCATACCTTAGTGATCCCGGTACTCTGATGATAATACATAGTAGAGAGGTAGAGACTGATGGACGATACTGCAACTCAAGAGCTTAAAAAAAGCATATACTGTTATGGTCTGTTAGTAGTGTTGCAACAGTCATCTTAGGTATTAAAATTCTGATTGGTTGGTCTCCTGGTATGCTTAATGAGTCCAGTGCATTATATCTAATGGCTAAAGTTCTAATTAATCCGTATTTCTATACTGTGATCTGTGACCTATGGCTGCTCACAGCCTTTTATTTATACTTCCAAGGAAAATATGAGATTTTCAGACAATCAGTTACTTGGATGGGCTATTGTTTTTCTTTTTTTTGGGGACTAGAAACGGGAGTTTTTAAATGATTGTAATCTATTTTATCAACGCATTTTCATTCTAGATGTTGTGATTGAATGAAGTCGTGATACATTGAATATGTGTTTAGATTCAGTGTTGATTAAATATTAGGAGGGATACTATTGAAAACTAAATCTAAATCGAAAATGTATCGAAAAATGATTATTGGTTTTACGGTGCTTACGGTAATAGCTACATCGTTTGCAGATAGTAAGTTTACAGACATTCCAGCTAATTATTGGGCCCAAGATACAATCTCATGGGGTGTTGAACGCAACATCATTCAAGGTTATCAAGATAATACGTTTAAACCGGATCAAAATGTCACAGAAGCTGAATTCATCACGATGTTCATCAACGCTTTTGAAGGTGTTCAAGAGAGTGCAGATACATATTGGGCTTCAGGTTACTATGAATATGCAAAGTCTCATAACTGGGCCATTAAGGGATACGGAAATACCAAAGCAGCAAGTACCAAAATCAATAGGACTCGCGTTGCTGAGATCGTTACTGGTGCAGTAGGTGTCAATTACTCCGGAGACAATGCAATTCAATATATGCTCACAAAGGGACTAGCTGAAGGTAGAGGTTCAACCCCTTCCGTATCTGGTTATCAGGGTTCATCACTACTTAAGAGATCTGAAGCAGTGCAGTTCATTAAAAACTTGATGGATAAAGGTGTAACTGAGGTTAAGGAGCGTCCAACAAATCCATCCGATCCAAAAGACATTCCTGCACTACCTGGTGAGAACAGCTCTAATGGTGATGTAACACTCAAAGAATTGAAGAAAAAAGACGCTACACCAGACGTAGCTAGAGCGATTGGCTTTATGCCTAAAGACGCGGTAAGTGAACCATATGTAAAAGAATTTTTGAATAGTGTAGTAATCAAGGGTGGTAAAGCAACATTTACTGTTCCAAGTTCGATTCCAAAAGGCTATACCGTTTATCTAGATGGTATTGATGGTTCTGCTTATAGCTTGAAAGTAAGCGGAGGAGAAACTAGAACCGTAGATATCAAGGAAGGTATTGGCATGTCAATGTATGTAGGTTCAACAGCTAAACAAGGCATTACTATCATGGCAAATGGTGATGTGATTTGGGGGGCTAAACATTCATGAGTGTTCCTAAATTGAATAAGAGAGTTAATATTAAGAAGCGGGCCGTTGTGGCCACGCTTCTTTTAGTTGTAGTGATGTTGTTCGTAGGATGGCGGGTTTTTGCTGCTGCAACTCCTCCATCCTACGGTAAACAGTTTTATCCTTATACCAGAGAAACAACTACACGATTAACAGGCGATTTGACTCCAAGTGGACCTGGTAGGCCTGAGTTGGAATATGCCCAACGTCAGTCTTACGCATTATGGTCAGACATTCGCTTCAGAGATCTTGCGACAAAGGCTTGGTCAGACGCCACTCCCGGTGGCGACTATAAAGGCGTAATCACCTTTAATATCATAGAGGAAGATGCTAAAGATGACTTCAATAAAAGAGAAGGATACAACCTTATTCCATTTACTGAAAATGGCGTATCGTACGGACCGATTAAAATGGTGTCAGAATGGGCGAATGGTAATCCGGACTACATCATTAACAAGCTAAAAGAAGGGTCCGATGAAAGTAATTATTATCTGAAGGCGAGTAATCGATATTTTGTTGGAGCTCCGACCCCCAACAATACGTGGTATCGACTACCATCACTGATTGCTCTCTCAGGTGGTGGACTAAATATGACTACGGACATGGTGGCTCAGGCGCCAACTACTAGTGTAAATCGAGGAGTAACATTCCCTTCCTTTAAAACGACCTATTCTACCACACCATGGCCAAAGATTTTCACGATCTATGGTGCTGAAGGAACTGCCGAAAGACAGACGGTGAGCTCTGCCAAAGGAATGCTGCGAATCAGCACCACTACGTCTTCCTATTGGGGGAATAAGCATAAGCTGTGGTTTGTGGAAGGGAAATTCTCACAAGAACAGATTATGGCTGAAATCAATAAAACCACAGCAGCGTCCGGAAAAAGAGATGCTTCGCGGTTTGATAGTTTTGCCAAGAATGTATACAAAGAAATCAGTACAGGTGGTAAACAAACGTTCAGCTACAATACATCGATACCGGTAACGGACATTAAAAAAATAACAAAAGCTGATGGTACAGTTAGAGACTACACATTGGTTGTAAGTGATGGATATGATCGAATTGCTGTCCAAAACTTTAAACTTGGCGTGTCTGATCCGGATCTGGCGGTTGACCCGAATAGTATTTCGATTACTCCTGCAGCTCCTCAACCGGCAGGAAGTACCGCGTCGGTATCCATTGACGTGCTGAATAACGGTACCAACGATATCGCCAGTACCTACTTATTATGGCGTTGGAACTCAACAACCGCAGTGCAGAAGGTTCCGATTACAAACTTTAAAGCCGGTGAGCGGAGAAAGCTTAATATCGAAGTGAAATATCCTAATCACCCGGATGTACTCATTTTCAATATCAACGGGTACAAGGATAATCCGCCGAATGAGTCGGATTGGGAGAACAATAGGGCCCAATATAAAGTGGGTACCGGTTCAGTGAACTTACGAGCAACTGAGATCCGCGTAACACCATCTAAGCCACAACCTGGACAGATTGCAAGGTTCCAGGTACTCGTTGAAAACGAGAGCTATACGGAAACAATCACGAACACGTATTTAGACTGGTCTGTTAATGGAGTAGCTAAAGAACGGATTAGCTCCATAACCCTTGCACCACGGGAGAAGAAGTGGATTACCGACTTGAAAGTTACGAGTGTTCCAGAGGGAGATATGCTCACGATCAAAGCAGAGATAAATAGTGGTCACAATCGACCTTCCAATGAGTATCGCGAAGGAGGCTTAGATCCGTGGGTAGATAACAAGATTGAAAAAGTGTACGACTTGAAGGAGAAAACACTGAATCTATTCGTTAAGAGTGTAAGCTCCGGTACAGCTACTCAGAGCCAAAATGTAACCACTCGCGTTGAGGTTGGCCGTGAGAATCTTCCCGGTGATCCGATGGAGGCAAAGACGTTCGCTGTGAAGCTCTTCCTCGTTGATGCGAGTGGAAAGGATACACTTGTTGGTACGCAGCAAGTCACCTTCTCTAAACCAGGAGAGAACAAAACCCTCATGATGAGCTGGAACACGGGTGGACGAGACTTAGGAAACTATAACTTGGTCGCTACCATCAATCTACCGCCATCACAAGGAGAAAAAACGTATCAGGATAATCAACTCAGTGCAGGATTCACCATATACGGCCGGGCTACCAACGGTACGTGCAAAGTGACGAATCATACCTCCGACATTTCAGGCACTTATGAATATTGTGCGAGGTATGGAACAGGGTACGACAGTAACGGTAACTCATACTCGTATTGCGCACGATATGAAACAGGTTATTATTATGAATATTTCAATTCCACTTTCAATAAAGCTTTGTCCGGAACATTTGTTCAAGAAAATGCAGATGAAATTAATGGAACCGATGTACCGCTTGTCCGAAGCAACAGCACGACCATTAAAGCGGGTCAGGGATTCAATTTTGTAATTGACTCCAAGTACACGGAGGACCGCGGTAGAACGGGTAACATTTACCGGGCAGTAGCTCATTTCCCTAAAGCAGACGGAACGATCGAGGATATTGAGTTAGTCAAATTATCATCCTCTACGAATCAGGTCCAATGGGGAATACCACTCGCTTGGGTAGCTAAGCATGGTGACGAGGTCATTTATAATGAGGGCGGAAATCCTGGATCGAGAAATCCCGAACAGGACAACTATTACTATCCAGGCGGCCGGGCGTACTATGCATCACTTGCTATGGCTGATGGGACCTATAACATCGGTGTAGATCTATATGCAACCGGAGTTAATAACCTAACACAATGTATCAATATTCAGTTTACGGTTTCTGATAATTTGATGAATGATTTTTATGTGCGTCAGGTGATGCCGGAAGATCCATTCCCGTCACAACTATTCCCAACCGGTGCTACGAAACCATGGGTCGGATCTGTAGAAACATTAAAACGTTTGGCAGACTGGGTTAATTTTTCGGAAGATACCATCAATTGGCCAAACTAAATTGTTGCAGTAAAGCCTTCGCGAAAGCGGAGGTTTTTTCTATTTATATGAAGGTACAACGATATGAGAAGGAGGCTCATAAATGCTAGTTATCACCGCAATATTAATTGGCATATACAACGCATTTAATATGTATTGTGATGTCCGGTGGCGAATTACTAAAAACCTATGGCATCTGCTATTCATGATTATTTTCTCTAGTTTAATCATATGGCAGTTTCCGACAACGATAGTTTGGGTGTTGATTTGTGGTTTTCTAGGAATGCTCGCGATCGGACTGATTCTGGAAAATGTGGGTTCAACAGCGCCGGGCGATACCAAGATGATGATGATTAATGGGGTAGGCGTATCATTATTTGCGCTCATTGGTAGTGAGGGAGTAGTAGGTGGACATTACCGGAATGTAGTTCTTCTTTTTATAGGCTCATTAGCGCTGATTCTATTTAGTATTGATGTCTACCGCTTTGGAAAGAAACATGGTTTAACCAAAGTACTTAAAACACTATTCAGTCATTCTTTTGGATTCATATTAAAAAGGTTTGGATTAGGTTTTTTTGCTACTGAACCAGATCTAAACAACACATCAATGCGGGTCTTACCAGGTGCAGTGATGATTACCATGGCCGTCTCTGTCACCCTTTTGGTCTTCTATCCATGATGGAGAAAGAAAGGAGGAGATCCGGATGTCTACTTCACCCAAGATGTTGATGTTTCTTATTGTTTTTACACTGTTCGCTTACTTCACTATTGATTACGTCAGTATAGGAACACAAAAAGTAAAAATGCAAAGTTCAACACGAAACACGACCCAAACCGCAATGATGCGATCGGTGGAAGAGGGTGGAATACGAACAAAGCATTTACCAAGGATCGATATCCAACAGTTTGATCAACAATTTGGAATATACGGCGAGCTGAATGCAGGAACAAAAGCGATGATGAGTTCTTACACCGGTATATATCAAATTAATCGATTGGCCCCATATGCAGCTGTTCAGATGGGCACACCTGTAGAATCGTTATCGATGAAGATGCTCAAAAGCGACAAGGTTAACATCTGGCATTATCCAAGACATCGCGTTGTCTTTATTTGGGATAAAAAAACAAACTAATTATTGGAGGTTAGACGTTTCATGAATAAACGTAGGATAGCTGCTGTAATGATTTCAGCATTGGTCGTAATTGGATTCGTAGGAATCAGTGAGTATCGCGTGAGTAATGAATTAAGGCCGACCACGGTCTATTTCGCAAGTCAGGATATCCCGGCACATACAGAAATCTTGGATAGTATGGTGACAAGTATGGAACTCCCCTTGAAAGGCCTGCCGCCAGGCATTATCACAAACAAAAAAGATCTAGTGGGTAAATACACGCTTGATCAATACGGACTGGCTCAAAATAGTTATTTCTTCCAATCCAAAATTGTTTCACAAGACGAGTTGATGGATGCAGCCCGTATGAAACTGAAAGATGGTCAATCTCTTTGGACCGGAAGTGTGAATCTACTCGAATCTTCTGCAGGTAATGTTCTACCTGATACTGACATTGATATTTGGTTCAGCGCCGTAGAAACAGATGGAGCAAATTCGAAGTGGGTTATCGGTAAAATGTACGAAGGTGTTACGGTCCTGAGTGCTAAGAATAAAAAAGCTGAAGATATTGTGGCGAAAAATAACACCAACACAGTGAATGCACAAGGTCAGACTACAGCTCCGAAAAAAGAGTTGTATCCGACAGTCGTTCAACTGGCAGTGGATGATGATCAGCTGCAGATATTAAATGCATCGTTGTCTACCGCATTCAGGGATGGAACCATCATTTTGGTACCCCACAACGATAATCGTGAAGCGGGACTTCCGGAGTTAGGTGTAACAGGTGTCTACGATATCAAGCCTTACATTAAGTCCAAACAATTGGATCTCGATCAGTACATCAATAAAACCAAAAGCACATCTGATACAGAAACAAAACAAGTTGAATCACTATCTGCTATTCAACCAGAGGGAGAGAAAAACTAATGACGACTGAAATTATGGACGATACCGTAAACATATCTTTTGCGAAGACGAATAATAAGGTAATTGTAGGGTGGTCATGCGAAAGCGGGATGGGTGTTAATACCTTCTTGAACGCAGCCGCAGTAGAAAGTGCAAGAAGGGGAGTGAAGACTGCCTTAGTGGAATTAGATGTATTACACGCTTCAACCTCTATTTCACTTGGTATGAGTCATCGGACCCGTAATCTGGAAACATGGTTGGCAAAGAGCAAAGAATCGAATAAGCTTCGTGATATTCGAGATTATCTAGTGAATTCAAAACTCTGGATGCAAGACATGGCTTCCTCACATCCTGGTCTGGTAAGTGTCATTTCAGAACTCCCAGAAGATTTGTATCTATTTGCACCTTCTCAATTTATGGATCGTTTCCAGGCGCATTCATTGCCCATGAGTAAGGATATGCCTTATTTCATAATTGAACAATTAAGTGAATTAGGATTCGAAGCTATTTACTTGGATATTCCAAGTGAAATGCTTATGCCGGTTACAGGTGTAAGTCTGAAGCTTGCCAGTGAGCTTTTAATTTTCGTTGATGGGCATGTAGCGCACAGCGTGTATACAGGTCAAGAAATTAAGCGGATGCTTAGTAACAATGGAGACCAGAGAGGATTGAAAATCATTCTGAATCGTGCGCCAGGTTTGGCACCGGCCGTGGAGAAAATTCTTGGACAACCCGTGTGGAAGTCATTACCGGATGATCCAACCATTACGGAAAAATCGTTGGATCTTATTCCAGGCGGTGGAGAGAAGTACAATTCCGTAGTGAATAGTTTCGTGGATACTATCGGTTTTAAAAAGAAAAAAAATCAGCAACAAACCAATGATGGAAACAAAAAGGGACTTAAAAGATTATTCTCCAGATAAAACTTTAATTCAAGCCCACGATGCATCGATCGTGGGCTTTTTTCTTTTCTATATAAATGACAGAGTCACAAGTTGAGAGAGGAGCAAATAAAAATGGCTACAGGTACGGATTTGGTGAGTCCTGCAAAGGATATTATGCAACACGTTATAAATTCAGTGAATTCAACAGAGAACACCGCAAATGAACCAAAAGAGGGCATAGTGAGCGATCCTCCTAGTTTTTTTATCTCTCAAGAAGAATACTATGAAGGCGTAAATAATCCGACCGGCGCAACTGAGTCAAAACATGGGCTATCTATTGATTCCATGGTATCGGCAGATGCCTTAAATGTAGTTCGAGATAAACTTTCATTATCTTTCGGCAACGAACTTTCCAGAGCATTTTACAATCGTGAAATACGAAATGAAATGGAAAAAGCGGCCCGTAAATTCCTTATGGAGAATGAACAGTTAAAAGATCACAGTAAGGGACTCAAGGAGCAAGCGAAGGATCTCGTAGATGAGATAGTAGGGCTAGGACCTATTGATGGCGTCATGAACGACAACACAATCATGGAAATTATGATTAATGGTGATAGTGAAGTATACGTGGAAGATCACAATGGCATACGCCTTACGGATATCAAGTTCAATGATGAAGAACACGTACTATCCATAGCACGAAAAATGCTCAACTTTTCTAATGCGACGATTAATGAAGCTTCCCCAATCTGTGATACAAGGTTGTCTGACGTACGGTTGAATATCGTGATACCACCAATCTCAAGAAATGGTACAACCATCACGATACGAAAATATCCTCCTATTAACCTATCGGCAGAGAAGATGATTCAAAATGGGCTGCTTACGGAGGAGATGTTTAAGTTCTCTCAATTGGCTATTCGTGGTGGGGCGAATATTTTAGTTGTTGGTAGTACCGGATCAGGTAAAACAACATTTATTAAGCGTTTATGTGAAGAGATCCCTGATCATGAAAGAACACTGACCATTGAGGATACAGAGGAACTTCGACTCAAGGTTCTGTATCCTAAAAAACATATCGTAAGTCTGGAATGTAGATTTACCGGCAATAAAGATACCACAATTGACTTGGGTGGATTGTTAAAATCCTCTCTTCGAATGTATCCATATCGAATAATTGTAGGTGAAATTCGTTCACAGGAAGCACTCGATTTAATTGAAATTTTCAATACGGGTCATGACGGTGGTTTGAGTTCACTTCACGCCAATTCTGCAAAAGATGCTGTCACCCGTATTGTACAGATGATTCTTCGGAACGGTTTACTATTAGCACCAAACATCATCGGAAAAATGGTGAGTACTGCGATAGATATTATTTACTTTGTGGAGAAACTGGCAGATGGAAGTCGTCATATTACAGAAGTTGTTGAGTTGCTCGGTTATGAAAACGATGAACCTATTGTCAATCACTTGTATAAATATGAAGTGGCAGATGTAGAGGCTAAAAGTGATGGAAAGCTGAAGTTCATTGGGAAACATAGCGTGGGTGAAGATTGTACAATATCTACCAAACTAATGAAGAAGATGATCACACGTGGTGTCCCACGGTCAGAACTGAAAAAATGGACGAAAAACGACTTCAATTTGACAGCCATTTAAAGAAAGGGGTACATCATGGATTTATCAAATATTGTATACTTCGGCTCATTTGTTATCATGTTCGTCTTGTTGATCTTCTTACTACTGTATCTCTTGCCAAAGAAAAAGTACCGCTCTTGGAGCATGATTAAGTCAGAGAATGAAGAAGAAATCCAAAAAAAGACACAACAGACTGTAGCTTCAAAGCGATTCAGATTCACGCGTTACCTTTCAGCTAATACCTATGAAATTGAAGCGGACAACATTAATTGGGACGTCGGGGCGAAAGCGCCCCTTTATCTTTATGGGTGTTTGCTTTTAGGTGTCGGATTTGGAGTACTAATGGAGTCTCCGATTGCAATGATTTGTGGAGCGTATGCTGGGCTGTGGGCTCCTTGGTTTGTATTGAATAATAAAAAACAGAACTACGAGGATTTCACAGAGGAACAAATAGAAGTCCTGGTCCAAGCGGTAAGCGCGGGTTATTCCATTACACAGAATTTGACAACTTCCATGGACAAAGCTACTGAAAGCTTGGAGGGCCCAGTTAAAGAGAAATGGAAAAAACTCGTGGATGATTATTATACCGGTATCATGCTGCCAGATTTGCTCAAGGACATGCAAAAATCGATTCCTGTCAAGGAATTCAAAATGTTCTCTGACGTTTTAATCGTTGTTGAGAGAAACGGCGGAGACGCTTCTCCTACAATGAAGCAGATCGCGGATGTCATCCAAAGTAATCGTCTCTTGAAGGAAGAAGCAAAAGCGGAGTTGATTCAGCAGCGTCAGGCTCATAGAACTAACGTTATAATAGCTATTGGTATGGTGCTGTTTTTTAGATTTGCTCAAGCAGAGCAGTATAAACAACTCATGGATCTTCCTTTGGGTCAAGGGTTACTCATCGCATTAATCGTGTACATCCTTTGGTCTTTCCCAAAAGTAAATCAGATGACTCGAATTTAAACAGAACGGAGTGTAATTAACTTGATCTATATCATTATTGGTGCAATCTTCTTTTTATTACTATATGTGAGTCTAACAACGCTTTTGGCGACGGGCAGATCGTATCGGGCATACGCCTATATTGCGGATAATAATCAGGCTATGTGGAAAAAGGTAGCGGGATCATTAGAGGTGGCTGCTCGTAGCAGAGTTAAGCTTTCAACAGAACAACATTCTGCTTTGGAAAAACAACTGTATCGTCTAGGTTGGAAAGAGCGACCTGAAGATATCGCTGGTCAACAACTCATGTTTGGAGGCCTTGCGTTTGTAGGATTTACATTCTTCGCAATACTTACGAATTCGGCGCCTTTTTTCTTTCTAGCAATTGGTGTAGGATTCTATTTTTATCGTTATCCGGTATCTCGCTTGAAAAAAGAGTTGGCATTCAAAGAGAGATTAGCACAAGAAAAATTGCCTGACTTCATTGATCACCTCATATTACTGTTTTCTGCTGGATTAACTCCCTATGCAGCTATCAAATTAGCCTGTGAACATGCCCCAGATGGGCTTGAGCTTGATTGTACTCGTTTATCAAAGGACATGGACCTGATGTCGGAGTCCAGGGCGTTAGAACGATTTGCTGAAAGCGTAGGAACTTCGTCTATCAAACGATTCGTATTTGCTATGAAACAGGCTATTCAGATGAGCAAAGAAGAGGCAGAAGAAATATTCAAATCGCAAACCAAACTCATGAGGGAAATTCGTGTACAGAACAACAGAAAAATAATTAAAGAGCGCCCTGCGAAACTACAACTTATTAGTACGGGGATGTTCGCTTTTGTTTTAGCTGTACCTCTAGCCATTATCGTTATCAACTTTATGGCTCAAATGAAAGGCATGGGATAAATTCAATGGAGAAATCGATCTGTAAGCGCGGATCGATTTTTTTATTTAATGACAAGCAAAATGAGAAAGGAAGGTTAACTCATGCAATCACCAGAGAAACTGCTATGGATACCGCTTCTGGCCTTCTTCCTATTTTTCACTCCGGATATCATAACTTATGGGCAATGGCAGTGGAAAGCGAATCAACTAACGGATTTCGCTGTTGAACGAATGGCATCAAGTGGGGGATGGACAGACACGGTAGAACAAGAAGTAACATCGAAGATGGAAAAGATGGGTTTCGATAAAGATAAGTGGATCATTTATCGGACTGAGGGGGTTGTTAAAGCACCAGGTAACGTTCAGTTTCAAATATCAAGTAAGTATCATTTAAAGGCATTTGGGATATTTGGTGAAAAAATGAATAAAGCGATGGGTGACTCGACTGTACTCACATTGTTGGCCAATCAGCAGAAGAGTTCGCAGATATACTAAATATTTTTGAGTTTGTGTATTGCATGATTTACATCGATGATGTATAATCAATTCATCGGGAACACCAACCACCCGATAGAAGTGTTCGATCTCCTTTTAATAGATTTACTACCTTGGCAGAAGAGTGTTTTATCACTCTTCTGTTTTATTTTTATCTTGTATCAGACAGTCACCTGCATTACAAGGTACTGTCTTTTTTTCTGTATATATATAAGGAGGCGATATTCTATGTCAAGTTCTGAGGCGATACTAAAAACATTGGAAGTAACGATGTATCGATGCGATTTAAGGGAAAAGCAACGCACTGTGTTGTGGATGCTATTACAGGGGAAAGAGAAAAAAGAAATCGCAAATACACTTCACCTTAGTGAAGAAGCTATTAGAAAACATCAGCGGACCATATATAACAAGCTCGGGATCGAGGGTAAATCGCAACTTGTTAAGTGGGTCATTGAACAGATATCTAGTTCAATTCATGAACCTCAGCCACTATCTAAAGATCAGATCTTCTGGGAACAGATGCAGCAGAGAAATCCTTATGAAGCGGGTGTAAATACGTGGAAATAGATTTTAATCAGAATTACTTTAAACAGTTGGAACGTATTAGGACTCGTTTGCAGTCAGAATATTATGAACGAGAATCACTTATCCGCTGTGCGTTAGTGAGTGTGATTGCCGGTGAACACATGTTATTGATAGGACCTCCAGGTACAGCAAAAAGCTCTGTTCTGGAAAGATTATTTCAATGTTTTCGTGAACTAAACATATTTAAATGGAGTATGAATTATGATACGACTCCAGACGAAATCTTAGGCCCTTACGAAGAAAGTCTATATACTAAAGGTCAATTGAGACGAAAGACAGTGGGTAAGCTTCCAGAGGCTCATATGGCGATACTGGATGAGATCCTAAGAGCTAAAGGGGAAACGTTGAATAGCTTGCTGGATGTTATTAACGAAAGAACTATTCTTCAGATGAGTGAGCGAGTTAAAGTGCCATTGATTAGTTTGTTTGGAGCAACGAATGAACTTCACGATGAGGAACAGAACCATGCGTTGTATGATCGTTTTTTGATACGGATAAAAGTTGGATACGTAATTTTTCCAGATGCTTTGAAGGATATGCTAACAAGTAAACATATGCATGAAGAAAGTTATGATTCAATCTCCCTTATTGATTTGAATAAGTTGAGAATGAATTCTGAATTTGTAATAATTCCAGATGAGATTATCGATGCGATTGTTCTAATCCGTACCCAGTTATTTAAAGCGAGAATATATCCTTCGGATAGGAGACTTAAAGCGAGTCTGAAGCTTCTTAAAGCTTCAGCGTTACTGGATGGACGGTTGGTAGTTCAGAACAGAGATCTTCAGATTCTTTATTACGTTCTTTGGAATAAGCCGGCAGATGAAGATAAGGTCACACGCATATTGAGTGACCATTTACGTTAATTAAAATTGATTGGAGGATTAACCTGGTGAACAAAATCACTGCTTTTACACCAAAACACCTGCAGAACCTATTAAATGAGTGGGAGAGCGATTACAAGCTTAAAACACATGATGGAGAAATCCGCTCTATTGAAATGACGAAAAGTTATGAAGTCTCAGGCCCAATAACTACGGCAAACACATTTATCATCAATGTGTGCAGAATGTACAAATATATGACTGTAAGCAAACAAGGAAGTACAATTACATTGAGTATTAGTGTCAAACCGGAAACAGTTGATGATTTTTTGGCATTTTGCAATAAGCTGCAACTTCAAGAAAAGGCTTCTAAAGATGGGCTCATCTCATGAATATCAACCTTAAATTATATGTCGTTCAATGAATGAAGAGTTAGTTCATTGAGGCGAGTTAAGTTCTTTGGAACTGGAATACGCCTCATATTTTACATAAAACAACATCGCCGGTATAAAGCAGAGAGTTCGTAATCTACGACTCTCTGCTTTTTTTATTAGGTGAAGGCAGATCCTTTGATAAATCAAAATTCAAAGAAGGGAGCCGCTCGATGAATCGTGAAGAAATTCTCACAGTTTTATTAAACAACATTGAAGAAACTGGTTTATGGATGTTAGCTACATTAAAGGTGGCTGGGAAACCGGTTAGTAAAACCAATCTAAGAGATCAGACAAACAAGAGATATTTCGAGACAAAGGAGAAGTCACTTATCTCTTCAAGATATACGCTCGATATCTTCACAGCTAAATTAGAAGGGGCTGGTTTAATTGCTGTAGAAAAAGTGGGCCAAGCGAGGCTATATCAACTGACTTTATTGGGCAATGAAATCATTAAGTTTCGTGAAAATCAAAGAAGCGGAGTGAATTAATATGGGTGATTTAGGACTGAAATATGGTTTTTGGGGATTTGGACTTGGTGGTACATCAATAGCTAACGCTTGTGCCAATATTCGAATGAACGTCAAAAATAACATGCAACCGTACACCGCGCTCTTAGTTAATACAAATGAAGTCGATATGAATAAAATCCCACATTGCTCAACGGCCACAAAGTACATCTTACGTGGTTTTGAGAAAGGCGCTGCCAGAGATATTCAAGTGGGCGAAGAAGCATTTCTCACACATAAAGAGGATCTCATCAGTAAGGTGCAGCAATTATTTTCTGACCGGGATTTTATATTCTTGGTTGTAGGATTAGGAGGGGGTACTGGAACCGGTGCAGTAATTGAAGCGGCAAGAGTTTTACATGCCAATGGTTTTAAAGGGAGATTCGGATTAGTTCTCACTTTACCTCGAGATCAAGAAGGTAAAGTCGTTTTAGATAATGCTATACGAAGACTGCAACTAATAGCTAAGGCCATGAAAGGACTAGGCTCTATTCTATTAGTTGATAATCAACAACTATTTGAAGATTATTTGCAGAAGAATTCAAAAGGAAATGTTGAGGATTTCCTAAAAAGCACGAATGAGTACATTGCTGAGTTACTTCATGATATCAATATGGTTACCAGTAACTATAATCCAACGGGACCATATCACTTCGATATTTCGGAGTGGCTAAAAATGTTGCAAACCTCCGGAATTATCATGATCGGAAAAACAGTATTGTATGAATCTGATGTAGATGCAGAGAATCAAGGCACATATCTGGCGCTTATGAAACAATCAATTGAGAGAGGAGTATTAAGTGGTGGTTACAAATTGGAGAATGCAGATCGATGTGCCCTTAGTCTATTGGCCAGTCCTGCAGGAGCAAAACGGATGTTCACATTAGGCATGATAAACACCTTGGAGAAACAAATGATGGAATATGCACCATACGCTAATGAGCGTCCTGTTGCAACATATGGCGATAAAGCTATTAACCAGCTGCATATATATTCTGTTTTTGCAGGTTTATCACTTCCTAAAAGAGTGTTAGATATCGTGGAAAGTTCAAAAAAACTGGTGCGAACAGTAGAAGCAACTGATGAAGCATTAACGATGCTCCAAAGCTATAATATTTCAGATGGTTCAGAAGTTGACGATCTAGAAGCATTGCTTAATTCGAATGAGAGAACAGAGCCTGACCCGAAGAATTCAGACGATCCTTTCTCTAATTTGTAAACGGGTTTTACTGCCGCAGTTTGGGCTTCAATAACAGAAGCAGTAAAAGCCTCAGTAATTACCGCAATATAGACACAATCCTGATTGCAATATGCTTATACTGCCGCACTAAATGCGGCATTGGAGTGGGAGGGGAAATGAAGCTTCTTCATGGATTTGTTCCTGAGCAAATGGGAAACGTTCGAGTTATAGAAACACTGGACCAACAGAGTTATATTTTGCACTTCTCATTACCTGGTATCCTTCCACATTATCAAGTGGAACAGAGAGATAAAAGAGTGGTTAGAAAACAAATTAGAGAGTCCAAAGAGTATTACAATAGGTTGTTTTTTGATCTCAGCTCTTCTTTACCTGCCAGGTATTCGTATAAAAAAGCCTTTATATATATAATTCAATTTTTCTCGGATAGAGTTATTCGAGATTTCGATAATCGTGAACGGAAGTATGTTTTTGATGCTCTCCGCGCTGCTTTGGTAATCAAGGATGATAATTGGCAGAACATGTCCGTATGTGAATCAGGAGAGTACGATCAAGGCAATCCCCACACGGAAATCTTTATCAGCGAACACTGTTATTCAATTGAATTATTTAGCTACATTCAAAAATACTGTATCAGTACTGAACAGGATAATTGATATCAGTACTATGTCTTCGATTATTCGGCATAGTACTGATACCGTTGTACTGATACTAAAAGATACTCAGTATTCTTCAATTTAACCTTATGGGATATGGCTTCTATGCTTGTAATTACATGCTTGAATCGAGGGATACTTGTCCTGATATGAAAAATGACTTGAAATCCCCGTGTTTACAATAAGTTTGCGGTTGTAGTATCAGGTGAACAAAGAAAGGAAAAAGGAGGGGAGTATCCCTGCTGAAAGCAGGGGTGCTATCCCTCCTTGAATTTAACGTGTGAAGTAAGTACACGGCCCTTTGGCCTTGAACAGCTGCTTTTTGGGTGAGCTAATCAAATCCACAGGTTTAGGTATCTCTAGCAGCCAAAGGTCTCAAAAGAAGGGAGGCTGAGGTGGTGAAAATCAAAAACCTCACGGAAAGAGATCAAAATATTCTGCATGCTCTATATCGGTTTAGGACGTTCACAACACCGCAGATTTACAGGTTGTTTTTCAGTACCAATAAGACGAGGGATTACTGTTGGCAAAGAATGTCTTACTTGAAGCGGGATGGGTACATCATGGCAAAGCCTGTCGTGAAGAACGGAAAGAGAGAGACCCATTCTTACTTCTTGACGGCTAAAGGAATGGAGACACTGAAGAGCAAAGGCATTGTAGACAAGACGACTTTTGCTAAAGATCTGCAGCTGTCAGGTTACCGGATGATTTACGCGAATCTGGTCAACGAGATTTATGTTCAATTGAAAGCCTACGGTTTCGAAATGTGGGACAGCAGACAAGTGAAGAACATATATGAACTGGATCGAAACAGTCTCATTCAAGGGTGCATTGTAGCTCCCGACCAAAGAGAGTATGGAGTATATCTTCTCACAGCTGATCCTGAAGAAAAGACGATAGCGAAGGTTATGTCAGAAATTAAAAAGAACTTCTCAATAAAGTACTACCTGGTGCTTTGCTCAACTCCTGATGCATTTACAAACTTTGAGCGTGCGCTCAAATATGAAGAGACTCGAATTCGTTCCAGTGTAAGTCTGCTTCCTTATGATGATGCACTGATCGTTCTCAAAACAATTGGCACTGAAGAACAGAGGGTAGCTCTCTATCAGAAGTATGGGGCGGTGCGGCATGTCGAGAAAGGAGCCTTTCCATATACAGTGGTCCATAACGGCGAGATAAAGTATGTTTGTGAAAATTTGCACAACAGCACTGGTGTACGTAGAAGATTATCTCTATACACTTCTCATGAATATAAGAGGGAAGGAAAGAAGGTTTTACTTCTGATACGTAAGGGGTTTATGCAGGACCTGCAGGATGAATTTAAACATTATCCCCACTTTGAGTATGAAATTGTTCTGAAGTCAGATCTGATAGATCAGATAGAATCAAAAGATTAACCCCCACATTAACATTGTGAATATATTCACAAATTATCACATTATATTCTGAATGAAGGGTAGTGTGTTTTATGGATTTTAATATTTTGGTGGAAAAAGCAAATCAGCAACACACCGATGAAGCATTTGTACAGCTTGTTTCTGAAGTACAGCGTCTAGAAGAAATGTTTCTTCTTATGAGTCCTGGTAACAAAGAAGTTCCTTTCTTTGGTGAGGAGGATAATAAAAATTGGATGTATGTCTACACCAGCTATCCACAACTTGAAGCAAACGCTCCTTTGATCTTTCAAGAGAGTGTACAGCTCCACTATGTTAAGATTCCTACTCATGAATTGCTACCTTGGTTAGTACAACATCAAGATCATGGAATTTTTGGTATTCGTATAAATGAGGGTCCATTTGGGTTCTGGATTTCACTAACAGATCTAAGAAACCTTATATCTGAAACAAGTGAAAGAGTAGAGCAGTTGACGACAACCCCCGATAAAGAACAATAACCGGCGTAATAAGCATAAGAAATTGTCTATATGATTTATGATGCAGTGTAATGCGTAATGTGATAATATGTATTACATGAATTACATGAATTACATTAACGTTATGACAATTTCAGATGCTACCCGCGAACGTTTTATCAACGATGGCGTACATTATAGAATCTGAATAGGACGTTAATCTATGTTACTTAGTTTACGAAATTGTCTAATCAGTATGAACACCACTATGATTGTTGATGGTGAAGATACTACTTCAAGAGTACAGGAGATTAGTTGAAATTCTTTGAGTTCCTATTTCTCCCTACACTTTTGATGTATGAAAGGCAGCCTATCTTAAAAAAACTAATATGGATTCTAAAGAACTGAATTCCAATGGGATTCGGTTCTTTTTTATATAATCAAAACCACAAAATTACTCGAGAGGAAGGAATTCAATGATTAAGCAAAGAAGTGTAAGATGGATCACTATGATTGTTTTAGCTATACTGTGTGGGTCACTGTTAAGCTCAGTTGTATCTGCAAAATCCACTTCAGTTAAGATTATTCTTTCTGATGAACAGTTAACAGAAGCATTTCATGAAGCGCTACAGTCTCATACATTGGAGATAAACATCGATTTATATGATTCTATTGAGCAGATATCGAAAAAAACTGCTAAATGCTGCTGATCATGTTAACTACTATGGAGACTATTTAAGCCAGACTCGCAATTCTATTGGAGTTGGCTAACGTATGGTTCCCACTTATCAAAATGAATGCAAATTTACATACTTTGAGACTCCAGAGAAAACCCAATATGTGGACCAAGTTGTAAGTGGCACTATCAGCTCCATCATTAATCCTTCTATGGACGACTTTACGAAAGAGAAGGTGATTCATGATTGGCTCGTGAATCGACAGAATACTATCCCGCTGCTGTCACAGATTTTAAGGACGCTTTGAAACAGAAACATCGGCATGGGAAAAACGCCTTGGAATTTGTAGCCATGGCAAATCTTTACCGCAGTTTGTATAAACAATCCATTAATGACTAATTGACCACTTGGGGGAAGAAGTATGACTACGCAAGATAAGTTAGACAAGCAGGAACAAATTGATAAAAACTTTGAAATTATCGATGCTTATTTGTTCGGTAATGTTCAGGATGATGATCTTAGAAGAAAAGCAATAAAAGCATTGATTCATGAGAATATGGATTTGATTGATCTAAGATTCAATTCAGCTGCATTAGCTAGTGTGATTTGAACTTAAGAGCACATTAATGGGAAATTTTACATAGAATCAAGGACACACAAAGGTGGTCCTTCTCAATAAAAAGATGATTAAAGGCAGCTCACTTTATGTGAACTGCACCCCAATTGTTAGACACCATCTAACAATTGGAGGTGCAGTTTTTTTGTCAAAATTTAATTTAGACTTGAAAATAGAAGCTATTCATCAATATTTATCAGGAAATGAAGGGATTAAAAGCATTGCGAAATCCTTAGGAATTAATCATGAAATCCTGCGTATGTGGATCAAGCAATACGAATATCACGGTTTAAAAGCTTTTGAAAAAACCTATACAGCTTACTCTCTAACCTATAAACTAGACGTACTCAACTATATGAACGAAAATGGGACGTCTCCAAATGAAGCTGCGGTCATTTTCAATATCTCTTCTCCAGGGGTTATTCGAAGGTGGCGCAGTCAGTTCAATGAAAATGGGATCGACGCCCTAAAACCAAAGATAAAGGGGCGTCATCGTATGACGGATAAGAATAAAAAAGGACTTCAAAAGCAAGAACCTGCTGAGGGATCGACTGAAGCTCTACAAGCTGAATTAGAACGTTTGCGTATGGAAAACGCCTACTTAAAAAAGTTGAATACCTTAGTTCAAAACAAGGAAAAATCCCCAAACAAGACAAAGCGCAAGTCGTCTATGAATTAAGGCTCGAATTCCCGGTGGTTGCATTATTAGCGTTCGCTGAAGTCCCACGTAGTACCTTCTATTACTGGGTGAAGCAGTTTGACAAGCCCGATCTAGACGCAGACCTGAAACTCCTTATTCAATCCATTTATGAGGAACATCACGGGCGTTATGGATATCGTCGTATCCGTGATGAACTATCGAGTTAACCATAAAAAAGTACTGCGTATCATGAAAGAATTAGGCTTGAAATCAGTGGTGCGTATGAAGAAATATCGTTCCTATAAAGGAACTGTAGGTAAAATTGCACCCAACGTACTGGATCGTAATTTTCTAGCAGAAAAACCAAATGAGAAATGGGTTACGGATATTACAGAGTTCAAGTTGTTTGGAGAAAAGATGTATTTATCACCTGTTCTGGATTTGTATAACGGTGAGATTATTACGTACACAGTAGGGTCTCGCCCTACGTATTCCTTAGTCTCCGAGATGCTAAATAAAGCCTTTAAACGCTTGTCCAACGAGGATAAACTCCTCCTGCATTCGGATCATGGCTGGCACTACCAGATGAAGCAGTATCGACAGGCTTTAAAGGGACAAGCGATTACCCAGAGCATGTCACGCAAAGGGAATTGTTATGATAACGCAGTAATGGAGAACTTCTTTGGCATTATGAAGTCAGAGTTTTTTTATCTTCATGAATTTGAAAGTGTAGATCACTTCAAGCAAGAGCTAGCACGCTACATGGATTACTACAATCACAAACGCATCAAGTCAAAATTAAAAGGCATGAGTCCGGTACAGTACCGGGCTCATGCCCAACAAATTGCATAAAAATATTTGTCTAACTTTAAGGGGTCACTTCAATGTGATGCTGCCTTTTTTTGTTTAAAGGGTGTAATACACTTTATTCTAATTGTTTAGGAGGAGGGATCATCAATGGGTGCAACATTCACTTTATCTGAAGAGATTGATGTAGTGGTGAAGAAGCTTATTGAACAGGAGAAAGATTTCAAGATTCTTAGTGTTGCAAAAATTGTTACCAGGTTCAGAACAGGTACCTGGTATACACGGGGTAAACTCATCTATGCGAAAACGAAGATATTAAGCTTGTATGAGCGTTTTGAAATGGATGCTGAGATTTTGATATTGGTTAACAAGCGTATGTGGGAACATCTTACTGATCAGCAGAAGGAAGCGTTGATTTTTCATGAATTATGCCACATAGAGGCCTCAGTTGATAAAAACGGTGCTCCGAGAAATTCCCCTAAGATGGAAGACCGGTCTTCAGACTGTGTAGTCATGATCTCGAGGAATTCAAGCTTGTTGTAGAAAAGTACGGACTCTGGCGTCCAGATACTCAAGAATTTATGGAATCTGCTAAGAAGGGTGAGCAGTTGACTATGGAGTTTACCTCCCCCAAGAATAAGAATGACAGAAAAAATAAAGTACTTCAATTCAAAGCAAATTAAATTATTCTTACTAAGGGGCATAGTTGCATAATGTGCCCCTCCCCCTCCCAATGTCTATACTCACTCTACATATCCCAGGAAAATCCCTAACCCTATCATCTCTATTAAATCCAATGTTTATTATGAGTTGATAGGTAGGTATAACGTTTTTGGTTTAGCAAGGAGCAACATAGTAAGATATTAGAAGAACGTTATTAACGCCGGAAATGGGGAAGCTTGAAATGATATACCAATTAAACAATTTAGACGATCGTACTGTATGTTCATCATGTGCCAAGGATATTTTTATTTTCTTCAAAACGGTATGGAAATCGATAACAATGTATGAGAGATTTGTACAGAACCACGTTGCATCAGCTGAAAGCAAAGTATGCTGCGAGATCTGTAATCAACAAATGACTGAGAATGAGGAATATCACATGCTTAGTGTAAAAGAGCATTTCCTTATTCCTATCGCAGATAAATTTTCTGAAGATATTGGTGGATGCGAGCATTGTTATGGTAATGAAATGAGTGCATTGGCTGTTAAACTTAATGATGATCCGGACGATACAACACCACTGTATTCTGGAGGCTCTTATTATAAAGCAGGAGAGTACCTATCCGAGAAGCATGGTGTACCTGCTTCGATTGTTTCCCTATTTCTCTCACTTATACAGTGTCCGTGTGGCTTTGGAAAAAACCATGCAGATAGAAAAGATCAGTTTGGAGGAACATTCTCTAAGGATATCGACGTCTATACGAAACAAGAAGTAGACACCTTCTATGGATTTGACGCGAAAGAGTTCTCTGAATTTGCTGAACAATATGGGGAAAAGATCAGTGTTCAGGAACTAGAGGATTTTCGAGAAGTTCTCAGAACAAATCCGATGCTTGCGTATCAACATAAAACAGGAATAGCCATCTATAATGTTTTGCAAGAACATTATAAGCATGGAAATATCCGAATCATAACTGCAGGTCAAATGGATCTGTACCGGGGGAGGACTAGGGCAACGGATTCAAACAAGCCTTTTAGTATTCGTGATTTATGGACAGCTCCTGCCGGCAAATCGTCACACGGGCGATATAATTTCATTGGTGTACCTGTTCTGTATCTTGCGGATTCAAAGAACGCTATTCCTTATGAAATTAATCCAACACATGACCAGCTAATTGATATTGCGACTTTTACGATTATGAGGAGAGAACTTCGTTTATTTGATTTGGGTGAATTTGATCCAGAGTTTCAAGGGTTCTTCAGTGAATCTAATATAGAGACTGAACAAACAAAAGTGAAGTCTGCGTACCTATTGCCTAATTACATCGGGGCATGCTGTAGCCATATTGGATACGATGGGGTAGTGTATTCAGGTGTACATGATGTCGATGGTTTAGAACCGTATACCAACTACGCTTTATTCGATATGGATTATGAATTGGATTTATCTTCAGCGCTACAAACAGTCAGTACATTCAAACCCATATTAAAAATTACTCTTGAGCTCCAAGAAAAGAAGAGACCGGAAGATTATTTCTAAATGTTCTAAACGTCCTGAGCAGATTACCAAATTATCACAAGATACATGACCATATATGTCATGGGCTGTCTGCTAACCAAGACGGCATCCCCCACAAGTTGAGACCCTACCAGGGAAGTTCATATGTAGGGGATTTAATATAATTGTAAAATGCATTATAAGTCGCTAGTTATGCGGCTTTTTTTCTGTTTAAAAAAAGGACCGTACTCTGAGATAGAATGAATTTTGATTATGGTTATTAGCTTTTATGAAGTAGATAAGGCTTCAAAAACCAAATCAAATAATGGATATATCATACATAAAAATATATTATTTTATATTTAATTACAAAATGTAACAAATTTAAAGGATGGATATGGTAATATACTTTTGAACAAAAATTGGGGGAGGTAAATATTTGTGGTAAAATGGATTAATGTATGCAGTAAGTTTCTCGTCTTATTTGTTTTTGCAGTCGTATCATTTTATTTGCCAACAGGTAAAGTTGATGCCCTGAGCACGTGGGACAAAAAGACCACAGTTTGGGACGTTAAAGCTTCTGGGTTGAACATTCGGAGTGGTGCTGGTACAACTTACCCGATCATTGCTCAGGTGAGTAACGGAACAGATATTGTGGAATATTGTCCATCTGGGGCTTGCGGTTCCACAACATCAAATGGTTTTGAATGGATTCGAAATTATTATCCAGATGCCAGTATTGGATATTACGCCAACGCCGCATTAGGATGGGCTGCTTGGTATAATACTACAGGACCTGTAGTATTCAATTATCAAAACGCTTATGTTGCGAAAACGAGCAGACCGACTCCAATGTACTCGAATGACTGTAGTAATATGAGCAATCTCGTGAAAGGAATAAGCGAGAATTATTATTTACAATCCTTTGATCCGGAACTGAAGGCATCTACATGTAATCCCAATGCTTGGAGAGTACAAGACTTTCAAGCAGGTTCTAACCCATCAGGATATTTTGATAATGGATATGTCAATGGATGGAACTTAAAAGCGGAATAATACGTCTAGGATATAAATGTATAACAAAAAGGAGGACTCAACCTGTGAAGAAAAAAACAATCATTTCTCTACTTACCATACCACTGGTTGCTGTAACCATGAGTGGTTACATGTATTTTAACCAACCGACCGTAGTTAGCGCTCAAAGTGATGTTGTAAGCGCAGCAAATAAGGCAACTCAAGGTAAAGTGGAATATATTAAACAAACGTTAGAAGACGGATCTTACACAGTACGTTACCGGGATCGAGTGAACTTGATTGAAATCACTGAGGAGTATCGTGATAACCAACTTCATAATAAATTGATTATCGAAGATGGCGGAAAAAAAATCACTTCGTATGGACGGGATTTTGAGACAGGTAAGTTGATTGGAAATACCTGGACTATGCCAGAAAACCTAGCTACTGAAAATGAAAAGTTGCTTCAGATCTCTTTGTTGGAGAATGCAAAAGAAGAATTGAAAAGCCAGGATTGGACGGTCCTAGAAACCACTGAAACAAAGTCGCTGTCTACTGCAGGAAGCAATGAACAGAAGGCTGTTGCAGAAGACGATTACCACAAGGAAATTGTTACGATTGATTTGAATACCGGGTTACCAACACAACGTGTCATTTACGAGAAGGATAAAAACGGGAAAATTGTTGCTAGTTCAACAAAAACCGAAGAGTACAAATCTTTAGATTCTATGCCAGTGAAGATTCAGAGCTTTGGACCAGAAGAATCAATTGAAATCAAAGAGATACCAGCTCCTGTTATTGAGGATAAGGTACTTGAAGGTTCCTAAGACCATGTACGGTATTTCATGTATCAGAAAAGAACCAGCTCCGCTTAATATGAGCTGGTTCTTTTCTTGTTTTTACTGCTAAACAAAGTCCCTAATCCTCCAAGAACTCATAATAGGGGGATACAATCAATAACTTCCCTTGAATAGACGCTATTTAGCTTCTCCCCCTAGTAGTTACATCAGATTCTCAATCGACGAGGTTATACTGGCCTCATCCAAATGCAGAGTGATTACATATTCTCATTGCCCATGTCCATGTATAAGTTTGGTTTAATATAGATGTTTGACTATTTCCATAGTAAAATTATCAAATACAACATATTATTCTGGGGGTTTAATGATGTTTAAAGTTTATAATGAGTCGAACGATGAAGCGGTTCAGGTAACTAGCTTGGATATCTTGTATATAAAAGCGGAAAATGATGGCAAATTGAAACTTAAAGATGCGAATGGTACGAGTTTTCGTTATCCGAGGAGCGCTGCATTTTTAATGCATCACTTGAATGTAAGTAAAGCGGAGCGCGGTGTTTATGTCAATTTGAAGCAAGTACATGAATTGGATGAAATTGTACCACAATTGATTCTTCACAATGGAGAAAAGATACGAATTGATAATCGAAATTTGAATCATTTGAAAGTTGAGTTGTCTCAAGTATAAAAACAAAGGGGACGAAAGAAACGCTCAGAACCCAACCAATGCTGGCATATCGAAACGGAACTGGGGTGGCCATTTACGATGTTCTTAAAAAGCATTACGAGGCTCAGGGGTATGCTACACTGTTGAGTTATTCCGTGGAAGAATAAGAGCCATTGATTCTGGAACGCCTTACACCATACAACAGATGTGGACAGCCCCCAAGGAAAAACTTCGCATGGACGTTATAACTTTATTGGAGTGTCGGTCCTTTATGTTACCAATCAAGAAGCAGCCCCGTATGAAATTAATCCGGAACATGACCAGTTGATAGACATTGCCACATTTAATTCTCAAAAAGAAACTAAAGCTTTTCGATTTGGGTTCTTTCGATCCTGCTTTCCAGGTTTTTTTTAGTGAGCTCAATGAAGAGAGCAATCAGTTAAAGTCTGCTTATCTATTACCTAACTATATTGGAGCTTGTTGCAGTGACATTGGGTACGAAGGAGTCATCTATACAGGTGTACACCAAATGAAGCAAGGTGAAGAGTATACAAATTACGCATTGTTTAATATGACGTTCGACCTGGATCTGGAACCTGTTTCGACTGAAGTAAGGACCTATAAACCTAAAATCACAATTGAGCTTAATCTTCAAGAACCACATGAGTCTGAAGTGGAACAAAAGATAAAAGCACTTTTTAAAGCAGAGCTTAATTTCTAGTAGATTTGTTCAGATCATTTATATAGTAAGAGGGGATAGAGTAGTGAGTTCACCCACAACTGCTTTTCAGAGAGAGGTCGCATTAAAACTAAGCGCGTATTTCTCTAAAAAGATTAGTGACTTACAAGTATCTCGACCAGACTTGTACGCTCAAATAGCTGAAGATTATGATTATATCTTGCGGAGTATCCCTAACGGAGAGACCATTGATATGGAGGGTAGTGAATTACAATTTAATTGGCTATCGTGTCTTTCTGAGCCCGCTACCCATTATACTAAAAAAGACTTGACTGAATTGAACGAGGACGAGGATAAAGTTATTTATTCACCTAGGGTAGATCTGGCTATTACTCCTACGGCTTTAACCAAGACGAAGAAGAAGCGAAGTTTGGGGGCATACAGATTACCAACCGATAGAAGTCTGTTCCATACGTTCGAACAATGTGATTTCATCCAGGAGATTAAGAAGAGATTGTGTAATCTGTCCGAAGCCAATTTACATGAATTAGAGTTAGGGAATTACAGACCCTTACATAATATTCGGCCGGTGCATCTCTTTGGAATCGAAATTGAGAATCAAACCAACCCTAAACATCTGATGGGAGATTTTCTAAATGTAATTAGCCTCTCGAAAATTCCAGTTGTACTGTTCCCTGAAGATAAATTTGATGGTTGTATCAAAATGTTGATGTTCTCGAAGGCAGTGAACCATATAAAGGACATACCTATTTTTGATACACTCCGGAGTGCTCTAATTCTGAAGGTTGATCAATTCCGTGACACTATGAATGAGTTCTTAAGTAGAGAAGGATTAGATCTAATTGAAGTATATGAATACAAATGATTTATAACTCTCTGAACACCCTAATAATATGGGTGTTTTTTTCTGTCTTAATGACACCCATATTGTCATTTTTATAATCCATTATATCGTACCTGTGAAGGGGAATATTCTTCAATTTGTAATGCGGATGCCCCTAAAAAGAAGGCATGGTGGATTGGTCTACAAAGGAGGGGCGTATTTACCAATCCATATTTCCAAAATGGGGGGGGGCAAGCAAACAAATGGGGTGTATAAATGTGAAGTCATATAAAAATCTTTAAGTTACCCGATCCATGCTGTCCTAATCCGGATGGAGGTCTGCAAATGAACCATAAACTCTCACAGTTGTCTGCTATGACTGACGAGCAACTGAATGGAATTATTGCACGGTGCTTGGGGTACAACCTAATGGATGATTATCGACAATACAACAACCCCCTTGCCGAAAAGATCTGGTTCAATCCACAAAAAGCAGAGTATGTTTGCAAGTTATCTGAATTTACCCCCTGTAGTGACCATAATGCTTTAACCTATGTAACACAGGAGGTACTCTACCAGGATGCCGGTGGGTATATAAATAACTTGGTTCATATTCTAGGAGCGACAAACCAATACCACTATAATAACCCCAACAATTTATGGACGATTACGTTAGAGGGTGTAAGTGTTTTGTTGCAGAGTTCCCCTAGAAGTTGTGTCATTGCGGCAATACTTGTACTTCAATATCGTATTTAGTCATCTTTGCACAGCTACTCTCAGAATTTGAGGGTAGCTTTCTTTACTTTTTCAGAATCTAAATAGAATAAAGATATAAGCCTTCAAAGGGTAGAGTATCAACCTAAAATTCAGAATGGAGGAGTTAAGATGAATCAGGAGCTGCTGCAACCCAATTACTATTGGATACGTGTGTTTGATTACAAATTTGAGAGAGATCAATCGGATAAAGGTGTGATGCTTGATGAATTCTATACAAAGGATTCAGCTGACCGAGAAAGTGTAAAAGAGCTAGTAAAAGATCGGTATTGTAAGGCAACTAGTGAGCACATAGGATTTGCTAAACCGAAAAAAGGAAAGAGCGGTATGTATGCCATTATCATGGAAAGTGAGCGCTTCTTCTATAATCGTTTTTATGCCATGATCAATACATCATGCTTTGTCTGTTTAGGAAACATACAGGGAAAGGCCAGTGCTTTTCCTAGGGCCTATATTGGTCCGAGAATCGGTTACCAATCTGGGGATGATGTTTTCCTGGATCTCACTATCACAGCATATTTTTGCTGCGGCGAATGCCAACAAAAATATTACCGAATAAAATCAAATCAGGAAGGGGAGTTTCAATCTCGAGAGGAAGGTGATCAGGGCGCGGTATATGGCTACATCTACTTAATATACAATCGGAAAGAAGACATGCATTATATCGGTAAGAGTAGGTACATACCCGCTTTCCGCTGGCAAGAACATATTAAATCAGGCCTGAAGGGAGACATTTGCGATTTGAATTTTTCGGTATTAAGCACCGTACGAAGAGATCCGACTTTAAATGAAGAGGGAAACATGAATTATTTAAGCAGCATGGAAGCATGGTGGATCAATAAATATGAAATGGAAAACCACAAAGTCATGAATATTGCCAAACCAAAAATAACAGTGGATGACCTACGTGAAAAGTTCAATGATATTGTTGTTAGACAAGAGCAACTAACGCTAGATGGGGATCTGTAATTTTGGGGAAATGGGTATTTGTGAAATATGCGAGAATAGAAGTATATCCACATTCCATATGTGTCTTGATATAATTAACAGTATTTTTTTGTTCAAGTCCAACTGTTCCATGCTCGTGCCGGCTGCTAAGAATCAAGTATACGGAGGGAATCAAGATCGTCATAGCCTATTGAGCAAGTAATAAAGTTTGGCCACGTGCTGAAGCGTTAACATGAATCTGAGGTACTTTTTATCCAATCAGGGGGGATATACATTTTGAAAAAGTACATAAGACGAACACATTGTCTTCTTAATGAAAGACTGGATTCTTGTCGAATCGATCAATGGGGAAAAGTAAAAGAGCATCAAAAATGGATAGACTCTAAAATGAGTGAGGCAGATCAGTATTATAAAAAGCTCAAACAGGATTGCCTTAACTTTGAAACTATTGATGATGTGTTAAACTACCAAATTGATTATGAAGTCGAGGAATTCCTTAGGACTGAGAGGTCAAATCTTCGTGCTACATGTGAATTAGAACCATCAAGCTGCAATAAGGTTGTTGAACATGAAAAATACGTATTATCTAATAAGCAAATGGAAATGGATGCATTACTAGAAAAAGTTTCATCACAGCACATACTGATAGGAGATCTGAAGAAACGATTTAAATACAAAAATAACCTTGTCTTTAATTTCAAAGAAGACAAAGATGGAGAAATCACATGTACTTATTTTAATTGTGATGACTTTAATATCAAAGATGGCTGTTACCTCTATCTTTCACATCGTGAAGTAATTGATCCTCGTTCAAATATTAATTTCTCTATCAAGGATGGAGGGTTGCATATTGTATTTATAACTTCACATAAGGAAGGGAAAAATCATGGATCTTTTATGTTGTCTTTACTCATGGACCTGATCCCAGTATTTAATAAGAAGATAGAAGAATATAATCTACAATCGTTCAACAAATTACCACATTTAACATGGGAGCAATTCAGGAAGAGTGTATTGTATAAAGACAAAGCAAATCATATCTATGGAACGATTGGAAGCCCTGGAATATCAGAGGTTGAGATGCAGAGATTGATAAATTTTTATAAAAGGAATGATCTTCATAAAGATGGTGCTATTTATAGAGAGATATGATCCATTGTAAATCAGCCTCCTCAGATGATAGTGTTATTATACCCCACTGAGGTGATTGGAATTAACAAGCCTTATCATGGGGACATTTATATTTTGATGTAAATTGTTCAGAGAACCGGCATTCTAGTATCCTTCTATTCATGATTCTTAAGGAATTACTGAGTTTAATTATGTTCAATTCTTATCGCAAAGGATCATCTACTTCTTGTTTTGAGTGCAGATGATCCTTTGTGCATCGTTAAACGAAAACCCATCTGATCAGGCTATTACCTACGCTGAATGCTGGATTTCGCTAGAAAAGCTTTTATCAATTATAAGTTCAGTCTATGGCCACAATGCTCCATTTTCCCTCTGCATCAGCCGCAAAATAATAGGTTATAGCTGCATCTTCAATTGCATTATCTCTTAACATTTCCCCGGTTACGTTAACTAAGATTTGATCTTTGGTTTTATCTTCTGAAATATTATAAATCTTAGTGAATTTATATTCCCCTCCAAAGGTTCCCATGTATGCATCTGCGGTCTTTAAGTCTTTAAAAGTACTGCGGAAGGCTTCTTCATCTAAGTTAACTTGAGCATCAAGATTCTTCTTTAAAACTGCCTTAATTTGTTCGTTTAACAAAGGATTATTTTCTTTTTCCAAGTCTATGAAGACACCTTTTTCAAATTCAACCTTTGTTTCGGCTGGTTTCTCAGTTGCTGCTTGTTCCTCAGTTGCTCCGTTCTCTTGTTTGGAAGTTTGATTAGCTTCCGAACTATTCTCTGTTGCGTTTCCACAAGCAGAAAGTGCCACTACGAGTGCCACCGATAGTAAGATAGTTGATGTTTTCTTTTTCATGTTATATCCCTCATTTCTGTGTTATGTTGAAATTGTATATATAAGTAAATAACGATACTAGTCAGAAAATGTTACAGATAAATAAAAAAAGAAGCCGAATTGGAATCGTCGGCTTCTTTTGAACTTTGTTTTAGCGTAGTGCCATCATTTGATAAACCGGGCGTGGTGTTGAATCAGACCCACTATAAGAGCCCTCTGCTACTTTGTATTGCGAAGATCCACTTCCGTCCAGCATGATACCATCGACCAGAGTCCCCGATCCAATTTTCTCTAGAATAGCGGCCCGGAATTTGGCAGCAGTTGTTTTAGTATCTGTAACCACCAGCCAGAGATTCTTAGTGTTATTGTATACTGCTGCAGTACGACAGGCACCACCATCTGGATTCTGTATGTTCTCTTTATTGGCTTGAGTTCTCCATACTGACTCGCTACTTGATAATTTCAAACTGATCCCGCCTTGGGCCCAGTAGCTATTTCGATTACCGAGTGCAAGTTCACTCGTTGTTTTAACGACTTGTACCGAGAGTTCTTCGTATTTAGCATCCCAGACCAATGTACCTCGTGCATGACTTACGTTCTCTGAACCGCCTGTACCTTGGCCTGTAGGTGCGACAGTGTTACCATTATTCACGGCAATCTGAAGCAAACGTGATCCTTCGAAGAAACCACCGTTAACACCATAAGTGGATTGAGCTGGAACAGAAGATGGTCCGATCCATTTAATGTATACCTCTTTTGGACTTGTCTTAATTGCGTACAGTTTTACTCCGTTTGATGCTGTAACAGTCGAGAATGTATATGCCATTATAATTGCTCCCTTATTATTAGTTTTGAGAAACAAAGGGGGAATCAACAGTGTTCCAGCACTCCCTAGCTGAGAACTTGTTGCCTTTGTTCCTCTCATTAATAAAGGTAATTATTATCATCAATTAACAACCAAACAAAAAAAGTAATGAGTCACGAAAGCGTAATTCATTGGACTTGTATCGTATTTACTCTAAATGTTTTATCTGAGATAATATGAAAGTTGTTAGATTTATCCTGCTGGAGAGGTTGGTGGTAATATAAGAATGTTATAGAACTTCAATGATCGAAAGAGACATACATACTAGGAGGAATACCAAGTGCATCATCAAAAGCTTAATCAATTTAAAAGGACTTTTGTTATTTTTAACGTGTTCATTCTATTGTTTGTGGTAGCGATACAAGTGAAAGCGGAGGCTGCAAGTACAGACTTTGCTCCTGGTGAACTGGAAGCGGGTGCTATCATGCAGTGGGGTGGAACAGCACTCCTTGCAGCAGCGGGGAACGCAACCGGTATTGAACCCGCTATTATGGAGCAAGTGCATGATTTTGGAATACAGGCTTGGCAAGATGCGGACTCGGCTACAAAAGCCGCGATTACTTCCTCAATCAAGGGTTTAGATGATCTTTGGGGGACAAATAGAAAATACAGTCTTCAATGGGACTCAGATGCACAAATTTATCTTGTGAAAAAATTCGATGAATATTTCGGTGCGGGAGCACTAATTAAAGCAAATAAAATAGTCAAAGTTGCAACTGTAAAGTCTATTATTCTAGCTTCTATGGTGAACTACGGAAATAACATAGTTGGAGATCTTGGCTTTATGGGTACTTCTACTGGGCGAGACATGATCCTTCAAAGTGTAAGTGTAGATACGATGGGTCGTGTGTCGGTGAGTTTCAATGTTCCCTTCACGTTACCTCCGACTTTAGCAAATGAAAAATTCCCTAACGCTCTCGCTGCTTACCATGCAGTGGTGAAAGAATTAGGAATCAAACCAACATTCCAAACAGTAAGACCAACTTTTGCAGATTTATCTCAAAGCATCCAATATAAACCCTTATCATATGCAAAAAATTTCCCTACACGCTTGACGATCCCCGCGTTAAAAGGAATTGTAGATAGCCGCGGGGAAATAACGACTCTTGAGAAACCGAACATCGGTCGGGTTGGGAGTAGCCTTACAGGAGAAATTGCGATTAGTTATCCTACCTATATTGGAGATACGGGTACGTTTACTTCGGCAGACGCTGTGACTGTTGCACCTCCTGAAGTACCGGTCGGTGGAGGAAATGGTAACGGAGATGGGGGAGCAAAGGATTCCCCAACATACTCACCACTAGATCTAATGGTTTACAAAGCAATGTTGCAATTTATACAGGATTATCGAGTTAACCATTCAAATAACTTGGATCAACTACTGGACTATATGAAATTAAATGATTCAGGTAAGCCTTCAAATAAAGAAGCTTGGAACACCTGGTTGGGAAGCTTTTAAAATCCAGCCTATGCCTTGCTAGTCAGTCTGACTAGTGAGGTTTTTTTCTTGCTAAAACCCAATCACAATCATGTCTGGTACACCAACATTAGCCTAATTACCCGAAGCAATATCAAAGGAGAATACATATGAAGTATTTAAGAATGTTTATGTTATCAAGTGCACTACTAATGATCCTTGCAGGATGTTCATCCGATAAGTCTGAACAAGTGGAGCTTGAAGAGATAAAAACGGAGCAACAGCAGCCCATCCAGGTGGAGATATCTGTGAATGCAGAATTCGATAGAGATGATCGACTCGCGATTAGTGGTAATACGAATCTGCCGGCAGATATGGAACTGATGTTATCCGTGAAGAGTGAAGGGGGATACAGCGCTCAGTCGAAGGCCTATGTCTATAACAGTATGTTTCAAAGTGAGCTGTTTACTTCAGGCGGGAAGGGGCTTCCGGATGGTAAGTATATTGTCTCAATCTCTACACCTACAGCCAATGTACAACCTCAAAATGTGAAAGAGATTATAGGTGAACAAGGCATCAATCTTTCCGGAGAGTATGTGAAGGAAGACGAGATATGGGGAAGAATGGTTGACTACTCTTATAAGTTTAGTAAAGGAGAATCTTCAGCTCAACTCATGCCTGAAGATGATCAGGTTTGGTCCACCATTAATGGATATCTAGCAACAGGCCAATACCTTGAGGTAGCAAAGTTGGTGGAAAAACTTTCGAATCCAAGCAAGGATATTCAGATGATGTACAAGTATGCCATGTACCATGTATATGGACAGGACGGAGAAGATGATAAATCACTTGAATCACTTTATG
Organism: Paenibacillus sp. 276b; assembly: GCF_900107875.1. Taxonomy (NCBI): domain Bacteria; kingdom Bacillati; phylum Bacillota; class Bacilli; order Caryophanales; family Paenibacillaceae; genus Paenibacillus; species Paenibacillus sp. 276b. The sequence goes on along the minus strand of NZ_FNRR01000008.1, from coordinate 48,376 downwards.
CTATACCTAGAGGTTATACCGGTCACAACGCTGACTTGGTTTCATATTACAAATATACCCACGAATCATATGAAGAAGGACGCAGTGATCCAATGATAAGCTTCGATGATTACATAAAACTGTACAAAAACGGAGAGATGGTAAAGGACTCATACGCATCTTACCGCTCTGAACAAAAGCAATCTTCAACTCGAGAAAGCGGCACCTATAGTGGAAACACACAAAGTACAGATACTTACATGGAGAAAACGCCAGTGTATGATGATAGCGGAGACTACAATAAGTATGGCGAGTACAAGCCGGTTGAAACAATGACACCCGATGAAATACAGGAAGAGTTAGAAGGAATTCTAAGTGATGCGATATCTGGGTATTAGACTGCATATGGAAAATTTTAGAATGATAGGGAGTAATGAATAAGCTAACCAATTAATTAGCAAGGCTGTCTTAATAAGTTTAGTTCATTTGTAATTGATACTCATCATTTTTACATTAGCTGAAGAACTCTAAAAACTAAAATCGCTTTTTTGGCGATTTTTTTGTTGGTGGAAGAAGGTCGATAAATAGCATTTCTTCTTCTGTAATAGAACGTGGATAGCATAAATATTGAGGGGCAAGAAAAAATTAGCCATCAGCGTCAGGACTTCTTACACAAAGTATCTACCAAGATGATTAGCGAAAACCAAGTCATTGTCATGGAAGATCTTCGAATAAAGAACATGATGCAGAATCACAAGTTAGCCAAGGCCATCAGCGAAGTGTCTTGGAGCATGTTCCGTACAATGCTTGAATATAAGGCGCATTGGTACGGTAGAGAACTTATAATAGCACCTAAGCACTATGCAAGCAGTCAGCTTTGCTCATGTTGCGGTTACAAGAATGGTGAGGTGAAGAATCTCGCCTTGCGTGAGTGGACTTGTCCAGCATGTAACGTGCATCATGATAGAGATGTTAACGCTGCTCAAAACTACTAAAACTAGCCATGTGATATGGCATCCTATGGGTTAGGAACTAGCCTAAAAGCTTGGGTGAACTTGAAGCAGTGGGCTTCATTGACCAAGAAACCGCCACCACTTAGGTGGATGGTAGTTCACTTATAGATGGGAGTGTACTATCGAAATAAATGATGTGCTATATCAATTATTATTTGTTTGATAGAATTAAATCCTATCGAGAGATTTACAGTAACGAAAATTCAAAAGTACATTGTCCAGGTACTGTATTAGAGAGCATTTTGAAAAATTTGAGATGGGCAATGGAATGTACCGCGTCATTGTATTCAAAAAAAGAATTAAGAGGGGCATAACGTTGATTAAACTTTTTAAGTACAGTCTGTTGGCGAGAATTTTAATCTTGACTACAATTAATATTTTACTGTTTGGTATCCTGATCATGTTTCTGGGTTACTTAATTCAGAAACATACCCTTATAGATCAGTTGCACAGTCAATTGGTTATCAATAGCCAGGAGTGGGCATCCGAAATAAATCCTGAAGACGTTGAGAGGGCTCGCAAAGAAGAAAGCTTTGATGATCCCATTCAAACTAAACTACGTCTTTTCTTAGATCAAGTGGGTTATAACAACTCCAACATAGCCCAAGCCTACATATTTGGTGTAGAGCTTAAGAATGGCAGAGATACATCCATTGTCGCTATGCCAACTAACCTGACCAAATCTTTTAACGAGTTGGGCATGTCTGTAGGATCAATGTACGAGCAGCCGATAGAAGTAGCCAACGGAATTAGTAGCATGCTTGATTCCGGAAAGGTGACATTTACAAGCTTCTATGATGATATCTTTGGGACGTGGACCACAATATTATATCCTTTAAAAGATAATCACGGTGACACCTTTGCTTACTTCGCGATCGATACTAATGCCAGCAGTATTCCAATCTCATTAAGGAAATATATATCAACTACACTTTATGTTTTAATTGCATTTATGATCATATTTATTGCGACGCAATATTTTACGGTGAAGGAGATCCTTAAGAATGCTTCCAAGAAGGATATTCTAAAGTGATGGGTATCGTATCATAAGGGGTAATATCGTTTCAATGAGAGAAATTAACTGTGCATTACGCTAAAATTAAGCCACTCAAAAATGAGTGGCTTATCTTTTTATTACGACTCTAATTTGAAGTACAACACTTGCAGAAAATGAAAAGTGTATAGGGGTATTACTATGATTTTATTAGAAATATTAATATAGATAACTTTTAATACAAGAAAGTTCATAGTCCATTGGAACCGCTACATATATATTTTATGTTTCTATATACCTATGTTATTGGATAATGATATTATAATGGGAAATATAGTATAGGAGATGTGAAGATGTTATTTTGTACAAATTGTGGTTCAGATCTATCTGAGGGGAGTTTGTTTTGTAATAAATGCGGTACAGAAATTAATGCAGTTCAAAAAGCGGTTCAATCTACGCAATTAGCTCAATCGTCCAAAGTGAATGACGACAACCAAGGTATTACATTGACCCAAGAAGAACAGAGAGCTGAAAATATAAAACAGATAAAAAGAGATATTAAACCCATCCTTGGATGTTTTGGACTCATTATTTTATTTTTTGTTCTTCTTGCAGCTTGTGCGGCTTCCAATAAAACAGAACCAAAAAGATTAGAAGATTATTCAAATAAAGAGATGAGAGATTTTTTGAAATGGAAATTAAATGAGGATCAGAAACAGCGGGATAACGAACCATTTTTCAAGTGAATTTACATTCATATACAAACCTAATGTAGTATTTTAAAGGATTGCAGTATGAAGTGCCTCACCTACTGGAACAAAAAGGCTCAATGTCAGACTCTTGCAAAATGGAATTACCAACGTTACATGTTGATAAAGCAGGATTGTTTTAAAATCCAGATTAACATCATTAAGAGAGCCGAAAAACAAAAGATCTCTACGTTTCTATACGATTTTAATAGTGGTAAGATAAGGTTACCTTAGTTTATTACTTTAAGTGCAGCGCTTCAAACGTCCATTTACATAGATACAATACATGTAATTTGTCTAACATATTAAGTTAGCCATAATAAGACTGAAAAATAAAACAGAAAAGTAGTAGGAGATTAAATGGTCAAAAAAAATAAAAGAAATAGAAACTCGAAGAAAAATCCTAATAAAGGAAAGAGACAAAAAAAAGTGCAACAAATAAAGATTTCATCAATGAATTTAGGACAAATTTTATTAAAAGGAAAAGAAACACTCAAGAAACTGGCTAACTTCATAAGATCTTTCGATAAATCATTTATAGGTAGGATCATTAAATTTATTACTTTAATACTCACGATATTTGTCTCTTTAGGACTTTTATCAATTGTTATATCTAATTTAATTAACTGGAACTGGTGGTTTCCATTCAATTTAGAAAGGGCTGCTAATCTCTTAGATATAATTATCATTCATTTTAGCAACTTTATGCAAATTGATAAAGTCCCAAACTTAGCACTTATGATTAGTTTTTGGAATTTTCTGTTTAATGCTGTAAAGTCACTGGATATGAAAATACTAGCAATCAACAAAATGGATAAAATTCCTGTAAAAAGTAAAATTAAATTGGTGATTACTGATTTATATGTAGCTTATACTTTAATAGGTCTAAGTCACTTCTTATCTCCAGAATACGTGAATTCATTTAGATCTATGGGTATTTCATTTATCTTCACTACCGCTATTATTCAAGTCTTTTTATTCTTGAATAGCAAAAAAAACAAACAAAATCTTTAAACTTCTACATTGCTCAAAAGTACACCAAGACACTTAAAGCGTAAGGTGTAGTCGTCAATTCGGTGATTTTCTTTGCGTAGATAAGTAAATCTCTCTGATATCAAGTGTCAATGTTTAATGTGGAACCTTGATCCATTAAAAATCCAGGGTCCTATTTCGGCTCGATTTTATGCTGATGATACCTGAAGACTAAGAAATACATCTGTATCCTCTTTTATGCTGTTAAAAAGGGATTTGGGATGAGGTGCTTGCGTTTATTTTTTTTGGAACTAGATATCTCTCAGTCAGACAGAAATTTGATAAAGTTAATAAAATGTTGTTGGTTTCCGATTTGATCTTCGACGTGAAGAATATACATTGCAATATCGTTTCACGCTCTTCATAGATAAAAAGGAGGATTTAAGTGGGATACTCAAAAGAATGGAACGAAGTACTAGAGTTTATCTGTGATTTTGAAGATAAAACATTTATGAGTAGAGTGTGGTTTAGAGGTCACAGCAACTCATCATACTCGCTAAAATCAGGACTTTTTAGGGAGAAGCATGATGATCTTTTCAACTACTTGTATATTGAGGCCACTAATTTTGATATCTTCAGAAGTTTAGGTTCTCATCTACATAATAATTTAAGAGATTGGGAACTACTTTTCCTTATGCAACATCACGGTGTTAAAACAAGATTACTTGACTGGACAGAATCATTCGCTGTTGCGCTTTTTTTCGCCTGTGCTGGATGGAATGACAATGATAGTAGTGCAAGAATATGGTTGCTTGACCCCGCCGAATTAAATTTATTATCTATTGAAACACCTAATGCGATAGGAGTAAATTCTATTGGAGCATATGAAAAAACAATACAGGAACCATATACATTCCACGACAGTACTGTAGCAATCTATCCGCCGAGAAATAATAATAGGATTTCACGACAACGTGGAACATTCACACTTCAAGGAAATACATTATCTGCATTAGATGAAGAGTTTAATGGCGAACTAGTCAAATCTAAGAAACTTTCTTTTATTGATTTGCAACCCAATGTAAGGGAAGATGCCATTAGATACTTGAATCAGAGTGGTATAGATTACTTCTCAATGTACCCTGACCTAGAGGGACTCGCGAGATACGTGAATGATTACAGTACTAGTAAAAATCTCTCCAGAAATATAATGCCAAAAAATCACATATAGCAGAGGTAATTAATGATTAATCCTAGTCGAAATTCATCTAGTGGTAACGGGTAGATAAGTAATGTTAGTGAAATTCACTTATTGTTTAGTAAAGGTATTGAAGCATATGTAGGTCCTGACTTAAGCTACTAATGAGAATATTATGTATATATTTGAGGTATGAAGGATTAAGAGACACTACCATAACAAATACTAGTGTTGTTCCTGAGAATGAAGAGGGGGATGATTATGAGAGAACATCAGAAAGTCAGTGCCGGAAAATTAATTGAATCTGCACGAATTGAAAAAGGCTTAACAATGACTAAGGCAGCTTACCTTGCTAAAATGTCACTTTCGACATTCTCTTTGGCCGAGAAAGGCAGCGAAAAACATCCATCAACATATGACACAATTTTCAAAATTGCTAAAGCCTTAGAATTAGATCCACTGGTATTGATTGAATTGTCACCACATTTAGACGTCACCCAAGCACCTGAAATTGCACTAATCAAAGGCGAGTCAAAAGATCCCAAGGTCGTTTTAGCAAGGAGAGTAAAGGAACTACGTAAAACTAAAGGAATGACTCAAAAAGATGTTCGTAGAAAAATTAATATGTCCGAAATTCGTTTTAGTCATATGGAGTTAGGTCGATATATGCCAAATGAATTAAAGCTCAGAGAGTTAGCTGATGTTTTAGAGACTACTATTGATTATTTAAAGGGCCAATCAGAATATTGAAAGGAGGGAGGAACTATTTTGCTGGACTAACGTAATGCAATATTATGTTGTTAACTTATTAAGTGGAGTGATTGAATGACAAAGATTTTTAAAGAGAATTCGTCTAGCCATCATTTGAGAACTAGATATAAAGCTGTTGGTTGGATTTCTGGTTATGGAGCAATAAGCCTATCAACAGTTCATCAGGTTAAGCAAAAACTGATTGAAAAAGAAACATTATCAGAGTTAGGAAGTATTCGTTCGGGTATAGAAGCGCAACTGGACTTTTTTAAACAGATTAGTATTGTGCTCGCTATAGTGACATTTTTAGTTTCCACCATACTCAACCCTCTAACATTTTATTTGCAACAATCCTTAAAATCAGTAGATTGGACTCACCAAGCCAGGACAGAAATAATTGAGAATAGAGCTTCTGATATGGAACCAGACAATCATGAAAATTTAATTGCTACTCATCTTAATGAAGAAGTTGAAGAGTATAACAAGGAATTACATAAACTTCAAGAAGCCCATAATTGGATGCTATTCAGTATACTATTTCCGATGTTAGTTGTTTTTGCATTGTTGTTCGCTAAGTATAGGTGGTTAACTAGTGCCTACACTTGTGTTAACGAGGCGTTTAAAGAAAAAGAAAGACTAGAAACTGCCGAATCATCTCGGAAAGAAAAATTACGACAACACAGAGAGACTAGATTAAGAACAGGGTAACTGTTTTTCTAAAGAAATAAATCGTATAATATTATCCCTTCAAGAAGTGAGGTTGTTAGTTTTTGAAGAAAATCCATCCCCTGTTTTGGTTTGTAGTTCTCATGGTAATAGGTATATTTATCGCATCTATCGTATTTGACCTCAGTTTTGTTAATACAAATCGTTTTTTTATTAATGTGAAAATAATATCAACATTTTTCTTCGGCGCGCTTCCCCTTCTTCTTGTATTTGTGTTACTTGTTTTGTTATTAACTAATAGATGGGCTTTCAAAATCGAAAGATTAAGTTTGGGTGGGTTTAATTTATTGTTCGATAATCCTGCAAAGCTCTATAAGCGCTCAGTGCGTTCCTTTCTTGATACGAAAAGAACGCTTTTTAAGATTGATTTTGAACGAGATAACTTTGACGAGACTTTGACTTCATACTATAAGACATATGAATTTTTCCGGGAAGAGATGAAAATACTAGATAACGAAAAGAAAAGAGGGGGATGGAGCAACAAAGGCGAGCAACAAGAATTATATAAAGTAACAAATGAAATAGTGTCCGTATTAAATGAATTTCTTACTTCACACCAAAACAATTACCGGAGATGGTACAAACGAATCTCCGAAACAGACAAAATTATCCCTATTAATGGTGGAGAACTGGTATTTCATATGACACCGATTTCCGAAGTGCAAAAAAACTATTATCGATACAGAGAACTCTGTAAAGGATTTGAGGAAGTCAACAATTATTTTGTAGATAAAGTTAAAGAGACCTTTGAAATCCATACCGATAAATGGAATAGGAGCTTATGAATGCACAAGACCTTTATTAGTTATCATCATCAGAATGATCAAGACATCAAAGACCGGATCATTAAGAAATTTAGCGGCGGTTCTTTTATTGATAAATCTGTGTCTGATGGAGATATCAACGTTAATAATTCTGAAGAAACCATTATGCGTACTATTCGGGAAGACTTTCTGGCTGATTCAACAGTAACCCTTGTTATTGTTGGAACTGAAACAGCTCAGCGACCATTTGTAAATTCTGAGATTCAAGCTTCCTTATGGGGAAATAATTATAACGGCTTGATAGCTGTAGTAAGAGACGAGATTTACGATTTAATTTATCAAAAGAGTATATGCTCCTCTTTATCTTGTGGTTGTGGAGTTATATTACGCAAGCCAACAAAGTTTTATGAAAAGTATACACCAGAGCTAATACGTAAAAATCATAAATATGATGGAGATATAGCTCACTTTACTGACGACCAAGTTTTTTGTTCCATTGTGAAGTATGCAGATTTTATGATCAAACCTGAGTATTACATCGATAAAGCATTTAACAAGCGTAAAAATAAAAAGATGTTAATTAAAAAACGTCTCTCTGAAAACACCCCGAAAATACAACCTAAAAAAGATATATTTGGGGGGATATTTAAAGGACTACTCTATCATAGACATTAGTGGTTTAGTCGTAAAAACTAATCCGCTTTAAAAGTAAACAACCAACTATGTCTATTTAATTACTAAAAACGTCCCAAAAAACTCCTTAAATCCACTATAATCAATCTTCAATAAATTGATTTGTCGATATAATCGTAATATGCCACCTCCAGAGAATCTATGTGGAGGTGGCATATTTATTAGGAGGTGTTTAAATGAATACTGATATACGTCTGAAAAAACTAGAAAAAGAAGTGATGGAATTAAAATATCAAACCAATGTTTTACAATCTCTGTTATCTGTACGTACTGTGCCGATATGGGCACAACAAGCCATAGAAGCTGCTGAAAAAAGTGGAGTTGTGGAATCTCATGTTGGGAATAGTCTTGATTACTGTCGAATTGTAGATTTGCTTCACAAAAAGGGAATATTATAATAATAGTTGTTTTAGTTGATCCGCAATTTCTTCAATAGAATTAACAGATGAATTTAATGCAAGTTTATCGGCGAGGGAAGGGCTGTATCTGATTACTTCTGATTTTGTGACTTTGTGCCAAATTGGGAGGATTACCCCCGTTCCCCCCTCCATTTCTCTTGCAACCAACCCATCTACCTCATAAGCAGGCCATCTTTTGTTTATAAACGTCGATGATATTACAATGATTCCGTACTTCGAATTTGCTAACCCCTTATCGATGGATTGTCTCAGGCTGTTACCCCATCCAATTGAAATTTCATCATACCAAACCTTTACTCCCAATCGTATTAATTCTTCAGCAAGTGGACGAACAAAATCTTCTTTATCTTCTGAAGCATGTGAGATGAAAACATCGTATTCTACTGTTGTCACTTCAACCTCATCATTTATTGCCTGGGTGTTTGATCGTACCTGTGCTGTTTGTTGGACAAGTCTCTTTTGTTCTTCCAATTCTCTTGTAATTTTTTTCTGATACTCAAGTTGATCCCGTTGTAATTTTTCTTGTGCTTGAACCTGTTTTTTAGATTCTGAAGCTTGCTCTTTAGAAAATTGTTGCTGGTGACGCAGTAATTCTTTATTTTTGCCAGCTACTTTCTTTTGTAAATCAGCTTGTTTTTTGCTACTGCTAGTAAGATCATTATTTAATCGATTGATTTCGGAGATTTTGCTATTTAGTGTTGAACTTGTTTTAGCCTTAGATAAGGCTTGTTGTGCGCGGTTTAATTTAGAATTGATCGCGGCTTCTTTACTTTTTTCGTCGCTTATTTTCTTTTGTAAGTCAGCCAAATCTTTCTGAAGACGGTTTATTGAGTTTTGTGTTGTACTCAAAGCCATGTGTCTTTCATCCTCTCAATAGTAGGTGCTATTTATTTTATAATATAATTTCGTGGAATGCTATGCGCTCCAGAATGAACGTAAGGTCTAGATAATTGTATTTATTGAGAATTTCGTATAAGCAATAGGGATATTTTTGAAAACCTGATATAATTAATCATAAAATACTCACTTGCAGATTAGCCACTGGAGGAATTCAAAAATGAATACTGCCGAAGCGTACTTTAAGAGTGTTAACCCGTTTATAGAAGGAAATAATTCGTTGCGTGATCCGCAAAGAGTTGCTCATCGAAGGTTAAAGGAGAGTTTTATTTCTAATCCTGAAACTCATAAAATTATTGTACTTCCTACCGGAACTGGTAAAACAGGAACAATGGGTTTGGCTCCGTATGAGATTAGTGATGGTAAAGTTTTAATCATCACACCAGGAAAGGTTATTCGTGAGGGTGTATCCGACGAATTTGACACAAGGACTCCATTCAACTTTTGGACAAGACGTAATGTTATCCTGGATGAAGCAAAATTACCTAATGTGTATAGATATGCAGGATACCAGACCCCAGCAGACAGAAAGAGAATATTGGGATACTTGGATAACGCTGACGTTGTTATTGCCAATATACATAAGGTCTATAGTTCAAGTTCCAAAAAAGCGCTTGTGAATATCTTGCAATCAAATTTTTTTGACATGATTATCATTGATGAGGCACATCATGCTGCAGCTGACTCGTGGTTAAAAACACTGGAGCATTTTAATGCATCAAAGATTGTAAAATTAACTGCCACACCAATTAGAGGTGATTATAAAGAAATAGATGGAGAAGTCATCTATAGATACGAGCTTGCCGATGCTATTAAAGATGGTTTAGTTAAAAACATTGTGGCTGAAGATTACACTACGGAAAAATTAGAATTCTTAGTTGACGGTCAACTTGTCGATAAAGAGGCCGCTTTAGAAGCGATGGATGAGAAATGGGTTACACGATCAGTGGCTTACTCCCCATCATGCAATAGAACAATTGTTGAGATGAGTATTAGAAGGCTCAATGAAAAGCGAAGCCAAGGAAAAGCACATCATCAGATTCTTGCAGTCGCATGTGACATCAATCATGCAAAAGACGTCAAGAGTCTGTACGAAGAATATGGCCTGAGTGCTGCTGTTGCTTCAAGCGATGACCCAGATAATGCTGAGGAAGTTATCATTGATTTTAAAAAGGGGCTTCTAGATGTAGTTGTGAACGTAAATATGTTAGGGGAAGGTTTCGATCACCCTAATATAAGCATTGCAGCTATCTTTAGACCTTTCAGAAGCTTTCCACCTTATGCACAGTTCATTGGTAGAGCGCTTAGGAAACTTGCAGATGGAGACAATGCAATTGATAACATCGCACATGTTGTGTATCATACTGAACTCGGCTTAGATGAACTTTGGACCTTCTATACTGGACAAAAGACAAAAGCAGAGAGAAAGAAAGTATTGGAGCTTGAATATTACCGAGAACAGGGTAATAAGCAGGATAGGGGCATAGGAGAAGTAAGCACTCATGGTGAAGTAGTTATCAATTCGAGAGAATTCCTTACTGATGGTATTTCTAGCATATATCAAGATCAAATTCTTGAGAGTATTCAAGCTCAAGAAACAAAGATCCAAAAAGTGGCCGACCTGATGAAAGCTGCCGGTCATTCTGAAGATGAAGTGAATGATTATAAACTCTCTCAAAAACGAAAATTAGATAGTGAAATCACACAAAAAAGAAGTAAACTACGTGAAGAACTTATTCGTGAAGAATTGCATAAAATCCACAAAGAAGATATTATAAATCGAGTTGAGGAACTCTTTGTGGAAACGGGGACTAACCCCAAAGGTAACGAATTGCCTAGAAGCACAACGAATGTGTTTCTTAGCAGTTCAGGTACGAATGACGCATATGTGATTAAATACATTAATTCAACACTTAAAATTAAGATTAAACGTGGGATCGATGAATGGGAATCTTATGACTTTGAACAGGCACGAGTACTACTTGGAGACATTATACAAGCTATTCGTGACAAGATCACCAATATGGAGGGATAAGCTATGCGTGACGAGATTGAACACATTGCCAGACTGTTGTCTTATGACGGGCCTACAGCTACGGAACTTATACAAGAAGCTGTTGAAAAAGATAGTAAGTACACAGTTACAATTCAAGGGGATATAACTATACTGACAATTGTGGCAACCTTAGCTTACAGTTTAGAGGTTACTGATGTGTATCAGTATAATTTGGAAGGACAATTAATTAAACAAACTTTAACTACAAATGGTAAAGAACGTACCATTTTTGATAAGTACAAGGAAGCAAAGGATACTCTAACTAAAATGCACTTGAGAAATAAAAAGGTGTCTTAGTTTTTGCATAGATCGTTTAGTGTTACTTCACACACTGAACGGTCTTTTTTATAGATCATTATTTCTTCATACTCCAATTAAGAGGTGCTATTGTTGCTAAAATTTTTCAAGAAGTTCCTTACAAAGAAACATGAAAAAGAAGCCGCTCATATTGAAACTTTCTCTTCAAAACATGAGGTTGCTGATATACCGACTGAAATTCAATCTAATTCAATCTTAGCTAAAATCGTTTACTTGAAGAACAACAGAGTCGTAGGACTTCCTAATACTTATTATGGAGCTCAAGGTGTTGTTCATTTAGAAGAAGACAGATATTTCGAGGCAGCACAACTAGTCTATGATAAATTTGGGATAGGAGATCATATAAGCCGTATTGAAATCATTTCAGGTTTAAATATCGGTGAATGTCTGGCAACACTAGAGAACGAAAAGCTTAAAATATCAATACGTTTAAGTCTTAATCTATTAGGGGTGGATGAACACAGTGGCTGCATACATCCTTTTTCCCAAGAGAGTTGTAAGAAGTTTACTGACACTTTGGCACACGAATTATTTCATGCACAGTCTATTATTGATTTAACCGGAAGATTTGGTCTGAAAGAGTATCGTTCAATCCTCGAATCCAATAACGGTATTGCAAAATTTGGTTGGACCATTATGGACGAATACAGTGTGTGCAGATTAACAGCTGAGGAATATCATTCATATGATTCCACTGAGGATGTTAAGATACGGATGTCATTTTTTGATACTTTAGCTATAGAAATTCAGTACTTTAGTAAAAATGGTGGACCTACTCCTCAGCAAAGAACTGATTTGATCGATAGGATAGTTGCTATAAACTATGCGCTAGCAACAAGATGTGCATTTGCAGATGTTTCTGGGGACACTGAAGAACATTTGAATTTATTAAAATGGAACTCTGGATATAAACCATACATAACCAAGGCAAGACAAATATTCAATCAATATTATGCGATGCAACCCCTTAGCAGGGCACAATATAAGGAGATAGGATATAAATTAATGGAATCAATGTTGTTCTTTTTAGTGTCTACAGAGATTGATAGTGTAGTAGAGCTGTTGTTTGATGAATAATAGCTTTGATAACTGTGAAACTAAAACTTCTAGAGTATCGTATAACGCCTATAACCAATCATTGTATTTTTATTGGTTTCAAAGGAACATTAGGAGGGAAAACGAACACTATAGGGCAATTCAACTTTTTTGGAGAGATCAAAGTTTATCTGAGATCTCTTATTTAAGTTTCAATTGTTATATCCGATGTCTACTCCTGAATGTTTGAACGTTATCAAATCTATGTAGAATATTCATGTATCAACGAGTTATGCAAGACTAAGCTCGCCTTGAAGCTTGGGGTGATTTTACATCTAACAGCTAACATCTAACATTGAAATATTTGTTCTAGCCCTCAAACATTTATGTTAAAAGGATAGGATTAACTTATATCAAATCAACATTTATATTGATTATAAGAAATTATTTTTGTTAATTTGTCTACTTTTCAGTAAATTGGCTCCCTATAGTAATAAGGGATGTACACAACCTGTGCAAACTCAGAACCATCATCTGTGACTAAAAGGAGGAAAACAAATGATTAATGAATACAATTATTATGGAGGTAGATCTCATGTCGTCTTTAGAGCCTGTAGCATCAGAAGATTACGAGAAGCTGCACAGGGCTTTTCTAAGTAACGAGATATTCACCCCAGAGTTGAATGTGATACTTGAATCTTTGAAAGCGAAGTTGAAATCTTCTGTTACTAGATCAAAAGACTACAGTTGGAGTCCAGAGGATATTGATGACATTGTGAGTGAATCGATCAAGCTTACAATAGAAGCAGCAAAAAAAGGTGAAATAAGCGTAAGCTTTATTGGAGCAGCATTGTACAATTTGAAAACGGTAAAAATGAATTATACGACTTGTTATAAAGCACCTAGGCGTAAACAAGTTAAAGGCGTACGAAAATTTCATTATTACGAAAATGCTTCTATGGATCAGAGTAAAGAAGAATTTATAGTTCATTCAAAGATTCCACCAGGTGAGAATTATAAAAATCAACCTGATCATATTTTTCTCAATAAAGAGGCAGCAAATGAAGTAAGATACGCTTTGAATTGCTGTGATCCTAGAACAAAAACAATTTTGTGGAATATTTTCATGAATAATAAGAAAAACAAAGTAATTGGACAGGAATTGGGCCTTAACGAAGGGTATGTTTCGAAACTGAAAAAAAGAGGTCTGGAGAAAATGAAAGAATCTTTAGAAGATTATTTTCGAGATTGACACCTTCTTAGTAGAGAACAACTTTTAAAATTTGAATATAACAATGCCAATCCCCTTTCAGAGAAAGGGGGGTGGGATTTTTAAAGGAGATAAATTATGCCAAGGAATCCGAGTTTTATTAGACGGGTAACTTTTAGCGCTGATTCAATGATGAATAAAAATGAGAGAAATTCAGACTTTCCTCTAAGCAATTTTTGGTCACAATTAATTAGAGAACTTTTATCGTATGTTGAATTTCAATTATTGTGTGAGAGCACTATTGACCAAATATTAGATGATTATGAATTAAACAGAATCTTGAAAAATGTCGAAGAAGAGAAGATACAAAAACAATTTTTTGAATTGTATTTATTTAAAGAGTTAGAGAAGTTTTCTTTATTTAACAACGATAGAACTAAGAGATTATCTAGATTTTATAAGAACTATGATAAAAAGAACTTTGATTTTTTAGATTGTATTGATCGCATTAATTTTAGTGAAAAATATACAATGGAAGCAGAAAAATTGCATTATAAAGAACTATCATATCCTTTAACTAGTTCTCTCAGTGAATTTGAACTGAATAATTTAAACAAAAGATTATTATATTATAAAAATAATACAAAAAATGATTGTAGTAAAAAACGAATAAGTGAAGATATAAAATCATTGGCAATAAATAACCATCTACTGGATTCAGACAGTGAGGAATGTGTTTTTATGAATGTATCTCAAGCAAGGGTGTTACTTAAAGAATTGATTGATTCTTTATGAAGCCTCTTGTGAATCACTTATTATCAGAATCAGCTCATGAACAATTCCCACGTCAGATAGCAGCAGTTAGATGAGATTTATAACTTTACTAGGATTTAAAAGCTAGATAAATTGAATTGTCTAAAAAGATAAATAGTAGATCGTTTAACATTGTGGAAATGTCCTTATATCCCGACCTAGCACCTGTAAAAAACACAAAACTTCAAAATATATTTAGTGAGTTAATAGCAAATGTAATGACATACATTTGTTTAATAGTAATTTATGAGTTTTTGTTAAATAAGATATAGAAAAAATAGAAATGGAGAAGATTATATGGATGTCAATTCTCGTAATGAAAATGATTTATCTGTGCTTGAGGATCAATTAAGAGAGATTTATGGAAGATTAGTTTATACTCATAAAACTCACGAGAAGGCTGCAGATCTAACATTGAAAAAGTGGGATAGAGTAAAAATATGGCAGATTGTAATTTCTACTGCTGTAACTTCTAGTTTAGTAGCAGCACTTTTCGGGGATGCAATGTACGCAACAGTTACTAGTGCCATACTTTCAGCTATATCCTTAGGAATTAATTTATTTTTGAAAAACTATGACTTAGGGAAACATGCACAACAATATTCAGATTCAGCCAATAAATTATGGGTGATTCGAGAAAAATATCTTTCATTACTCACAGATATTCGAATCGGCACACCGGACATCACTGAAATTCAACGAAAACGTAATGAACTACAGGACGAGCTATCCCAAATCTATGAGTCTGCACCTAGAACTAACAAGAAGGCGTATGATCAAGCCAGTCAAGCCTTAAAAGAGTTGGAGGAACTGACGTTCTCTGATGATGAAATCGATAAGTTTTTGCCTAGGCAAATAAGAAAGACAAATATCAAGAACTAAGCAACGTAATGAGGAGGAAGAGATTTGTTAGAAACTGCATTTGAAGAATATTGTGAGAGCTTAGAAATAGATAACATGGAAAGTATCACAAAGCGTTATTCTGAAATTGTAAAAAGACTTAATAAATCATACTGGGATTCAGAAGATGATGAGGAACACGGGTATTTAGTAGGATCTTTAGGGAGACATACAGCAATAAAAGGCGTCAGTGATTTGGATATGTTATTTGTACTCCCTGACTCGGTTTATTCAGAGTACAATTCTAAGGAGGGCAATAAGCAGTCCAAACTACTTCAAGCAGTGAAGAAAGAGATTAAAAAAAGATATCCTCGAACTACTGTACGAGGCGATGGTCAGGTTGTAGTAGTAAAATTTGAAAGTATTAATTATATTGCTGAAGTATGTCCAGTTTTTGCTGAGAGTGATGGTAGTTTTACTTATCCTGACTCAAATAATGGGGGTAGTTGGAAAAAAACCAACCCTATTCCTGAGATTTCAGAGAGCGAAATCATTAATGATGAGACTAATGATCATTACCGTCATATTTGTAACATGATACGTGCATGGAAAAATGAACAAGGTTTTAAATTTGGCGGTTTATTAATAGATACTCTTGTATATGATTTTTTCAATGAGAAGGCAGAACGAAAAAATATTAAATTTACTGATTATTTAGCAACTTTTAAGGAACTTTTTGAATATCTAAAAAATCTAAAGGAAGATAGAAAATACTGGTTTGCATTAGGAAGCAATCAGAAAGTTTATAATAAAAAATGTAAGTTTGTTAAGAATGCAAAGACTGCGTTTGAAAAAATAAAAGATTTGACAGTTGAAAGCAATAATCTATATAGCTCTTTACAATTAATTTTTGGTGAATCGTTCAGTGAACCTGAATCAACAGAGGAGGCAGTTGCTAAATCCTTGTCTTCACTCAGTATGAACACTAATCACACTGAACAGTTTATTCATAGCATGTTTCCAGTTGACATTCGGTTTGATTTAAGAATCGAATGTGAAGTTACTCAAGATGGGTTTCGTAACGAGCTATTGCGTAAAATGAAGTTTCTTCGTCCACAAAAACAGCTACTTTTTTATATTGAAGATAATGAAATAGATCTATTAAATTCGAAGATTGAGGATGAAGAGGATAAAATAGAGTATGAAGTCTACTGGAAGGTGTTAAATCGTGGTGAAGAAGCAGTAAGAAGAAATTGTATACGTGGGCAGATTATCAAAGATCAAGGTAAGCAGACATTAAAAGAAGCCTCAAAGTTTCGTGGAGAACACTATGTAGAATGCTATCTCGTTTCTAACGGCATTTGTTTAGCGAGAGACAAGATTATCGTGCCAATAAGTGAATGGTTGTAATTTATCTTTCATTTTAGAGTTATATATTTCTGAAACTATTGGGGTGTGAATTAATGATTTCTCATTTATTTCGCACCTCAATTCATATACTTTTAATAGGAATTTGAAAATTTGGCCACTCCTCAAACAAACCTCAATAGGACCTTGAAGAATTGTAAGAACCAAATTGTTTTTCTACAGAAAGAATGGTGGGGTATTTTTGGACAGAGAATTGCAGAAATATAATTATAGTGAGTATTACTCTAAAATTAGAGGTCAAATGAATAATAAGGTTGCTTTATTAACGAAGGATAACTGTGAGTATATTAGAGGCTCCAACAGCTCTTCTGATCAAGGACAATGAGTTTGAAGAACCATTATATTTGAGAGAGGGCATAGAAATAGTTTTTACTCAAGATTATATTCGTCTACTCCCGGAAATTGGATTGGAAGCTGAATTCATAGTTAAAAACGAGCTTGAGACTCCAAAGGAAAAACCAGTTTGGTACATTATGAGATCGGGTAAGCTATCTAAAGTATATTCTAAAGAACATATTAATTTAGCGAATTCAATTGAGATATACTCTTGTCAGAAAATCCCTTCTTTTTTGTGGAAGCGAGAACAGGTTAAATAAACTTTCCCGAAAGTAAAACTAGATCCTGCAGGGTACTATATCAACAAAGTTAACATGCAGATGTGTCCTCTATTCGATGTGAAGACACTTTCAGTTACTAATGAATTTGTCATATATTCAGAACTTGATTACTATAGGGATCACTCCTTTTTGGTTAGGCTAGAAGCTCTTTTTCATTTATTACCCAAAGCATGGAAGATAAATGTGCATCAAGATCATATAGAAACCGTGGCATTATATAGAGGAGATCCTTTTGTACGATTACTTTCCAGTGCCTTTGAAGGTTCACCGTTGTCCAAAAAACTTAATATAGAAGAAATCGAACAGGATGATATCGTCTGTACGCTGTGGGATATAGAACCTATCCGAGATATTCTTAATATGAATAACAGAAAGATAACTTTACTTATTCCGAGAGGGATAACTGAAGAAGGATTAGCTGTGTTTTCTCTTGATCAAGATAAGTGGTTTAGGGAAAAATTTCATGTGTTTTGGGCGATGAACAGGTTAAAAGGTTATCAGAGTAATGACGATTTTTAATGAAAATCTCCGATTAAACTACCACACCCATCATGGGCGGGGCGTTAACAGGTGCTGAAGAGGTGTTTGTATTGTTGAAATTGTTAATTAATATATTTTCGAAGAAGCATGAACATAATTCTGATCAGACTGAGTTAGCCTTATCGATAAAGGAGGTCACTGATACACCAGCTGAAATTCATACTAATCCGTTCTTAGACAAAATTGTTTATTTGAAGAACAACAAAGTAACAGCACTGCCTCTAGTATATAGTGGAAAAGATGGTGTTGTTCATCTAGAAGAAAATAGATACTTTGAAGCAGCCCAAACCATCTACGAAGAGTTCGGTATAGGGCAGTATATTAGTCAAATTGAAATTATAAATGGAGTAAATAAGGGAGAGTGCCAAGCTAAGGTTGAGAATGAGGACTTTAGTATCACAATTCGGTTAAGTTTATTTCAACTAGGAGTTGTGGAACATAGTGGTTACATATATCCATTTACAAAGGATCGCTGTAAACAGTTTACTGACACTTTTGCTCACGAATTATTTCATGCAAAAACCATTGTTGATTTTATTGAGAAATATGGATTGAAGGAGTACCGTTTGATCGCAGATCCGAAAATAAGTATTGCCAAATTTGGTTGGGTCATAATGGATGAGTATAGTGCTTGTAGATTAACAGCTGAAAAGTATAACTCATATGATTCCCATGAATCAGTAGAGAGGTATATGAATGTGTTCGGTTCCTTGGCACGGGAAATTATTAGCGTTCAACAGAACGGAGTGATATCTATTCAACAAATTGGGAAAATAATCAATAGGATAGTGGCCACAAACTATGCACTGGCAACGAGATGTGCATTTGCAGATGTTTCAGGTGATACTGAAGAACATTTGAAAGTAATAAATTCCATTTACGAACCTTTCATATTAAGAACTAATATGATATTTCAGGACTACTTTGTAAAGCAACCACTTAGTTTGGATCAATACACAGAGATCGGATTCAAATTAATGGAATCAATGCTTTTCTTTATGAAACCTTCAGAAGTTAAGAATATAGTAGAATTGTTGTTTGATGAACAATTATTTTCTGACATAAGCGTCTAGAACTTCGTATAACTAAAAATTAACGTAAGGAGAGGTCGGCTTTGCTAAAAGTGAGAGAAGGCGTAGCTTTACAAATGCAGCCAGTATTTCACGTATGACACAAATACCGGTAGAAACGATAGATATTCAGATCAAGATTGAAGATAATCCATTTAAAGGAGAAAAAAATGCTAAAAGTTATCTACTAAAAGAATTTGGATTGAATTGGAACTTAAGAAGAATAAGATAAAATATAAACATTCCATAAGTCAGTTGAGAATTCTTAAGTCTGATTTAAGTAGTGAACTTGAGCAAGCTAAAGCCTATACTGCTGTTATCGCTTCATAGCAATAGTTGTAACTATCCTTGCTACCGTTACTAATTTAATATTTAGCAATAGTAATAGGGTTGCTGATCTTATAGCTATAATTGACGAAAAAGTAATAATAAACGAAGAAAACAAGGTTGAGATATATAGGGAACAGTTGGAATACGCAAATAAAATAACAGAACAAATTAATTTGGTCGGTGATGTGCTATTGATATTGAGTATTGTAGTGCTTGGAAGTGTAGCAATTATAATCAGTTCAATAAAAACACTGGTCAGATTAAATGACCTGGTTTCTCAAGCTTGTGATGAGAAGATTGAAGAGGATAAGAGAGTAACGAAAAGCTTACAACAAGTAGAAGAAGAAATGGAACGATACAAGCTTAGTGAACTTATAAAGAAGAGAGAAGAATTAGACAAGAAGAGAATTCGGCTTCCAAAATGGTAAATACTAAAGATAAATGAGAAAAGACTTTTGATCCAGGATCAGAGGTGTAATATTAAAATTAAGTTAATGACATTTTGCACTCCATTTGTGGAGTGTTTTTTGTTTTTTTAGATTTTTCTTTCTATTATTTCTGTTGTTTCTTTTGTGAAAAGATGTAATTGTGTTTAAAGTTCAATGGAAGAAATACCTTTGTGATGATAAACTAAGTACATCATAAAGCATTATTCGTACATAGTTTGAGGAGGTTTTAGATTTGATGTTGCAAGCATTAGTGAGTGATCCTGCAGATGGACAACTCGTTAATATAAAAATAAATGACATTATATTTATAGAATCTGTGAATCGTATTATTACTTATCACCATAAAAACGGAAAAGTGTATAAAGCACCACAAAGATTAGAGGATTTTGAAAAAAGTATTATCTTAAAGTATATGAAATTATTTAGACTAGATCATCGAAATTTTGTTAAAATTTCTGCAATTAAAAATTATAATAAGAATGACGGAATAGTATATTTGAATAATGATTATAAAAATACAAATAATAAAACTTTCGCTCATGTAGCAGAAAAAAATTCCGCTTTCTTAGATCTTTCTTTAGGGTTAGTTGAAGAGTCAAGAGAGATGTTCGCACTAGTTATCAAAGAAGAAGATAAAGATTTAATTAACATTAATATTGATGATTGTTTGAAGATAGAATCTGTGAATCGTATTATTACTTATCATCACCGAAATGGATGTATTTATTCTACTCCTCAAAAGATGAGAGATTTCTCAACTAGTCATGCACTGAAAGAATTAGGAATAGTTAGATTGGATCATCGCAACCTTGTAAATCTAAATTATATTCGTTCATATGACGTACAAGAAGGGCTAGTTTATTTTGAAAAGGATGCTAAACCTTGCAGTAAAAATGCTCATGTTGCTGCAAAGAACAGGTCTTTCTTAAAGGCTCACTTAGAGTTGAATAATGAAAAACTATGAGAATAAAGATATGTGTTCTTAAAAATAAAGTGATTAGAATCTGTTTTATCATTACAGAATCGATCTTTAATCTTTTCTATACTTTCATTCAATTATGTCGTCGTACAATATAAAGCTAGGTATATAAGAAAAAAACATCTAGATGTGATATGTTCCAAAGGTGTACAAATTCTCCTGCTTGAAAAGGATATGTATAAGAGATTATCAAAATGGATCAGTTTAAGAATGATTTTGAAGGCATGCCAGTCGAATTGTAATGACTGCGGTTGATACTGTCTGGAAACAAGATAAGCTTCAGAAATCATTAGGTGAGATTTAGTATATCGACTCGAGAAAAAATGTTAGAAGGAGATGCTTGAATGCCACACTGGCAGCTAAAACACATAAATGGCGAGTTATATCCGGCAGACATACAGGTTATGACCATGGGCGATGCAGGATCTCTTAAGTAATTAGGGTGTAAGCAAATATTTTTATTATTCAGTATACAAAATTCTATTAATCCAGCGGCATTAGGAGCAAAACTTGGGGTAATGGGATTGATGTACTTGGACTGTTTATGCCATGAGTGATTCGAAGAGGATCAATATAGACTGGGACGTTTTATTTTGTTCATTATAGATTACAACGATGTATTGCAAGAATTACACTAAAGATATATAATGAACTTGTGCCAAAGAAATATAGTTCTTGTCAAATACAGAATAGAGTGTAGTCTCTAAGAGAGACTGTGCTCTGTTTTTTTTATTGGTAGGAGGAATGTATTTAGAATCTGATAGGCACAATCCCATTTAGGAGGTTTAACATGAAAGCAAAGCCGAAAATGTATCGAAAAACGATTATTGGGTTCACAGTACTTACCGTAATCGCAACTTCATTTGCAGACAGTAAGTTTACGGACATTTCATCTAATTATTACGTTTAAACCAGATCAGCATGTCACGGAAGCCGAATTCATCACGTGTTCATCAACGCCTTTGAAGGTGTTCAAGAGAGTGCAGATACTTATTGGGCTTCAGGGTACTATGAATATGCAAAGTCTCATAACTGGGCGATCAAGGGATACGGGAATACCAAAGAAGCAAGTACCAAAATCAATCGGACTCGTGTTGCTGAGATCGTTACCGGTGCTGTAGGAGTGAACTACTCTGGAGATAATGCAATTCGATATATGCTCACAAAGGGGCTTTCGGAAGGTAGAGGCTCAACTCCATCCGTTACAGGTTATCAAGGATCGTCGTTGCTTAAGAGATCCGAGGCTGTACAATTCATAAAAACCTGATGGATAAAGGTGTAACTGAAGTTAAGGAGCGCCCAACAAATCCATCCAATCCTAAAGATATTCCCGCATTACCTGGTGAGAACAGCTCCAATGGTAATGTAATACTCAAAGAATTGAAGAAAGAAGATGCTTCTCCGGATGTAGCTAGAGCAATTGAATTTATGTCCAAAGATACAGTTAGTGAAGCGTATGTAAAAGAATTCTTGAAAAGTATTACTATTAAAGATGGATTAGCAACTCTCACGGTGCCCAAGAATATCCCTAAAGGATATACAGTTTCTCTTTATGGTGTTGATGAGTCTGCGTATAACGCACCAGTAATCGGAGGTGAGACTAAGAAATTTAAGATTAACAAAGGATTTGGTTTATTCGTATTTGTTGGATCTGTAACTAAACAAAGTATCACAATTACGGAAAACGGAGATGTAATTTGGGGGGCTAAACACTCATGAATAAATCAAAAACAAATAGAGTTGTTAAGAGGCGTGCCATTATGGCAACGCTTCTTTTAATTCTCGTAATGCTGATATTTGTAGGATGGAAGGTTTTTGCTGCTACGACACCTCCATCATACGGGAAACAGTTCTACCCTTACACACGCGAAAAAGCAATTTTAGTAACCGGTGATCTAACACCGAGTGGGCCAGATCGACCGGATCTGAAGTATACTGCTAGAAATGCTTACGCTTTGTGGTCAGATTCCGATTCAGAGATCTAACGTCGAAAATGTGGAGTGATAAAACGCCTGGTGGAGAATACAAGGGAGTTATCACCTTTAATATTATTGAGGAAGAGGCTCAAGATGATTTCAATAAGAGGGAAGGGTACAATCTTATCCCCCTCAACGAAAAAAGTAATTCCTATGAACCTATCAAAATGGTTACTGATTGGGCAAATGGTAATCCAGATTACGTCATCAACAAGATTAAGGAAGGTTCGGATGAGAGTAACTACTATCTAAGGGCAAGTAATCGGTATTTCGTTGGTATAGCACTGCCTGAGAATACCTGGTACAGGCTACCTTCACTTGTAGCTCTTTCTGGTGGTGGACTCAATATGACTACGGACATGGTGGCTCAAACGCCGACCACGAGTAAAAATCGTGGTGTGACGTTTCCATCATTTAAAACCACGTACTCAACAACTCCATGGCCAAAGGTGTTCGCCATCTACGGGGCAGAGGATACGGATGAAAGGCAACTCGTGAGCTCCTCTAAAGGAAACCTTAGAATCAGTACACAGACATCATCCTATTGGGGGAATAAGCATAAACTGTGGTTTGTGGAAGGGAAATTTTCACAAGAACAGATTATGGCGGAGATCAATAAAACGACAGCAGCGTCCGGAAAAAAAGATGCTACGCGGTTTGATAGTTTTGCCAAGAATGTGTACAAAGAAATCAGCACAGGTGGTAAACAAACGTTCAGCCACAATACATCGATTCCGGTAACGGATATTAAAAAAATAACCAAAGCGGATGGGACAGTTAGAGATTATACACTCGTGGTGAGTGACGGATATGATCGAATTGCCGTCCAAAACTTTAAACTAGGTGTGTCTGATCCGGATCTGGCGGTAGACCCGGATAGTATTTCGATTACGCCTGCAGCTCCTCAGCCGGCAGGAAGTACGGCTTCGGTATCGATTGACGTGCTGAATAACGGTACCAATGATATCGCGAGTACGTACTTATTATGGCGTTGGAACTCAACAACTGCTGTTCAGAAAGTACCCATTGCAAACTTTAAAGCCGGTGAGCGGAGAAAGCTTAAAATTGAAATGAAATATCCTAGTCATCCGGATGTACTCATTTTCAACATTAACGGCTACAAAGATAATCCACCGAATGAGTCGGATTGGGAAAACAATAGGGCCCAATATAAAGTAGGTACCGGTTCAGTGAACTTACGAGCGACTGAGATCCGCGTAACGCCATCAAAGCCGCAAGCGGGACAGATTGCAAGGTTCCAGGTACTCGTTGAAAACGAAAGCTATACGGAAACAATCACGAACACGTATTTAGATTGGTCTATTAACGGGGTGGCCAAAGAACGAATTAGCTCCATTACCCTTGCACCACGGGAGAAGAAATGGATAA
Organism: Paenibacillus sp. 276b; assembly: GCF_900107875.1. Lineage (NCBI taxonomy): Bacteria > Bacillati > Bacillota > Bacilli > Caryophanales > Paenibacillaceae > Paenibacillus > Paenibacillus sp. 276b. The sequence continues at coordinate 24,172 of NZ_FNRR01000008.1, read as the reverse complement.
CCGATTTGAAAGTTACGAGTGTTCCACAGGGTGACAAGCTCACGATCAAAGCAGAAATAAATAGTGGCCACAATCGACCTTCCAATGAATATCGAGAGGGTGGCCTAGATCCGTGGGTAGATAACAAGATTGAAAAAGTATACGACTTGAAGGAGAAGACACTGAATCTCTTTGTTAAGAGTGTAAGCTCCGGTACAGCTACTCAGAGCCAAAATGTGACCACTCGCGTGGAGGTTGGCCGTGAGAATCTTCCCGGTGATCCGATGGAGGCTAAGACTCTTGCTGTGAAACTCTTCCTCGTTGATGCAAGTGGCAAGGATACACTTGTTGGTACGCAGCAAGTCACTTTCTCTAAACCAGGAGAGAACAAAACCCTCATGATGAGCTGGAATACGGGTGGACAAGATTTAGGGAACTATAACTTGGTCGCTACCATCAATCTACCGCCATCACAAGGCGAAAAAACGTATCAGGATAATCAACTAAGTGCAGGATTCACCATATACGGTCGGGCTACCAACGGGTACGTGCAAAGTAACGAATCATACCTCCGACATTTCAGGCACTTATGAATATTGTGCGAGGTATGGAACAGGATACGACAGTAACGGTAACTCATACTCGTATTGTGCACGATATGAAACAGGTTATTATTATGAATATTTCAACTCCAATTTCAATAAAGCTTTATCTGGAACATTTGTTCAAGAAAATGCAGATGAAATCAATGGAACCGATGTACCGCTTGTCCGGAGTAACAGTACGACCATTAAAGCGGGACAGGGATTCAATTTTGTCATTGACTCCAAGTACACAGAGGACCGTGGTAAAACGGGTAACATATACCGGGCAGTAGCTCATTTCCCTAAAGCAGATGGTACGATCGAGGATATTGAGTTAGTTAAATTATCTTCCTCTACGAATCAGGTTCAATGGGGAATACCACTCGCTTGGGTAGCTAAGCATGGTGACGAGGTCATTTATAATGAGGGAGGAAATCCTGGATCGAGAAATCCCGAACAGGACAACTATTACTATCCAGGCGGCCATGCGTACTATGCGTCACTTGCTATGCCTGATGGGACCTATAACATTGGTGTAGATCTATATGCATCCGGAGTTAATAACCTAACACAATGTATCAATATTCAATACACAGTAATAGGAAACTTAATGGACGACTTCTATGTCAGACAAATCATGCCTGAAGATCCGTTCCCATCTGAGCTTTTCCCATCTGGGCCTACTATTCCATGGTTAAATTCAGTGGAAACACTTAATCGGTTCGCTGACTGGGTAAACTTTTCTGAGGATACTATGAATTGGCCGAACTGATTATTACAATCACCTAATAGGGCATAAAACAACGAAGAAACACTCTTTAATCAGGAGTGTTTCTTTATTTTTCTAACTTATTCAGACAAATCTCCTATAAAGAGTTTGGTACGATAGTACGAATGGTGATAAACTATGTACATAAATTAGAATTCTATGTACATGAAATTAGAAAAACGTTCATGTTCAGATAAGGAGATGGATTATGACAGCAAAAATTAGAGTGTTGATAGCAGAAGACATTGAACAACAATCTAATATTTTGATACAACATTTAGAAGGGATCAAAAATGTGGAAGTAGTAGACGTAGTTAGAGACAGCCAAGGTTTGTTGAGTCGATCAGTAGAATTGCAAGGGGAGATCGATGCACTAATTCTAGATGTTGAGCTTGGAGAGGGCGGATCAGGTTTAGATACATATATTCGTCTTCCATATCGTGGAGTGGAGTTGCCAGCCATATTGGTCACAGGCGCTAATCCAGAGGCTCCTGTGACCTATGACGTGGGAGTGATTGACGTTGTAAGTAAGCCATACACGTTTGATCGTATGGTGAAAGCGATCACGAAATTGGAGCAGCATTTGAATTATAACCAATATATTCAGGATGGTGGGGTCATGGTACCAGTATACGATACTAAATCCATCATTCAACTCCCATTGTCTGAAGTGGTTTATATTCAAGCGGACAAAGGAAATAAGCGTAATTTTGTTAGGACTCGTGATAGCGAATTCGTTTCAATCATTACCTTGAAGGTGTACGATCCTTTCTTGCTTCCACATAACTTCTACCGATTAAATAGGCATACCATTATCAACTTAAAGTCAGTGAAGGATATAAATAAGGAGCATATTACGTTTAAGGGAAGTGATATTAAACTTGAAGTGCAGGAAGAAGAAACATTCAAAGATTTGCTTGCTGCTTGGACTCATGCCCAAACAGGATAAGTAGAATCGAATGTGAGGTCAATATGCTACCAAACCTTCAAACGCCACAAAGGTTAGATCGCCAGATTATTACCCCGATCGTGATTATTATCTTCGTCATTTGTATTTTAAATACGATTTCAATGATTACGTTTTTGAATAGATCCGTTGATGCCCACATGAAAGAGACTCTGGATTGGATAGCTAATGTAGGAGGTCTAGCGACCAATATTAGTGAGACTTCGAACAGGGACCTAGAAGATGAACTGGACAGTCAATTAGAGACGATCAGTAATAGTCTATTTAATGACTTTAATCGCAAGAACTTTGTTATGAATAATACTACCTTAACTGAATTAGCGTTTAACTATTCTTTAAACGGAATGTATATTATAAAAAATGACGGTGACAGACCGTTCCTTGCACATTCTGTTAACTTAAAGCGATGGCAGGACCTGATTTCAATTAATCCCGAATTAACTGATTCTGAATTCTACTCAAAAATACAAAATAAGGGACTGACAGATGGGCAATTTGTTAATAACGTTTGGATTAGTGCATATACGCAGCTTTCCGATGGAGAATACGTGAAGTCTAGTGTAGCTTACGATAAAAAGTTGAAAGTATACTTAATTAGTGTGGTGTCTGGGATAGAGTCTTACCAGGCCAATAACTCCACAAATTCAAATAAAATGATCGAAGACATTTTCGGGAGTAGCCAAAGTATTGAAGAAGCTGCCGTGATTGATATTCATGATTTTATAAATAGTCAGAACGAAAGTAATTCATCCAGTGAAGAAAATAAAAATAATCATACGACAGTCTATGGTAGATATACATTTGCAGAGAAATCGGATGAAGATTATCTAATAGCCTTGTTGAAATATAAAAAGAGTATTACGGTACCTTTTAAGGTTGGAGAAAATGAATGGACCAAAGCGTACCTTCCAATAAATGATGATCAAGCAGCAATCGTAATTTTCAATGATCATAGTAAAAAAGATCTGACCAAAATTGTTACTTGGCTGTCTTTAATTTCAAACTTGCTAGTGATTATTGCTGTTAGTTTTTATGTATATATTCTTATTCAAATGAGATTGAAACCTATAAAGCGGTTGGAAGACCATCTTTCCAATGTAGCAGAAGGAGATTTTACAGGACGTGTCTACATTAAAGAGGGCAACGAATTAGACTCTTTGGGTGAAATAATTGATGATATGACGATCCGGATGAAAACGATGATTGATAAACTTAATGAAGCTGCTGCAGAAGATGTCAGAAGCACGGTGCAAGTCTATCTGGAAAACTTTGAATCACTGATGATTTCCATTGATTCATCCAGGCATGATATGAGAAACCATGTTAATGTCTTACATGGTCTGATTCTAAACGAAAAATACGGTGAAGCTCGATCCTATATGGAAGAAATGTATAAGGAACTGAAGGAAATAGACCTTTTCATTCAGACAAAAAATCCTCAAGTAGGAACCTTAATAAGAACAAAGGCAAAAGTAGCCAAGACAAACAAGACTGATTTTGATGTAGATATTGATAATGATATGTTTGACTTAGTCAAGCAAACTGATTTGATTAAAATTTTGTCCAATCTAATTGATAATGCAATGGATGCAGTAGTGGCTCGCCCTGAAGGAAGTCGTCAGGTACACGTAGCGTTAACTAAGAAATATCAATTTTATTATGAGATTGTAGTAACCAACAATGGCCCCAAGATTGATGATGAAATCAAAGACAAAATTTTCGAACGCGGATTTTCAACGAAACTTCCTAAAAATTCATCACACCAAGTTGAACGGGGTTCTGGTTTGGCCATAATAAAAAATATTGTGAAAAATTACAATGGAGAATTTAGTTGTAGATCAACGGAAGACAAGACAGTTTTTTCTGTTATGTTAGATTTAAGAGAGAATGAGTAATATTAAATACGGAGTTCTAAGTGCCTATTTATTGTGGTAGGTTCTTTTTTTTGTCTATCTTTTTTTGGTATGCAGAAAAGTGGAAAGATAAAAATTTGGTAACACTGCATTCTATAAGGCTTTTTATATGTACAAATACCATATTATTTCTAGTTCCGTCTGGATAGAAGGGGTTTTATCCTGACGAATAGGTGTTTATCTGGACGGGAATATGTTTAATAGTGTACCCGAATTTGGTAAAATAGTCCTTGTGGCAAAGAGGTATTTCATGCGTTTTCGACTTTAATCATCATTCACAAGATTCTTTGGTACTATATATAAAGCCACATTGATCATGGGGGAGCGGGATATTATGACAGCATCATATGTACAAGATAAAGCGTTGGCGTTGGTCAACCAATATAAATCAGGTGACTTGTATAGCATTGCCACAGGTGAAGGAATTCAGATTATGCAAGATCCAATCGATTTGCCTAAGGGAGTTGTCCTGGGGATTGCAGCCGTATGTAAAGGCTACAGAAGTATTTATCTGCAAGAATGTTTGGATGAAACTGAGAAGTATATGGCAGTAGCACGGGCAATCGGAATACATATCCTTTTCTTATTAGATCTGCAGCCTGCATGTATAGCAGTAATGGAAAATGCCACGGATGAACAGCAAGAAGATATTATCAATTTTGCTGAAGCCTTATTGAAAGAATTACATGTACCGACCTGAAGACGTGCTCATTAGAGCACGTTTTTTCTATTTTATAAGAATACAAATAGCTCTAAATATAAATGTAGAGGAGTTTTTAACATGGAATTAGTCAAATATTTATTGGTATGGGTTGATGGGAATTGTTCAATGCAAAAATTTATTGTTCAGATGGAGGAACTCCAAGATATATCTATTCATGACCTGAGGACCTTAGTTTCCATACTTGCAAACAATGAGGAGCTCACAAAATTGTCAGATAGTCAGTTCCAGATCTTTAAGATTACACCTGAGGGTGATGTTCATTCTGTGGGATGTACATCCGCACCGGTTAAAAAAAGTGTGATGGCGATTGATCTCAAGGCAGATAAAGATCCACAGACCCAGCCCCCCTTTGAGAGTGAGTTAAGGAACATACTTCACGAGCTAGGTATAGCCAAACATCTTAAAGGATACCGGTACATAGTTGAAGCACTCCAGGAGATGAATAGAGATCCAAAGACTACTAAAAACTTCACCAATGTGTTGTACCCATTGATCGCTGAACAATTCAAAACCACCCCTAGCTGCGTAGAAAGAACGATTAGGCATGCCATCGAGGCAAGCTGGAGTAATATGAACCGAGCAACAACCGAGAAATACCAACTCTACTTTTCAAATATCGTGAAGAGACCGTCAAATCGCGAATTTATTGTTGCTATTTTTGACCACATTTCTTTCGAGATAGGACGATTGGAACAAACAAGCGTTAATATGAAAGTTATAGACGAACGGTATTCAGCATGATAAGTTTATGTAAATCACGAAATACATTTTAAGGAGATTTGCTATGGATGCTCTAACAAAGTTCGTTATCAGGAAAGGAATTCCCCTCGCAACTAACTTTTCATATCGGATTAAAGATAAAACAATAGAATATACTGTCACTGACATCTTGTTAAGGTACTCTAAAACCTCAACAAAAGAAGAGTATAAAAACTCCATTTCTCATTTGAAGAAAGCTACCAGAGAGTTAGCTCTTAGTTTCTTAAATGGTATTGGCCAAAGAAATGCCATTATAGAGGTTTATGGATATGAGAAGTATACACGGTTTGAATATACGACGATGACTTTAAGTTTAACTGAAGAACCAATTCTTTTTAGAGTCAAAAATCCAGAATTGTCCAATTGGGTTATGCAGAAAAAGGGAGATGCATGCTATTTGTATCGTCAAAACGAAGGGGTATCAAATCCGATGAATATACAACAGTTGTTTACGGAGCTATGTACAAAATTTGATCCAGATGATATTGAGATTGATTTCGTAGATAACGAAGATTATATAGATACTTAGAATAATTTAGAACTGGGGTGTAGGAATTGAACTATATTGAAAATTTGCTTGTTGTGTTCCTACTATTGCTTTACTATTTATTACAAATGTATCCTCACGAGACTCCAATTGCATTTAGCAGGTGGAGTCTTTTTATTTGATAATATTGTAAAAATTCGTAACTTGATATATCATTTACTTGAATAATATGACATTAAAAGTAAGAAGGTGGTTTTAATTACTTAATTTGATTATGGATGTTTTAGGGGAATTGAACTTCAGGGGAAGTGGCAAGGCACTGAAACGCATTTTTAAAACTAAATATTAATCACGGGAGGAATATCTATGAAAAAGAAATTATTCATGACTGTACTATCTATTTTAATGGTGTTTTCTTTTGCAATACCTGCCTTTGCTGAAGTATCTTCTAAAAATTTCAATTTAGCTCAAAATGGTTCAGCTGTAGACGTTTTGACATATTTAAATGTTGATCCAAAAGGATCAGTTGAATTTAGTATAAATAATATTACTGATTCAAGTTGGAATTTAAAGGTAACCCTATATAATGGTAATACCGGAAACTTTGTTACAAAGGTTTTGAATAAAGCGAACCCATCCGGTAAATTCTCTAATCTCGTAGGCTCAGATTCCTACATTATATCAGTAACGAATATTGATAATACTTCCCATAAAGGAACATTAAATTTTTCATGGACTGGTAAATGGGGAGGATTTGTTGAATAGGCAGTAGTATTATACAATCTGGTACTTTCTAAACAAAAAAAGTCCTTTTTGCCTTTCTTAAGGTAAGTAGGGCTCTTTTTGTGTAAATACTCAATTTGAATAACCCACAGTGTTAATTCAGAAGATTCTTCCTTAAGGTCAAGTTCGACCAGAAGCTAGTCCGATTAGCTACACAAAATTACCGCTGTAAACATCATATTGATGGATTCAAGGATAACATCATCGTATGCGGGTCTTATGATAGTCTAAAGATAAATGTGATTGATCCTTTTAAACTAATCATAGTTTGTTCATTCAAATAAATATGCTAAAGTAAATTGAAGTAGTAAAGTCTTCTTTACGATGATTAGCTAATTATACATAATATACACTTGGAGGATTTTTTATGAGCGAAGCTGCAGTCAGTTTGTTTGGAATTGATATACTGGATTGTGAAGATGTAGACTTAACAGAAGAAAGCATTCAATACAACAACGTCACATTTTACATCGAATCATTGAAACAGTATGAAGGTTGTACTATTGAAGTTAAGAGTGATTGGACCATGATAATCTGGGGTGAAGAGGGAACTGTCATTCATCAATTCTCCTTGATTGAAAATGATGAATTCAGACAAACCTTATATGATAAATATCCAAGATAGAGGTCTCCTCATCCTCATTAACAAAAGCTCAGAGCGCTGTTGTATTCGGCGCTCTGAGCTTTTTCTGTTTGTTTTGAATTATCCACCAGAGATCTTACCCTGAAAGTGAGTAATAGCACGATAGAGATCTGAAGCTTGTCATATTTAAAGACCAGGGTATGATTTGTCTATCAAATTTTTCTCGGAGGTTTTTACTTATGAAGCTGGCTATAATCGGTGGTACTCAAAAAGATACTTTTATGAAAATAGGAAAAAAATGGTTTAGTTGTAACACATCACGATGGCAAATGTAAAAAAGCACTAGAAAAAGAGTTTACTCCTATTATCCGAAACAGTGACGTAATCATCATTTTAAAAGGTGCATTACAACATGCCTCGATGTGGGCGGTAAGGGATCTTGCCAGAGAATATAATAAGGCACTTGGGTTTCATGATGGTAGGGGGGCGACTGGAGCCATTGAAAAAGCTATTCATCTAATTGGTAGCGTACAACATTAAATAATAATTATTTATTATTTATTTATCAGCTTCTTCACAAAATGTAAATCATGGTGTACAATTATGTAGTTCGTTGATTACATTATTGAATTACAAGAAATGAGGATCAGCATAGGAGATGGATGAGATTACTCTCAGTAGCGTTAATAATTGGATCAATGAGAAGAAGTTGATGTCGGTAAAGAAACGGACAACAGGAGATCTAGAAGGAATATGGTCATATGGGTTTATAGTTACTTTGATCGATCAGAACCTTTTGGTCTATGATTTAGATCGAAGATCTGTAATGAATGTAAATCTCATTGATTTTGATATTGCTCCATGCAGTCCAAGAGATTGGAAATATAAAAAGACTATCTTACCATACCATTAAATGAAAGGAGTGTACCTTTGACTCATGAGAATCGAGATCTTTCCATTGGTAACGATGAAACCACCTATTCATCCGAAGAAAGTCCCCAATTCTGAGCAAAGCGTGGATACAACCTTCGCCTCTTTGCTTGCACAGAGCATGGCAGGGACAGTAGTTGATATGAGTGAACGTAAACAAATCTCTAGAAAACGGAACATGTAATGGAGGGACCACTGTGAGTGAATTTTCAATTCTGAAGAAAGTATTTCATGTTATTAACACCACGGCTATAGCGAATAGAAATGAATTCAAGAGTTTAGAATTTCATCGAAGAGAAATTGCTGAATCAATGAAGCAATTACTATCGGATATTAAAGCTAAGCAAATCAATTTTGAATTGTCTACTCGTAGTGAATTAGAGAATTTGGGGTTTACTTTTAGGAGAGCAGATAATGGTGCATCCATGATGTTGATACCTTTATACATATTGTCCGTTATTCCGGAAGGCACTGAAATAATTAATTTCAATGGTTCAAAACGTTATATCGGTATTGATCACTTAGATGATGACCATAGAGGCGGTTACCTTTCTTACGGTATTGAGCTGAAAGATACATAAATAAAATTGTTCATCTCATCAGCGGATCAGATACACCCATTTTGATACAAAGCGAGGATAAATATGAATAACCAATCAAATATTATGACTCAGCTTGTTGCAGCGGGAAATATAACTGCTTCAATCAACGATTTTCTGTGTAAAGCGGTAGACGAGAAACAAAGTATATTAATTATCGGTCCACGCAATGTTGAAGGGAAGATGGAACTGTTGTATTCCTTAGCGGAATATAACGCAAATACAAGTTTAAAGTCAGTCGTTATTGAGGACCATAGACCGGCTCCGTTCAACCCAGGTTCACTTAATGTCGTTTACACTGCAACTAACAGCGAGATGAAGAAATCTTTAATGGAAACAGCTCTATCAATTCGATCTTCCTACCTTTTTGTTTCTGAACTCAGAGGAAGAGAGATCGCACCCTATTTTGATGTAATATCTGAAGGGCTTAAAGGTACCATGAGCACATTTGTCGCAAAAAGTCCTGAGAACGCTATCCATAAGTTAAGCAGGCTCTTGTCGAACAAATCAGTAGAACTAAATTATGCAGAAAGTAAATTTCTGGAACGGTATGTTTCTGCGAAAATTGATCTCATCGTTACAGTAGAGTGCAAAGATGAGGATGACCTCAAATCTTGGGAAGTAACAGAAGTGATTAACGTAAGCTTGGATCAATCTGGAGAAATTTCTTATCAAAGTGCAATGCAATTTTAAAAAGAATAGGTGGGACACATATGTCAACAAAACAAAAAATATCATGGGTACCTATAGCCATTATCGGTACTTTGGTTCTTATTTTGGGTTTTAACTCGACTTATACAGTACAGGAGAAGGAAGTAGCACTGGTAACAACCTTCGGGAAGGTAACTGATGAGAACACTCAGGGATTGCACTTCAAATGGCCTTGGCCGGTTCAAAAAGTTGAAAAAGTAGATGCCAATAAAACACATCGTATTGAGATTGGCTTCAGGCAAGATGGTGACAAAGTAAGTACTGTTGGCAACGAAGCATTAATGATTACTGGTGATGAAAATATTGTTTGGGCAGATGCAATTGTGGAATACAATATTTCGAATGTCAGAAATTATCTTTATAACACTGACAGTCCTGAAAATTTCTTAGGTAATGCAACAGTTGCCTCTATTAGAACTGTAATCGGTAGTAAGAACCTGGACTACGTCATAACTGAAGGAAAGACTGAGATCCAGGCGGAGGTTAAAGATCTGTTGATAGCTTCTAACGATTTGTACAACACCGGTATACATATCTTAGATGTGAAATTTCAAGACATTGAACCTCCGGAGGGAGAAGTATCTAAGGCTTTCATGGCTGTAACGGACGCCAGAGAAGAGAAGATTACCAAGATCAATGCTGCAGAGAAACATCGAAACCAAGTTATTCCGAAGGCACGGGCTGCCGCTAACGCAGCTGAAGAAGAAGCTCTGAGCCAGAAGACAGAACGGATAAATGATGCCAAGGGTGAGGTACAAGAGTTCAATGCCATTTATAGCGAATATGTAAAGAATCCAGGCATTACTAAGAAAAGGTTGATTCTCGAAACGATTGAGAAAGTATATCCGAAATCTAAAATATTCATTGTCGATAGTAAAGGCAATACTGTAAATTACCTAACTCTTAATGATCTCATGAAAAAATAAGGGTTTCGAATTCTTGATTGAATAGTAAAATTACAATTTCCAACTATAAGGGAGCTATGTAACTATGAAAGTATTCATATGAATATTCATAATCCATATGCTGGTCAACATCCTGTAGAGCTTGGAAATGAGGTAACCGATAATCAACCTTAAAAGCTAATAACAAACACATTCTTAAATAAATGAGGTATCCAAAATGGAAGATTTCCTGAGTGAACTGGGGAATATCAAAATTCCCAAGATGTACAAGTATTTATTAATAGCTTTAGTTTTACTGTGTATGGTTTATCTCTTATTTACTTTTAAAGTAAAAGAGAACGAATATGCTGTTATAACCCGATTTGGCGAGATAATTAGTGTAAAAGATAATGCTGGATTAAATGTTAAAATCCCATTACTGGATAAGGTTTCTTACCTACCTAAAGAACAAAAATTGTACACGAGTAAATCAACCTCTATTCTGACCAAGGATAAGAAACCAATGATGGTTGATAACTATACGGTTTGGCGTATTACTGATGTAACTAGGTTTGTAAAAAGCGTTCAGAATGTTAAATCCGCTGAAGAACGAATTGATGCAGCTGTATACAATACCGTTCGACGAAAATTGTCAGAGTCTGAGTATGGTGAAATTATTAATGCTAATGAAAAATTCACGGATACCGAAAAGAAGAGTTTCTCTAAAAATGAAAAAGGGAGTGCTCGTACCGATTTGAACGTAAGTATAACAAATGAAGTACGACGTTTAATGGAGAAGGATTATGGTGTAGCAATTGTCGACATTAAAATCAAATCAACTGATCTGCCCGAAGAGAACAAGAACAGCGTGTTTAAAAGAATGATATCAGAACGGGATTCAATAGCCGCAAATTATTTGTCTGAAGGAGATGAAGAAGCTCGTAATAAAACTTCTCAGGCTGATCGGCAAGCTAGAGTTATTGAGTCTAATGGTAACTTGGCTGCTAAAGAGATCATTGCGGATGGAGAGGAGCAAGCCGCAAAAATTTATAACCAAGCATATAGCAAAGATCCTGCTTTCTATGAGTTGTATCGGACGTTACAGTCTTATACAACATCTCTCCAAGGTGAACCTGTAATTATGATTCCTTCTGATTCGCCTTATGCCAGGATTCTAACTGGTGAGCTTGAGTAAAGGAAACTTTAATGAGAGGGGCTTAGCGGCTCCTCATTTTTTTTGAAACCATTTGTCTCAAGTTCAACAAGCGAAAAATACAGATTATGATGTGGAGTCATTTTGACTCACAAGGAGGTACTCAGTTGTGACCAAAGAAGAGTTAATTACCAATTTTCCAGAACGAGACATGTTTATGGAGTCCCTTTTTATTTTTGGGATTGCTATTGTTATGCTGATAATTTCATCCATTGTTTTTGCTGCAATCATTGACGGGGGGGTTACTTTGGGAATGGGAGGAGGACTAATAATCTGTATTTTAGCACTTATGGTCTCCGCAAACTATTACGATGGTGAGTGGAAGCAAAAAGTAGCACCCTGGGAAGTGGATTATCACAAATATGTCGACACTCTTCCAAAAGAGAAATGGCAGATATCAGAAGTACACGGTGAGGAAGGGAAATACACGGTGGTACTCAAAACAGACAACCTTGTTCGAAAGGTTATAACAGATAATGTTGTGTTTGATGCAACTAACAATATAGGTACATTAGAGGCTAAATATGTTCAATTTAGAGAAGAAGGAATGAGTCAATACAACAAATACCATGATGTAACACTTCATTTACCTAAGGATATCATTCTATACTCTGACGATCGTCACAAGTAACTAAAATGGAGAGACTATTATGAGTAAACATCTAGAATGTCGCTATTGTGACACCGGGTTCCATGCGAAGCTAGGTGATGATTTGGTATGGTACAAGTTGTGGAGCTGAATGGAATCCGATATTAGTCGAAGATGAGAATTATGAGGACGAAGATTTAGGTTAATTGATCTCACGTACATAGGAGGTATATCATGCATCAGTCCGTTCAATATAAAGGGTTATCTGGTTTTCTTGCACCAGACGGAGTGTTTTATGAGTGTGCTTATATGAAGCATAATGATCTGGCCTCAACACTTGTAAAGCAGTACGAAGTGAACCTGTTCGATGGAGATTCTAATAATGTTCCTAACTTTATTAAGTTCGGATGCGTTCCCTGGGTTGATAAACAAGGTAATTCAGGATGCCATGCATATGGACATGACGAGCCCACTGAGCAACAGGTGATGTGGCTATTCACTAACCTTGATCGTATAACTGAGGTACAGCGTCGTTGGATTCTCAGGGACTTAAACTTAAGGGGAATTGATTTTTCACGCTATGAAATAGGGGAGGAAGAAACGTGATAAAAGTAAATAAGATGACTGATCAACTACTTAACCAGGCTTTGGCTCAGTTGACCGATTACGAGAACTTGGAGAAATACGATGAACCTTGCTATTCATACGAACCAGCAGCTTCGATGGAGATTCAAGAAAGGGCAATCAAAATAAATCCTGACTTGTATGTGAGATCACTAGGAGAAATTGTGAGCGGTTGGGCGGCTGAAAAGTACAAGTGGAGTACAGTAGCGAATTTGTTAACGGCAACTCCCCGGCAGAGAGCTGAAGCTGCATATATTACATTTTTTCAAAGAAACAGTCCAACATATGACTCTAGACGAGATTGCAGGACAACTTTGTCTAATCAACATAAATAGAAAATACCCGGTTCCAGGAGACACCGTTGATGCAATCAATGAAGTTGAATTTCCGTTTCTTAAAAGGGTGCTACTATATAGCATTGAGAAGTTACTTTTTGGTACTTATGCCAAATTAAGTTATGAAGTTCAACTGTATAAAATACCATTTGAACGTGTGTTATTAGCTGATCAGGAAGGAACTAATCTAAAGATTGAGGAAGCGATTATAGATTTCATTGAAACAGTAAAGGAACTGCCACGAGATGAGCTAATCTACCGGTTGTACCTGGTGACTGTTACATTCAATAATTTGAAGATTCCTTGGCAAAGGTATGACCCTAACAATCCCCCTGCGAACGGTGAATACCTGGTTAGCAACGGGAAAGAAGTTGATGCCGCGATTATGACTCGAATTTATGATATGACTTGGTCTATAAGAGACAACAGTCCTATAGATGGGGCCGTGTCTGTAACTCATTTTGCTGTAATCAATCTGCCGGAAGGAGAATAAATAGATGACTCAAATAATTCAGATTAGTAGAGAGCAAGCTGAGAAGTTGGGACAAGAGAGTACCTGAAGAGCTGTCCATTATTGTATTTTCGGACATCCCAGTTGGCGAGTCTGCTGCCCGATCCGCTGACTACGGCGCAAGACAAACGACAGAGAGAATAAGATATGAGTGAAAAAATATTGGAAATTTTGGTGGAATATATTCAGAAATTACTCCACTCATCATATACTAAGTTTGTCTTACGATCACTGTAATCGAACAGTGCCAGAGCCTACTGACAAGGAGCGTGCGGCAAAGAGTATTGAACCTTCGCATCAATCACCTTTCATGTGGGAAAACAGCATACAGGAGGTGTCCGATAGTAGAATCATCCAGGCTTCGAAAGATAATATAGAGACGACTTTTTGACCATTTGAATTGTCATAATGAGGAGGAATAGGATGCGTGACAGAACGTTCTATCCAGAATCAAAAGCGATTCCATTCTCGAATAAACTTGTCGTACGTTTGATGGCTACGCTGCTTGCCTTTTCTGTAATGCTACCTCTAATGTCGAGTGCGGAAGCAGCCTTGGACATGACGGAATATGATGTGTTACGAGCGAAGTGGCACACCTACCTGACTGGAGGAGATGCCTATGATCCGCTTGATCTGGACATTGCGGCCAACCTTGCAGCGAAGAGTCGTTCGGTCAGCAATCCCGATTCAACCGGTTTCTGGAATACGATGAACAAGCAGCCAGGACGCACATACCTCTGGAACGACCTTCAAAGCACCACCACTTCGGACCAAGTTTCCACTCATTTTTCTCGCCTGAAGCAGATGGCCCTCGTTTATGCGACGCGTGGATCTGCCTTATACCTTAACGAACAATTAAAACAAGATATCATTAGTGCGTTGGATTGGGCGTATACGAACCGATACAACGAGAACAAGACAGAAACAGGCAACTGGTGGGATTGGGAAATTGGAACGCCTCAGCTTGTGAATGATACCCTTGTGTTGATGTACGATCATTTAACTCAAAGTCAGATTGATCAATATATGAGAGCCATTGACCGCTTTATTCCGAATCCAAGCAAACGGACGATCAATAGTGTAACCGAGACGGGAGCCAATCTCCTCGACAAGTCCTTCGTTGTAGCTTTGCGAGGGATAATCGGACAGTCAAGCGCCAAGATTACGCAAGGCCGAGATGCAATGGGACCTGCATTTTTATATGTTAGAACAGGGGATGGCTTCTATGAGGATGGATCTTTCATCCAGCATACCAACATCGCTTATACAGGCGGCTACGGAGCTGTTCTCATTGGGCGAATTGCGGATATGTTCTATGTGCTGAAGGATTCCTCCTGGAACATTACGGACCAGAACGCTATGAATGTGTTACGTTGGGTGCGAGAAGGCTTTGAGCCTTTGATATATAAAGGGGCGATCATGGATAATTTGCGTGGCCGCGGTATATCGCGTCAGGATACGAACGACCATACGTCAGGACGCGGCATTGTGCTTGCTATCTTGCGCTTGTCCGAAGGTGCGCCAGCTGCAGAGGCGCTGCATATTAAACGGATGGTGAAAGAATGGCTTTTCACGGATACGACATTCGCGAATTATTTTACCGGAGCAGGCATGTTTGAGATGATATTGGGCAAGAACCTCATGAATGATGCTTCCATCACACCGCGTGGAGACCTAACCGGACATTATGCTTTCCCTAGCATGGACCGGGTCGCCCATTATGGAGACTCGTTTGGATTCGGTATCAGTATGTTCTCTCCGCGCATCTCGTCCTTTGAATACGGCAACGGGGAAAATATTAAGGGTTGGCATACAGGCGTCGGTATGACCACGCTTTATAACAACGATCTTGAGCAGTTTGGAGGTAACTACTGGGCAACAGCAGATATGCACCGTTTGCCTGGAACAACGACGGATGGCTCGGGAAGCGGCACGCCGGTTGCCTGGAAGAGCTATATGAACCCGATGAGCTGGGTTGGCGGCTCCACAATTGATCAGAATTATGGTTCTGTCGGCATGCAATTCTCGAATATTCAGAATACAGGCAGCACTCTGCAAGGGAAGAAGTCCTGGTTCCTGTTTGGCAATCGCATCACAGCACTTGGCACAGGTATCAAGAGCACGGACAATCTTCAGGTGGAGACGATTGTAGAGAACCGCAGACTTAATGAAGCAGGAGACAATGTGCTTACAGTGAATGGCGCTGTGAAGCCTGCAAGCTCGGGCTGGTCTCAGAAGCTTGATGGTGTGAACTGGGCGCACCTTGCTGGAGCTGTGCCGGGTGCTGACATCGGGTACTACTTCCCGAATGCGCCTAGCCTTAACATGAAGCGTGAAGCTCGCTCAGGAAGCTGGCAGCAGGTGAATACCGGCGGGTCGTCTACTTCCTTTACCGATAAATACTTGAGCCTTGCCTTCGATCATGGAAAGTCACCTACTGACGGTTCCTATGCTTATGTTTTGCTTCCCAATCAAAGCGCAGCTTCGACTGCCAGCTATGCAGCCAATCCTTCCGTACAGGTTCTCGCTCAGAATGATGACGTGCATGCGGTATACGACACAGAGCATTCAGTGCTAGGAGCGAACTTCTGGAAGGATGAGCAGAAATCTGTTTCGATGAATGGTGCTCCTATATTGTCAAGCGATAAGAAGGCTTCGGTTACCTTGACGGAAAGCAATGGGGAGCTTCACATCGGCGTATCAGACCCAACGAAGCTGAACAATGGCGAGATTAATCTCGAGATTCGTAAGCCTGCTGTCAGTGTGCTGGCCTTGGATCCGTCCATTATAGTAACGCAGGTTGCACCAACGATTAAGCTGACGGTAAGAACAAGCGCCACTTATGGTTTCCCTCAGACGGTAAAACTGTCCATGGAGAATCCGACCATCCCAGCAACACCGGTTCTTACTCAAACCGAGCCTTCCGGATCTAATATTGTGTTGTCATGGACCCACAGCCCAGGGGCCTCCGGTTATCGAGTAAGCTACGGTAAGGCATCAGGCAGCTACACTGAGACGATCGAGGCTCCAGCCGTCTCTCAGGAGAATGAGGTGACGGTGACAGGACTTACGCCTGGTCAAATTTATTACTTCACCGTGAAGGCTTATAACGCCGCGGGAGAAAGTCCGTCGTCGAATGAACTCTCGGCAACGCCTATGCTCGCAGCGGTGCTAAACCCGACCTTTGATGCCTATGTCCGCGACGGCACTTATGCGACCCAGAACTTCGGCTCCCAAACGAGCCTCGTGGTCAAAAATGACGGATTGGGCTATGCACGCCAATCTTATCTCAAGTTCGACCTGTCCCAACTTTCGGACCCAGTCCAAAGTGCCAAGCTAAGGCTAACCTCGGTTGGAACGGGGACAACCGGCATCAATCAGCAGGTGCTGCTCGTTGAAAGCGATACGTGGGCAGAGTCTGACTTAACGTGGAATAATAGGCCCGCAGGTAGTACAGTGCTAGGAACCTTTGTCGCACCTGCATCGGGTTTCTCGGTTAAAGTGGACCTTACGAGCGAGGTCATTGCATCCTTGACAGGTAACAAGCAGTTGTCTTTGGTTGTCATATCGCCTGTAAATGCAGGCTCCAAGGGAGATGTCAGCTATGCTTCGAAGGAGCACGCGACGACAGCCAGCAGACCAGCGCTTGAAGTCCAGTTCCAAGCATCACCATAAGCAGGAGATAAAGTAGCAAATGATCAGTGCCCAGTAACATACTGAGCAGAAATGCGGGCTGTGGAGATTCTTTACAAGATAATAAAAAGTAAACGCCTCAAGTTGTACTCCCAATAAACTCGACTGTGTCTTAAAGGCACGGTCGAGTTTATTTTTTTCTACATATAAAAAATAGCTCAAAGCTGTAATTAGTCCTTGAAGAAGTGACCGAAGGTTAGAAATGGAAAAACCTCTCTGTTCCTCCTGTAATGTTGGGAGTCTCTCCGAATAACAAAACAGAAAGGGCTGTGCATAGCGCCCGTATGAGCAATGTATTATACAATCATTTTTGAGCGGGAGAGAAATAAGATCAGACTTAAGGGAACTATGCATCATCGTTAAATAAAATTTGAACAATGAGGAGTTTGCAAATTGCGTGGAAACTATGGAGGGAGACAGAAGCAGTTCTGTTCACCCTTCCTGCCCTTATTCCATTACTCATTTTTTGGCTGGAGGATATCTGCACGATCCCCAAAAAGCAAAATTGACGAGCGGTAGGCTCCATATATTTAATTAAAACTTAGTCAGAGATGTTACGCGTATAATACTTAATAATATCCTTGCGACGGATAATACCGAGGAAGACACGGTCTACATCCACCACAGGCACAAAACCGTAATTAGTGGTTGACGAAGTAGAAAAGCGAGTAGAACGAGGATGAAAATGGCAAAACATCTGTATATCCTGTATTGTTGTAAGTCCTACCCAACTGCAAGGATCTAACTTTCTTTTATGGAAGATATCCAGGATTTCAAGAGTTACTTATTAAACATTAGCTCAGAACGCGAAATATTCGTCGTTCTGAGTTTTTTTATGGTATGGGTTTTATTACTCACTGTTATGCATGCAGATACTGCAGGTTTCGTTCTGTAAAGTCTGAGATATACCTCATTTGTTTGCTGCGCTAATGAATGATGCGATGCCGCGTGTGAGACTTAACCCATAAAGGATCAGGATCATCTATTTACCCATAAGTATGTCAGAAAATGCTTAGAATTATGGTGTTTCCGTGATTTTTAAATGTATTTGGAAGCATAAGTTTGCCATGAGTCGAAATTGGAAGCATAAAGTTGCCGTGAGTCCCCTGACTGATGTTAAGTCCACAATACATTGTGTATCCTACAGTTTCAAAAAAGACAAAATTCTACAATCAAAGTGATAAATTTGGAAAATATATATTGTTATAAACTAAGTTACATATTATGATTATTAGGTCTAAAGTTTTATAGATAGGGAATAAGACTCATAAAACAGGAGGAATTATGGCTAATTCGAGGAAACTAGGAGTCACCGCTATTGCAACAATAGCGCTTACGCTGAGCACAGCGATGCATTCAAATGTCTCATATGCTTCAGACGCAACGTTAAAAGATCTAGAACAGGCTTCACCATGGGCACAAGCACTCATTCAAGAAGCACATCAAAAACTGCTCGTGAATGGGGATCGAGAAGGATACTTCCATCCATTACAGCAAGTCACTCGTCAAGAAGCTGCGGTAGCTCTTGCTAATGTTATGGGTCTTGAATTAAGTGACACTGTAGCATCATCGTATTCTGATGTCCCTAGTAATTCATGGAGTGTTAGTGCAATAGAGGCTGTTAAGAAGGTCGGATGGATGCAAGGGAGCCAAGGGACGTTCCGTCCTAAAAATGTTATCACTCGAGAAGAGTTGGCTACGATCTTGAGTCGGGCTACACAAGTAGAAACAAGCGAAGACCTATCAGCTCTAAAAGATAACCAAAAGATATCGAGTTGGGCTAAAGATGCGGTGTCTTCCATGATTTCTTCTGGAATCATGACGGGGAGCAATGGGAGCTTCCATCCTCAGATGCCAGTCATTCGACAAGAACTAGCTGCTATTCTGTTAAGAGTGGACGAGATGCAGAGCAATATGAATCTTCAAACCATTGAGAAAATAGAAAATGGTAGTGTCACGATTGGTAACACTTCTTACCGTGTTTCAGATCCTTTAAAATCCTTCTTCTCAGAGAATAATGTTGCTGCATTAACAAAGGCGGGCATTCGTGTTGAAACAGCAGACGGTCAAATTACCAAGATTTTAGCCCTTGAAATTGTAGCATCAGGACAAGCTGCTGCCGTGGGTAAGGAAGAGTTTTCAGGGAATACAGTACTAGATGCAGGTAATGCAGTTGTAGAGGGTAAGGTAAAGGTTGCTGCTGACTACATAACCATTAAGAACATCACCATTAAGGGTGATTTCGAAATAGGTAAAGAACTGAATAATGATTTCTACGCAGATAATATTACAGTTCAAGGTACAACTTATGTTAAAGGTGGAGACGATAATACGGTCGTATTTGATCAATCGTCACTCCAAGGGATGAACATCTCAAAAGAAGAGGTTCGCGTAGAAGCCATCAATAAAACGGTTGTTCAGGACGTTAACATTGAGTCGAAGCTTTCTGGTTTATGGGGCGATCCTTCTATCACTTATGAGCGTGTAACGATAGGAGAAGGTGTTCAAAATGCTTCATTGTATGCACACGTTCGTAATTTAGAAATCAATACGGGCAATGAAGAAACATCTATTTCAGGTAATGGCCAACTTGAGTCTGTAACGATTAATGGGTCTGGGACAGTGGCGCTACAAGGTACAGGAATGATAGGATCCGTGACCATCAAAGATACAACAAGTAAGATTTCTTTCCCGCCTAACGTAACTATTCAACATATCGTGCTACCAGCAGGAGTTTCTCCAGAACAAGTGATTTTGAACTTTGATAGAGTTAAAACTCAGATTGCTACGATAAACGGATCATCGAATCCGAGTTACACTGCTCCAACTGGAGGAGGTAGTACAGCACCTACTAGTGGAAGTAACACCGGAAACACCGGTGGCGGTAGTGTAACCCCTACAAACCCTGGTACAGGTACTACACCAACGACTCCAAGCCCGAATCCTGGTACATCGATCGGGAATCCGTTTACTGTGAAAACCTATAAGAATCGAATGGAAACCACTGCGGATGCCATGTTAACCTCCACGAAATCAGGACAAGTCTATTATATGGCTGTCAAATTGGATGATAATTTGCGCCCTACATTAGAACAAATTAAAAGTGGAACTCTTCCTGGTGATTTCTCTTATGCACATGGTGAGGTTTCAGTAACAGCTAATGAGCTTAAGACATTCACAATCGAAGGATTAGACAAATCAAAGGGATATGGTCTCTGGGTTGTATTTAAAAATGCTAGTGAAGAATCGCCATACCCAATCTATTTAAATTCGATTAGCAATTATCGTACAAATGATGTGACAGTTCTACCGTATGACACGACAAACCTAAGTCAAATTAGTATTCAGTTCAATGGTGTGCTTACGCCTCCAGCTACGACTACGACAGATCCTGCAGCCATATTTAAAGATGGCCACCTTCGTAACTATGGTTATGGTTTCATTGAAATTGATAAACTCGAATGGGACTTAACGATACCAGATATGGCAATTATGACGATACACTTTGATCCAGTAACTTTGGGTGATGGTACATCGTATCGACTGGATTGGCAGTTTGTGAAAAATGCATTATCTATCAAGTACACAAGTCCTTCAGGTAGTCCGACTTCCGTTTCTTTTGGGGGTCATGGAAGTTACTCTGGACCGGAAGTCGTTAATCTTATTACGAAGCAGCTAGCTATTGAAACCGGCAATACCGTTGATCCTACTAAAGGTGAAGCGGTCATGCATATCCTCGATGCGTATCCGTCTCCGCTAAAACAAGAGCTGGGGTTAATCGAATTTAACGGCTTACAATATCAGAAAGCATTGGCACTACAAGCAGGACAGTATACGACATTCAATGATGTTCAACAAATTCTCAGTACAGTAAATCAAGAGTATCCAGCTCCGTCTAACACGGAAGCTAGTGCAATCCGGAACTTCAACAGTTCACAAAATGCTGCACAAATCGAATACTACCTGATAAGATCTGCAGATGCGTTAACTATTGATATAGATCGTTACAACGATCTACATCAAGTTGCTCGCTCAAAGATTGCTCAGACGGTTTTAAATAATCGGAATTTACTTCCAGAATCTAAGTTTACAAGTATTGAAGAAATTCGATCTGCCTATGAGTTGGCATATAACCAATCTTCAACGGTTCCGATTTCCGTTTCGTTTGTCGATACGGATACATCGGCCGGACGTATTGGAGGAGAAATTGTTTGGATACCTGGAGCAGAGAATAGTTCTGTTGTTGGTTTTGAACTATTGTGGGGCAATGGGGGACAACCAGTATCGTCCTTAACTACAGTTGATAAAAATGATGGGAATCGGTATACCTTGCTACAAGGAACGGTGATCCCTGCAGGTGTCTCCCAATTGCTTGTACGAGCTTTGCTACAGGATGGGTCTGAAACAGCAACAATTGGTATAACGATCAAAGATACGTTGCCTTTAGCTCCTGCCGCACCATCTATAACGAATGACGATGCAAGAAATATATTGATTGGTGCAGATTCGTCCATGGAGTTTACCATTGATAACGGGGTAAATTGGATTTCTTATGATGAAGACAACCCTCCAGTCTTTCCTGGTGATGTTTATGTTAAAGTTCGGGTCAAAGCCGATCCAGTTAATCAGGTACCACCTGGGGAAACGAAGTTTGTCAGCTTTGTTGATAATGTATACATGTATATTGGCATAAACGATGCTGGAAACACATTCGATACAGGTAATATATCATCTGCAATGGAGTATTCATCGAACGATGGAGAAACGTGGACTACGTATGATGAAGAGAATCCACCGCAATTCCCAGGAGATCTAACAATCCTTCTTCGGGAAAAGGCGAGTGATATTCTTCCAGCAGGTCCAGCCAAAAGTTTTACATTCACATCTCAAGTTTCTGTTCTAACGGGTAACAATGCGCTATTAACTTCACTACCTACGCTGGAATACTCGCTGGATGGTGGAGTAGTGTGGATTGCATTAAATGTAGATAAAGCAGTTCAAATACAACCTGGTGATGTTGTCCAGGTAAGGGAAGCAGCTCGTGGTTCATTCCCAGCGGGAGCACCAACAGAGTATCAATACTAAATAGAATTAGTCGAGCTGGGCGTAGCAGGTATAATTGAAAACAACCCCAGTCATATTTAGTCGATTGGGGTTGTTTTTTATAATAGTATTGTTGCAATATACTAGATATACGACTAGGATTTTTCCTGTGTTCGATTTAATTTACCTTCATTACGTTAACGGGAAACGATAGCTCAATGCTACAAAGAAAGCAGCGGATCAACTCGATCTGCTGCTTTTGTTCAACTAACGGGTAGTTTTTAATCATTTCCATACGTTCAGGAGGGGGCCGTGTGAAATAGCAATGTCCTAATCACTTCGTTGGACAGACAGAGTGGACAGACAGTGTAAAAATGGCCACCGCCCGGGAACGGCCATTCTTCATATACATTTCCGCATTGACTTACTTGACCGGCCCCATCCAGGTTGAAATAGTCTTCTGCTGGTGCGGCAACGGCGGTTTCAACTTCCCGTTATCGATCAAATGCTTCAAAATATAAGCGACCAGTCGGCCTCCGCCGGTGTTGCCTCTCACCATGTAAGCAAGCTGCGGCTCCAAATGCTTTGGCTGATTTTGCAGGAACAGGTTGAGCATTTTGTCGTAGAGCTTGCCGACAGCAGGCGCATACAGAGCGGACAAATCCGGCATTGCCTTGTTCAACCGATCCAACGTTTGCGGAGAGTCGATCCAAACCGCATTGAACTTGTATCCCTCCTCCGTCTTGCGGATGTACCCCTTCTCCAGCAGGAACGAATATTGCTCGGTGTTCTCTTCGTTGTCGGGCAGTTCCCCTTGTTGGAACGCATGACAAATCTCGACATTTCGGTATTCCAGGAAACGCCAATCCATCTGGCGGTCGCTCCAGTACGTATTGAATTGCCACAAGTATAAGGGAGTGTCTTCGACGTAGCGGAGCGATGGACCGAAGGTGACGTAACTACTCAAATCAAAACCCGGATCGGCATTGTGGCTCCGGTTTAACGCCGCATAGGCAATATACTGACCTCCGTCCTTTCGCATTGGTGCGACCGCATCGAAGTTTTCGCCCGCCGGCATGCTCCGCCAAGATTGCTCCTCGACGTTCTTGGGCAGCAAGGTCCAGAGCAGGAAGTTATAGTCGTCGTCCGGAACGTACACTCCGCTATCCTCGACTTGCCGGCGAACTTCCATTAACGCGTCAAAATGAACATCGGCCACTTCGGCGGCGCAATCTTGCCAAAATTGATGACCGGCTACGGCCAACTCGAAGAGGTCCCAGACGATGGTATTGCTTTGATATTTGCCGGGAGAGGTTTGGATGAGAAAATTGTAATCGGCCAGGTGCCGGACTTCGCCTTCCAGCAAAGACGGCGGCATTCCAAGCTCCTCCGCGATTTGATGTACGGTACGCGCCTTGTGATAAGCCGCGTAAACGATATTTTGCGCCAAGGCGCGTCCAAGAAAATCGTTGGTTTCGCCCAGTCTGCCGGC
>NZ_FNRR01000009.1:0-210405 GCF_900107875.1 Paenibacillus sp. 276b | reverse complement strand
GGAGAAGAAAACAACTATTCGGTATTAGCTACCGTTTCCGGTAGTTGTCCCAAACTTGAGGGCAGGTTGCCTACGTGTTACTCACCCGTCCGCCGCTAACTATCAGAGAAGCAAGCTTCTCTGATAGTCCGCTCGACTTGCATGTATTAGGCATGCCGCCAGCGTTCGTCCTGAGCCAGGATCAAACTCTCCAATAAAGTATTGAAAAGAGCGATAAGCTCATTTTGAAACTGACGAGATTAAAAATCTCATTTATTTTGCTTTGAAATCATACAGTCCGAAGACTTGTACCGATTTTTCAGCGTCGATCTTGCAAGCAAGATCGTTACTCACTCGTTGTTCAGTTTTCAAAGATCAAACTCGATTTGCGTTACTCTTTTTCGTCTCAACCGTGTTTTCGGCGGCGACTTAAATAATGTATCACATTTCGTTTGTTTTCGTCAAGAACTTTTTTTAATTTCTTTTTTTGAAGCTTTTCGTTCTTCACTAATTCCTATGCAGAATTTATCATTTGTTGACGATAAGCTCGTTTGAGGAACGAAATATAATGTATCATATTTCCTGAATAAGAGTCAACCTCTTTTTATAAATTATTAAACAAACAAAAAAGGAAGGTTTCCCCTCCCACTTTATAATCCATATAACGTCAGGCTTCACGAGTAACTACGCCTCAATCCAATAGCGGATTTCCCGCCCATCTCCTCCTATAAAGGATGGCCATCCTGCCGATTCTTTTACTATAGAACGAAACACCAGCTTACGAAGGATAAGCGGCAAATCCTCCCGTACGAATCTCAACTGTGGATGATGGACAAGTTCATCCATACTCCACGGCTCTCTTCGACTTCCAAGCACACGCAGAAGCAATCCAGAGCAATCGCTCATTTTGGACATCACTGAGAATTCACAAGCAAGCAGCACAAGCTCAACTCTCTGTTCCAGAGTCTCTGAACTTACTGTAAGCTCCTGATAGAGCTTCCACAAAGCACGATCCAAACTCTGCACATGTGTCCAGACCGCATGATCTGGGTAGATCCCCTGTTCAATAAGTACAATTCTTGCCCAGTTCCCCAGAGCCTCAAGTACATTGTAATAGGCATCAACAACATGGCCTTCTTGAATGTAACGTTTCGCTTCCACATACATTCTCAAAAAACTGGCGAATTCATGTAGCAGCTTTTGCTCACGCAGTTCGGTTCCAAAAGCAGATAGTTCCTCTCGCAAATCACTCAAGGCGTTATCCGCTTCCCAGATGATCTCACCTTCAATTAGGCACTGCATGATGTTATTGTTATCCCCCGTGATTACACTGCTCTGCAGCTCATGACGGCTGACATAGATTATTTGATAACGAAGATCACCATATTTGTAGTGTCCAACCTTGGATATCAACTGGTCGGTATTATGAACAACAAGTACGAGCAATTCAAAATCCTGGATTAGGGAGCCGTGGAATCGCTCTCCCGGGTGGGAATAAGCGATAGCCCCAACTGCCCCTGTCTCTTCCGACTGTTCGGACAAAAAAGCAAGGTTCTTTAGTTCCACGATTCCCTCCATACAATTCATGGCAGATAAGCGCCAAGTCAGTTATAATGTAATTCTACATGTAGGCTGAAGTTTCCTTCTTATCCAGGTCCGATACTACTCATACGATAGGAGCATTTTTCATGATTTTTAAATCAGCAAAAATTAATGCTTTTCGCACTTGGGGACTACTGCTTACCATGCTAGGCATGGGCCTAATGGTACTGGGAACGGCCGGAATTGTGTTCTGGGGACACGCAGGCAAAGTATTTGCTGCTGTGGGACTCGTCATCGGCCTGATAGCCATGATGGCTAGTCTGGCCATTTATTTCTGGGCTGGTATGCTTTCCACAAGCGCAGTACAAGTGGACTGTCCGGAATGTGGCAAGTTAACCAAAATGCTCGGCAAGACGGATCGTTGTATGTTCTGTCACACCATCCTTACCCTGGACCCTAATCAGGCCAATACTACCAGTTCACAACTGAAAGCGCATTCCACACCTCCATCCCCTTCCGACACAGATCATGGCATGAGTTCCAACAGCTAGATTTTCTTTTCATCAAAGCCCAGAGACAGAAAAAAGGCCCGGTATCTTCACCGGACCTTTTTTTGAATTTCAGAAGCACTTTTAAATTAATTAATATATAAGTTCAAAGAGAGCTATTTCATGTTTATTTCGAATACCCTGCCTGTTTTAGCGTCTCCCATGCCGATGCATCGGCGAAGCTTCGATTCCATGCAGCTACTCCACCCAATTTCAACGAAGCAACCAAATCAACACGTGCCTGAAGCGAAACGGCATCTTCTATCCAGATTTTCTTAGTGGCCCCATCCTCGGAATATTCCACATAATTCTGTCCGCTTTGTTTATCCAGAACAGGTTTGAGTTTCTTTTCCTTGATCAGGTCTGCGACGGTGCTCATGCCTACCGCTTTGGAGGACACTTTCACTTCTCCTTGATCATTGGTCTCTTCCGTCCAGATTCGAGTATATAGCGGCACAGCCATAATCAATTTGTTCGATGGTACTTCATCCTCTTCCAGGATCTTTCTCATAGAAGACTCGGTCCAAGGAAGCGAGGCAACCGAACCGGCCTTTGGACTCGCAGCCCAGTGCTCGTCATACGCCATAACGACAATATAATCGGCAAAAGAGCCTAACGAGCGACGATCCAGAAAAGCAGACCACATCTCACTGTTCGATTTCGGCGTAACATCAACCGAGAGCATCAAACCATGAATGCGCGCCATTGCTTTGATTTCGCGGACAAATTGAGTGATATTCGGTCCATCGTCTGTATAGACATTCTCAAAGTCAATGTTAATGCCGTCCAAATGATACGTCTGTGCATACTCTAGCATCTGCTCTATAATACGCGTACGTGTCTCATATGAGGCCACGGCTTCTTTCGTAACATCCGGATCAAAGCTGTTATCCATCAAGCCCCATACTTCCATGCCGGAATGGTGAGCCCAGTTGACGTATGCTTTATCCCCTTTACTTTTTACGTTGCCTTGTCCATCTGTAATATGGAACCATGTGGGGCTTACCACATTAACTCCAGGCATCTTGCCAATCGAAGACACATCAGGCTGTCGGTTGTATACGGCTTCCCAAACCAGGTTGACCGGTTTATTCTGCCACTTTTTCTCCGCCGCAGTCAGGGTAAATTTAGGCTTGTCCAGTTCCTTTTTCTCCGTAAGAGTGACATACTTATTAGCCACATAACCGGCATAACCATTATCCAACTGAACAAAGCTCTGGTCATCACCTGTCTGCCATACCCTTACTCGTGCGTCCTGCTCCATATCGGCGATGATGGGAGAAGATTCTCCCCCGCGTTTGTACAAAGGAACCGTTTTGTCTGCCTTGGAAGACAATGTATTAATCTCCGCATACTGAATCGTGTCACCTCCACGCATCAGCAGAACGGCACCCGTTGTAACATCTTCCTGTATAGCTATCCCATATACTTCTTTCAATGGTTTGAGCGGAATATAAGCTTCCCCCCCAACCACCTCCGGTTTAACCGTCATGGGATAATCTCGATGATTAAGTTCCGCTTTCGTACTGCCTTCCTTCATATGGAGTACTCGCTGCGGTGTTGCAATAATGATATCTCCTGTGTCTGCTTCATAACGTATTCCGGAATCGATCGCCTCTTGCAGCACCGATACGGGCAATTTAAGCTGATCTCCCGTTCCTGAAGCCTCGCCATCCATCAATTGTCCGTCTACAAAAATAGGTTGATTCATACCAATCCAGTCGGGGTCTTCGTGAATCTGATTAAGCCAAACATTCGTTATTAGCCAATAAGCACCGCCTGCAACAACACAGGCAGCCAAAAATCCAGGCCAGAACGAGCGGCGCTTCTGACGTGTATATCTGCTTTTTCTACTCAAACGTCTACCTCCGTTAATCATGCTGAATCATGAAATAGCTAAACTGCTGAAGACTATATAAATTCTATCGTCCTAAAAACAAAAAACGTGAAGAATCCAAACTGAATTCTGCACGTTAATATTGTAATTCATCTCTCTTAATCCCTGCAACTTTTACAAACACCATATACTTCCAACCGGTGACCATGTACTTCAAATCCTGTACTTGACTCCGCCTGGAGCTCCACGCTTTTTAGCGAAGGATAACTAAAATCTTCAATCTTGCCGCATTTATCACAGATAACATGGTAATGATCCGTCACATTGGCATCGAAGCGACTTGAGTTATCCCCGTATGTCAACTCCCGGACCATGCCCGCTTCCAGAAACATCTTCAAATTGTTATATACAGTCGCCACGCTCATACTGGGAAACTGGGGTTCAAGCGCACGGTAAATTTCATCGGCTGTCGGATGCCCCATGGATTCCATCAGATAGTTCAATATGGCATGACGCTGGGGTGTAATACGGACACCGGTCGTTTTCAGATGCTCCAACGCATGTTGGACACGTGTTGCCATAAAACCCACCGCCTTACCTTTCATTACTCTGCAGAGACAGAATGTATGATCACATGTTCTCTTCATTCAGAGTTGATCCTCGGCTGGAACAACGACATTACATTTTCCTGCCGTGTAACCTTGCCAGTTTATATTTATTGTACGGCGATTGCAAGTTTATTGTCAACGCGCCAGTCAGGGAACTTCGGACGTTTCGCCTTGGGAATTCTGTCCGTCTTCGGTCATTTGTTCCAAGTTATCATCCGTATCTTCCGAATCCAGTGAATTCGTTCCAACAGGAGGCACTGCAGGATTACGATCAATCGTGAGGTCGCTGTTCCCCTCAACTTTAACCGTATACTCTCCTTCACCAAGCTGGCCCTCAATCGTTTTATTCTTCACTTTAAACGGCAGATCCGTTTGCAGATCTCCATAACTGCTGGAACCACTGAGGCTATAATCCCCCCGCTCCGGAAGCAGAATGTTAATAGCTCCTACAGCGCTATAAACGTCCCAGTCACCGCCTACTTTGGCGGATACAATACTTATACTGCCATTGAGGGATTGAGCTTTAACTGCCAAGCTTGCGCCGTCTACATTGATATTTCCGTTTCGTGTATCCGCTGTGATCTCTCCGACGGAGTCCGTGATGTTAATACTTCCGACTTGTGTAGTCAGATTCACATTTCCAGAAACCCCACGGGCCTTCATGTCCCCACGATTACTGTTCAAGTCCACATTTCCGATCGCATTTGCCACAACGACATCACCATTCAGCGTTTTACCGGAAATATCACCTACGGCATTCGTAATTCTAATCCGTCCATTTCCGGTCTCGGCCAAAATGGTACTAATGGCTTCCGGACGATTCAACAATATGGCTCCATTGGACGTCCGAATATCGAGATTGAAACGACGATCATCCGGGATCGTTATGGTGATATTCATCCGCGGCTGTGTTTTCTCGTTCTCTCCATACGTTTTGCCTGTAGTCTTGATATGAATCACTTTTGTCCCGTCTGCCTCAACAAAAGAAGCGTCCGCCACTGCTTTGGCCTGTACTTCAGTTGTCTGATCCACCCAAACTACCGTGCGCACTTCAATTTCTTCCGTATCCCCCCGCTGTATCGAGATATCCCCGTTCACTCCCTCAACAACAAGGTCCGATGTATCCATACCTACAGGCACCCGAATCGTGCCCTTATCTTCCATATATCCTGCTGCCTGACTATAGTCCATGGATGCCGCTCCGAGATTAAGACTCACCCTGTTCCACAAATGCATATAATGATCCTGCTCAGAAACGATAAATACAGAAGCCGTCAGGACAAGGGACGTCAGGATGCCCTTCGCATCGGGTCTGAAGCGCATTTTAATTTTCTCACCTTGGTTGTCTGAACCTGCATTCCCTCTTCGACGTGTCACTAAGAACAACAGTATGTATTCTACACCTAACACAACGAGCAAGAGGGGCCACCAATCGACCATCTCATATACATAGTCCGTTCCCCACCGTTTATCCAAAATCAACAGCACACCGACAGCTACGAGTAAGGCGGCAGCCGTATAGCGGCCGACCCGGACTTTACGGTTCATGGCTATCCCTCCTTGAATAGTTCACACTAGATTTTCTTCTTGCGAAGCATGACCCAGATTTCCCGTCCGAAAAGGATTAGTCCTCCTGCGATCATCAGAACAGCAAAAGTGTATCCGCCATACACAGCGATTAACTCTTTAAACCAACGTGGTTTACGAAAGAACAATACCAGCAGCGATCCCCCTACAATCAGGAGCAATCCAAACGAAATGCCTCTTTCCCACACCATCATGGCTTCCCCTGCAGAACGTTCATTAGGAATGGGCTTGTCCGAGCTATTGTGGGTAACCGCTCTTCTCCTGCGCATCATCACCCAGTCCGCAGATTGCAATACGTCGAATACATTGTAAAAGTAAATCACCGGAATAAACAACGCCAACAGGATAAGCAATGGTACATTGATCTGTATTCCAATGGTTGAGAAGTACAAGAGTGCTGACAGGTCCAGTAGTACAAGCATCATGAAAGTCAGACCTCTCATGTATAATCGGAGATAAATATGGCCCAGACCCGGAATAACTGCACTTAGTAACCCGGCAATAAACTTGTGAGTTCGATTTCGGACAGGTTTTCCGCGCGTTCCGCTGGAAGTGTTGTTCGACTGACGTTTCCGTTTCATAAACGACTCCTTTCTTCCGGGCTGATGTTCCCGCTCTTCATGCATTTGGTTAGATAGTACCCTAAAGAGCCGGGAGAGTAACTGGAAGAAATATGGTTATGAGCAAAAACCCTCCGGCACTAAAGGCCTCAGAGGGTTTAATTCAATTATTCGACTGACACTTTCGTTACATGTTCCCACTGTCTTAACTTGGATACGAGATGCACTGCACTCAATTCATGTGGCATGTAGACATGCAGCACAATTTCAATTTTGCGTTCAACCGATATCATTTCAGCATAAGCCAAATCCTGTTCATTCACCGTTATTTTACGGATTTTGATCTTCTCCTGCTCCATAAAAGAAGATACCTGTTCCAGAAAACCGGGCTCAGACAAAGTATGAAGTGTAACGACATGCAGTTTGTTTCCTCGTATATACCTAAGCTCCAACTTGTTGAATACCCAGAGATTAAGTAATACCAAGACGGTTGACACGATGGAGGCAAAAAAGAATCCTGCGCCTGTTGCTAGTCCGATGGCTGCCACAACCCAAATGGAAGCCGCCGTTGTCAGTCCGGTAATCGATTTGCCGGTAAAAAGAATCGTGCCCGCTCCGAGAAACCCAACGCCTGTAATAACGGCTGTAGCCAGACGGGCCGGATCAATTCTTACGTTTAATTCATTTGCAAAATCTTTAAAACCATAAATAGACAACATCATGATTAGTGCAGATCCAAGACATACCAAAATATGGGTACGCAGACCGGCAGCATGATTGGAACGCTCCCGCTCCAGGCCTACAAGCCCTCCAAGCAGCATAGCCAGTAATAATCGCAATAAAATGTGCCACTCATCTATTAACCAGGGATTGCCCAAAGCCGGTATTCCTCCTCCAGTTGTTCACATCATTAATCTTTATTCTTATGAAATGTCGTTAATTCCACTCCAGGTGCAATCTGTACAACCTCCACGGGCTTAAAACCGAATTTGGTATACAATTTCACGGCTGGCTGGTTCAACGTTCCTGTGGAAACGATATAACGCGGAAGATCCGGATACTGTTCAAACACATACGTCATCAAAGCAGCAGCAATCCCCTTACGAAAATGATCAGGGTGCACCATCATGCGTGTGATCGTCAACGTATTGATCTCTTCCTCATCCACTGCAATCGCACCAAGCAATTCCCCATCCGTGTCCAGATAGCCATAAAAAGTCTCTCCACAGTTCTGAAGTGTCTCCATCGTATCCATCAAAGGCGGAATTTCCTGGAACCCGATGATCTCGGCTTCGAGCCGATAAGCTACATGCTGCAGTCGCCAGAGCTGCCCTACGGTCTCCAGATCATTCAATGACAAAGATTGAATCTTCATAACATACCTCATCTCCTTCGTACGTCCACTGAATCCAGGACAATAAAATCAAACTTATGCCCTAACAAAAAGAGGCTGTCACAGGGACGAGCCTCTTTCTGTCCGGCCTCACCGGATGGATCAGCGGTTCAGTACATCTGTAAGCAGTTGATTGGCTAGTCCCGGATTGGCTTTGCCTTTGCTTTCTTTCATGACTTGACCAACGAGGAAGCCAATGGCCTTCTGCTTACCAGCCTTGTAATCTTCCACGGATTGCGGGTTGTTCGCAACAACCTGCTCCACAATCGCGAGAATGGCACCTGAGTCACTAATCTGGACCAGACCTTTTTCTTCAACAATTTGCTGTGGAAGCTTGCCGCTCTCGAGCATTTCCTTAAATACCGTTTTGGCGATTTTACTGTTAATTGTACCTTTTTCAAGCAATCCAATCATCTCACCCAGACCTTGGCCAGTCAGTGGCACCTGAGTCAATTCAAGGTTGCTGGTATTCAAATAACCAAGCAAATCACCCATAATCCAGTTGGATACGGCTTTGGCATCCTTGGTGTATTTCAGACTATCTTCAAAAAGATCAGCGACCGCTTTGGAAGAGGTAATAACCTCCGCATCATAATTAGGCAGTCCATAATCAGCGGTATAACGGGCTTTACGCTCGTCCGGAAGCTCCGGTATGGAAGCTCTGATCCGTTCTTTCCAGGCTGCATCGATATGCAGCTTCACCAAGTCCGGGTCTGGGAAATAACGATAGTCATGCGCTTGCTCTTTACCACGCATCGACAGTGTTTTCCCTTGAGACTCATCCCAGCGACGAGTTTCCTGAACCACTTCGCCGCCGTCGTCCAAAATTTCCGCTTGGCGAAATTGTTCATACTCCAGACCACGCTGAACGCCACGGAAGGAGTTCATGTTTTTCAGTTCGGCTCTCGTTCCCAGCTTCTCTTGTCCATGCGGACGCAAACTAATGTTGGCATCACAACGCAGTGAACCTTCTTCCATCTTCACGTCGGATACATCACAGTACTGCATGATGGCACGCAATTTCTCCAGATATGCACGAGCTTCCTCCGGAGAAGAAATCTCCGGCTCAGAGACAATCTCCACGAGCGGCGTACCAACACGGTTGAAATCGACCAATGAAGCATAGCCGCCGTCCACGTGGGTAAGCTTCCCTGCATCTTCTTCCAGATGAAGACGCGTAATGCCGATTCGCTTCGTTTCACCGTTGACTTCAATATCGATCCAGCCATTCTCACCAATCGGTTGATCGAATTGTGAGATCTGATATGCTTTCGGAGAATCGGGATAGAAGTAGTTTTTGCGGTCAAACTTGCTGACATCAGCAACAGTGCAGTTAAGGGCCATGGCTGCTTTCATCGCGTAATCTACAGCCTGGCGATTCAATACAGGCAATACGCCTGGATGTCCGAGACAGACCGGACAAGTATGTGTATTTGGCGGAGCTCCAAAGGCAGTGGAGCAGCCGCAAAAGATTTTGGAGTTTGTATGCAACTCGACATGGACTTCAAGTCCAACGACCGTTTCATATTTAGATGCGGACATTTCTATATTCCTCCGTTCCGGGCAGTCTACAGCTGCGGACGCTGCTTGTGGAATTCCGTATTTTGTTCAAACGCATGCGCTACGCGCAGTACGGTCGTTTCATCAAAAGCTTTACCGATAATCTGCATGCCAACAGGCAGTCCATCCGAGAATCCGCAAGGGATGCTGACTGCAGGTACACCAGCCAGGCTGACAGGGATAGTCAGAATGTCGTTGAGATACATCGTAAGTGGGTCATCGACTTGGGATCCAAGTTTGAATGCCGTTGTTGGCGCAGTTGGCCCAATGATGACATCATATTTAGCAAATACGTCGTCGAAATCCTGTTTGATCAACGTACGCACTTTCTGAGCTTTCAAATAATACGCATCGTAGTAACCCGAGCTGAGTGCATAGGTTCCAAGCATGATGCGTCGTTTCACTTCAGGACCAAAACCTTGACTACGGGATTGGTGATACAGATCCAGCAAGTTTTCCGGATTGTCTGCACGAACACCATAACGTACGCCGTCGAAACGAGCCAGGTTCGAAGAAGCCTCTGAGGAAGCGAGCAGATAATACGTAGCCACCGCATATTCGGTATGCGGAAGCGATACTTCTTCCCATGTTGCACCGAGTCCTTCGAGGACTTTCAGGGCAGACAGGACGGTTTCTTTAACTTGAGGATCAACGCCTTCACCAATGTATTCCTTCGGAACAGCAATACGAAGTCCTTTGACATCCCCTGTCAGTCCGCTCAGGTAATCCGGGATATCCACTTTCGCGGATGTCGAATCTTTGGCGTCATAACCAGCAATGGCTTGCAACACATAGGCAGAATCCTCGACATTTTTCGTCAAAGGACCAATTTGATCCAGGGAAGATGCGAATGCAACCAGACCAAAGCGGGAAACGAGTCCGTAGGTCGGTTTCAAACCAACAACGCCGCAATAGGATGCAGGCTGTCTGATGGAGCCCCCTGTATCTGATCCCAATGTGAAATAAGCTTCTCCTGCCGCAACAGCCGCAGCAGATCCACCACTGGAGCCGCCTGGAACACGATCGAGTGCCCAAGGGTTACGTACAGGGTAGAAGCTTGAATTTTCATTGGAGCCGCCCATGGCGAATTCGTCCATGTTCAACTTCCCGATCGTCACGGTATCCGCTGCTTTCAGCTTCTCGACAACGGTTGCATCATACACCGGGTCGAAATTGCGCAGAAACTGGCTGCCACATGTTGTGCGCAGTCCGTTCGTAACGATGTTGTCCTTAATGCCGACTGGCAGACCGAAAAGCAAACCTTTCTCCTCACCGCTGACGAGACGATCATCCAGTTGACGTGCACGAGCACGTGCTTGTTCTTCATCCAGCGCCAGATAAGCCTTAACCTTTTCATCCCGTTCACCAATGTTCTGATATGCCTGATTCACCAGATCGCTGACCGACAGCTCCTTGGCGTGCAGCTTGTTATGTATCTCCGGCAACGATTGTTCAAATAAACTCACGTAATTCGTCCTCCTTCCGGTTATCCGTTATTCCATTACAGCAGGCACTTTGAATTGCCCGTCTTCTTCATCTGGTGCATTGCGCATGACCTGTTCAATCGACAGACTTTCCTTCGTCTCATCTTCACGCATCACATTGCTGACGTGCAGCACGTGAGTGGTAGGCTCAATGTTCTCTGTATCCAGTTCATTCAGCTTCTCAGCATATTTTAAAATCGCGTTCAGCTGCCCTGTCAGGGTTTGCTCTTCTTCAGCAGTCAAATTAAGCCGGGCCAACTTGGCCACATGCTGAACGTCATTATTCGAAATACTCATTTCCGGATGCCTCCTTCATTCGTTCTAATTCCTGAAACCGCCGAAAACGAATCGTCCGTTTAACGGGCTAAAGTCCCAAGATAACTTTTTTCATTATAGGTGAGATAGTTCGACAATTCAATGCAAATGACCCGAGTTACCGAATATGCAAAATAACACCACATCAGGGGAGTCTTCCTTTAATGCGAATTTCAAAACCTATTAACTGAATTTTTACGCGTTAACCAGGATAATGAGGAGCTTCAACGTTCATATGTTCCAGTCTAATCAAAAAAGAGCCGGCATCAGCCGACTCTTAAAATTCTAAATCCATGCACGCAGGTTAACCTGCTTTATAAAATCCGCCTGGGACATAACATCGTTCGCGGTTTCCTCTTCCTCTTCCACAGCTTGAAAATCTCCGTTCATCAGATGATGAAACAGTTTCTCATTGTGTGTCGCAAGGGCGTAATCTATCAACGCTTCTCGCTCGACCCGCTCAGCTTCCTGCTTCAGCAGAACCTCTTCTAGATCGACGTCGCCGGATGGAACAAAAAAGTTCCGATTCACCTGCGGCACTCGAAGCACGTAATCGAACGCATTGTCCGGATTCCGGTCATAAGCGATGATGAAACCATATTCCCCCACAGGAAGATTCTGCTCAAACGCATCCGCGACGATGACAACCTTCTCTCCTAATCGCAGCATCGTCTAACCTCCTGGTAGTCTATCTTTTTATTATTTGTATAGTCTACTAGAAAAGAATAGCGCTGTCTACGATTACTAGAATTAAACAAAACATTTGTGCAAAATCTTTTTTCCAACCCGTGAACTCTATGATTTGTCCGACGTTTGCTTAGGGGGTCTGCGATCTGCTCGCACCACAATGAACCAATATATGATCAAAGGTGTTGGGAATCCGGTAATGCCCCACAATCCCCATAACCAGGGGAAACGGCCACGTCTGCGTGCATCCTGAAAGATCCATGTTCCCTGTATTAGCAAAAGAACGGCAATCAGAATAAGCCATATGAGAGGAATCTCATTTAAAGAATAATGCAGATCATTCATGACGAGTCTCCTTCCGGCGTCTCCCTGACCAGATTACTCCCACGGCAATCGCTGCGCACAAGCTAATCG
This sequence comes from Paenibacillus sp. 276b, assembly GCF_900107875.1. NCBI lineage: Bacteria > Bacillati > Bacillota > Bacilli > Caryophanales > Paenibacillaceae > Paenibacillus > Paenibacillus sp. 276b. The sequence goes on along the minus strand of NZ_FNRR01000009.1, from coordinate 197,891 downwards.
CCTGGATACCCAAATATAGAGCTGGAGCCGAATGGAACAATAAGGCACCAAAAGCTATAATGAACAATCCCACAATCCAGAACAAAATCATTTCGATCCGATTGGCTCGTCGTCTCATTTGTTTTCGTTCCTTGACTTGGGCTTCAATGGAGGCTAATGAAGGAATGTTTACAGGCTCATACGCATCATCGAGCACTTTCATCTGTTGCTGCATTCGCATCAGAATCTCTTGTTCATCCTGTTCCTCAGATCTGCTCATGCTCAACCCAGCTCCTTTCTCAATTGACGAAGGCCATAGGCAGTTCGAGACTTCGCCGTTCCGGATGGAATACCCAGCATTTCACCAATTTCATCATAGCCATAACCATAATAATGCTTCAGCAGGACGGCAATACGATGTTCTGGGGTTAACCTTGTCATGGCATCCATAACATCTGTCCATTCTTCATTCCGGCTCTCAAATTGCCACCGCAATTTCCGTACAGCCTGATTCCGAATGGCTTCCAGCCAAATCTGTTCTCTTCGCCTGCGCCTGGACTTGTCGATATATATACGGGTGGCAATCGTAATCATCCATGACGAAAAGGCAGACGAGCCATCGTATCTATAAATATTTTCCATACATCGAATCATCGTATCCTGCACCGTCTCCTCAGCAACGTTGGGGTCCATCGTTACTTTGACAAGATACTTATACACAAAGGCGTAGTGACGCTGCAGCAGTTCTGCCAGTGCACTGCCAGTGCACTGTCATCCCCCTGTATCGCTCTCTGTACCTCTTCCAGTTCGGCTGCCTCCATCTGCATCATCACCTGCTCTCCGCTCAGTCTTATGTTATTACGACAGGCTCTGCAGAAACGTTCAATTCAATCCAAAAAAAAATCTGAAGCCGACAATTTCCCGGGCAATCAGACTTCATTTCGGTAATCTTGCAGTTTGTCGAACCACGGTTGGTTGCGGGCTCCACTGCTTAATAAACGACTTCTCCATATATTTTGCTGTTGATCCTTGATTGGATTCATCTCATTATTCATGTAGTTATGTAGTTGAGGACGCTGGGTAACTGCTTCTATTCTGCCACTTTCCATTGCTAGACGGTTTTCTTCGATGATCAGGTTCTCGGCACGTTGTCCAAACTGAATCACTCGCTTTTTCTCCACTTCTAATTCCTCGCTCTCATTAGACGATCTTCTGTAGATACTTGTCAACGATCTGTATGTAGGGTTAAACGGATGTAACTTTGATAAAAAAGTAGCTGAAAACAAAAAAAGAACGCAAACCGGGTATAGACCACAGTCTGCGTGCTTCGCAAGTTAGGGTGTTTCTTTGTATTGCTTCAGTTAGATGGTGCTTTAACGCTTGTAACAACTAATTGCTATTCTAATGAAAAAGTTGTCACTTGTCCAGACTTTCTTCACATAAATTGTCGGATCATCTTGCAGACACGTAAGGATTGTTCTTCTTCTCATAACCGATTGTCGTTTTGGGACCATGACCTGGATACACTTTGACCTCATCCGCGAAGGTGTATAACTTGTTCTGGATGGAATCAATCAGATCCCGTTCACGGCCTCCGGTCAGATCCGTTCTGCCTACACCCATACGGAACAGAACATCACCAGCAAACAGATCGTCACCACACAGCAGACTTACACTGCCTGGGGAGTGTCCCGGTGTATGGTACACTTTGAACGTATGACCAATAAAGTTCAGAGTCTGCCCTTCGTCCAAGGCATATTCAGCTGGATCTGTCGAAAGCGGCGGGGTAGCCTGCGGCCAGTTCAAAGAACCATTCAATTTCGGCGTCGTAAGCCAATCACTCTCCAAGTCATGCAAATAAACGGGACAGCCTTTCAATTGTCGAATTTCATCCACGCCGCCCATATGATCAAAATGTGCGTGAGTAAGCAGGATCGCTTCGATCTCCAGGTCCTGAATAGCTTTGAGTAATGAGCCCGGATTCATTCCAGGGTCAATGATTATGGCTTTACCTGGATCATCACCCTGCAACAGATACGCATTGGTCTGGAGCGGTCCCAAAGAAAATGTACGAATGTTAAGCATATCGGCTCAGTAACCCGAAATCAGTTCACGCAACTCACGAATAATAGCTGCATTTGACTCCGTTCCTTCCCCATAACGTTTACCAATCTCTTGACGTGCTACAGCCAAATTATCCTGATAATCTGCCGCTTCACGGTCCGGGTTGAGACGTTTGAATTCAACCATAACTTCCTGCACATGTTTCGGACGAGGTCCCCATTGACCCAGTACATGTCCGCCCGTATCTGCAAAAATAACGACAGGAACAGAGCGTCCGCCCATCGTAAGGAACTCATCCATCACTTCAGGGTGATTTTCCAAAATAAGAACTTCTGTCGGAATGCCGGAAATTTCCAGCGCCTGGAATACGACTGGAACATTGCGTACCACATCGCCACACCAGTCAGCAGCCAAAATTAACACACGCAAGTCATCGCGGTGATTCAGGCTTTCGAAAAATTCACGATCATCCTCACTTGGCCATACAAAGCTGTCATAGTTTGCCTGAAACTCACTTTGGTTCTTTGTCATGCTCTCAATGAAATCTTTCGGTGGCAAACCTTTACCGAATTTGTGAGACAAGTTTGGTTTTCCCATAACTAGACACTTCCCTTCTTTTTACGAGCATTCATCCATTTAATAAGTACATAAACAATCATAAGTGCGAGAGCAACGAGCAGAATCGGCATAATATAAGGTGCCGCTTTCTCGTTGATATGTTGCCATTGATCTCCAAGTATCATCCCTAAATATATAAACAATGCAGACCACGGTATAACAGCGAGGGTTGTCAGCAAAATAAATCGACCCGTATGCATTTTGGATATACCGGCAGGAATCGATATGGCATGTCTTACGACCGGAACAAAACGCGCCGTGAAAATGACCCCTGTCCCATACTTGCGGAACCACTCTTCGGAATGGTCGATGTGCTTTTTCTGGATCAGTATGTATTTTCCGTAGCGTTCAAGTACAGGTCTTCCGCCATAACGGCCAATCCAGTAAATAAATAGCTGGGCTATGACACCGCCCACAGTACCAAAAATCAATGCACCGAAAAAATTAATATGGCCTTGTGAAACGAGAAAACCTCCATATGCCAGTACAATTTCACTCGGAATAACTTCAAGCATTAGTCCAAGCATAATTCCAAAGTATCCAAGACTCTGAATCCAATCGAATAATTGATTGACAATGTTATGAATAACGTCCATCTCGACCCTCTTTCTTCATCCTGATTGGCAGTGCCCTTCCGCACCATGGATGTTCGTCCCTATTTTATCACAGGCCTGTAGCTGTTGCTACTTCACCCGTCTGGGATAGTGTCCCGCAGGCAGGCGTTTGCATATGGTATCGGGAGAGGAGCGTGAGAAGATGTCATTCAAATCAGCACCCGGTACTCCCCCGGTCAAACATAACACCCCAGGCCAGAAACTGCCTTCTGCCCGCGGTATCCGAAGAGCATGCAGCAAAGAGCTGTATCGAACAGCCAAAAAGCTAAAGGTATATATCTCCCCAGAGCTGATGAAGCAGGCGGAAGAATTGTATTATGGGAAGGTCATCGCCAATCTGCTCTGGATCGGAGAAAATCGGGATAATCGCAAAAAATTATGCGAATGGTGGAACGCGGATGTCAGCTTAGAGATTGCGACTCTATGGGGTGTAGAGGTAGAACCGCTGCAAGCTGCCTTTAAGAATGCATTTGGCGGATACCGCCTGTAGGTTGGGAGTAATGAACAGGTAGTTGAACAGCATATTGCTCGATTTTGAATAACCTGAACTGAGGCGTAAAGCAATACATTCGTTGGATCCATGCGAGATCGTTCATGCCGTTAAAAGTTGAATCATTGTTTTCATGCATCTCGTTCTCTTTTAGAGTTGGATGAGGTCAGATATTCAGGGACTCTTTCTGGTCACTTCTGAAGCAAGTGGATCAAAAGCAAGGAGGCGCAGATTATCCCCGTAACGTAGTGCGTCTTCTCCAAGCTCAAAACGCCGATCATTTCTATCCTTCTCTGATGCTACTTTTTCGGCCAGTTGTCCGTAACGTTCATATATCCTTACTCCAGCAGCAGCGGTCTGCCTTCCTCGTTCAGCATACCCTGACGCCAGTTCCCTCCGTGATGCCTGTTCCATCCAATACAGGGCTTGGGACTGGCTGGACGCGTCAAAACGATTCTGGGCCAGGCCTTGTTCAAAATAGTTCCCGGCCGACTCTCCTCTACCCGATTGAGCGGCTAACCGCCCCAGCTCTCCGTAGAGTTGGGGTGAAACAGGGGAAAAGGACAAGCTCTGCACCAATATGGAGTCAGCCTTTTTCGCTGGAAGCGTACGGGACAGGGAGATGGCGATATCCGGTCTGTAAGGGTTGAACTTGTACGCCGCAGTAAGAAGCGCTTTACGTTCAGCACCTTCTGTATTTTTTGACATGGCTAAACGATATTGTTGTTCTGCCGCCACTTGTTGTCCAGCAAGCCAGACTGTGCCGCCGAGCCAAAACATGACGAACAGTCCGGTTAATATCCGTTGAGGCCACGGGCTTAACGGACGGAGAAAACGAGACCGTTTTTTGTCAGCCACGGATTCCTGAAGAGTTGACGACGAGAGGGCCCAGCCCCCAAGCCAAATGAACAGCATCCAATTGAAGGTGAAGCTCCAGTCAAAGTCCATAGCGCCATGGAGGACAAAAACAATAACCGAAGGCAGCAGCTGCGGTGCATGCCTCCACATCGTTCGCAGGGTGGAAAAGAACCATCCGGCGATGAGCAGTAACCCGATCACGCCTGTATCGAGGGCCAGATCGAGGAAGCCGTTGTGGACCTCGCCTCCGACATAAGGCGAGGATTGGATGGCGCGAAACATATTGCGCCATGTCTCTCCCCCGTGGCCCAGCCATGCGGCCTCGGTCCAGAGCTTCAGGGCGTCCCGCCACATCTGAAGGCGGGACAGCCCTGTGCCGACACCAGCCGCCATGCGGTCGGCTGTGGAGGCCACGGCCACAGTGGCGGCGGCGATTCCCGCCAGCACTGTGGCCGTGAGGGCAGCGGCGCGGGCATGAGCGCCGCTGTGCCACAAACGGCACAGCAGCAGCGTGCCGAGCAGCGCAGCTGCCCATGCTCCGGCCAGTGCCAGCAGGCCGGGCACGGGTGCAGGCGCCAGCTGGGCCGCAGCCAGCTGGCGGTAGAGCCAGGCCGCGCACGCCAAGGGCGCGGCTGTGGCCAGCAGCAGCGGCAGGCGGGCACCGCGCCGCTGCAAAGCGAAGGCGGCGACCGCGGCGCAGCCGGTCGCCAGCCAAGCGCCGCGCGACTCGCTCAGCAGGAGCGCGGCTTGCGCGGGCATGAGCGGCAGTGCTGCCGCGATGAGCCGCCCGGCCGACAACGGCCGGGCCATAGCGCGCGCGGCGGCAGCCAGCCGCTCCAATGCGTACATGCCAACGATGGCACCGTACGCATTAGGGTACTGCAGCAATCCGCCGAGCCTGGCTCCGGCGGAGCTGATCTCAGGGTCAGCGGTTCGCATGACCCCATAAGGCAGCGGCAGCACACCGCACGCGGCTAGCACTCCGCTTAGAACAAGCAGGCCGCCTGCCAATTGCCAGCCGCAGGCAAACCATTTCGCTCCGTTCGCGCGTGCGGCCAACATAACTGTTAGCAATGCAAATATCGCCAGAAGGCTCCAGCGCAGCATCTCCTCCAAGCTTCCCTGTACACTGACAGAGCCCAGCCCTATATGCAGGCCAAACCAGACTGCTATTGCCAGGGGCCAAAGCATCCAGCGGAAGTGAGCATACTGCATAATCGCCCCATATAGTCGTTTGAGGTAATCCAACCACTGAGCAATCCCTAACTGCCCTCTCGTCTTCGGTGCATTAAAGCACATAATGAACAAAACAAACCAAATAAGTACACTTCCTGATGCCATGAGTACCATGGGATATACGTCCGTAGCATAAAACAATCCCCTACATAGACATCCTGTCAACAGTAAAGCCACTGCAATTAAACCAAGAACTGCCGTTAATGCCGATTCTGAACTCCACTTGGCTTTCTCATCTGATTTTCCTCCCTTCATATGTCCCTCTCCTTTCTCCCGTCTCCGTATTCCTCTTAATGAATTTCAAACAAAAAAAGACAGAAGCCCTATTAGGGTCTTCTGCCTGATTTCATGCCTTTGGCACATTATATTTATTTTCACGGGACCCTCTTATCAGTATGTCCCGTCAACGGCGATGGCAGACGAACTGCATCGTCTCAAAGGATCAAGCAACTCAATCATGTATCATCCTTCTTGCCATCTGCCATCAAACATTATGCATCACTTTTCATTGTTCCATAGACATTCACATTCAACAGTGATCACAGTGGCTGGCATCTTGGGTGACACCTTTGGTCGATTCTCCATTTGAATTCTCCTGGCTCGCATCTGCCCCTTGGTTCGGTGCAGCTTCTTTCAGCTTGCCACCACCTGGGAGCAAGTCCGCACAAGCCCGCTCCAAATAAGGATCTGCGTGAATGAAATCACGGAATGCGGTATATTCGTTCCACATGTCAGCAGTCTGCCCAGCCTGGCCTCGTACGGCACGGATTAAAATATTTTTCGGCGTATGCTCCATGTCGATAAATTCAAGCAGCTGCGTTTTGTATCCCATCAGATCGAGCAGCTTGGCCCGAATGGCATCGGTTGCCAAAGCGGAGAAACGTTCCTTCAGAATACCGTGTGACAACAACGGGTTCATCACGTTGGATTCAATCTGATCAAACAGCTCGTGCTGACAGCACGGTACAGACAGAATGACCGAAGCGCCCCAACGAACGGCTTTCTCCAAAGCAGCATCGGTTGCTGTATCACAGGCATGCAGCGTTACAACCATATCCACTTCATTCAACTCGTCGTAGTCAGCAATGTCTCCAACGAGGAACTTAAGATCACCGTAATGCAATTTGTTTGCCAGATCATTGCAGTGTTCAATAACATCGGCTTTTAAGTCGAGGCCAATAATTTTAAGCGATCTGCGCTGCTGTACGGACAAATAGTGATATAAAGCAAAGGTGAGATAAGACTTCCCGCAACCAAAATCAACAATGGTAAGTGGACGGCCCTCCGGCAGATGCGGGATGACGTCCTGAACCATTTCGAGGAAACGGTTGATCTGTCTGAACTTGTCGTACTTGCGAGCCAAAACGCGGCCTTCCTCGCTCATAATCCCCAGCTCCACCAGAAATGAAACGGGAACTCCATCTTCCAGCACATATTGCTTTTTGCGATTATGCGAGAGGTCCACCGCAGTCTTGGAAGGCGACTTGGTCAAGATGGACACTTTATATTTTTTGCTGATCAAAATTTGATAGTCTGCGTCTGTAGTACAGAGCAGTCCTTGACGAAACGTCTCTTCGCATAGCAAAGTCATGCGCTCTGCCGCTTCATCCGGAGCCAAATTCTCGTGCAGCACTTTGTTGGTATAATGAAATGCGAATTGATAATGAAGCTGATTCTTGAGCGTTACCGGCTTGACTTGCACTTTCGTATACGAGACATTGTCCCGTCTGCGCAGCTGGCTCCAGGTCGCTGTAATCAGCGAATTCTGTTCAAAGATGTCTTGTATAAGCTTTCGCAATGAATCCACGGGGGTACATCTCACTTTCGGTTTGGTTTGGTCAACCGTTACCATAACACAATTCCGTTCCCTCTCCAAGTTAACGGCCTATTCATCGGTTTAACGGTTCAGCTCGGCAATCCCCTCTTCCACTTCCTCACGAGGCAAACCACCTTGTTGCAATTGCTCATCTTCCAGTTGTCTTAACCTTTCATAGAAAGCCTGTACCTCACCCCGATACTGAATGGGATGGCTGTCATCTACCTGCAGCAGTCTGTACCAGCTATTCTCAGCCTGATCATAACGCCCCTGCTGTTCACGATACAGGGCAAGCTGCTTTTCCGTTCGTGCCGGAAGTTCGTATTGTTTCGTCTGCTCCAATATTCCCTCCACACGATCTGGTGCATCCAGCAGCTTCGGATTAGCCCCATTATTCAGTGCGTACAGGTAAAAATGAAGTGATCTCATCAGACGAATAAGTGCTTCATTCTCCGACTCCATTTTTTCCTGGTCATCTATGCCCTCTACTTTGGCCTTTTCATTATAAATGTACGCCTCTTCTTCGATCAGCCTGGCGGCTTGTTGCAGATTGTCCACTTCAATGACGCCGCGAAAACGGAACATTTCAATGACATCCTCGGCCGGCAGTGAGTTCAGCAGAGATAAATTCAGTCCAAACTGCCTACGCAGCAGCTCGTCCAGCTCGGACAGAGCCTCCGTGTGTTTTCGCTGTTGTTTAAGTGTAAATACTTTGCCGATCGCTTCTGTCATTTCCTCCATCATGCGGAGCAGATAATCTTTCCTGAACATGCTATGTGCCCCCTCATCATTCGATCGTGTACATTCCAGTTTCACTTGCATGATCCATTCTCATCATTTTAATTCATGCCATGACAAAAAGCCAAAACATGGTCTATGGCTCGTCCTATGCTCTGGCCCTGAACAAATAAAACCCCTGCCGTTCTTGAGCGAACGTTGCAGGGGTTTAGCAAAATACCGACGCTCCGCCAAGGAGGCGAAATCATCCGATACTCTATTCATGTTCCATTATTACTTCGATAATCCCGTCAAAAATTGTTTAATGACCTGAATTAAATCTTCCGGAGCTTCATACATGCTCATATGTCCTGCCCCAGGAATCACGGCTTGTGTAATATGTGGTTTGTCACTTGTGAATGTACGTTCCGGCGGAATGACGGCATCCTTCTCTCCGGCAACCAGTAGGACAGGAAGCGGTGTAGCGGACAATACATCACGACGATCCGGTCGTTCCCGCATAGCCAGTGCAGCTCCAGTTGCCCCTTGTGGCGCAGTCTGGTAACCAATTTCCTTCACACGAGTCACTTGCGTCGATAGCGATTCCAAATGTTCTTGTGCAAACAAACCGGGAACCAGCCCATCTACAAAGTGAACAATGCCTTCCGTCTGAATGGTGGATACTGCACGAAGGCGTTTTTCTTTGCCTTCTTCACTATCCGGATAGGCTGTGGAATGAATCAAGCCGAAGGCATTCAATCGTTCTGGGTGGCGCTGTGCGATAGAAAGTGCGATATATCCGCCCATGGAGTGACCGAGCAGGAAAGCCTTGTCCACCTTTAGCTCATCCATTAATTGCAATACGTCATTGCCCATCTGATCAATGGTATAACTACCTACAGGTGCGTCCGTTTTTCCGTGTCCACGCAGATCGGGTACGATGCAACGATAGCTGCGTGCAAGCTCAGGCACCACTTCATCCCAGTAGGATGAACTGCCGCAGTATCCGTGGAGCAAAATGAGTGCTTCTCCCTTACCCTGTTCGGCATAACAAATCGTCGTTCCGTCACACATCACTTTTTCCATATAAATCCCTCTCTCTGCGCGAATTAAATTAATTCAAGTTGTATATTATTAAGCCTGCATATCATTAATGAAACGTTTATCTGTATTTCACTGCTTCGGCGACCGCCTCTGCAATCGATCTGGACATGCCCATAACGAAATGAAGCGAGGTCATCTGTAGAATGGAATAAGGTCTCGGTCCATTAGCATTCACTACAGCAGCCACGCTGTAATGACCAACTGGCGGCAGCTTGCCTCCAACCGATTTTGCCGGAATCAGTGGATGTTCCGCAAGATAGTATGTACCTGTTGCCTGTTTTGGACCCAGACAAGCATCAATGGCGATGATGGCATGATGTGACGGGACAAGCGCCAGCCTCTTCTCCAGTGTATCCGCATCACAAGGAGAAGCCAGAGTTCCTACAACGTGATTCACTCCATACTCCTGCAGTAGACTGCCTGTCAGTGGGCCCAGAGCATCTCCGGTGGAACGGTCCGTCCCGATACAGACAAAGGTGATTTCATCCGGTGAATGAAGCTTATAGATGTGCTTGAAAAATAATACCAAGTCTTCTCCCTGCACATTGTGGCGGGCTTCCCTACTTTGATGACGAACCAATTCCCGCTTATATACGGCCAATCTCTTACCTCCTTATACACATGTACTTCCTGCCTGAGTCTCTATTGTTATATTCCTCATTTTACCCGATGCTTGATTTCGTCGCAAAAGCATTGGCCTGAGCCTGTCCAATCATGATACAATGACAACAGTTTCCGATACGGAAGGGATGGACATAACGATGGATTTAACGCAAGCAAGCGCAGCCAACATGGAATATATGATTGAAGCAATCAAAACGAAGTTGCGGATGGCCAGTGGAGCTGCCATGCAGGCTTCGTCTTTCCCACTTGCGAAGTATGAAGATTTGTTTGACCTGTATGAAATGGTCCTAAGCAAGGAACATCTGAGTATCTCTGAAGTGGAAGCTGTCGCTTCCGAACTGGGTAATCTCCGCAAATCCTAGGGCGGTATCGCCCACCAAACTTTGAGAGACTCTTTTACGAAGGCAGCTACAACAAGCCGTACAAAAAGGACCTGTTCTCCACATCACAGTGGAGACAGGTCCTCTTGCGTTTGTTTTTTTCGTCAAGGCAAATCCACCAATACAAATTCAGCCGTCTCGCTGCCTGTACCTGTAATTTGCAGATCACAGCTTTTGCGGATTCGTGCAGCATCACCCGGCTTGAGATTGAAATTGCCGTCTGAACATACAATCTCGATATGGCCACTAATCAGGAAGAGATGTGTACGCCTATCTTCATGTTGAGGGTACATTAATTTTTGACCGGATTCCAGATGGGATAGATAACAAGTTACATCCTGTGAAATAGGCAATGCTCCCTCGGCTCCTTCTCCCCCTTGCCCCGATACAATCGGACAAAGACGGTTCAGATGCTCCTGAGCCTCTACACGACGATTAGTATACGAGGGCTTCAACATGCGCTGGGATGGCAGGAACCACATCTGTAGAAAGCGTACCGGTTCATCCTCTGACGGGTTAGTCTCTGAATGCTCTACGCCAGTGCCCGCACTCATGACCTGAACTGTTCCCGGTTCCAACAATTGCTCCGTTCCCATGCTATCCGTATGTTTCAACGTACCTGATATGACATAACTAACAATCTCCAAGTCATGATGTGGATGTCGCTTAAAGCCTTCCTGCGGCATCAGTGTGTTGTCATTATGAGCCAGAAGACAACCAAAATGGGCATTGCTTGGATCATCATAGTCCGCAAAGGAAAAGCTGAATTCACTGTGTATCCAACCTCGATCCGACGTGTGCCTTTCTTCCGATGTCACTACTTTAATCATGTTCATCCACCTCCAAGGGTTTAGAGCTGCCGCACTTTCGCAGCAGTTCTTGCGTGTATATTTAGAATTCTATAGATCAATACCAGTTGGTATGTCATCTTTACCCGTGGTCCGGGAATTCTAATCACGCCCCTTGCATATGGTTATACGCTTTCTTCAGGTGAGTGAAGCTTGAATTCGATCTCTGCCCGCCCTACGACTTTACCTGCGTCGTTCCGAATGTCAGGTGGATATACTTCTGCCAGTCGCTCGATGGTTTTTTGATTGCTGTAGCCAATCTGCTCCAGAATGGATTGGGCAATATAGGCCCATTCTTCTTCCGAACCATCAAGCACTTTGAACGTAATTCCGAGGCGTTCCTTTTTCAGGGCAAAACCAAATACACCCTTGAAGCCACCTTTGGCTACAATGTTGCTGTCTTCAAGCAGCACGGAATCCACACGCTGCGTTCCTCCTACCATTAACGGATATTCGTTCATGGCTCCAGTAATGGTCTCTACCGCCGAACGTGTAGATGGGTCCTCGATCAGATCCGGGCAAGCCAGCTTCAGATATGCGTTCGACAAAGCCGATAACGGCAACGAAAATACCGGAAAGCCGCAGCCATCCGTCCCAAGTTTAATCTCTTTCTGTTCAATCCCTGCCATATAGGCCATGGTCTCAAGAATTTCACGCTGTACCGGATGTTCTGGTTCTGCATAACTTCCCAAATCGGCCTGTTTCATCTGAGTGTATGCGAGAACGCCCAGATGTTTACCGGAGCAGTTGTGGAGAATACGACGCTTCTCTCCTTGAGATCGTAGCCATTGATTTCGGCTTTCTTCATTGAGGGGGTAACTCGGTGCGCAAATCAAGCACTCTTCACCCAACCCTATTTTGCTTTCTATCTGCTCCAACACCTGAATATGCATCGGCTCCGAACGGTGTGAGGAAGACATAATGGCAATCTCCTGAGCTGTCAGACCGTAATGCCCAGCAATACCAGCACGAATTCCCGGAATGGCCTGAAAGGGCTTGGCAGATGAACGGGTAAACGCTCTAAAATGCGGATCTCCGGCTGAATATACAACATTGCCGTTCTCATCCGTAATGCTTATGTGTCCGTAATGGGCGCATTCCATAACGCCCGCACGGTATTCTTTAATTAACAGGGCACTCTCCATGCGAGTTCTCTCCTTTATACTCCCGAATTCATCTCTGCTTTGCGTCACGACGCCGCATGGGATATCTTAAATAGTATAGTACAAAAGCGACGTTTTTACAGTTTTTTCGACAGACATTTCGGGTAATCCTTTATCAATCTTTATCTACCTACTACCATTACTGAAGGAGATACTTATTTATGCTGCGCAAAACGCAATTACCCACTTCCGGGTTAGCTCGCAAAACTTCAGTACGTCCACTGCTCAACTGGGCTGGTGTCGGAATTATAGCCAGCGTTTCGGTCGTCTTCTTGCTGGCGGCTCTGGGAGCGTTGCTGGGTAACGATGTTATCCTTTCATTGGATGACAGGATCCAGCAGTTATTTTATCTGAACTCAGATTCACGTCTTCATCTGTTGCCTTTCATTTCATTCATTACTGCGCTCGGTTCTTTCAGACTTTCTGCCATGGCAGCTATCGGTTTTTCAATTCTTTTCTTGTGGCAGCGTCGTCCCCGTTGCCTCATATATGGTTATGCGTTACTCAGCAGTTTTGCCATGATGTGGATTCTCAACACCTTATTGAAGGAAATATTCAGGCGTAGTAGACCTGAGCTGGAACATCTGCTGGTTGTTCATGGATATAGTTTTCCAAGTGGTCATGCGATGATCTCGATGGGGTTTTATGGCATGCTCTTTGTCATCTGGGCGATTGAACGACATCAACGTATGTCTGGAGTTGCACTGCCTGTCATTTGCGGAATCACATTTATATTTCTGGTCGGCCTCAGCCGCATCATGCTGGGTGTACATTTTCCAACCGACGTTTTCACCGGATTTGCTGCAGGACTGGCTTGGATCTTCTGTATGATTAAAGGGATTCAACGTTCCGTCTGAATTGTACTATCCTATAATTTCCAGTATAGATCTCCCTACATTGATTGTTTCACCTGGAAGCACGGCGTTTATATACGAAGTAAGCAAACGCGAACAGACACCATCCTACATCAAGTACAAAGGAGGCGGTTGTTATGTGGGGTATTATTATCAGCATTGTGATGGCAGTCATTATCGGTGTAATCGGTGATGCACTTGCCGGTCATAACATGCCTGGAGGAATTATCGGTGCAATGGTTGCCGGATTTGCCGGAGCCTGGCTGGGAGCACTCTTGCTTGGTAACTGGGGACCGGTCATCGGTAACTTTGCCGTAATTCCTGCTATCATTGGAACAGCAGTCTTTGTCTTTTTGCTGGGGCTTGTGTCCAGACTGTTCAGACAGGCTGCCTGATCGGTGCAACAAGGTGTTCGTTGTTTCGTATTCGTTTCTTAAATTTGAAGAAGGAGTGATTTGACATGAATAAAGCAGAAGAACAATATCCTGTACAAAGCGGTTCCACTTTCGCCAAAGGTATTTTCATCGGAGGTTTGCTGGGAGCAGCAGCAGCACTACTCTTTGCCCCTAAACCAGGACGCGAATTGCGTGATGACCTTTCCGAGAAAGTGGGGATCGTTACAGATCGCACAAAAGAAGTTGCAGCGGTTGTCGGTGATAAAGCTTCCGAACTGGCTAAAACGGTCTCTTCCAAAACTTCTGATATTGCAAAAACGGTAAACCAAGGCCGTAATGACGTTATGGACTCCGTAAGAAAAGCTTCCGCTGATGTAGCGAATGAAGCATCCAAAGCGTCGGACGAAGTGGCTACCGCTTCTGTAGAAGCGAAGGAAGATGCACGTAAAGAATTGAACTCGACCAGCCTGTAAGGCTTTGGATCGAGTGACCAATAGCCAGCTGTATTCCAGCTGGCTATTTTTTATCCACGGCGAGATTAAAGGAGGAAGAACATGAGTAAAGTCACAATGAACGGCAATACGCCCATAACCGGAGGAAAACCCGCACAACAGTATGATACAACAGAACACCCTTTTGAATTGCGACATGAGGTCAAACGTCTGAATACTCGTCTGGATCAGATTGCAGACAGTTTGGAAAAATCTCAAATCAAGGATATTATCGAAAACTACAGCAGTCCCAAAAAACGTATCATTACCAACTTCACCGCTGGTATGGCACGTGGTTTGGGTTTGACGGTAGGGACCTTCGTCGTTCTTGGTCTGCTCGCTTTTATTCTCAGTCAATTCGTGAACATGCCAATTGTAGGACAATATATTGCTGACTTACTGGGATACATTGAAGATTATAAAAAATAAAAGGCACAGGGTGAGGCTGACAAAGTCATCGCCTTCGTTTGCCATTGGCATGCTTCTCTGTTTCTTTGGCCGACGGCTGGGAAGACTTCACTTTGAGCAGATCCCCTGTCCAGCCCTTCATCATCATCCATACATACATGCCGATCATGCTAATGATTATAAGCGCAAGGACGAGTACAACACCCCATGTTTTGTCGATCCAAGGCAGATTCTCGAAGTTCATTCCCCATATGGCTCCTGCAGCCGTTGCGGGCGTGAATACCGAGGTTACAAGGGTCAGTGTCTTCATAATCTCATTGCCCCGCACCCCTGAAATGGCATTATCGATGGAGATCAATGTATCAATCTCTGTCTCATAATGTTTGAACAAACGCTCCATCCGTTCGATCCGGTGCTGGAGCTGCTGGAAAAAGCGATTCTCTTTCAATTCATCCAGGTAGGCTTCCCTGGCAGCAGCCATCAATTCGGAATACGGAATGAACAGGTTACTCCAATACAGCAGCTCAAATCTAGCCGCAAGAATCTGATCCATCAACGTGCGTGCATTGCGGGATTCCATCGTCCGCTCCAAATCCCTCAGGTTCATCTCAAAATGGTCCATACCCACATGGTAATAATGCAATATCGCGCGAAAGAGCACAAACATGCCGTCCCTTGCTTCACTGCACTGTTGTAACATGGCTGCACGTTCACCTGTATTCATAATACCTCTGGTATTATCATCTACATTCAAGGTAACCAGTCTTTCTTGATCCACGTAGAAAAACATCTGATTATCTTTACGTGGATCGTTTCTTTCATTCTTGACCGCATATAATAATGACCCGAATATCACGGGCTCCGTGCCGTTCATGAAGCGGACGGACAGGTAGTTGGACTCTACCTCCGGTATTTTGCGAAGCCAGTACTGCATTTCTGGAAATGCGTTCGTCAGTTCCTCCAAGGCATCAGCCATACTCTCCTGATCAGGTGCAACCCAATCCCACCACTCCCAATGGTCTGAGTAGGTAAGCTTGTCCCGACGCGCTTCCAGCTTGACTTTATCCACAATCACAAACATCCACTCCTGCATTCATACTGTTCATTAGAAAATCATTGATCCCAAAAAAAGGACACGTATGCATTCCATTGGAATCACGTGTCCTTCTCTATGCCGTGCTCAATATCGTCACCGATCTACATCTCATAATAATGAAGCATTCGACATAATCTGTTTTAATTTCTCAGTGGCTCGCTTTTGGATACGAGATACACTCATTTGGGATACTCCCAATTTCTGAGCAATTGCCCGCTGCGACTGACCATCCTGAAATGCCAAAATAAGCACTTTTTGTTCCTGTTCCTTCAATTGTCCCAATGCCTGCTGCAAGTCCATCCGCTTCTCAACCGAATCGAAGTCATTCACATCAGAACTGATTAGTTCGCCCAAAGTGGCTGCACTCTCATCCTGTGATAGCGGAGAATCCAGTGACACATAGTGGTAACATTCCCGACCAGCCAAGACTTCGATGGTTTCCTCAGGGGTTAAATCCAGGTATTCAGCAATCTCGTTCACACCTGGTGAACGCTCCAGCTTCACTGTCAATTCATCAATGGCATGCTGGACAAGTGCTCCCTTTTCCTTAATTCTACGGGGCACCTGAATATACCAGGACTTGTCCCTTAAATAATTCTTCATATGACCGATCATGCTCTTCATGGCATAAGGTTCAAACGGAATACCCAGATTAATATCGTATTGCTTGAGCAAACGAATTAGGGCCATCTGCCCGGTCTGATACAAATCCTCGTACAGATCGGGTCGGTTCCGCGCAATTTTACCTGCTGCCATCTTCACCATCGGTTCATATTTGCGGATAAGAACTGTTGCAATTTCGTTATCCTGGGTTTGCTGGTATTCCCAGATCAAACCTATTGCTTCAGACATGGACTCTGGGGGAGTCACTTTTTCATTCATACTTTCTCCTCACTTCTTGCAAGACGTTTTACGAGTACTACTTTCGTACCTTTGCCCGTCTCACTTTCCACACTGACATCGTCCATCAGAGCTTGCATCAGGTAAAATCCAAGTCCACCGATTTGGGCATCTGTCAGTTCTTTGTCATGAAGGCCTGCACGGGATACCGCCGGGTTAATGTTCTCGAAGCTGGCTCCTTCATCTTTGACGGTAATAGCCAGCGTGTCATTATCCACTTCGAACACAACCTCAACCATGCCGCCTTCGTGTGAGTAAGCATACAGTACAGAGTTATTACAGGCCTCGGATACAGCAACCTTCATATCCTCAATGTCCTCATAAGAAAATCCCATTTTGGACGCAACACCATAAAGATTGAGTCTTACAATATCAACGTAATCAGCTGTCGCCGGTAAATTAAGGGTGACTCTTTGAACTTCTGCATTCATTCCTTTTTCGATCCTTTCCTATTGGGAATTCTTCTGTGAGACAAAGAATTTGGCAATACCCGTCATATCAAAAAGTTTCTGAATTTGCGCAGGAACTTCCTGTACTTCAAAGCGAGCTTCCATTCCATGCCGTGCTTTCAGAACAGATAACAGGATACCAATCCCTGTACTATCGATGTACTTCAAGTCTTGCATGTTAATAATCAAATCTTGTTCCTTGTTGTCCACAAGCGGCTCCATCACTAAACGGAATTCAGGAGCAACCGACAAATCCAGTTCGCCAGTCAGATACACCGTGCACACGCCATCAAGTGTTTCTGTTCTTGCATTGAATTTTTCATTTTTATTTGTATTCATTAGACATCTCTCTCCTGATCAATGGTTTCTTTACCTAATAACCCATCTACAGCACATATGAAACAGTAATCGAATTAGCAAATATTTCAATTCGCCTGATTTATGGCCGATGCGTTGGATTTGAACCCTTGTCTTTCTTCCTGAAATCGGGACAACTTCTGTTTCACATTGCCCATTTTCACAGGTTTACTGATGTAATCGTCCATACCTACAGTGGAACATCGCTGCTGAATACCATCCATGACATTGGCGGTCATCGCTACAATAATTGGCTGCTGGTCTTGAGGAAGGCTCTCACGAATTCTGCGAGTACACTCCAATCCATCCATCACGGGCATTTGCAAATCCATAAATATATAATCATAATTGCGATTCGCCAAAACCATCTCCAGCGCCTTCTTGCCATCTTCGGCGATATCTGCGACGAGTCCAAGCTTGCCCAGCATAATAGACATTAGTTTCTGATTAATAGGATGATCATCGACGATTAATACGCTTGGATGCATTTCATAATTTTTTTTAATGTCCGTAAGCTGATCTTCCCCCATACCTGTGGTCAGCTCAGTCTCGACATACCGCTGCGCTTGAATGGTAAATACAAACGTAGCACCACGCAGCTCCGACGTATCCAGATATATCTTTCCACCCATCATTTCAACGAGCGTTTTGCATATAGCCAGCCCCAGACCCGTTCCACCATACTTACGCGTCATGGATGTATCCAGTTGGGAAAACGGCTGGAACAGACGATCAACTTTGTCTGGCGCTATGCCTATCCCTGTATCTTTTACAGCAAACTCCAGCGTCATTCGCCCGTCTTTTTCCTCATTAACGGATACGATCAGATACACGCCGCCATGGTCCGTGAACTTGATGGCATTGGCAATCAGATTCAATAAAACCTGGCGCAGCCTTGCCATATCTCCATAGATCAGTTCGGGTACCGAATCTTCCAGGAAATATTCCAGCTCAATATTCTTTTTGCCAGCTTCAACCGCGAAGAGTCTCAGTACTTCACGTATACAGGACACAAGTTCGAACGGATGCTCTTCCAGCTCCATTTTGCCGGATTCCATCTTGGTGAAATCGAGGATATCGTTAATCACCGTAACGAGTGCATCGGCACTACGACGTACAATGTCCGCGTATTCCTTCTGATCTTCCTTCAGATCCGTTTCCATCAACAGATCAACCATACCGATAACGCCATTCATCGGCGTACGAATCTCATGACTCATCATGGCAAGGAACTCGGTCTTCGCATTTGCAGCAATTTCCGCTTCCTCTTTGGCCTGAACGAGCTGCTGGTTCATTTTCTCCAGTTCCTGCGTCTTCTGATGCAGCAGCATCGTCTGTGTTTTCAAACGTTTATTCGTGATAAACATTTCTACAAAGCCCTCGATTTTGGATTTCAAAATTTGAGGGATAAACGGCTTGACCATATAATCAATGGCTCCTGCGGAATAACCTGCAAATAAGTGCTCTGCCTCTCTGCTATTTGCAGAGATGAAAATAATCGGCACGTCCTTGGACTTGTCACGCGCCTTGATTAACTTTGCTGTCTCAATTCCGTCCATCCCAGGCATCTGCACATCCAGCACAATGACCGCAAATTCGTCTTTCAGCAAACAGCGAAGTGCCTCTTCCCCGGAGGTTGCCTTGACGAGCTTGTACTGTTCCGATTCCAGAACCGCTTCGAGAGCGAGCAGGTTCTCGGGGCGGTCATCTACCAATAATATGTGGATTGGTTCATTGAGCCCCATGACTAAGCTTAACCCCCTATTTAATCTTCCGGTATATTTTTTCCGTCCGGTCTAACGGCTCGTAGGCATCGCTGAATTCCGTAAAATGTATCGATTCTTTAGATCCCAGAACAAGGATGCCGAAGTGGCTCAAACTTTCATGAAAAAGTCCGTGCACATGGTTTCGCAATTCATCATTGAAATAAATCATGACATTGCGGCAAAAAATCACATTAAACTCGTTAAATGACCGGTCTGTTGCCAAATTATGTTCGGCAAAAATAATATTTTTCCGTAAATAAGGATGAAATATAACGGAATTATATTTCGCAGTGTAATACTCCGAGAAAGCGCGGGTGCCCCCGGCTTCCAGATAATTTGTAGTATATAATTTCATTTTCTCAATGCCATATACGCCTTCCTTGGCCTGCTGCAATGAGCGATCATTCATATCTGTTGCGTATATTCTTGCCTTGTCGTATAGTCCTTCCTCATGCAGCATAATCGCCATGGAATAGACTTCCTCTCCTGTAGAACAGCCAGCATGCCATATCCGGATGTATGGATAAGTCCTCAGTACAGGAATAATCTGTTCCCGAAAGAACCGAAACAAGGTTGGATCACGAAACATTTCTGTTACAGGGATGGACAGATTCTGTACAAAACGATCAAATGCAGAACGGTCATGAAGCACTTTTTCCTGTAAACCTGAAATGGTCTTTAGTCCTTCGGCATGTACATAATGCCAGATTCTACGTCTTAACGACGGTAACGCGTAGTTCCTGAAATCATATCCATATAAACGGTGCATACCTTCCAATAGCAACTCGATCTCGATCAGTTCACGCTCTTCATCTTGCGGCATGCGGATCGATTCTGCCTCCGCCTCGGTAGGTTCCCACGGTGTCATATCTTCTCTCCACTTCTTCATTTGTTACTTGCGTAATAGATGTATTGTCCTTCATTACCCAAACTATCGGGTTACGAATACAGCCATACCCGCATTAGGGATAACAATTGATCCGTTTGGATCGGTTTTTTTACATAATCGGACGCTCCAGCCTCGATACACTTGCCACGATCCTCTTTCATGGCTTTTGCGGTTAAGGCGATAATTGGCAATTTTTCAAACTTCGGTATCTGTCTGATCCGTGTCATGGCCTCATAACCGTCCATCTCCGGCATCATCATATCCATTAATACTAGATCAATCTCCGGGTTCTTATCCAGAATCTCCAGAGCTTCACGGCCGTTCTCCGCAAATGTCACATCCATGCGATAGCCTTCAAGCACGCTTGAAAGGGCAAATACATTACGGATGTCATCATCTACTAGCAATATTTTCTTGCCTTCAAACAAGGTTTCCTTATTATGCAGCTTCTGCAGAATTCGACGCTTGTCTTCCGGCAGGTTAGCTTCTACCCGGTGCAAGAACAAGGTCGTCTCATCGAGCAGACGTTCAGGTGACTTCACGTCTTTGATAATAATGGACTCCGCATATTTGCGAAGCTTCATCTCTTCTTTGCTGTCCAGCTCTTTGCCTGTATAGATAATGATCGGAAGATCATTCAAGTACTGATCGTCCCGAATCTGGTCAAGCAGCTCGAATCCGGTCATATCTGTCAGCATCAAGTCCAGAACCATGCAATCATAGCGTTGACTATGCAATTCATTCAAGGCCTCACTGCCAGTGGAGACTGCTGTGATTGCAACATCATCGTGGCCAATCAGTTCAATGATGGCTTTCCGCTGTATTTCATCATCTTCCACAATCAATAGGCGTTTCAATTGATTCTCTGTATAGGATTCGATATGCGAGAAAGCTTTATCCAGCGAATCTTTACTGGAAGGTTTTTTCAGATAAGCAATGGCTCCCATCATCAAACCTTGTTTCATATCATCAATAACTGAGATGACATGTACCGGGATATGACGTGTGGCCGAGCTGCTTTTCAACTCACCCAGAATCGCCCAGCCATCCATCACAGGCAACTGGATATCGAGGATAATCGCATCCGGCAAATATTGACGGGCCATTTCGAGTCCTATGTCTCCCTGAAGCGCCACAATAGCCTTAAATCCTCTGCCTCTCGCCATATCCATCAAAATGTGCGCAAAATTCACATCGTCCTCAATGATGAGGAGAATCTTGTCACCTTCCAAGAGGTTTTCCTGATCATCCTCCAATTGTACAGGTACAGGGGAGTCGGATTGAGGCAGCTCCATAATTGAAATGCTTTCCGTATCAGGTGTCAGCAAGCTCTGTCTGCCTGAACGCATCGTCTGTGAGTCTCTTCCGAAGTTTTCAATCTCAGAAGTAGCAGCGGCTTCTCTTGCTACATCGTCCACCTGAACCTCCTCTTCGTGATTATCCGGCAGGAACAAGGTAAAGCTACTGCCCACACCTTCGGAAGACTCTACCTGAATAGCTCCTCCAAGCAGGCGGGCAAGTTCGCGACTTATGGACAATCCCAGACCCGTTCCACCATATTTGCGGCTGGTTGTACCGTCCACCTGCTGGAATGCTTCAAAGATCAGATCCGTCTTGTCCGATGGAATTCCAATCCCGGTATCCTTCACGGTGAAGCCTACATATTCCTGGTTCGTATTCAGGTACCCAGGAAGCTCTTCCATTTTCATCTTCCGCCCAATCAGGCTTACAGATCCACGGTTCGTAAACTTGAACGCGTTCGACAACAGATTCCGCAAAATTTGCTTGACGCGGTGGCTGTCGGTATATACCCATTCCGGCAAATTGCTGTCGAACTCAATGTTCAGGTTGAGTTCTTTTTTATTCGCCATTGGACCAAAATTTTGTTGAACAAAGCTGGTCAGTTCTTCCATTCGCACCGTTTCGTAATTGATATCCATTTTGCCTGCATCCACCTTGGACAGATCCAAAATTTCATCAATCATTTTCAGCAAGTCCGCACCGGACATATAGATGGTCTGCGCATATTCCTGCTGTTTAACACTCAGGTTTCCATCCTTATTCTCCGATAACAATTGGGACAGAATCAGAAGACTGTTAAGTGGTGTGCGCAATTCATGCGACATATTTGCCAAAAATTCTGACTTGTACTTACTCGTCATCGACAATTGCATGGCTTGCTGTTCCAACTGAGTTTTGGTTTTCTCAATCTCGTCGTTCTTCTCTTCCACTTCACGTACCTGTTCTTCCAGTGCACGAGTCTTGGCAATCAGCTCAGTATTGAAGTGCTCCAATTCTTCCTGTTGACGCTGTAACAGCTCTTCAGAACGTTTGAGAGCTCCCGTCTGTTCTTCCAGATTCTCATTCGAACGGCGCAGCTCCTCTTGCTGTGTCTGTAGCTCTTCGGATTGCACCTGCAATTCCTCAGTGAGCGCCTGGGATTCACGCAGCAATTCCTCCACCCGCAAACGACGACGAACGTTGTTAAGAATAACGCCCAAATTCATAATCAGTTGTGAGAACAACTGTGTATGCAGATTCGTGAACCCTTCAAACGAAGCCAATTCGACAACGCCAATCAGTTCATCCTCAAATACGACAGGATAGATCATCACACCAGAAGCACGCGATGATCCCGTTGCTGATCCGATGTTCACATAATCCTCTGGAGTTTTTTCCAGAATGATTGGTGTCATATCCAATGCGGCTTGACCAATTAACCCCTCGCCGATACGGTAAACCTCTTTGCCAACATCTTCATTTTCTTCAAACGCATAAGCCCCATAACGTCTCAGTTCGTCTGGATGTTTCTCTTCATCGATCAGGTATACGACACCTAGTTGAGCTCCAAGCACAGGTGTAAATTCGCTGATAAACATCTGCGAGATCTGACGAATCGACCCTATACCCCGCAACAATTCTGGAACTCTAGCAATGTTCGAACTCATCCAATTCTGATCTTGCTGTGCTTGTAAATAAGCTTTCTCGACTTCCAGTTTTTCTTCCAAATCATTGGATACATCCTTGAACACACTGGCAATCTGACCAATCTCGTCGGTAGACTTCACCTGTATGCGGCGAATGGTTCGATAACGCCCTTTGCCAAAACTGGTAATCATCATGGACACGGTATTCAGACCGCGTGTAATACTTGGCAGCACCCACATAATGACACCCAACGCGAGTAGTAATCCGGCAATCATGATGGCTACTGTAATTTGTACCGCGCGCATATAGGCTGCGTTCGCATCCTTAATCTCGGTATCTATCTCCTGGTCCTGATAACGGGATAGGGCATTCAGGCTGTCTACAGCTTCCTTTTGCACTGCCAAACCGATTGAGTTCCGGTAGTTATTGGCATCCTCTGCCCGATTCTGAGACATCAAACTGACCTGTCTTTCAGCATAAGCATTATAAGCTTCCCAGGCCGTATTCACACGATCCACCAGTTGATGCTCTGGTGCGCTGTCCGCCCGATCCCGCACTTCCTCAAGGTAGCCTTCGCCTTTTTTCTGCATCTCCTTCAAATCGCCGTCTGCAGCACTTATCGAATTGTTGGGATTCAGCAACAAGTTAGCCAGCACTTTGGCTATATCATTGACCTCTCCACGTGCAGCAGAAGTATATCTGACTTTGAGGTATCGCTCCTGATACATCTGATCGATCTGTTTATTGCTGCTGTTCAGCCGTTCGTAACTCACAAACGTAAGCACAATCATAATGGCCATCAGAGCTGTAAAGCCAATCAGCAGTTTATTTCTGATCTTCATTCAGCTTCGACCCCTTTATTTAAGGTAATCCATACCAAACATTTATCATCATCCCGCTCCTGCGGAATCTCATCATCGAAGAACAACGCCTGCATGGCCGCTTCATCCCACTGATGGGAACCCGCCAGTTTTTCCTTCAAAAATGCCTGCTGCATTTCCTGATCACCCTGGACGGCTTCAGTCAAACCATCCGTATAAAGGGCGATATGCCCCTCGCCTTCATAGTGAATGGTCTGTGGTTCAATATCCATCTTGTCGAACAGGCCTACAGGACAGCAGACGCTGTCAAGCGTTGTCACACTTCCGTCCTGGCGGAAAAAGAGTGCTGGCGGGTGACCCGCGTTAACATAATCAATTCGCTTCATTCGTGTATCTACGACCAGATATATCGCTGTAAAATAGTACTGCACCAGCTGTTTTTCCAGATGCAACTGATTAAAGCGACGATTCAGCTCCTGAATAACCTTCTCCGGGTCTACATACGTTGTAACGGTGTCTTTCAGCACGGAAGCAATGAACATGGTAAATAGGGATGAAGATATCCCATGCCCCATCATATCCAGCAATAGGACTCCATATCTGCCTTCACCAAGCGGGTACCACGAATACAGATCACCCGCAAGTTCAAACGAAGGTTTGTAAATAGCATTAACGTGGAACAATGGATCTTCAATAGCAGGGCTTAACACAGCATTCTGTACCATAGCCGCAAGTTTCAGTTCATCCTGAATCCGCTGATCCCGCTCTTTATGCCAATCCTTCTCTTGTTTCAGACGAAGCGCAAGACGGATTCTAGCCATCAGTTCGACTTTGTTAATAGGTTTGGTCACATAATCGGATGCACCTGCATCCAGCGCCTCAGCCAATTTCTTGGAATCTCCAATCGCGGTTACCATAATAATGGGTATATCCTTGAGATTTTCAAATTTCTGCACAATACTGCATGCTTCGATTCCATCCATCTCTGGCATCATCATATCTAGCAAAATCAGGTCAATATCCGACGGCTTGGGACGAAGTTCATTGTTTTCCTCACCTATCCCAAGGACTTCAAACATCTCCATGGCAGAACTTGCCGTTACAATGTCACGATAGTTTTCTTTTTTCAGAATTTCTCGAATGATAATGACATTCGTCGGATTGTCGTCAACAATAAGTATTCTCATTTCTATCTCCTTATCTGTGGCGTCCGGGTTTGTCGATTCTTATCAGGTCATCTAACAACCTTAATTATACAATTTTCGCATACAACACAGCGGTAGACATAATAATTCCTAGTATAACTATAATCGTATTATCAAAAAACTTCTATCAGTAAATGGCACCATCGCAGGAGAATTCACCCGCTTGTTACCCTGTTTTTGCTGCGTCCTGATCCCGCTTCCAAACTTGCAAAAACATAGATAAGGAATGGGGATATCCCCATTCCTTATCTATGTTTTTGGTTAAGCATTCTGCGTCATTAACTTGAAAGCTCTTTTGAATGATGCAAAATACTTGGTTCTGAAGCTTGTCCATTCTCAGAAGGCTCCAGCTTACGTGTTTGTATCGGCTAAGCTATTCTTTCTTTTTGGCAATCACAAGTACTTTGCCTTTATCGAGTTCACTCTCGTAAAAATCTGCCTCAGCTTCGGTGAAGCCCATCGAAACAATTTTGGCCCGGAGTTCATCACCGCGGGAGCGGAACAGATTCGCCAAGGAATCAAATACGCCTTCTTCCTTGATGCCAATCTCTTTGGCATCTGCCGTATCGGCAATCCGATCTGTACGATCCTTTTCATGGGCTAGAACGAAGATATGATCAGCAAGGTATCCGGTAATCTGCAATTCTTTCACCGCTTCTACCGCTTGGACTCCGTTTTCTACCACTTTTGCATAAGCTTGCGCATTGGTTGAATTCATCGTTTCCACTCTCCTCTGATTATTCTTCTTTATCGAGCTACTTAGTATATAACCATACGATATCGGGTTGAAACGTTTCTGGATTAACCAATCCTAGGAAACCGATTCATCAAAGAGGTCTATTCCTTCAATATGATTGGAACCTGGCTTCATATATACTTTCAGCGCCTGACTTCCTCGAAGAAATACTTCTCCATCCTCTGCTACATAATACGGCTTGCCCAAAATATCTCGAATGGCCTCAATATTCATATCAATCCATTCCTGATTAAGCTTCAGACGTTTCTCGGAAGCATCAATATGCACATAATTGACCACTCCTGTATCTTCGCAGAGCCCAACCGTTACATCTTTGAATTGATACTCAGGGCAACCCAGGTATGGATCAAGTTCCTTATGAACCGGTTTGCCTTTATTGGCTAAAATATCATTTATGCTGTCATCCAGAGAAATGTCATTCAGAGTCCGAAAGTGCTGGACAGGTCCGGATCGATCAGCAGCCAGAATGATCTCTGGTGTCTCCTCTTCCACTACCGTCCATTGCATATCATGAGCAGCGGGTACCGCTGCCGGTTGAACGGAAAAGGGAGAAATTACGCTAAACATAACAAGCAGTAGTTTCATCATGATTCTCACCCTTTCATCAGGTTCATCACCGCTCTGAAGACTTCTATTCATTACAAAACGGTCATGCTATTTCCGCATACGTTGCCATACATTAGCGGCTACATCCACATATTTCAGCCAGCCTTTTCCGCCTTTGGCATCATCATGATATGTAGCTTCATAGGATTGCAGTGTCCGATCTGTCGGTGTAGCAGGCGGCGTCTGTACTACATTCGCTACTTCTGAACGTTTGTTCTGTTCAGTGCTGCTGCGTTTCGTCTGAAACTTGGCCATCAAAGTGGATGACACCTGCTTTGCTGCTTCCGTCACTTCGTTCAGCACTTCACCCAGATTCTGTACAGATTCCATAACAGGATCAATTTGTTTCATTTTGTGCTGCACATCAACTGTAATATCATTGGCATGCCTTACCGTCTGTTTAACTTCATAACTAAGCTCATCAATGGTCTTCTGAACTTCCTGCAGTGTCTGTGACACATTGTCGAGTGAACCCTGAGCGGACTTCAAGGTACGAATTAAAAAGAATACAAGTACTGCAAATGCAATTGCAATTAAAGCCACACTAATTTGATAGATCATAAAAGAACCTCACTTTCCAGTATAAATCGGTTTTGTTATTGCTTAGTTACCCGACCCATTCCGAGGCGAAACAAATAGGATATGAACTGTAAAAACAACTCCTCCTGGTAAAATATCGCAATGTTTCAACCCTAAAGGCCTCGGTTAAAGAACAACTACACACGGCAGTGAGACGAACACTTCTCGCTACCAAGTTCTATAAACGAAAGGATGATACACATGTTGAAATGGTCGGTACTATTTCTAATTATTGCTCTTGTTGCAGGTATTTTCGGATTCTTCGGTATTGTTGAAGCAGCTGCTTCGATTGCCAAAGTACTCTTCTTCATCTTTGTTGTACTGTTCGTCATCTCCCTGATTACGGGACGCAGTCGAATGCGATGAATAGGGCTTCCCAATTATGAACAGCACTCGATACATACAAAAGCCTATCGCGCTTGCAAAAGCCGGTAGGCTTTTGTGCGTTCATAATATCTTTTTTTGCAACAATTCTTCCCCAAGCACATTACGACTTCTCTCTATTATGTATTACGCTCCCTTCTGGTCTATTCATCGCTTCTCC
This sequence comes from Paenibacillus sp. 276b, assembly GCF_900107875.1. Lineage (NCBI taxonomy): Bacteria > Bacillati > Bacillota > Bacilli > Caryophanales > Paenibacillaceae > Paenibacillus > Paenibacillus sp. 276b. The sequence continues at coordinate 170,335 of NZ_FNRR01000009.1, read as the reverse complement.
CCGATTACATCATAAAAACAGGACCATTATGACATAGCCAACCCGGTTTTCTCCCACCGAAGTATGATATTTACAGGCTCTCCTTATACCCACATATGCTCCAGTTGACACTGGAGAATCCAAGAAAATATTGTTATAATTTGTGATTCACAAGTGAGCTTGCTTGGTTACTTTTAACACAGGACAACAAACTACATACCTAACCGAGGAGGAAAAACAAATGAAAAAAATCGTAAGTTTTGCCGCTGCTCTGACTTTGATGGGATCCATGGCTGCTGCCGCAGGTGCTGAGGAAGCGGTTACCGGAACGGTAGCTCCAGAAACAGGAACTCCTTCAACCACAACAACGCCAGCTGTTGAAGTGAACAAACCTGCTGTAGACACTGTAGAAGGCACAGCTGAGACCGTAACTGGCACAACAGTAGACACAACGGGTACAGAAGGTACTTCAACGACTACTGAAACAACAACTTCAACAAAGGATGACAAAATCTTTGATGAGCCTGTTGTGAAAGCAGGAGATGAGGTTCTGGTCCCTACAATGCTGCTCAACCTGTTGGAGCGCACATGGTTCTACGATGCACCTAATGGCAAACCAATCGGTGCACTGGGTTCCCAAGTCATTGATACGACAGGTGAAGTTGTAGATGGATTCGATGGTGGTCAATGGGTACAAGTGTATACATGGAAAGGTAAAGCTTGGATCCACGTTGCTATTCAATAGTATCGTATAATCGTTCTAACGATAAGTAAAGAGGACAGCACGCAGGCAGCGGCTGTCCTCTTATCATTTGAAAATGCGCTTATTTCCGGTTTGTCCCTACCCATTTCAAGGACTTTCCGTCGTTCCTTCTTCCATCTTCGGCTCCACATGCACATGTACGTGCATAATGTTATGTGAACGTTTCAAGCGCTCTTCGACCCGGTCACAGATCTGATGACCTTCGATCAGGCTCAGTCCTCCATCCACCTCAATAACCACATCCACCAGTACATGACTGCCGTGCACACGCGCCTTCACGTCCTTGATCATTTCCACACCAGGAACCCGCGCCACAGAGGATCTTAGGTCTGTCAGTTCTTTCTGATCAAATCCGTCTGTCAGACGATGTGTTGAATCACGGAAAATCTCCCAAGCTGTTTTACAAATCAACAGACCTACAGCAATTGCAGCTACTTTGTCCAACCAAGGAAGGCCAAATTGTGCACCGATGATCCCGATCGCAGCCCCTATGCTGACCCAGGCATCCGAACGATTATCTTTGGCCGCAGCCATCAGGGCCTGACTGTTAATTTGTTTGGCAAGACGATGATTGTAACGATATACGCCCAGCATTACCAGCGCACAGACAACGGCAACTGCTGCTGACCACAGATTTGGTGCTACAAAGTTTCCTTCATACCAGGAACGAACTGCTTCAACCAATACCTGCAGGCCAACCATGGCCATAATAAATGAAGCAATTAGGGCAGCGACTGTTTCCGCTCTAAAGTGACCATAGGCATGATCGGAATCAGGTGGCTTCTGGGATATGCGAAGTCCGATCAATACAGCAACCGACGCAACAATATCTGTAAGGTTATTAAAACCATCCGCCAGCAAAGCGCTGGAAGCAAACAAATATCCGCAGATCAATTTAAAAGCAGACAAGACCAGATAGGCCACAATACTGACCCAAGCCCCGCGCTCTCCTTTGCGTATTTCTTCGTAGGCGTTCAAACCGGGCGACACTCCTTTAACGTTTCGTATTACGGTTGTTCCATGTTACCAAATGCGTACTGTGTGGGTCTATAGAAACAGTGTTGCCAAGCTGCATTGCTGTAGGGAAGCCGAAACAAAGTTGCCAGACCGCAGGGCTGTAGGTGAAGAGAAAAAATGTTGGCTCAGTCAAAAAAGTGAAGGTTTTCAGCATTTTATCAGGTTGCCCTTGTGGGGCTTTTGTAAAACGTATAAAATGAGTACATCCCGTCCAATTTGGACGGCTTACTGTAAGACCGGGAGGGAAATAACGATGAGCGATAATAACGAACCGAAAAAGGTCAGTTTGCAGGATGCCATACGCCAGAAACTGGCACAGAAGAAAGAACAGGCAAACACCGGTAACCAATCCAGTGCCTATTTTGAAGGCGGCCCTAAAGCAATGAAGAGCCAAAACAACAAAAAGCCTAACAATCAGCGCCGCCGTACTGGCGGATCCTAGACCGCAAGAAGCTCTTGTATGAGATGTTTCTATGGTTACAGGATCACCCTGTATGACCAAAAAAGAACCGCAAGCCTCCTCTGGAGAGCTTGCGGTTCTTTTTATCTTTTATAAAAACGTACAGTTAACTACGTTAACCATTCTCAATGTAGCCTGAATAGCTTATCTTAAGCTTCTACCGGATACATTTTGTTACGCAATTCTTTAATTTCGTCACTTTCCAGGTACTCATCATAGCTCATTTGGCGATCAATAACGCCGTTTGGCGTGATTTCAATAATCCGGTTAGCGATGGTTTGAATGAACTGATGGTCATGGGATGTAAACAGCATGGTGCCGTCAAAATCAATCATACCGTTGTTCAGTGCGGTAATGGACTCCAGATCCAAGTGGTTCGTTGGCTCATCTAGAATCAGAGCGTTAGCGCCTGTTTGCATCATTTTCGCCAGCATACAACGAACTTTCTCTCCCCCGGAGAGTACACTTGCTTTTTTCAGGGATTCCTCGCCTGAGAACAACATACGACCCAAGAATCCACGCAGGTACGTTTCATCCTGATCTTTGGAATATTGACGAAGCCAATCCACGAGACTCATATCTACGCCGTCAAAATATTTGGAGTTGTCTTTCGGGAAATAAGCTTGAGTTGTAGTAATACCCCAAGTGTATTCACCACTATCCGCTTCTGTTTCACCCATAAGGATATCAAACAACAATGATTTGGCATTACCGTTCGGGCCAACAAAGGCAATCTTATCCCCTTTATTCACCACAAAGCTGAGATCATTCAGCATATTCACACCATCAATTGTTTTGTTGATACGGTCAACGGTCAACAATTGTTTACCCGCTTCACGCTCAGGCTTGAAGTTGATAAACGGATATTTCCGGTTCGATGGACGAAGATCATCCAACGTGATTTTGTCGAGTTGTTTCTTCCGGGAGGTCGCTTGCTTCGATTTGGAAGCATTCGCCGAGAAGCGTTGAATAAAGGCTTGCAAGTCTTTAATCTTCTCTTCTTTTTTCTTATTAGCATCACGTTGCAAAGCAAGTGCCAATTGGCTGGATTCATACCAGAAATCGTAGTTACCTACGTACAGCTGGATTTTACCGAAATCAATATCTGCAATGTGTGTACATACTTTGTTCAGGAAGTGACGGTCATGGGATACTACAATAACGGTACCTTCATAGTCCATGAGGAAGTTTTCCAGCCATTGAATGGATTCGAGATCCAAGTGGTTGGTAGGCTCATCGAGCAACAGGTTGTTTGGACGACCAAACAAGGCTTGTGCAAGCAGGACACGAACTTTTTCGTTACCGCTCAGTTCAACCATTTTCTTCTCATGCATATCACGATCGATACCCAGACCGATCAAGAGTGCCGCTGCATCCGGCTCAGCATCCCAACCGTTCAGCTCAGCAAACTCGCCTTCAAGCTCTCCGGCACGCAGGCCGTCTTCTTCAGTGAAGTCCGCTTTGGCATACAGCGTATCTTTCTCTTTCATAATGGCATAGAGGCGACTGTGGCCCATAATAACCGTTTCGAGCACTTGATATTCATCATATTCGAAGTGGTTTTGCTTCAATACGGCCATGCGTTCGCCCGGGGTGATGTGCACCTCTCCCGAGTTCGATTCGATTTCACCGGACAAAATTTTCAAAAATGTTGATTTGCCGGCTCCATTGGCGCCGATCAGGCCGTAACAGTTGCCTGGTGTGAATTTGATATTCACATCTTCAAAGAGTGCACGTTTTCCGTAGCGAAGCGTGATGCCGCTTGTACTGATCATTAAGCATTACCATCCTTTATTTATTAATCTGCATACTGCATGAATAGCAACTTGCATTAATCTTGGATTCAATATCCCGATGCCTATTCTGGCACCATATTATAACACAAAAAAGCGGCAAATTCGAAAATTGGCCGCTTTTTACTCGTTAAAGATTTGGTAATCGTTTATTCATGCGGATATACCCTTACATTAGCATATTTGGATCACTTTTGTTAGTCCTGTTTGCTTTCTTCGTGTCGAATACGCAATGTTTCCCCATGTCCGAGCACCCGAATGCGCTCTGCGTTGATTCCAAGTCGTTCTCGTTCAACTTCCATTCGATCCAGCGCTTCCTTAGGTGTGTCATCCGCTAACTTAAATGTTCCATAATGCATGGGAACCATAAGCTGGGAACCCGTTTCTACAAATCCCTGCAACGCTTCTTCCGGCGTCACATGCTGGGATGTCATGAACCATTCCGGGTCGTACGCACCGATTGGCATCAGGGTAACACCGATGTCGAAGCGTTCTCCAATCGTTTTGAATCCCTGAAAGTATCCTGTATCCCCTACAAAATAAATGATTGGCGGACCGCCAGAAGATTGATCAGCCGATGCCTCTATTGACTCATCCGTTCCTGCTGCTCGGGAAATTTCATGACCATGTCCTTCGCTCGTCGCGGCACTCTCCTCCGACGGAATGACTGCCGGGTGATTTTGTTCGAATACATAACCGCCCCAATGGGACGTGTTGGTATCAAATAGGGTTCGGCGTGTCCAGTGCTGCGCGGGTACAAAGGTTATTTTGACCCCGCCAAGCGTAATATGTTCCCACCACTTCATCTCATGACACCGATGGAAACCTTTGCGCACCATTTTGCGCTTGAGACCATCGGGAACGATGAGCAGTGTCTTGGCTGTGACCAACTTCCGCAGCGATGCGAGATGCAAATGATCATAGTGTGAATGCGAGATCAAAATGACATCCAGAGGCGGAATATCCTGAATCGGAATGCCAGGGGCACCGAGTCTGCGCTGAAACCCCATTTTTTCCGCCCAGACCGGGTCTGTCACGATGTTTAGTCCATGATATTGAATGAAAAACGTGGAATGACCAATCCAGGTAATCGTGGTTTCAGCCCGGTTGGCGTGCAGATAATCCAGTTCAGGTGGGTGCTTGGGCACGGTGTAGGAATAATCCTTAACTTTGCTGCGCCGTTGCTCCCTCCATTGCTTGAATTCCTTCAGCGTTTTGTCCGTACTTACATTATCAATGTTGTTATAACGGATTTTCGGCATGAAAGGGCCCTCCTCCCTTCCTCGTATCTTAACAAAAGATTACCCCGAATTGGAAAGTACGTACCAACGAATCAATCCTTTGGATTTTTGCACTTCGCCAAGTAGACGAACAAAAACGCAATTGCAGCCACGATAATCAGTGGCGGGGCGTACATAATCGTAAAGGTCTCAAAAAAACTTAATCCCGTTATACCGGGAATACCCCTCACTCCCTCGTCAGAGCTGAGAAGTAACCGTGGAAGCATGATGAACAGCTTGTTGGGAAGCATGAACGGACTCATCCTTTCTTTTTGCCAGCATTACCTCGCACATAATTGGCATCAAACAGAAACAGCTTCATAATGAGCACGAGTGAAGGAATGAGCACCAGCAGTCCCAGGCTGAACGCCGTAATGAGCGCAATACCCATCGTCTTGTTCGTAAAGCTGTCGAAAATATTAATGTACGGATACAGAATGTATGGAAGATGTGAGCGCCCATAGCCGTACCAGGCAAAGGCGAACTGCAGCATCACGGCGATAAAACACCAGCCCAAATATTTACGTTTCCATACCAGCGAGACGGCGATCACAAAACAGATAAAAGATGCGATAAACATCCATGAGATATTTAACATCTGCTCAAAGTGTGCGGGATTCTGTTTGTTAATCTGTAAAAATGCCAGAAAGCTGGCAAAAATCGTAGGCAGACTCCATAAGAGTGCATACTCCCGAAGAACTTCAAACGCAGTCTCATCCTCCGCCCGCTTGGCATAGTAGGAAAGAAACATCGCTGAGATATAGAGCACACTTACCAGTGCAAGCAATACAACAGACCAGGTATACGGATTCGTCAAAAACTCACGCCAGCGAAAAAATACCTGATCACCCACCTGCTCAATAATTCCACCTTCGGATATCGCCAAAATGGTGGAAAACACCGCCGGAATCAGCAATCCCGTCGCTCCATACAATGCCATGTAAATCCGGCTGTTCTGACCATTGTTCCCATAGGTATTATAGGCGTAGTACACGCCCCGGATCGCAAGCAGCACAATCGCTAATGAACCTGGAACAAGCAGCGCTGTCCCATAATAAAAAGCGCTATCCGGATAAAATCCGACCAGACCAACAACAAAAAAGATCAGAAACACATTCGTCACTTCCCACACGGGTGAGAGATAGCGCTGAATAATGTTATGGATTTTGTTCTCGTGTCCGGTTAATATGCTGTAAAAGCTGAAAAATCCGGCCCCAAAATCAATCGAAGCCACGATCAGATATCCAAACAGAAACGTCCACAAGATCGCGATGCCTGCAATTTCAAAGCTCAATGCACGATCCCTCCTTCCAGACCAAGAGACTCCAGTTCCTTCTCTGCTTCCTTGTTACGGAACAGCTTGCTGAGTACCCGAATCGCTGAAAAGCAAAGGATCAGGTACAGCAGAATAAACAGAACCAGCATCCAGCCTACAGAGGATGATGTTGTTGCTGCTTCCGACACCTTCATGTACCCGCGCAATATCCACGGCTGTCTGCCGACCTCGGCGAACATCCAGCCGAGCTCAATGGCAATCATGGCCAGGGGTCCAAGCAGGACGATGCCGAGCAAGAGCCATTTGGGATAAGGCTTGCGCCCCGGCAGCCAGCGTCGGAACACATAAAGCACCGGAATCAGCAGAATGATCACGCCGGTCGTTACTTTCAGGTCAAACATATAGTGAATGGACAACGGTGGCCTCAGATCGGCCGGAAATTCTTCAAGTCCTTTCACTTCCGTGTCCGGTCTGTTTCCCGCCAGTATGCTGAGTGCATAGGGGATCTCAATGGCGTATTTCACTTCATTGTTCTCATCAAGGATACCCCCATACACTAGCGGCGCCTTCGTCATCGTTTTAAAATGCCACTCTGCGGCGGCCAGCTTCTCCGGCTGGTATTTCGCCAGAAATTTACCGGAAGAATCTCCGATCATGACGGTGCTGACCGCAAATACGAGCGCACATACCGTTGTGAGTTTAAGCGCCTTTTTGTAATACACATGATCCCGACCCCGAAGCAAGCTGAATGCGGCGATGCCTGCCAATATACCCGCACTCAATGTGTATGACGAGGCGAGCACGTGAGATACCTTGGTCGGGGTAGCCGGATTCAGCATCGCAGCAATTGGATGGATGTCCTTCATGATGCCATTAATCAGGGTAAACCCCTGAGGCTGGTTCATGAAAGAATTCACCGTTGTAATGAATATCGCGGAGGCAGAGGATCCTAGAGCCACCGGAATCAACAGCAGCATATGGGTATATTTCTTTTTGAAACGGTCCCATGTGTAGAGGTAGATTCCAAGAAAGATGGCCTCTATAAAAAAGGCGAACGTCTCCATAAACAGCGGCAAGGCAATCGCCTGCCCCGCTACTCGCATAAACATCGGCCACAGCAGGCTGAGCTGTAAACCAATTGAGGTGCCTGTAACTACACCAACTGCAACGGTAATAACGAAACCTCGCGCCCATCTGCGCGCCAGCAAGGTGTAATGGATATCATTGGTGCGCAGTCCGCGCCATTCAGCCAAGGCGATCATGAGTGGAACGCCTACACCGATGGAAGCAAAAATGATGTGCACAAACAGGGTAAGACCGGTCAGCATCCGGCTGAGCAGAACAGGATCCAGGGATGACATGGGTTACACTCCTCTTTCACATAATCGTTATGTACGACTTCATACCGCCTGTGTGACGATATGCCTCAATAACTCATGATCCGGATAATACTTTTGACAACGGCATACAGCACGATCACGGCTGCGACCAGGCAGACGATAATAAGGGTTTTCTCTTGTTTACGGAACATAGACCTGCCGTCCTCCTTTTGCATGGCATGCAAATTATGGCTCTATAGACAGTTTGCAAAAGAAGTTGTTTTTTTATCCGGGGAATTTTGAAAAACAAAAAAAGCCTTTATCTATTTCAGGATAAAAGCATCCTATTAGATAAAGGCTTCTCTTGCCTTACAATAGTTCGTCTTGCTTAGGCAATCGAACCTTGAACGTGCTTCCTTTGTGCGGTGCGGATATAAAGGTAAGCGTTCCCTGGTGGTCCTCTACAATTTTGCGCGAAATGTAAAGCCCCAGTCCAGTCCCGCCAATCTGACGATGATCCGAATTGTCCACACGATAAAACTTCGTAAATAGCAGGTCCTGCACGTTCTCTGGAATACCTATTCCATAATCACGTACATCGATGCATAACCATTCTTTTTCTTCCCACAGCGTAATATCAATTCGGTCTGCTCCAGGTGAGTACTTGACTGCATTACCTACCAAATTATGCAGCAACTGAACCATCCGATTCTGGTCCGCGTAAGCAAAAAAGTCTCCATTAAACGCATGTACATAAATGCGCTGAATGGATTGCATATTCCATTGCTCAGCAACACCCTCAACCAACTCAAGCAACGGTACATACGTCTTATGATAGGTCATTCCTTCATTGTCCAGACGTTGAATATCAAGTACATCATCCAGCAGACTACTCAGCCGTGCGCCTTCCGAAGAAATGGTCTCCATGAAGTCCTGACGCTGTGAGGCGGGAAGATCATACATCATCATTAGTTCCACATAGCCCATAATGGTTGCTACAGGGGTACGAAGCTCATGGGACACCACGCTGATCAGTTCGTTTTTCATCCGATTCAGGCGTTCTTCCTCCGTACGATCGCGGAACACCAGGAGAAATCCATGGTTTTTACCAGGAACATCCATTTGCTTCATGTACAGGGAAAATACACTCTTTTCCACATCATTGAATATAAATTCAGTCTCCACAAAGGCCAGTTCTCCGTTCAGAAAAGCACGAGTCTGCTCAACCAAATTGAAATCGGCGGTTAACACCAGGGTATCAATGGCATTGGCTAAATCTTCGATCGATCTGCCCGAAAAATCTCCGAGGCCAAACATTTCTTCCATTCTTCTATTCACTATTGTGATGGTGCCGGAACGATCTGACATGACCAGACCTTCCCGAACGGATTCAATGAAATGCTCGCTGATGTCACGCTGTTCCTGAATGGCAACTTTTTCATGAAACAGCTCCGCATTCAGCTTCTCCAGAGCCAGCGCATGACGCACACGATCTTCTTCAGCCCTTGTGCGCTCGGTAATATCCTTGATAAACAAGTTATACAGCGTTTCGTTATTGCCCAATTGAATTTCTACAATTTTATACTCAATCGGAAAAACCGAACCATCCCAACGAATACCTGAAATCTCTTCGACAATGACATGCCGTTTACCCCGGATATATTCGAATCTCTCCAGCATTTCTTTGATTTCCATACAGCTCGCTCCTTGAAAAAGGGAAGGGGCCTCCTTCTCGAAAACAACTTCTTCTCGTTTCAGACCAAACATTCTTTCGGCTTCGGGATTAAACTCGATAATCAGTCCGTTTGAATCCACAGCAATAATGGCATCGATGGATGAATCAATAATGGCGCGTTTGATCTCCTCACTATTCTTCAGTTCTTTGGTTCGCTCTCTAACCCTGTCCTCCAGAGTGAGCTTGTCCTGACGAATCTGTTCGAATTGCTCTAGAAGCACATCAGCCATTTTGCGCAAATTACCAATCAGTATCTGTACTTCTGTTACATGGCTGGTTGGCCATTCCATCTCCCCATTACGAAATAACAGCCTCGGAAGAGAACCAGTCATGCGTGTAAGACGCTTCAATGGACTTATCACTTTTCGGCTGAGAGGAGCGGCGACAATCATGGAAGCCACAAAAATGATGAACAGAGATTGAAGTGTGGTCAAGTAGATCGCCTCAATCCGAGTGTAATAATTGGCTGAGTTGGTCTCAACAAATACTCGATATGGAGTGCTTGTAGTCATATCTGCTTCGTACATGAACGATGCCTGTTTCCAGTGAGTAAGTACATCACTATAATAAGCATCCCCGGAATGAAATAGTATGCTGTTCTCGCCTGGCTTGAGAACACGATATTTGTTGATATCCAGGTATTCTCCCACTTGGAGCGTATCCAGCCCAGAAGCAATGACCTTATCATTTGGGTCAAGAATGATGACATTCACACCCAGTAGATGATGATAACGCTCCATACTTTGATGCATGTTCTCTTGGGTTAGATATCGATCATTTAAATCCTTGATCACAGCATTCGCAGCATGTTTTAGATTAGATACAATGGTGTCATTGATCTGACCTAGCTGTCTTCGGCTATCGGCCGATAACAGAACAAGAGAGACAACGACTACAAAAGCTACGACGTATTTAAAAGCAATCCGTGTGAGCGGAATGGTTCCTGTCCGTTTCGACTTCAGCTCGCCATTGGTAATCCAGAAGTCCACCACAATACCTGCAATTAGTGCATTCACCATGCTAGTCACAGCAACATGCATATATCCATACTTTAATTCTTCAAGATTCATGCTCATCATGAAATATCCATAAAAGGTCACTGGCAATAACATCACGACCCAGAATGCAGCATTGGCCTTCATGACACTTCCATTCTTCCATCGGATCTGCCATCCCAGCATCCAGATTAATTCAATAGTATGAGCGCCAATCATAAAAAAACTATTTGGGACTAGACCCCCGAATAATACACCCAAGGTACAGATTGCTATCAAAGAAGTGAATCCGTATATGGCTCCATGTAAGCGCAAGGCAATAAAAGTTGCGGCTGTGCCGAACAACAGCTGTACCCCATAAAACAGAGTCAGCGGAAATATCGTTCCCAGCGTACCAAGGATAATTAGGATGGCCGTACCCAACCACGGAATACGGAGTTTGATTACCATCCACTCCAACACCTTATTTACCTTTATGTAGTCCATAGGCAGCTGGCCTTATGACTGATTTCTATGTTTGCATTCAACAACAACGTTGGTACCTCCTATGGATTAAAGCTCGTAAGATCTACTTTATTTCCCTCAAACCGTTCTGATACATTATACTGTAATAACTACTCGATGTAGCTTTGGGAAATTTTGAATGATCGGCAATTGAGCTGCATTCATGGTAAAATACTGAAGTTTAGCTGAAACCCTATAGAACTAACTACATATGCATCCTATATTCTGGAATACAAACATTAAAAAATTTGCAGCATTTCCACACATATTACGGCTTTTTCTAAGAAGTTTCTTAACAAATTCATTTCATCAGGAGTGTGACCTCAATGTCTATCAAAGTTCTTCTTATAGAAGATGAGAAAAATCTGGCCGACATGATTGCTTTCTTTCTTGAGGAGGAGGGTTACATAACTGAACGGGTCCATCATGCACGCGAAGCACTTCAACTTTTCCCACGATTCCAGCCCGATATTGTAGTGACTGACTTGATGCTGCCTGAAACAGACGGTAATGATCTGGTTGATGCGTTTCGCCAACACTCGACTGTACCCATATTAATGATCTCAGCCAGCACCATGCTGAATGATCGGCTCCGAGCATTGCACAATGGTGCGGATGATTTTCTTTGTAAACCCTTTAGTCTAAAAGAGCTTGACGCACGAATTAAGGCATTATTGCGCAGATCGGCCATCTCCTACCCGGACAAGCCGATAAAAGAGGACAAACCGGCTGAAATTGTCGGACATGTCAGTGTGAATGAGTACAGAAGAACTTTGTTTGTGGATGGCCTTGAAATTGAGGTCACTCATATTGAGTTTGAAATTATGAAGGAATTGTACCGAAATCCCGGCAAAGTGTTCACCCGCAATGAACTCATGGATCGTATTAAAGGCTCAGAACGGGCATATCTGGACCGTACAATCGATGTGCACATCTCCAGCCTGCGTAAAAAAATTGAACCCGACCCCAAAAATCCAAGGTATATCAAGACGGTTTGGGGAACGGGATATAAATACGTCATTTAGTACACGCCGAAATGAAATAATGGCTCATGTCCTCTCTCTGTCATCGTCTAATCGACTGGGTTGAGGGCTGAGCTGTTTTTGTTTTGTATGCAAAAGAATGCAGCAACCGCTGGATCTCCATGATCAGCCGATCTGGTTCTTCCTCTTGCCAGAGGATCATCTTTATCAGGCCCGTACCCGTAATAAGCTGCAAATGGCGCTTGCGAATCAACGATTGAAAATCCGTAATCACCAGCAAAGGAATCTGAGGCATAAATGCCCGAATGGCATTCGCTGCTGATACGGCTTGCCCAGCGTCCTGATAATCCACAATACAATAGTGAGCTGTGCCCCATTCCTCCCCCTCCTCGTTATTTACGTTCTTTTCTCTCTTCATTGCGGGCTCCCTCTGCTCGTCTGTTATCCATTCATTCAACAATTCAATCATATTGTCATAATCAATACCACGACTTCCGTCCGAAAGTACGGTAATGGGTTCCATAGGTATAACCTCCAGTTCATTCTCTCTTCTTATTGTGCCAATCTTCATTTAAAAATGTTCGTGTGTGAACATAAAAGAAGTGTTAACTATCTTCGTACGTCTTAACAAACTGTGTAAGGTTCATTACCCATTTCGCAGTTTGCGGCAATTCATGTAAAATAGGGATATGCCCGTGTCCATTGCGGGAACTTTAAGAATGAATCCGGTACAGGAGGTTATGAACCGATGAATATTGTTTCCATTGAACCAACACCCAGTCCCAATACGATGATGCTGCATCTGGACGAACGTCTGGAGGACGGGATCCGCAGAACATATACACTGGATAACGAACGGTCTGCTCCGGCGTTTATTCGCCAGATGCTTCATATTCCCGGAGTAAAAAGTGTATTCCACACGACCGACTTCGTAGCTCTTGACCGCAAGGGAAATGCGGATTGGTCCGTCATACTTGGCGAAGTCCAAAGCCGTCTTGGCCAACAGGGAATTGATCTGGACTGGATTGAATCTGAAGATGCCTCTGGTGAGCACTTCGGTGAAGCACAGGTATTCGTTCAATTTTTCAGAGGTGTGCCGATGCAAATTCGGGTCAAAGCCGGCGCCAAGGAAGAGCGCATTTCGCTCTCGGATCGATTCGTCAAAGCCGTTACTGAAGTCGCCAGTGCAACGCTGATCAAGGAACGGAAACTGAGTGACTATGGCGTTCGCTACGGTGAATTGCCTGAAATCGCAAGAGAAGTTGAACAGGAGCTGGAAGCAGCATATCCGCCTGAGCGTCTGGAACGCGTGATTCAACAAGCCATTGAGCACGGCTCCAATGCCGAAGAATTCGTGGAACGTCGCCGCCAGCTGGATGGTGCCGAGCTTGAAGAGGCTCTGCATAATGAGGACTGGAATGTTCGCTATGCTGCATTTGATGGCATGGAACCTACAGCAGAACGGCTGCCACTCGTTGCTCATGCACTCCATGACAATAAAATGCAGATACGCCGGCTGGCTGTTGTATATCTTGGTGATATGCGTACACCGGAAGCGATGGAATTGCTGTACGAAGCTCTGCAGGATAGTTCGCCTGCTGTACGTCGAACTGCCGGAGATACCCTCTCCGATATCGGTGATTCTGCAGCAACGGCAGCCATGACAGCTACGTTATCCGACAAGAGCAAGCTTGTACGCTGGCGTGCGGCCCGCTTCCTGTACGAAGTGGGAACCGAAGAAGCAGAGCAAGCTCTGCGGAAGGCAGCCGAAGATCCTGAGTTTGAAGTCAGCCTGCAAGCCAAAATGGCACTGGAACGGATTGAATCCGGGGAACAGGCAGCTGGAACCGTATGGCAGCAGATGGCTGGGCGTAACAAGACGTCGGAATAGTCCTTTCGATTCATATCCAACAATTGTTATTGCACTGGAATACCATGGGGGTTATACTGATTGTCTGTTTACTAAACAGGACATTGAGTGTTACGTTCTGTGATTTATAATTTCATAGACAATAGATACACCTCATCCATGATGATGAGGTAGAGGTCGCGGGTGCGATCAGTACGCTGAAGGAGGCGCTAAGGAGCCGCTTATGAATTCAGCCGAAAGGTGCACCCGCCGAAGCTCGCAGGACGGTTCCTTACGTTGTCCAGCGCGGCTGGGGCTGTTGCCGAAAGGTGCAGAACTGTCACAGATGTATGATGCCTTCCTCGGAGGGTATGATTTCTTCTGTGTTGAGCTATCTTAAACATCTGGGACGAGGTGCGGACGATTGATAATAAAGACCGCAGGCTAATGCCTGCGGTCTTTTGGTTATTTCCATTGTTCTGAACCCATTAGTACGCTGAAAGAAGGAGTGTTTCCATGCAAGACCGCAACAACCAAACTAACACAGGACCTACCCTGAAAAAAGGACTACGCGCACGGCATATGACCATGATTGCACTCGGTGGATCCATTGGTACAGGACTGTTCCTCGCAAGCGGAACCGCTATTTCCAATGCAGGCCCCGGCGGTGCACTGATTGCTTACGTTGCCGTCGGCATCATGGTCTTCTTTCTTATGACCAGTCTCGGAGAGCTGGCTACCTTCATGCCTGACTCCGGTTCATTCAATACGTATGCGGCCCGCTTCGTCGATCCTGCCCTTGGGTTCGCCATGGGTTGGAACTTCTGGTACAACTGGGCCGTCACCATTGCAGCAGAACTCGCTGCAGCAACCGTACTCATCAAATACTGGTTCCCTGACAGTTCATCCATGTTGTGGAGTCTGTTGTTCCTCGTATTAATCTTTGCCCTAAATGTACTGTCTGTTAAAGGGTACGGAGAGTCGGAATACTGGTTCGCCATTATCAAAGTCGCTACAGTGATCATCTTCCTTACCGTTGGTGTGCTCATGATCTTCGGCATTATCGGCGGAGAAGCGGTTGGATTCAGTAACTTTACTATAGGAGACGCCCCATTCCATGGCGGATTCTTTGCGGTTCTCGGTGTATTTATGGCTGCCGGGTTCTCATTCCAGGGAACGGAGCTCATTGGCGTCGCAGCCGGTGAGAGTGAAAATCCGCGTGAAAATGTCCCTCGTGCTATTCGGCAAGTGTTCTGGCGTATTCTGATCTTCTACATTCTGGCGATTACAGTCATCAGTCTGATCATTCCTTACACACATCCGAATCTGCTTAAAGGTGATCTGAACAACATCGGAGTTAGTCCGTTTACTCTTGTCTTTGAAAAAGCGGGTCTGGCCATTGCAGCTTCCGTCATGAATGCCGTTATTCTGACCTCTGTACTGTCTGCCGGGAATTCAGGCATGTATGCTTCAAGTCGTGTTCTGTATGCTCTTGCCCGGGATGGCAAAGCGCCTCGCTTCTTGGGTCGGCTGAACAAAAAGGGCATTCCAATGAACGCCCTGCTCTTGACCACAGCGGTAGGTATGCTCGCCTTTCTAGCCTCCCTTTTCGGTGATGGCATTGTATACACCTGGCTGCTGAATGCATCCGGTATGTGTGGCTTTATCACCTGGCTCGGCATTGCCATCAGCCATTATCGCTTCCGCCGTGCGTATGTGGCCCAAGGTCGGGATTTGAACGATCTGCCCTACCGTGCACGCTGGTTCCCATTTGGTCCGATCTTTGCTTTTGTGTTATGTATCGTCGTCATTATTGGACAGAACTATCAGGCGTTCACGGGCGATCAGATCGATTGGAGCGGAGCCCTCGTCGCTTACTTAAGCGTTCCACTGTTCCTGATCTTATGGCTGGGTTATAAATTTATTAAGAAAACAAAAGTTGTACCATTACAGGAATGTGATTTTACAACTACAAACGAATAACGATATTGCACAGGCAACCTTCTTTCCACTGGAGAGAAGGTTGCCTTTTTTGTTCGTCCAAGTTTCGGGATAGCCATCATCCACGTAAAAAAAGAACGCTCATCCATGAGCGTCCTTGTTCACCATAAGGTGTGTCCTATTATAATCATTCATACAAAGTTTGATGTCACATGGTCCAGGTAATTTTCACACGCAGATCCACGGTATCCTCCATGTTGGATACGTAATACGATATCGACTTCATGCCAAGCTGATACAGATCCTGCAAATCCTCTACTAGTCCCGTCTCGGTACCTTTGTATCTGAAAGTCAGCGAGGTTCCACCATCCTTGAGCACACTCTGAACTTTAGTTTTCAGTGCAGAATGACCACTAATCGCATCACTTTCGTCGTAGAGCGAGTATTCCAGTGTATGATACAGCTTCTGGTACGCGTTTGCCTTGCTACCTCCCGCCTTCACCAAAGTTTGCAAAGCTTCACGATAGGGAGCAGAGGCAGCAGGATACTTGCCTTTAGCTGTCCATACATGGTCACGTGCCATCTCATCATCACTGAGCAAATAATAATTGTGACTTACCTTGCCCTTACGGTCAGGAGTAGGATCATCCCACGTCGTATCCATATGGTACCACTTGCCATCCAGCTTGACGAGATTCCAGGCGTGTAATTGCTCACCAGCCGTTCCTTCCACAATCCGGTTCTCTATACCCACCTGCTCCAGCATGCGATAAGCCAGCAATGAATATCCCTGACATACGGTACTGCCGGTAACAAGTCCATCGTATGCAGTATATTTCTGCAAGGATGTATCGTAGGAAAGGTTAAGTACAATCCAGTCATGAATGACTTTAACTTTCTCATGATTCGTCATGCCAGGCACGATAATCTCTTTGAGCACGTTGGTCACCTTGCGGTTCACGTAGTCGGTCTGCTGCTTCGTTTCCCGATAGGCCAGCTTCACATGTACCTCTGCGGATACATTGGAGCCTTTATAGTTAAATGCATAACTTTTAACGGTATATTGAATATAAGGATCACTGGTCATTGCTTCGTCAATGGAGCTCTGCAACTGTTTTTTGAGGCCTTTCACATTGCCTTTGTATGTAAAAACAAGTTCCTCCGTACGCTGGGACATCGCATTCAGCAACGTCTCGCGCAGATCCGTATTCGTGGATATGTCCGATGTTCCCGACGCCGCGTACAGCTGATCCAGATCGACTGCATGTGGCAGTGCCACAGCAACAAGACAACCAGCCAATAGCAGGGTTATCACTCGTTTTCCGTGCTTGCCCATGAAAGGATACCACCTCTCTTTGCAAAGTTCTCATGCCTCATTGTATCACAAAAGGGATTGACGGCAGGCTTCTAGTTTTGTCGAAAAGCATCAAAAGAGACCCTCCGTAGAAGGTCCCCCTGTCTTCAGCAAAACACCCTAACCTACCCGTTATCCTCATCATATGACTCTTCCGGGCATTTATGCAACAAACTCCAATCAATATAAACGATTGCCGCTCATAAAGGTATCCGTCTTGCCCTGAAGCTTGGCCAGACGTTCCAATACCTGAGCCGCCTCGGCAACCGTCACTTTGCGTGCAGGCATGAATCGTCCTTCAATCGAAGGCAACAATCCCAGCTTGATGCTGAGGGAGACCGCTCCCTTGTTGTTGACTGCACTGGCATCTGCCAGGTTGGGAAGATCCGATGGCAATGTGTAGAATCCGGCCAGTTTCTCATAGCGCAAAATGCGCACGAGCAATACTGCCAACTCTTCACGAGTCATCTCCTCTTCTGGATTTAGCTTCGTTTCAGAATCAGCACCCGCTAACCAGCGCTGATCAATCAATGTCCGCACAGCTTGGTAATAAGGGCTCTCCGGGGTAATGTCAGCATATAGCTTCTCACTCCCGTTTCCACTGTAATACATATCCATATTCGGGTTAACCGCTCTTGCCAGATAGGTAAACCAATCACCCTTCGTGATGACCCGGTCTGGGAATACACGTCCCTGCTCATCTGAGTGAATTACGGCATGTTGAGTCATATTCCTAAGCGAAGCCTCCGCCACATGACCCGAAATATCACTAGGTTCAACATTCGCTGTGGCACTTCCAGTACCGTATAAAAACTTCCATTCCCCAGTGTTAGCATCAAGTACTTCATAACTGGCGGAAATCGAATTTCCATTTCGTGTAGGCTGGTAAACCAGGTTTACACCCGAGGGAACGACCTGACCTGTACTCATGGCATAACCACCGTAGCGGGAGTAAGCCAGTGTTAACTTGAATGCTTCCAGATAGGTTGCCTTTGCCTTTTCATAACTGATGGCTGGTTTGGTGTTTCCAGGCAATTGTTCAGGCGTTGCAGCAATTCTTGTATAAAATTCGTTGATGGCTCCATCCTTCAGGACTTGTACTTGTACTGTATCATCCATAACCGCAATTCCGTTCATGTAGCGCTGGAACATAAATGTACGTGCACCTTCAAATTCAAGCACGCTGGACAACCGGAATTGTTCTGCTGCACTTGGAACCAATGCAATCACCTTATTGATTGCAAGTTTCTCGGCTTGTGTCCGGGTTACAGACTTAGTCTCATTCTCATCCGCTGGTTTCTCCTGCGCAGCACCCGGCTCCACCCGTTGATACAAGCTGTAACTATAAATCTGTCCAGTAAGCGCATCTACCTGTGCTGAAATATCTCGCATGAACATGTAGGATACATTCGCATTTCGATTGCTCCAGCTCAGGCTCCATACTTGATTGTTAGGACTCGCATACTCACCTTTGCTTAACTGACTATGCTCCAACTTGTAACCTTTCGGAATATCAAAGTTCTTTTTAATGATGTTCTCAGCCTGTTGTGCATTTAATTTCTGGCCGTTCGCTGCGACAAAAGGAGCTACACTTCCTTTTAAAGGTTTATTCTGCTGTAAAGAATCTTCATCACCAATAGCTTTTCCAGTCATCGCGTTAATCGGCTCCAGTGTATTAGCATCCAGCGGAACCATGCTGGAATTCTTCGGCATATAACCAAGATAATACTTTTGTCCTTTGAGCGAGGATAGACGA
This sequence comes from Paenibacillus sp. 276b, assembly GCF_900107875.1. Lineage (NCBI taxonomy): Bacteria > Bacillati > Bacillota > Bacilli > Caryophanales > Paenibacillaceae > Paenibacillus > Paenibacillus sp. 276b. Next base: position 151,331 of record NZ_FNRR01000009.1, on the reverse strand, counting down.
TCATTCGAGATATAAGCGAGCTGTACATCAAATTGCTCCTCAAATCGTTGACTGGCCTTCTCTTCCGATGCTGCCGACTTCGATGAAGGATATTCAGCTCCAGTTGTACTTCTTGAATAGCCTGTCACCAGGCCACTTTCATCCACACTTATGTAGATCGTCTCTGCCTCAGACAACAAACCTTCATGCTTGAGTTGGTAACCATATCGATATTCCGTTCTGCCAAACAAAGATTGCTGTGCAGTGAATTGATACACATCTCCAAGAGAAGCATACTCATTTTCTTTCAATCCGGGAATAGCTTTGAATAGTAATGCCTCTGCATACTTCTCAGCCTCGTCTTTGGTCAATTTGACATCAGAAGCAGTAGACTGCTTATCCAGTAATTCAGAAGGCAAATGTACGCTTAGCACTTCCCCCGTGCCCGCATGTACCGTTGCGCTGAATCCCATCGTATGATTTCCTTCGACAATTTGAAAGCCAATCTCCCACGCCTTGTAATCCGGTGGTGGGTAAGAGTTCGGTGAATCGAATCGTACAGATGAAATCGTCGCCTTTTTTAACAATGGAAATAATTTCAGTATATTCTCGCTGGCTTGCTTGGAGGAGATTTTGGCTCCTTCAGGCACCTCGTTGTCTGTTAATCCAAGTGGTTGTTCCGTTTCCCCCGCTGCGGATTCTGTTACCTGTTCCGCTGTCGCTGCCGACGCGCTGCCTGCAAACCCTGGTGTCTGTGATGCCAGAAGCAAAGTTGCCATGGCTGCTGTAGCCGCTTTGGCTGTAAACATTTTGAATCGCACATTAAAATTCCAATCAAAACTCAAATCTGGACCTCTCCCTTCAATTTCATACAAGGTTGCATGCAAAATAACCTCGCATGAATATTGCCAGTCTATTCTATGATACCATAAGCTTCCTTTTTAATCGTCATTTTCCCAACAATTTTACAAATGTGAATTTCTGCATATTTTATAGAAACAGCAAAAAAACGCCAACCGGGTTGACGTTTCGACGATCAGCCTGAGCATCAAGTGGGCTGAATTTTCTCTATATTAACGTTCGGTATAACAGATTCATTGGACTGAGCCTGCACCTGTACATGAGTTTTCAAAAATGGAATCACCGTATTCCAGAACGCGGGATCTTCTTCTGAACAGCTATGGCCACCGCTATTGACCCATAGATGCTCCACGGGCGGATCCGCTTTGGACATAAAATATTCAAGTTCGCTTGGTGGAATAAAGTTATCACCTTTGGAATGCACCATAAGCATCGGCAGCTGCATGCCTTTGCGCCGTTCGTTCAGCAGCATAACTGGATCGCGCTGGCGATACGTTTTCAGAGATTCACCAAGCCGCCAGAACCAGATTCGCGGAATCAGCTGGGCCAGCGGAAACAGAGGCAGACGGCGCCGTCTCAGCTCGGAACTTACGATAACCTCGAATTGGGATGGCATGGAGTCCGTGATCACCGCTGATACAGGAATGCCCTCCGTCACAGCGAGGATCGTGCCTAGCCCGCCCAAGGAGTGCCCAAGCACACCGATTGCTGCTGGATCAATTTCCGGCCGTGAGGACGTATATTGCAATGCTGATAGCAAATCGTCGCGGAACAGGTAAGCTGAAGCCGCTTTAACTGGATCACTGGCTCCATGGCTTCGAACATCGTACATAAAGAGCGCATAACCTGCTTCCCAAATGGGACGAGCATAACGGAGGACACGTGATCGGTTGGAGCCCCATCCATGTGCAATAATAACCAAAGGCCAAGGCTTCGGGATATGAGCTCCAGCCGGAATGAACCAGCCATGCACTCGCCCGCCTCCACTCTCAAAGGTTATATCCTCAAATGGCATGGGCGGTGTGAGCGTAATCGGAATCTTTTTGGGGGTCTGACTATTCACCGCTGCCTTCCATAAACCACCCGCAGTTACCGCGGCAACAGCAATCATCCCGCCAATCATCGTTTTAGCTTTCACTGGTGTCACTCCTCTCCGTTTTCTGGCCTAACTCCATCATAAGACAGCAAGGTTAACAGGACGTTAATCCACATCACTTCTTATATTATCTAATGGTACAGAAGCTCTCCTTATATATACCCCGATGTGTCTGGTCCACTTCTGTTGGTTTCCTGGTTCAACCCTCGAGTTTCGCTATTTCCACAAATGCACGTGTGCAAGCGGCAATCTGCTCATCATTCCCTGCTGCAAGTGCTTCTCGTGGCAAAAGTGCACTTCCAAGCCCCACTGCCGCCGCACCCGCTGCATAATAATCTGCAATGTTATCCAGGGTGGCTCCTCCTGTTGCAAGCAGTGGAATATGATTCAGTGGAGCCTTAATTTCACGTAAATACGGAATACCCAGACTCGCCATTGGGAACAGCTTCACCACTCTTGCTCCTGCTTCATAGGCAGCCACAATCTCCGTTGGCGTCATCGCACCGGGCCAGATCTCCACTCCATGTTCTACAGCATATTCAATAACAGACAGATCGACATTCGGAGATACGAGAAATTGAGCACCCGCTGCGACGGCTTCTTTGGCCATCTGCACATTGAGTACCGTGCCCGCCCCGATATAAGCCTTCCCCTCATGCCTTGCACGCCAGTCTGCAATAATATCGTGTGCCCCAGGTGTGTTCAGCGTCACTTCCATCAGTCGGATTCCACCATCAGTCATTCCCTGCCCTGCTGCCTGAGCAGATTCACGGCTAATACCACGAACAATAGCCACCAGTCTCGATTCCAATAATACTTCCGTCAGATTCATGCCAACTTCCCCTTGTTTCATAGATTCGGCAGCCGAAGACAAGTATTCGTTATCACCGCTTTTCCGTTAGTCACTATTGTAAAGCATATCGTCCCCTGGATGAAATCATTTGATCCAATTTCTTGTGAGAGTGAGTGCACCAATGTCTCCAGTATAAAGTTAAATAGGAACACAAAAACCTCTCCATGGAAAAAGGGATTATTCATCCACTTTGTTCCATTAGAGAGGTTTGCTCTAAGCATTTTCCAGCACGTTATTATCCTTCTCCAGATCCTTAAAATACTTATCATTATACAACATGCTCGGATGTGTTGGATGGTACATCAAAGCAATGTCATTGTGCTCTTTGGCTTTTGCCCGATTGCCCATCCGGTCATAACACACACACAATTGTAGATGCGGCATCCATGTCCATGCAGCTTCATTCAATACTACCATTGGATCGGTCGGGCGTACGGCGCGGGTCGCCTGTTCATACCAGTATAAGGCTTTGCGGTAATCGGCACGGTCGGCAAAATATCCACCCAATCGGCAGCAGATCTCTGCCCTCGGCAAATCAAAGGCAAAGGATCTCAACAATGCCGAGACTTCCTTTTCCGAACGTTCAAGTGATACCTCGCAATCAGCTATTTTCTGGCATGCTGCGATCTGATCCTCCACCCATCCCAGCCCGGTGTCCAGAAATTTTCCATAGTACTGTACTGCATCTTCAAGATGCCCGTGGTCTTTCAATTCATTGCCAAAATAATATAAATCACGCGGAGAGAACTCCTCCCCTGCCTGTTCGCGTTTGCGATAAATCTTTAGATTGCGATCCGTGTATTCCTTATCTTTCTTATGCGTGACTGCCACGTCGCTATGCAGCAGATGACCGGCCACTTCCAAATATTCATGCACGGCACCAATCCAGCGATAATTCCGATCCCTGCGCACCAGTCGGTTCCGCCTCAGACTATATGCCACCTTCCCCTCCGCCGTAAAGGACAGATGATAATCCATCGTCACACTATCCACAGCAGGGTCCAGGGAGCGCTTCAGTTCAATGAGCTTCACCCGGTCATCCGGTTCAAACACATCATCTGCATCCAGCCATAGTATATATTCACTTGTTGCCTGTTCAAAAGCAAAGTTCCTTGCTGCCGCAAAATCATCCACCCATTCAAAATCAATGATGCGTTCCGTATAACGAGCTGCGATCTGACGCGTCTGGTCCGTCGAACCCGTATCTACAATTACAATCTCGTCAGCGATCCCATTAACAGAGTCCAGACATCTGGAGAGGGAAGCCTCTTCATTTTTCACAATCATACACAGCGAAATACTGATCGATTCCTCTCCGCGTATGGCTCTGCGATTAAAAGCAGCTACTCCGGGCAATTCCGATAGTCGGTAGATGTGATAGGCCGGAAAATGTGTATCTACGTATAAACGGAACCCCAGTGCCTGAGCACGGATGCAAAAATGGCGATCTTCTCCCCAGAAAGATACATTCGGAATCTGGTCATAGGAAACTCCGGACTCCAATACGTTCCTGCGAATAAGGGTACACGCCCCAAGTCCACCCACTTCATAACAACCCGGGGTACGCAATTGCCTCAGGAATGCATCCGTCTGTGTACCTTCGTCCTCTGCTTCCTCCCCTGTATTGCGTTTGCCTCCCTTGCGAAACAGGGCGTACTCATCCTGCAACCAGACTTGTGGCATTTCCCTTGTGCCCGGCTGCCATCGAGTCCAGAAGATATTGGAGATGATCTCCTTCCTGTTCGATACGAGCTGTTCCAATGTCCGTGGATGCAGGACGAGATCGGAATCAATCAAGAACACGGCATCGTACTTCTGGTCACGGGCATATGCCAAAATACGATTTTTCAGTCCGGCTACACGCCAGATCTGTTCGTCACGCCAATAGTGCCCACCCTCGTCCTTGTTGTAAATTCCTTTTCCCTGATTGGCATCTGTTTCATCTACATTCGCATCCAAAAGGTTGCCTTCATGCCGAAGTACAAACTCCTGGAGCATATTGGATGCCGCTTCTTCTTCGTTGTCGTCCACAAACAGATAGTCTGTCGTTACCGTCGTTCTCTCAAGCGATTCCAAGGACTGGAGAAATTCACGGAGTACCGCAGCCGTCTGCCGAACAGGGCTTGCGATAAGAATCTTTTCCTTTGGCTCTTCTTTACCTTTTTCTTTTTCCTTCTTCAACTCTATTGTCCTCCTTCCCTTATTCCGACCATTCCAGAAGTATTGGATCTGCATCCAAAATGGATTCGTACTGTTCCTTCCAGCCATATCTCGCATCCGGGTCCAGTGCTTGATAACGCTCGTATTTACGAATCCGGTCCTCTGCACGCGCCCAACCATAGTGCTTCACTCGAGGGGAGTGACATCCATAGGCAAAATGCTGAATCGTTAGCGGAAAACGGCCGCAGTGCTGCGGGGTTTCCTTCCACTCATAGCTCCATTCCGGTCGGTATCGGACCAGAAATGGCCGATAATACGCATGAGCCTGCCAGTATTGGTCTTCCCGGTAATGTGTATCACTCCACATATCAAACAACCTGAAATAAATGGCGTCCTCCGTTCCACCCAACAGTTGATTCCGTACAATACCAAAATCCGTTGTCAGAATTTCATCCGCGTCCAGGTTCAAGATCCATTCCGGTCCTGTAGCCACTGTTGTCTCCCACTGCTGCTTGCGTAAACTCACCTCATCTGCAAATAGGGAGGCCGGATTCACAATCAACGTAAGCGGGATTCCCTCCAGCATTTCCTGGCATAAAGCGACGGTATGGTCTGTACTTCCGTCGTCAATGATCACCGCACGATCAATCCACGGCCGGTGAGTCTCCAACGCCTGTCTGAGATACCTGTGCTCCTCATTGCGAACAATCATGGACAAGGTGACATGCGGCCTCGTGGTTGCTTCACGATCTTCCAACTCCCCACCTCCAGGCTGAGTCTGTCACGCGTAATAATTGATGTGATATGAATGATTAATTGGCTGAACCTCTATTAACCTCAATATCTAATCTATGCACGTCTGGAACAGGGTTATGTCTGGCAGGGAAACCTTTCATGACGTTTAGGAATCTTGAAATATGATATGCCCTTCTTTCATGAACAACGACAAAAAAGGCACCCGCTTTCGCAGGTACCTCCTTAATGGAATATTTCATTGGTTTAATAGTTAATGACCTATTGAGATCTCAATATAGATGAGGTTGAATAATCAACGATACGCTGCCAGACGATCATTCAAGCTGCGTGTTTGCCCGTACACATCCTGATACAGTGCAAACAGTCCGTCATACACCTTAACCGTTTCCGGGTTAGGCACATAGGATTTGGCAGGACGAATGAATGCTGCTGCACATTCCTGCAAGGATGGGAACCAGCCACAGCCATAAGCCGCCAGCATTGCCGCGCCCATTGCCGGGCCCTGTTCACTTTCCAATTTCACAATGGTTGCATTGAAGACATCGGCCTGCATTTGCAGCCAGGCTTCATTTTTGGCGCCGCCACCAATGGAAATAACTTCATTCACTGTTTTGCCAGCGTTACGCAGAATATCGATGGACTCACGCAGTGAGAACGTAATGCCCTCCATCACAGCACGTCCAAAATGCTCCAGCTTATGTCCGGCATCCATGCCGATAAAGCTGCCACGAATGTTTGCATCCGGGTGCGGTGTACGCTCGCCGACGATATAAGGTGTGAACAGCAACCCGTTGCTTCCCGCTGGAATCGCATCAATGCCCTGCAAGAGCACATCAAATGATTTGTCTGCTGCAAACGTATCCTTGAACCAGGACAGGCTGTATCCTGCCGCAAGGGTTACTCCCATAATATAGAAGGCATCTTTCTCGCCATGGTTAAAAAAGTGCACTTTGCCTTCGAAATCGAGATCTTTACGCTCTTCATAAGAAAGCACTACCCCGGACGTTCCGATGCTGCACATCGTCTGTCCTTCACTCAGAATGCCTGCGCCGATGGCTCCGCAAGCATTATCCGCACCGCCTGCATAGACTTTCGTTGCGGCTGCAAGTCCAGTTTGATCCGCAATCTCAGGCAGCAATGTGCCCACTTCTTCAAATGACTCCACAAGTCGTGGGCACAAGGAGAGCGACAGCTCAAAAGCTTCTGCAATTTCCTTGCTCCACTGCTTGCCTGCAACATCCAGCAGCAATGTGCCTGCTGCATCCGAATAATCCATGGCATAATCACCTGTCAGGCGATACCGCACATAGTCCTTCGGCAACAGGAACAGAGCTGCCTGTTGCAGCGATTCCGGCTCGTTTTCCTGTACCCACAGGATTTTGGGCAGGGTAAAACCTTCGAGTGCACGGTTACGGGCAATACTTAACAATTTGCTATCCAGCACCTTCTCAATGCGGCGGCACTGCGCTGTTGTCCGTGTATCGTTCCACAGAATGGCATTGCGCAGCGGTTTACCTTCGGCATCCACCAGCACCAATCCATGCATCTGTCCGGAGAAGCTCAGTCCTTCGATTTCCGAAGGATGTACGCCTGACACCTCCAGCAATTTGCGCAGCGATACAATCGTCTGCTCTACCCAATCTTCGGGGTTCTGCTCACTGTATCCAGCTTTGGGTTGGTACAGCGGATAAGCCTCGGAAGCTTCAAACGCCACTTTCCCTTCACGGTTAACCAGCACCGTTTTAACTGCGCTGGTTCCCAGATCGACACCAATTACGTAACTCATGGGTTAACTCCTCTCGTTTATCTCAGGTTATATCCACGAAGAATCCAAGTTTACATGAGAGTCACTCCGTGATCAGAAAACCCTTGGATCGCCGTTACCCCCGGATTTCCTTCATCCCTTTTATATGGGAGAAATCCGGGGATAAATGCGACCGCTTCGCTTCCTCCGGGTCCTTTCTGCTCACTCCGTTCTGCATGCTTAATCATGGACACACATGGATATGAAACGAGTAAAACGTACTCGTTTCTGTAGCTAAAATCGTGCCTACGACCTATATCTGTCATTAGTAGTGGACACGCAAACCATAATGCACAAGAAACTCATTCGGTTCAAGGATCAAAAAACCGTCCCCGCCTTCCCAGGGGAAAGTCGGGGACGGTCCGAATGTCATGCTTGTTCAGGCGTTCCGTGGTACAAGCTTAGGCTATGCTGGCGTGCACACTTTGTTATACTCCTGCACAAGCGTCACTACAGGCAAAACGTATGGTTGGTTCACAATCTTCCATACCAAAAGCCTAACTGATATTAGTCAGCCAGGATGTATTGGTTGAGTTTTGCTCTCAGCAATTCCTGACGTCCGGATTGGTTTTTGCGTGGGCTTTCGTTGTTCAGTGCGTACTCTGCAAGGGAAGCCAGTGTTGCTTTACCTGCAACCACATCTGCACCGATACCTTCGCTGAAGCTGCTGTAACGTTTTTCGATGAAGTCATCGAATACACGATCTTCAATCAATTTCGCTGCTACTTTCAGACCTTTAGCATACGTATCCATACCAGCGATGTGTGCCAGGAACAGATCGTCTGCTTCGAAGGAACCACGACGGACTTTGGCGTCGAAGTTCACACCACCACGGCCGATACCGCCGTTTTTCAATACTTCGTACATTGTCAATGTAGCATCGTACATATCAACCGGGAACTCATCCGTATCCCAACCGATCAGCATGTCGCCTTGGTTGGCATCGAGGGAACCGAGCATGCCGTTTGTGCGGGCAACACGGATCTCGTGATCGAATGTGTGACCAGCCAGTGTAGCATGATTAGCTTCCAGGTTCAGTTTGAAGTGTTTGTCCAAACCGTATTTTTGCAGGAATGCAATGGATGTTGCTGCATCATAGTCGTATTGGTGCTTCGTTGGCTCTTTCGGTTTAGGCTCGATCAGGAATTGTGCATCGAAGCCAATTTCCTTCGCGTAGTCTACTGCCATGTGGAACATACGGGCAATGTTGTCTTGTTCCAGTTGCATGTCTGTGTTGAGCAATGTGTCATAACCTTCACGACCGCCCCAGAACACATAGTTTTCTGCGCCCAGACGTTTACCCACTTCCAGACCTTTTTTGATTTGCGCTGCAGCATGAGCGTACACATCTGCGTTGCAAGTGGAAGCTGCACCAAACATGAAGCGTGGGTTGGAGAACATGTTTGCTGTATTCCAAAGCAGTTTTTTGCCGCTGGATTTCATGTGACCTTCAATCAGGTCAACGATCGTATCGATGTTGCTGTAGAACTCACGCAGGCTGTTGCCTTCTGGTGCGATGTCCACATCGTGGAAACAGAAGAACGGGAGATTCATTTTTTCCAAAAATTCAAATGCTGCTTCCACACGTACTTTCGCGAGGTCCAGACCGGAGTATTTATCCCAAGAACGAACAGCAGTCTCCGCACCAAACGGGTCACTACCACCCGCTGTTAATGTATGCCAATAAGCCATGCCGAAACGGAAGTGCTCTTCCATCGATTTGCCGGCTACAACTTCTTCCGGATTATAATGTTTAAAAGCAAATGGATTCGTGGAATCTTTACCTTCGAATGAAATTTTATTAACGGATTCAAAATAGGCCATGTAAAATGCCTCCTCAATAGTTTTGAAAGTAATCGTTTACAACGTTATCCTAACACATCGGTTATACTTTGTCTATTGGTTAAACAAAGTAAAAATAAAAATGTTTTTTGCACGTTTGTTTACGCTATAATAGTCGAATAGCTTGTTTACGGATTGTGGGTCTGAACCCTTTTATAGAAGAATAGGAGTGCCTTATGGATATGAAAATTACCGGAGACCAGATGCTGGTCAAAAAAATAAACAAGTCGATCGTCCTCGATACGATTCGGCGTCATGCCCCCCTCTCCCGTGCACGGGTATCCGAGATTACAGGGCTGAACAAAGCAACGGTATCCAATCTGGTTGCCGATCTGATCAATGATGAACTCTTGCAGGAAATTGGCCCTGGGGAATCCAGCGGTGGACGTAAACCTCTGATGTTGCTATTTCGCGGTACATCGGGATATGCCGTAGGTTTGGAACTCAGCGTGACCCACTTAAAGGGTGTGCTTACCGATCTTGAAGGTCATATCATCACAGAGTACGCCGTGAAGCTGGAACAACATGATGTCTCCTCTGTATTTGAACAGCTGAAACTTGCGGCAGAACATCTGATTCAGGCAGCCCCTCCCTCCCCTCACGGGGTAATTGGCATTGGAATCGGGGTGCCGGGTATGGTGGACGAGGAAGGGACGGTGCTGTTTGCACCCAACTTGGGGTGGGAGAAGGTTCCCCTGCGTGCCATGCTGGAAGAAGTATTCGAGTTACCTGTCACGATCGACAATGAAGCGAATGCAGGTGCACATGGAGAATTGAATTTTGGTGCGGGTATCGGTGTACGTCATCTGATCTATATTAGTGCAGGCATCGGGATTGGTTCAGGCATTATGGTGGATGGCGAGCTGTACAAAGGTGCCTGGGGATATGCCGGAGAAACAGGCCATATGTCCATTGAAGCAGAGGGCAGACCTTGCTCCTGTGGCAATCGTGGCTGCTGGGAGTTATATGCTTCGGAGAAAGCTTATGAGCACCCGGATCATCAATTGCTTTTGCCAGCACATACTACACGGGAATTGATTGATTATGCACAGCAAGGCCATGAAGATGTATTGAAATTATACCAGGAAATCGGCCGCAAACTGGGGGTTGGCATCACCAATATCGTCAACAGTTTTAATCCTGAGCGCATCATTATCGGCGGCCCTCTTTCTGAAGCAGGACCATGGATTGAAACGGCGCTAAAACAAGTGGTGGAGGAGCGTACGTTGCCCTATCACCGCCGCAGTTTGCAGATTGAATGGGCTGCTCTGGGCAGTCGGTCCACACGTGTGGGTGCCGCTTACTCAGCAATTTCCCAATTTCTAGGTAAAATAAGAGTGTCCGTCTAATAACCGCTGAAAATTGACATCATTTTGCCCCATTTCCTCCCTTTTTGTTAAAGAAATCCAGAGGTATAATAGGGTTATGTGATTTTTGTCATGGCGGCATGAATGTCGCCGTGTTAATTCCGATGACGAAACGGAGTGAAAATTCGTGACCTACGTGGATACTTCAGATATCTCGGCGCAAATGTTTGTCACCGTACTCCTGTTCCTGATCGTGCTTGCGCCGCTGTTCAGCCTTGGCATACTTCGATTGTTTCAGAGCAAAAAGAAGGCTGGTTTCATGTACATGCTGTCAGGCGTACTGGTGTATGTAGTATTTCAGACCTTTATGAGTATATTTTTTTAGATAAAATATGTTTGATTTTAACGTCAAATCCCTTTTTACATCCACAAAAGAGTTCATGAAACATGTGCTCTGTTGTAGCTGTGAAAGGGGATTTTTCATATTGCAATTAAAAGAAGCCTCAGTCCTGATTCGGACTAAGGCTTCTCCAATATATATTCAAACGGCTCGCGCGAACCGGAATAGCTGCATTTGACTTGAACTTACCCTATACAGGGTAAATTAAGCGTCCAGCGCTTTGGCGAATTGAGTCTTGTTCATACCCAGAATACGGTGTTCACCAATAACAGTCAGAGGTACGGCACGTACGCCCATATCCCATACTTGTTGTGCGAACTCATCGCTTGTCTCGATGTTACGCTCTTCATAAGAGATGCCTTTGTCAGCCAGGAAGCTCTTTACCGATTTGCAGTTTGGGCAGTTGGTTGATGTGTATACAATTACGTTTTCCATGTTTATTCACCTCATATTGTTATTTTATAGACTGATCTATTGCTCAGAACAGCTCTTCCCTTACAGGACTACAGCGCTGTGCTCCAAGCTCTCAATATATTTCTCTGTATCCATCGCAGCCATACATCCGCTACCTGCTGCTGTGATCGCTTGTTTGTAACGGGTATCCTGTACATCACCACAAGCGAATACGCCTGGAATATTGGTTTCGGATGTGCCCGGTGTAGTCAGAATATAACCGTGTTCGTCGGTTGTGATCTGTCCGCCTAAGAATCCGGTGTTTGGTGTGTGACCAATCGCTACGAATACACCACTAGCAGGAATGATTTCTTCTTCACCTGTTTCGTTGTTCAGTACTTTCAATCCTGTTACGCCGTTGTCGCCAGCCAGCACTTCAAGAGGGGTACGGTTCAATGCCATTTCCACTTTCTCATTGCTGCGTGCACGATCCTGCATGATTTTGGAACCACGCAGTTCTTCACGACGGTGTACCAGGGTTACTTTGGAACCGAAACGGGACAGGAAGCTCGCTTCCTCCAGCGCGGAGTCGCCACCGCCAATAACGATGATCTCTTTGTTGCGGAAGAAGAATCCATCACATGTCGCACAAGTGCTGACACCACGGCCCACATTTGTTTCTTCTCCAGGAATACCAAGGTATTTAGCAGATGCACCCGTAGACAGGATCAAGGTTTCGGATACGAGTTCACCCATGCCTTCAACCTGAATTTTGAATGGACGCTCGCTCATATCGATGTTGTTTACCCAGCCTGTACGGAATTCTGCACCGAAGCGTTCTGCTTGTTTGCGCATATTGTCCATCAGTTCAGGACCCATAATACCGTCAGGGAAACCTGGGAAGTTCTCCACTTCTGTTGTTGTTGTTAGTTGACCACCAGGTTGTGGTCCTTCAATAACGAGTGGGTTCAAGTTGGCACGTGCCAAATAGATTGCTGCTGTCAGCCCTGCAGGGCCTGTTCCAATAATAATTGATTTATACATGTATAGTTCCTCCCCCGGGTTCTGCAAAAAGGTCAGGCACTCCGGCATCAAAAGCAAATGCTTTTGCATACACTAGAACGAAAGCCTACATCATGTCCACATGACCTGCCCGTTATGACAATTAACCTATGCAGAAACGGAATTCTAATTTATAATCATTCTAATCTGTTGTTCATTATGATCTCTTTTATGTACGGTGTCAATGCTCGGCAGCGATTATGAAGAAGTCTTCATCAGGAGGGAAAATGGAAGCATGAACGATGCACTCATTGGCAGCTTTATCTCAGCCATGTCTACCGGCCTTGGGGCCATACCTATTCTATTTATGCGCAAAGTAACACACCGCCTGCGTGATATTTTGCTTGCCTACGCAGCAGGCATCATGACCTCTGCCTCGGTGTACAATCTCATACCGGAAGCACTCGGGCAATCCAATTTGTTCGTACTTGCCCTTGGTATCATGCTGGGCAGCATGGTTCTGCTTGTACTGGAGATGAAGATTCCCCATGTGGATCTGGAAAATCCCGAGAAGATGCCTTTCAAAATTGAAGCCAAAGCCTTCATGATTATTGCAGCCATCACCATGCATAACCTGCCCGAAGGGCTATCGGTAGGTGTCAGCTACGCAAGCAGTGACGCAGGACTTGGCAATCTGATTGCCTTTTCCATTGGATTGCAGAATGCGCCGGAAGGATTCCTGGTCGCCCTCTTCCTCGTCAATCAGAACATCGGTCGCTTCAAAGCGCTCGGTATCGCCACGCTGACTGGCGCAGTTGAAATTGTTACAGCCATGATTGGTTACACTCTCAGTAGTCTGGTCTCAGGTCTCGTCCCTTATGGTCTTGCCTTTGCAGCAGGTGCGATGATGTTCATCGTGTACAAGGAATTGATTCCCGAAAGCCACGGCGACGGCAACGCACGGGCGGCAACGGTTTCCTTTTTGCTCGGACTGATCACGATGATTGGGCTGACTGAACTCTTCTAATGGAAAAAACAAAGAACAGCCCCCACATGAACACAAGAATGGACAGCAAAAAAACCTGAAAGCACAGCGGCTCGCTGAACTTCCAGGTTCTTTTTTTGTTCACAAATGAAGATTCAATGAAATAGTTGAAACGATCTGTAAAGATCGACAGACGATCAGATTCCGGATTTGATAAATCGAATCAGTTCGGCATTGAATTTTTCCAATTCATCATAGAACGCCCCGTGACCGCTCTCCTCAAAAGCAATCAATTGAGAACCGGCAATGCCTTTGTGCATCTCCTCGGCGAACTCAAACGGGCATATCTCATCCTTCTTCCCGTGCAAAATGGCTGTAGGTACCTGAATCGAACTCAGGTCACCTCGCAAATCCTCATCCCGCAGGGCAATCGCACTGTTAATCGTACTGTAAGACGAGGCCTCCATGCCGAGTGCATGGAACCAATCCATAAACGGCTGGCTATGCTGCTTCGCGAAAAACATGCCGCCAAACGTCTCCAGCAGCTTCGGACGATCAACGAAGATCGGCTCAATAATCCGCTCGGTAAGCTGCGCTGGAGTCAGGCCATACGGATAACCCTCACGCTGCGTGAACACCGGTGCCGCCGCTGACAATAGCGCTAGCTTGGATACACCATGTCCCGCATGGCGGGCCATATAATGCACGGCAATCGCTCCACCCATGGAGAAACCTGCAAGTACCACGTCACTCAACTCTAGATCATCAATCACAGCACGAACATCGTCCGCCATCCGGTCGTAGTCATAGCCTGTGGACGGTGCGTCCGACTTGCCATAACCTCTGAAATCTATGGCAATGGCACGAATGCCGTGATTAGGCAGTACATTTAATTGATATTCAAACATTTTATAATTAACTGGCCAGCCGTGCAAAAAGACAACCGGTGTTCCTTGGCCAATATCTTCAACAAATACACTCACATTCGGTTCCACTTGTACGTAACGTCCCATATTTCACAGCTCCCTTTATTGTCATGTCGTTGCAGCGGCAGATTGCCGCACTGCATGGTAATGTATCAATAACAACGTTCCCTTAGTCATATTCCATGTAGAACGTTCCTCTGGATTTGTCTCTTCGATTCATTACCCGCTGACCCAAGGTTCAAACGCCGTTTTTTTCAATTGGATATCGTTATCGCAGGAGTCTTAGTCCATTCAGAATAACCAGGATTGTGCTGCCTTCATGGCCTACCACACCCAATGGTAATGCAACATCTTGTAAGAAGTTACCCGCGATTAGAGCCAGAATTACCGTGATGGCAAAAAACATATTCTGCTTCACCGTCCGCTGCGCCCGACGTGCCTGCCTGATTACCCAGGCGATTTCTTCAATATTATCATTCATCAGTACAACATCCGCTACTTCCAGTGCCGTGCCACTGCCTGATACACCCATGCCCATGCCAACCGTTGCCGCTGCAAGTGCAGGCGCATCATTCACACCATCCCCAACCATCAACACTTGCCCGTACTGTTCGCGAAGCAGATGCACCTGCTTCACTTTATCTTCGGGTAACAAACCTGCGTATACCAGGCTTACACCTGTCTCACGGGCGATCACTGCTGCCGATTCGGGACGATCACCTGTCAGCATAGCCACTTTCACACCCATCGCTTCCAGCATTCTCACCGCTGCAACCGCTTGTGGGCGCACGGTGTCCCTCATCGCGATCAATCCGGCCATTTGCCCGTTCGCTGTTATGGCAGACACGGTTTTGCCTTCTCCCTCAAGTTGGGCACGTATGCCATACCACACAGCAAGATCGTCCATATTAGAAGCAATAAATTGCTTCTCTATATCATTTGCGTTATTTACCTCACTGATATGATGCGTATCCAACTCATCCGTTTTCCCAATTTTCCAGAGAACGCCGTCTACTTTCCCTTCAATCCCCCAGCCCGTCAGAGCTTGAACCTGTTCAGCAATCGGGAGGTTGATGTCCTCCTTGCTTGCCTGCTCCACAATAGCCCGAGCCAGTGGGTGCATCGAAAGGTTCTCGATGGCGGCTACCGCACCCAACAACTGTGTCCGGTCATATCCGTCTGTCGTTATAATATCGGTCACCTGTGGTGTACCCATCGTCAATGTCCCCGTTTTATCAAAAGCAACCACCCGGGTCTGGGCCATGTTCTCCACATGAGCGCCACCCTTGAAAAGAATACCGCGACGTGCACTGCTGGACATCGCTGATAACATGACCGGCATAATGGAAGAAACCAGGGCACAAGGTGAAGCTACAACCAGAAAGACCATTGCTTTGTAAAACGCCTCATTCCACGTCCAACCAAGCAATAGAGGTGTTCCCGCAATAACCAGTACCGTTACGGCGACAACAATACGGGCGTATATTCCCTCGAATCGCTCAATAAAGCGTTGGGAATCCGGCACTTCCGTCTGCGCTTCTTCCACCAATTTAATGATTTTGCCAAACAACGATCCTTCAGCGGATTTGGTCACCTCCACATATAGGGCACCTTCGCCGTTCACAGTACCTGCAAATACTTCGTCACCAGCAATTTTGTCTACGGGTAAGGATTCTCCTGTAATCGAGGCCTGATTGATAAAAGAGCTGCCTCGGTACACAACACCATCCGCCGGAACCAGTTCGCCCGGCTTCACCAGCAACAGATCCCCCGGCTGCAAATCATCGATGGATACACGATTCATTTTACCGTCCTCAATACGCAGCGCCGTTTCCGGTTTGAGCGCCAGCAGTGATGAAATATCCTTGTGACTGCGCTCCGTTGCATAGCTTTCCAGTGCACCACTTAACGCAAAAATAAAGATCAGCATGGCGCCTTCATTCCAGTAGCCGATGGCTGCCGCTCCCAATGATGCTGCAATCATGAGCAGATTTACATCGAGATCACGATCCTTGACCAGTGTCTCTATGCCTTCTTTGGCTTTGGTCCATCCACCTATGGCATAAGCAACAATATATAGCAGTACAGATAACGGGTTAGACCATGATGCCGTCGCCCAGGCAATAAGCATCAAAAGTCCACTGCCCAGAGCAGCTTGCATTTCCCTGTTGCGCAGCATAGCCCGAAAGTCTGGTTTGCGCCCTCGGCCTGGGCCAGGTGTATTGGTTGAACGCTGTTCAGCTTTTGCTTGGGTTTGAATGGGTTGGTGTATCGCTTGCATATGAATCACAATCCTTTCTGAATGTCGGGTTGTGGAGTGCATTTTGCTGCATCCATGTCCCGTGTATTGAAGTCGTATTGAGAATGAGAGCCATTGTTAATACCCTAAAAATGACACATGCTGCTGCGGGAATCCCGCAGCAGCATGGTTATTGAATGGTTGTCGAATGATTTTCAAATCATTTTGAATGAGAATGATAATCATTTTTGTACTTATGCAATTATTTTTACCCAATACAACTTTTGATTCATTATATGCCTGTGCTTTGCATTTGTAAATGGGTTTTTCACCTTAGCCGGTGTAAAATTAAAAAAGCCACTCGTCCATAAGGACAAGCGGCTCGTATGAATTTAATTTGTTCACGTTATGAATTAAACACTAACGCTTGATTGCTGGCTAGCCTTAATGGCTTGCTCCAGATCGTAGAGGATATCCTGAATATTCTCTGTACCCACAGATAGACGAATCAGCTCAGGATTAACTCCGGCTGCAGTCTGCTCATCTTCTGTCAGCTGTTGATGCGTCGTACTTGCCGGATGAATGATCAGTGACTTGGAGTCACCTACGTTGGCAAGGTGAGAGAACAGCTTCACATTTTCAATCAGTTTACGTCCTGCATCCACTCCGCCTTTGATACCAAAGGTCAGAATGGCTCCCTGGCCTTTCGGCAAATACTTCTGTGCCAGTTCATAGGAAGGGTGACTCGGCAAACCTGCGTAGCTTACCCATTCCACATCCTCATGTTTCTCCAGATATTGCGCCACAGCCAGTGCGTTGCTGCTATGACGTTCTACACGCAGATGCAGTGTCTCCAGCCCTTGAATGAGCAACCATGAATTGAAAGGTGAGATCGTAGCACCAAAGTCACGCAGCAATTGTACACGAGCTTTGATAATATAAGCAATCGGTCCAACCGCTTCTGTATATACGACACCATGATAGCTGGAATCCGGTTCTGTCAGTCCCGGGAACTTGCCACTCGCTTTCCAGTCGAATTTGCCGCTGTCCACAATAACTCCACCAATGGAAGTACCGTGACCGCCAATAAATTTGGTAGCCGAATGAACGACAATATCAGCTCCATGTTCGATTGGACGAAGCAGATACGGACTTGGGAATGTATTGTCTACAATCAAAGGAATGCCATGTTCATGGGCGATAGCTGCCACAGCTTCAATGTCCAGTACGTTGCCTTGCGGATTACCAATCGTTTCAGCGTACAATGCTTTGGTTTTGTCCGTAATCGCCGCCCGGAAATTTTCAGGATCACTGGAATCTACAAACTTTACATCTAAGCCAAGTTTCGGTAGTGTGGTTGAGAACAGATTGTACGTTCCTCCATACAGACTCGCTGCGGAAACAATCTCATCTCCCGCACCTGCGATGTTTAAGAGGGAGAACGTAATCGCTGCCTGACCGGAAGCCGTAGCCAGTGCACCAGCGCCTCCCTCAAGTGCAGCAATACGTTGTTCGAACACATCCGTGGTCGGATTCATCAGACGTGTATAGATATTGCCAAACTCTTTCAATCCAAACAGATTGGCTGCATGCTCCGTATCACGGAATCCGTAGGATGTTGTTTGGTACAACGGTACTGCACGTGCATGGGTGGTCGGATCAATCTCCTGGCCGGCATGAATTGCCAATGTTTCAAATGAAAGCTCACGTTCGTTTGACATAAATCTGTTTCCTCCCTTAACTTATACGTTTGGCAAATCCCTAGATGTCATGACATGGTGGCGTATGTTTTCCATATTCTCTCACAAGATGTCGCTTTTGAAAAGAAATATTTCCGATTTTTCCGATGAGAAATATTAAATATGTATCAGTAAGACTGCTACACCAAAAAAACCTTTGCTCCCGCAAAGGTTTTTCGGATTTTTTTCAACCATCACCTGCTGAACTTCTGCGCGAATTTATACCGTTTATACCCGAACGCCACTCCATATCTCACTTAAATGCTTGGCCGCTGGGACAGCTTCTTCCGCCGTTACCCCTTCTAGTGAAATATCGATGTGTGGTTTATAGCTCTTCAATAGTTCAAAAAATAACGGATAATCCAGAATGCCCTCACCCGGCACCGGATTGAACTTTTCACCCTGCGCATTGAAAGCCACATCTTTGGCATGAATGACAATGATACGCTGATACAGCGTTTCCATCACTTCACGCAGGAATGCAGACTGGTCAGCCACATGAGGTTGTTTGATCAGATTACAAGGATCGAACAGCATGCCCAGATTGGATGAAGGAATTTCTTCAAACAGACGGATCATATGTTCACGTGTATGAAGCGTATGGGTAGATACTGGCTCAATCGCCGCATGAACGCCCCACTTTTCCGCCTCTTCCGCCAGTTCCTCTACCGTCTCCCGCAGCACCGTCCATGCCTTTTCTTCATATGCATCCGGATGAGTGTCGCGATACGTATCCAGGCCCCCTGTCTCCGTTGCAACCATGCTGCAACCGAAATCCCGGGCATAACGCAGATGCTCCTTGAATCGTTCAATGTCTGCACGACGAGCCACAGGATCAGGATCAATCGGGTTAATGTAGCAACCTAGTACCGCAATCTTGACTCCGCGCTGTGCAAATTGATCTCCGATCTCATTCGCCAGTCCAGGGCTCAGCTTGCCGTTGGCCGAGTCCACATCCGACAAGGCCTTGGCTAATGCCAGCTGGACCGAATTAAATCCGTTATCTGCGATGGTCTGTGCAAGCTGTGCTGTAGGCTGTTTACCAAACGTATGCGCAAGAATACCAAATTTCATGTCATTGCCTCCTTTGCATCGATCGCTGACAGCGTTAACGAGCCATCCAGCCGCCATCCACATTCAGTACGTGACCATTCAAATAATCCGAAGCCGCCGATGCCAGGAAAACAACCGGACCTTTCAGATCCTCAGGTGTTCCCCAGCGTCCAGCCGGAATCCGTGCCGTGATGTCACGGTACCGATTTTCATCGGCGCGAATCTGAGTTGTATTGTCTGTTTCCATATAGCCTGGTGCAATCCCGTTGATTTGAACACCTTTGCCTGCCCATTCATTCGCGAGTGCTTTCGTTAAACCGGCTACCCCATGTTTACTGGCCGTGTATCCCGGTACATTAATTCCACCCTGATAAGATAGCATGGATGCAATGTTAATGATCTTGCCACTTCCCCGTTCAATCATATGTCTGCCAGCCAACTGGCTCAGGAAAAATACCGTGTTCAGGTTAAGACCAATGACATCATGCCAGTCCTGTTGACCGTGATCGGCTGCAGGTGTGCGACGAATAATTCCTGCATTGTTGACCAGAATATCAATTCTCCCTTGAAAGGCTAATGCCTTTTCAAACACCCCGGTCAATTCGTCCTCACGGCTCAAATCAGCTTCAATCACATACGCTTTACGTCCGAGAGCCTCAATAGCACGCGCTGTTTTCGATGGATTGGAGTAGGAAACCAGCACAACATCCGCGCCGGCTTCAGCAAGGCCAATCGCCATTCCTTGCCCCAGTCCTCCTGACGTACCAGTGACAAGTGCAACTTGTCCGCTTAAATCAAATGGATTCATGAATGATTCCTCCGCATGGTTATTGGGTTGCAAACCGTGTTCTTCAGCCTCGGCAGTCATGTAACCACTGTGGAACTGAAGATCAGCTCTGATAATCCACTTCAATACCATTTTGCCTGTATAGGGCTGCTGTCTCCTCATCCAAGCGACTATCGCTGATGATACAGTCCAGCTCCGAACAGTGTGCAAAGGTCCGAAGGGCAAATTGTCCGAATTTATAATGATCCACGACGCCATAGACCTGCTGTGAAGCAGAGATCATTGCTTTTTTTAGTGGCACCAGATCTCCTGTATATATGGAAAGTCCAAATTCCGGATGAAGTGCCGTCGTGGAGATAAACGCTTTGTGAATGTTGAGACCGGAAATGAAGGCAGCCGTATCGTCTCCCACCAGCATATTGCGAACTCTTGCTCCGCCGGGCACAACCAGTCGCACCTGCTCCTTTTTGGTCAGCTCAGCAATGATGAACAGATCATTGGTAACCACGGTAATGGACTGATTGTCCATACGCTTCGCCATCTCCAACGTAGTGCTCCCGCCATCCAGCGCAACAATATCTCCTGGTCGGATATACGCAAGGGCTCGCTCGGCAATCTCCGTTTTCTCCGAATGATGCTTTTCCGTAGCCCCACGACTCGTGAGGATGCCGTACTGGTCGTTCTGAGCCAGCATCGCACCCCCATGGACACGTACGAGCAATCCCATGCCTTCCAGCTTATCGAGATCCTCCCGTACGGTCTTGCCCGTCACCTGCAGCAGTTCACTCAGATCACTAACGGTGACTTCCTGCCGCTCCAGCAGAGCCTCCATAATTTTTTCATGTCTTTTCAATGGATTCATCACAGATCAACTTCCTGTTTCTTTGGAATTTACGCGCCTATTTCAGGTCTTTCATCGCCACGCCGTCCATATCCTCGAACGTCTGGTTTTCCCCAGCCATTGCCCAGCAGAAGGTATAGCTGCTCGTACCGACACCACTGTGGACAGACCAGCTAGGAGAGATGATGGCCTGACGGTCACGTACAACCAGATGCCGTGTTTCATTTGGCTCGCCCATCATATGGAATACGACGCCATCTTCCGGCAGGTTGAAATACAAGTATACTTCGGAACGGCGGTTGTGGGTATGTGCAGGCATCGTATTCCACATGTTGCCCTTGTCGAGTTCCGTAATGCCCATCACCAGCTGACAGCTCTGAATCCCGCCTTCTCCCTGATGGATATAGCGATAGATCGTCCGTTCATTCGAGCTTTCGATGCTGCCAAGGTGGTTCGGCTGAGCTTGTTCTTGCGTTGCTTTTACTGTTGGATATGTGTGGTGAGCCGGTGTGGATACAAAATAAAACTGAGCCGGCTGATCCTTGCCGCTGCTCTTGAACACGACTTCTTTTACACCTCTGCCGATGTACAGGCATTCTTTCGCACCAATCTCGTAGCCTTGACCGTCAGCTGTCACGGTTCCATGGCCTCCAACATTAATGATACCGATTTCACGACGCTCTAGGAAAAAGTTCGTTCCGATATCCTTCAGATTCACTTCAAGTGCGATATCCTTGCTTTGAGGTACAGCCGTTCCTACAATATAACGATCTACATGAGAGTAAACGGTTACCAACTCATCTGTGGCAAACAATTGCTCCATCAGAAATTCCTCGCGCAGACGGGAGGTATCATAGTTTTTCACTTCATTTGGGTGTGCAGCATAACGGTTTTGCATCATTAATCCATTCCTTTCGTTAGTCAGATAATGTTCATATAAGTTCATTTTAGTTCATTATGTATCTTTTGTGTACCTTTTTTTATAAAAAAAGAACCCGACGGGAAAATCCCCGCCAGGCTCTGCTGATCTTGCGATGTATTATAAGGAGTAAATGAGCGCCTCATAAGGACGCAAACGAACGGTGCCGTTTCTAACCTCATCGGAGGTTGACCGATCCAAATTGCCAATGATCAAGCGGGCATTCGTCGCTCGATCAGCGAATGAAGCAGGCAGACGATAGGACTGCTCCCGGTCCGAGTGATTGAGAATGACAAGCCATGTCTCTCCATCCAGACTGCGGCTATATGCATATACATGCTCTTCCCCTGCCGATTGGTCACTATAATCTCCATAGACCATAACCGCGTGTGTTTTACGCAGGGCAATCAGCTGCTGGTAATATGCAAATATGGAGTCCTGCGCGGCCAAATCCCGCTCCACATTAATCTCTTCATAGTTGGGATTCACCTGCATCCACGGCTGCCCTTCGGTAAACCCGGCGTGCTTGCTGCCATCCCACTGCATGGGTGTCCGGGAATTATCCCGGCTCAGCGGCTGAAGACTGTGGAGCACTTCATCTGGCGCACGACCTTTACCGATTTCTTCATTATACTTGTTCTTCATTGCAATATCGTGATATTCATCAATGGAAGAGAACCGGACACCCGTCATGCCGATCTCCTCTCCCTGGAATACATACGGTGTTCCCGGAAGAGTATGAATCATGGTCGCCAGTTGTTTGGCGGATTCCACACGGTATTGTCCATCATTGCCGTACCTCGAAACCTGTCGGGTGTGATCGTGATTGTTCAGGAACTGGGAGTTCCAACCTTCATGGCGGAATGCTTCATACCAGCTCTCCTGAATTTCCTTGTACCGTGCCAGATCCCAAGTAGGCATGTCATCCGCCACCTGGAAATGGAATAACGTATGCAGCTCTTTCCGGTTATCCCCCACATACAGAAGGCCATCTACTGGTGTGACAAACGGAATTTCTCCTACAGTCATGATGTCATAATGCTGGAGAACCTCCCGGTTCATTTCCTGCAAATATTCATGAATACCCGGATTATTGCCCAGATAATCAATGTTCTCCGGGTGCTCCGCATTCGGGAAACCTTCCAGCTTGGCGAGCAGATTAATAACATCCATGCGGAAGCCATCAATGCCCTGATCCAGCCAGAAACGCATCATCCGGTAAATTTCCTGACGCAGCTCGGGATTTTCCCAATTCAGATCAGGCTGCTCCTTGGCAAAGGAGTGGAAATAATACTCTCCCGTCCGCTCGTCATATGTCCAGGTCGACGGTTCAAAATAGGAGCGCCAGTTGTTCGGTGGGCCATCCGGTTTCCCCGGCTTCCATATATACCAGTCGCGTTTCGGATTATCGACAGATGAACGTGATTCTTCAAACCATGCATGCTGCTCTGATGTATGATTGACCACCAGATCCATAATGAGCTTCATGCCCAGTTCATGGACCTTGTCCAGCAATTTCTTGAACTGCTCCATCGTTCCGGCTTTCGCCATGATACGGTAATAATCCGCGATATCGTATCCGTTGTCTTTATCCGGCGATTCATAAATGGGATTAAGCCAGATGACATCAATACCCAGACTTTTAATATAGTCGAGCTTAAGCATCAAGCCCTCCAAATCCCCGATGCCGTCCCCATTCGCATCCAGGAAGCTCCGCCAGTAGACCTGATATACCACGGCTTCTTTCCACCATGCCCGGTTCATGCTGCATCTCCCCTTTTCCGCTTAATGGCTATGCTCCTGCAACGTACGCTCCAGGAATGACAGTGTAAGCTGTTTCGTATCTTTCAGCACCACGTCCGCTCCGGAACCTTTAAGTACAGCTTCTTCACCAATACCCACGGCGATCATGCCTGCGGATTTGATGGCCTCAATACCCGCCTGCGCATCCTCGATGCCGATGCAGGCTTTAACGTCAGCACCCACTTCTTCCGCTCCGCGCAGGAATAGATCAGGTGCTGGCTTGCCGTTTGGTACGGAATCCGGATGTACCACAAAGCGGAACAGCGAGTCCAACTCTAGCGCCTTCAGAATTTGAGGGGCATTTTTACTGGCCGAGGCGATCACCGCAGGAATGCCTGAAGCTTGCAGCTCAAGCAGTAATTCCCGAATTCCAGGGTAGGTATGCTCCGGTGTCAGCGAGTCCAGCAACGAGACGTAATGTTCGTTTTTACGCTGTGCGAATTCTTCCTTTTCCTCAGCCGAAAACGCCTCTTCCTTGCCACCCAGACGTAAAATGCGCGCCAGTGACTCCCCACGGCTAATGCCCTTTAACTGCTCGTTGAACTCCCGATCAAACGGAATATCCAGCGATTCCCCCAGCTTCTTCCACGCTACATAATGGTACTCCGCCGTGTCAGTAATGACACCATCCAAATCAAAAATAACGGCTTGAAGTGCTCCGTTCCCTTTCATTACCCGTTCCTCCCCATGTCATTGCTCTAGTTGCCATTCGATTCGTTTCTCGTTGCTTTCCCGTCTTTCGCCCTTCCAGTCCAGAACGACCGTCCAGCCCGATGCGTTAGAAATGCTCGCATAACGTTTGCCCTCACGGGATTCAAAATGAATATCGAACTCCGCATCGCCTACCATCAGGTGCTCCAGACTGCATGTTTTGGTATCCCATGCCTGCGGCATATTAGGTGATAAGGTTACACGGCGATGCTGTGCTTCCGGTTGAACGCCGAAGAAATGTCGTACGACTGGTACAGCCAGTGCATAGATGGTCCACGCCTGCACTACACAGCCGTAGTCCGGGGACATCTCCGAGAAAGAACCTGGCACTACACGTGAGAAGCTTTTCCCCATCCGACGCAGTAAATCCAGTGCGTGATCCGGATGCCCGTACGCCGCTTCTGCAACCGCATGTGCTCCGGTAGAGATTGTCATCGTGCCCTGTTGGTAAATGGCAGCAAGATAAGTACCGTATTCACCAATGAAGTCGCGATTTCGCATCGCTTCCAGAGCACGCTGTGCTTTGTCCTGATCGGCAATTCCTGCTTCCATTGGAGTGACAATGACCCAGTTTTTGTTCAGCAGCCAACCGCGATCTTTCTGATCCTCACCTGCATCGGCAAGCAATCCTTCCACGTACTCCCGGTAGTCTGTGATCCCTTGCTTTTCAGCGAGAGAAACCATGTAATCCACCTTGGGCACAATATCAGAAACAGGTGCAACGGCATCCGCATAGAGGCTGTCTTTTTCAGACCAATACACATCATTCACTGCGCGTACCGCTCTTTCAGCCAGTTTTTGATATGTCTGATGCCGCTTCGTTTCACCCAAATAGAGACTCATGTGCTCCAGCGCCTGAAGAGCCTTGGCTGTATATACGGCACTATCAATCAGTTCCATATTCAATCCGGCAATCTCGATGATGCCGTAACCAGAAGGGAACAGGTCTCCGTCCGGGTCCATCTCACCCAGCAGCCAGTCGATTCCCTGAACACAATAGTCATAATGCTCGCGCAGAAGTGCATCATCTCCGGTCCACAGGAACATTTCCCATACAAAGGCGATATAGTGTGCCGTCTCCTGCGTGTTGCCGAGATTAGACACGGCTCCTATCGTGGTCACTTCATGCACAAAACGTCCATTACCGTTTGCTTCCTTGGATTTCTCCAGCAACAAATTCAGCGTATCCCGCACCAGTTGATGGTCTCCCGTAGCAAGCACACCCTGAAGCGCATACGTACTGTCACAGCCGAACCACCACGGATACGTGGGTCCACCTGCCGTCAATCCACGACCAATGCCGTCTACTTGCTGCACCAGCCACTGATTATTGCGCTTCACCCAGGCAAATTGCTCGTTCAGCTCATCCTCGCCTTCAATGGTCAGCACTGCGCGCTGATCCAACTTGTCGTAGAGTTGCTGCTTCTGCTCTTTCAAGCTGACGTAGTCACGTTCGATGACTGCATAAGTCTGCTCACAGGCTTCACGGGACGACTCCGAACCGGCAACAAATAACCGGAAGCGGAACACATCCTTCTCCTCCAGCGTGCATTCGGTTACAAAAGAAATGCCTGTGCCCTTGCCTGCCGTCAGTTCTGGTCCGTAAATCTCAGGACCAACCGTCATTACCGTTCCAGGCAGATCACTTCCTATCATGGCATACCAGTCTTGGGCATCATCTTTGACGATGACTTTGCGCGAAGAAATAGCTTCTGCCGTTTCACCCGCTCCTGGGATAATTCCGATCTCATCGGAATACCACACTGGACGGAGATCGGTACGTGACAGCAGCTCCAGCTTGAGCCGGGTTGTTCCTTTGCCGTAAGCGCTTATCTCATATTCTGCGACCATGCCTTTTTCATAATCGGGGGCAAACTGGTTGCGTTCAATGGATACCGGAATGTGGCTCAATCCGTGATCATAATCGAACCGGCTTCCGCCCCAGGATTCACTTGTGAATCCGTCTGCCCTTGCCCATACCGCAATGTTGCGATCCAGATCGGTTACCTTCAGCCAGAAGCCGTCCAGCAGCTTGATCGGATGCAGCCATACACCACCCATTTCGTTAGCCATATGATGCCCAAAGTCGGGAAAGTATCCGTCCTGGGTACCGCAAATCTTTACATATTCACCTGCGTTATAATACAAATTAAAAGGATGTCTGCTTGTTAATGTGGCCATGGTAGTCCTCCTCTGCGGTTTGGCTTACCGCTCATCTCTTCTATTCATACGGACGATTAGCCCTTGATTGCAGAAGAGATGGAAATGCCTTCAATAAAGTATTTTTGTGCAACAAAGAATACAAGGAGTGGCGGAAGCATAATCAGCATCGTTGCAGCCATTAGCATGTTCCATTCCACGTTATACAACCCTTTGAACATGGACAATCCGAGAGCCAGCGTATACTTCTCACTGGAGTTCAGATAAATGAGTGGTCCCTGGAAGTCATTCCATACGCCCATAAAGGTAAAGATCGATACGGCAATCAGTGGCGGCATGGAGAGTGGCAGCATGATTTTAGTGAAAATCTGCATTTTATTGGCTCCGTCTACAAAAGCAGACTCATCGAGATCACGCGGAATACCGCGCATGAACTGGCGAATCAGGAAGATGTTAAACGCTCCGCCCCCGAAGAATGCAGGGATAATGAGTGGTAAAAATGTATCAACCCAGCCGATTTCCTTGAACATGATGAACATCGGGATCATCGTTACCTGCGAAGGCAGCATCATCGTCGCCAATAGCACCAGGAACAGCGTGCGTTTGCCGCGGAAGTTAAACCGGGCGAAACCATACGCACATAGGGCAGACGAGAATACGGTACCGACTAATACCGGAATCAGAATAATCAGCGTATTTTTCAAAAATGTAAAAAACGGGATGGCCAAGACGGCATTTTTATAGTTAGACCACATCCATACAGCCGGGAAAAAATCATCTTTGAACACCTCGGCAGGTGTTTTAAGAGACGTTGCAAACGTCCATAACAGTGGGATCAGCACGACGGCTGCACCAGCGATAAGCATGAGCATAGAGAATAGTTTCGAGTAGACCGGTTTCCGTGTCGTTGCTTGATTCATCATTTGTCCTCCTCTCAATCCTTTTCGTTATCGCCCTGGTAATAGACCCACATCGAAGAGCTGCGGATGACCAGCAACGTAAACGCCAGAATGATGATGAACAATACCCAGGACAATGCCGAAGCATAACCCATTTCAAAATCGGTAAAAGCTTTATTGTACAGATACAAGTTATAGAACAAGGTCGAGTTAAGCGGTCCCCCGTTGGTCATAACAAATGCTTGTGTAAAATACTGGAATCCACCGATGATACCCATAATTACGTTGAAGAACACCGTTGGGGAAATCATAGGTAATGTAATGTTGAAAAACCGTTGAAACGGTCCCGCGCCATCCAGATTGGCAGCTTCATACAGCTCTTCTGGAACGCCCTGCAAGCCGGACAAATAAATGATGATCGTATTGCCGACGCCCCACAAACCCATGACAATCAGTGCGCCCAGCGCATAGCTCGGATCTTGAAGCCAAGCTGGCCCCTGTACGCCGAAAAAGGCAAGCGCCCGGTTCAGAATGCCGTATTCCGGATTGAAAATCATAATCCACATCATTGATGCCGCTACAGCTGGAATGACGGATGGCATGAAATAGATCAATCGGAAAAATTTCATGCCTCTGTTCCGCATATTCAGCAGCAAGGCGATAAGCAGTGATGCCACTTGATATAGTGGTACGGATACCAGAGCGAAGATAAAGGTAACTTTCAACGATTGATAGAAAAGCTCATCATGAAACATCGTTTTGAAGTTATCCAGACCGACCCATTCGATCGATTGTACGCCGGTGATAATATCCCATTTACTAAATGCCAGCAGCAGGGAGAATAACATTGGACCAATGGTAAAGAGCAACAAGCCTATAAGCCAGGGCAATATGAACCAATACCCGGCACGCTCGGATTTAGAATTACGCATAGCAGCCTCCTTGATGAAGAGGGTGAATCAGCATGGCCGCCGACTCACCCGCATGGTTTTTACTTGATTTTGCTGTCAACGTTCTTCGCAGCTTCATCCAGAGCGCCTTTGACATCCTGTTTGCCAAGCAGCACTTTTTCCAGCGCCTTGGTGAATTCTTCAACAAACACAGGTCCGTTTGTAGAACGCATGGTGACCGGTTTTTTAGCATAATCCATCATTTCGATGACCGGTTTGTCTGCTACTTCTTTGGCTTTGACTTCGTCCAGTTCTTTCACAGTCGCTGGCAGTACTTTACCGTTCGCAGAACGAAGCTTCTGTGCATCTGTACCCGAGAGCCATTTCACCAGTTCATAAGCCGCTTCTTTATTTTTACCGGCTGCGTTGATCGCCCAACCTGCACTTGCGATAATGCTTGAACGAGTACCGTCCGTATTTTGTGGAATCAGTGCAGAACCATATTGAACATCGGATTTGTCGAGATCACCTTTGATCCAACGACCTGTAATCATCATGGCGAGCTTGTCTGTCATGAACATCGATGAATCTCCGCCAAGTGTCTCGGAATCCAGTGGCGTCGGGGATACACGGCTATCTCCTTGAGACCAGGATACATATTTATCCATTGCCGCTATCGTTTTTTCACTGTTCATGTAGCCTTCCGCAGCTGTTCCATCCTCATTCGCGATGTCTGTACCGTTATCCCACAGGTACGTATAAATCGGATATTCCCATTTGCCTGCGTTGAATCCGAATTGAGTATATTTTTTTCCATCTTTTTTAGTCAGTTTCTGTGCAGTTGCAATCATGTCATCCCAAGTCCATTCATCTGTTGGATAAGGGATTCCCGCTTCATCAAACATGCGTTTGTTGTACCAAAGTGCAAGTGGGTTGAAATCTTTAGGCAAGTAGTATTGTTTGCCTTCGATTTTCATATTTTCAATGAGATCCTTTTGGAAAATATCCAGATTAAAGGCAGTGTCTTTGCTCAAATAATCGTCGAGTGGCTCAATTACACCTTTATCAACGTATTTGTAGTAGTCGCCTTCACCAACCAGGAATACGTCTGGAGCCTGACCTGCTGCCAGAGATGTAGTGAGTTTTGTTCCATAACCTTCACTTGGAATAGGCTCAAACTTCACTTCGATATCCGGGTGTGCAGCATTGAACTCTTCCGCAAGCTTCACTTCATCCGCACCGGAGTTGACATCCCCCCATACGGAGAAGGTGAGTTTTACTTTTTCTCCTTTTCCGCCTTCCGCGCTGTTGCTTCCACCTGAAGAACACGCAGATAACACTAATACCAAAATCAGCATCATGACCAAACTTGCGGACCCTTTTTTCATTTGAATGACCTCCACATGGATTTATATTAAACCAAGGTTTGAAACCGTTTGCTGAAAGTAACTTGCTGACCGGACAGAAGGAGAGAAATTTCTTCCTCTGCATCACTCTCGATTAGAATACCCTCGGACGTGATTGTGATATGCAACAGCTGGTTTTGCCAGTAAAGCGGGAATTTCAGACTGCTCCAGGACTCTGGCAGCTTCGGATCGAGATGAAGCTGGCCATCCAACATGCGAACTCCGGCAAATCCCATCACGACACATTCCCATATTCCGCCCAGAGAAGCTGAGTGGATGCCTGCATCCGAAGAGTGCATATGCGGTCCCAGATCAATCTCGGACGCCCGGCGGAACAGATCATAAGCGAGCGGACGATTACCGAAGTCACTGGCAAGGATACTGTGCGTTGACAGCGACAATGAGGAATCATGCAATGTTTTTTCCTCATAGTAGTCATAGTTCGCACGTTTGATAGCGGGTTCAAATTTATTCTCAAGCAGGAAGAACAGCATCATGATGTCAGCCTGCTTCGAAATTTGCATTTCACCAACCTGATCCAGGTTGTAATCATTGAAGATGCTGGCGACTTTCGTCTGATTTTTATAAGGGGTAAGATCAATGACTTTCTTCTGCAAGTAGGTATCATCTTGTGGAATAAGTCCTTGTTCATTTGGCCCTGGCAGATACATTTGATCCAGCTTGTTCCATGTTTTCCGAGCTGATGTCAGGTCAAGCTTCCCAGACAATGCCTTGAGTAATCCAGGTTTTTCCTGCTCAAGCTTTTCATAATATTGAATGGCCAGTTCCATATTGAAGTGAGCCATATGATTGGTGAATGCATTGTTGTCCACATGTTCCTTATATTCATCCGGTCCAACAACCTCATTGATGTGATAGCGGCCCTTGGCCTCATCCCACTCCAGACGGCTGGCCCAGAACGTTGCTGTATCAAAAATGATCTCGTAGCCATATTGCTCCATGAACGCCTCATCGCCTGTAGATTGGACGTAATGCCAAACGGCATAAGCGATGTCAGAGGTAATATGCTGTTCAATGAAGCCGGACCAGATCTTCGTCTGTTCTCCGGTTACGATATCTACATCTCCCCATACCGGTGTAACTTCGCCATCTTCGATCCAGGCTGCTTCCCACGGATACATGGCTCCTTCGAATCCGTTCTCCTTGGCCTTGCTTCTAGCTCCATCCAACCCCTGATATCGATATTCCAGCAAGGATCTTGCGATCTTGGGATTGCTGTAGATGAAGAAAGGCAGGATGAAGATTTCCGTATCCCAAAAGGAATGTCCCTTGTACCCTTCACCACTTAATCCTTTCGCCCCGATTCCCATGCGATTATCATGAGCAGGTGTCATAATGACGAGATGATAGATGGCGAAACGGATAGCAAGCTGGTCATATCCGCTTGTGCTGTCCACTTCAATGTTGTACGTGGACCAGGTATCCGCCCAGGAGTTAGCGCTTTCACGAAACAGCTGATCATACCCTTTTTGCGACTCTTGCTTCAGTTCTGTCAGTGAAGATTCACGCATTTGATCCAGTGAATATCCACCGTTGCTGTACACCAGATCGCGGCTGGTATGCACATTCGAGATTTTTTCCAGTGTTACCGATTGTCCGGCTTCCACGGTCACTGTGCCTTCGATGCCAACCTTGCGGCGTCCCATCGTTTGACGCAATTCCGGCTCAACTTTTTCACCATTCAGCTGCCAGTGATGCACCGTATTGGTTACAAAATCAACCGCCGATTGTGTCGTCGTTGACGTCATTTGAATATAAGTCTTTTCAAATATCCGTTTTTCGCCTTCCGTGAAATGCTGTGCACCCGAGTTCGTCCATTGTCCGTTAATACCAGACGCAATGTGAACACGTGCCTGACCATCCAGTGGCTTGATACTTACGGATGAACCAACCAAATGACGGTTGCTCAAGGAAACAAAGCGACGGAATTGAAGTTCAAAGCTTTCTCCAGTTGGGCTCTGCCATACCACGTTACGGGTCAGCTCACCGTTCTTGAGATTGAGTTGACGACTGTAGCTGATCGTTCTTCCTTTTTCCAAGCTGAAGGTTTCCCCATTCAGGGTGATTGAAAGTTCCGTTACATCCGCTGCATTAGGGAGTTCTGTTACTTCATGCTCATCAAACTTATTGAAGGTTCCTGCTACGAACCAGTTCCGCACCTGTCCAACATAATTCTCGTCCGTAGCGGAGCGAAGTCCCATGTAGCCGTTTCCAAGTGAGAGCACAGCTTCGCCTTTCCCTTGATGAGCCGGATCAAACCCGGTTTCAGTTACCAGCCAGTTACTCCATTCTCCTTGTCCTGCATCGTATTTCAGCAATTTGTATTCCCCCTATGTCTATCTTATGTTGTATCCGAAACGTTTTGGATTTGAGTGAAAATAATACCGAAACGTTTCGGATTAAATAAAACATTTCGGTGCTCTCTTCATCTCGTTCATTTTGCAATCCCTCGCGAACCGTTTCTCAGCTAAACTCAGCGACCTGGTTTGGCTGTTGAGGATCTCAAAACCAATTCATTTTGCAAAATATTAAATTTGGGACTGTCTTCCGATCTCAGCATGCCCATCAACAGGTTTGCAGCTTCATGTCCCAACTGATACATGTTCTGGCCGATGGTGGTGAGTGGTGGTTGAAAATAAGCGGCTGTTGGAATGTCGTCAAATCCTACTACAGATAATTCATCCGGTATAGAGATGCCTATTTCATTCGCAGCCTTCATTACACCCAAAGCCATCATGTCGCTTGCGCAAAAAACTGCGGTAATTTCCGGATATGTCTTCAACAATTCAGAAGCTTGTTGCTGTGCTTCCTCTTCCGTGAAATTCCCGTTTACGATCCATTCAGGCTTCAAGC
Organism: Paenibacillus sp. 276b; assembly: GCF_900107875.1. Classification (NCBI taxonomy): domain Bacteria; kingdom Bacillati; phylum Bacillota; class Bacilli; order Caryophanales; family Paenibacillaceae; genus Paenibacillus; species Paenibacillus sp. 276b. The sequence continues at coordinate 118,646 of NZ_FNRR01000009.1, read as the reverse complement.
TCAACCCTGCATTTCGCATTGCATCGGAATATCCTTCATAACGCTCCTTGGATACAAAAGCCTCGGGGTACCCGTTCACCATGGCAATCTGCCGATGACCCAAACCAATAAGGTGCTCTACAGCAGTCTGTGCACTTTGTTTGTGATTCGTTGATACAAAACCAACATACTCACTGTGAATGGGTATATCAATCAATACACAAGGAATGTCACTATCCAATACTTCCTGCAAATACGGATCATCCGTCTTCACACCCTGAAGAATGACACCGTCCACCTTTCGTTCCCTGCACAGCTGTGTGTACGTTTTCATCTTTTGCTTCGCTGTATTTGTGCTGAACAAAATCAGATCATAATCCGAATTGGCAGCGCTATCATTAATACCGCAAAGCACTTCGAAAACAAAGTTGTTATCGATGTTTTTGTACGTCATGCCTGATACGAGCAACCCCAGCGTTTTGGTTTCCTTCATGACCAGGCCTCTCGCTAGACCATTTGGACTATAGTTCAGGGTTTCGGCGGCTTCTTTAATCAGTTTGCGCGTACTATCGCTGACGTCCGAGTACCCATTCAATGCTCTGGATACGGTCGTAATCGAAAATCCCGTCATTTGTGATATGTCTTTAATTGTAGCCAATTGCTTTCCTCCAAAACGTTTCGGATTACTTATATTTCTGAGTATACGGATTCAAGAAAAAAAATCAAGAACTTTTTTCGACAATATTTTCGACTTTTTGTATCTCATGCGTCCCTTCCCTTATTCTGCCCGCATTCAGGATGGAAAAAGGATAAAAAAAAGATCTCTCGACTTTTAAATAAAGTCGGGAGATCCCTGAACCTATAAAACTTAATGTGCAACTGTATTGTTCAACATGATCCAGATGGAACCAATAACGATGGTCATCATGATCAACAGACCAAAGATCAAAGCCATTACATTCCAACGCGGCTTCTCCGATTCACGGATATGCATGAAGAAGAAGAGTTGAACCACAAACTGAAGTGCTGCTGTTACCAGAACGACACTCAGTGTTGCTGTTCTGCCCATCATGTCATTCAGAACCACTACCAAAGGAACAATGGTCAGGACAACGGACAGAATGAAGCCGATGACATAGGACTTGAGTGAACCATGCTGTTCGTGGCCATGGGATTCATGTGAGTTATGCTCTGCCATCTACATCACCCCCATCAGATAGACGATCGACAGGAGGAAAATCCAGACGACGTCCAAGAAGTGCCAGTACAAGCTGATTACGTTGATTTTACCGCGAGTAACATCGGTAATTCCACGTTTTTTCAGTTGAAGCATCAATCCGATCATCCAGATCAGACCGAGCGATACGTGAAGTCCGTGAGTTCCCACAAGGGTGAAGAATGCACCAGAAGCTGCACTCGTTGTATAACTGAACCCTTCATGAATCAACTCAATAAATTCCGTTACTTCCAGGGCGATAAAGCTCGCACCCAGAACAGCTGTAACTGCCAGCCAGCTGATCAATTGCTTCACCTTGCCCTGATTCATGGCAAGAACCGCAAGTCCACTTGTGAATGAACTTGTGAGCAAGATAAATGTCTCGGCAATAACGCCAGGCATTTTGATCAGTTCAGACAATACAGGTCCGCCCGCCGAATTGTCACGCAACACAATAAAGGTTGCGAACAACACGGAGAACAGGATAACGTCGGAAATCAGGAAGAACCAGAATCCGAGTATTTTCAATTCTTGCGGGTCATGGTGACCATGGTCATGATCATGTGCATGGTCATGACCGTGCTTCGCGGCTGCTTGAGCCATTTATACCGACCCCCTTAACGACGCTTCGGTACGCTTAATTTCGTCAACCGGAATATAATAATCCGTATCGTATGAGAATGAACGAGCGATCATGCAAATCCCTACGCCAGCGAGTCCAAGAATCGCCATCCACAGCCATCCGAATACAAAGCCGAAACCGGCAACGAACCAGCATATAGACATGATGAACGGAATCGCGGAATTTTTAGGCATATGAATCGGCTCAAGCGGCTGTTCAGGTGGATAGATGCCTTTGGCACGACGTTCTTTCTCTTCCCACCACTCATCAATATCATCTCCGCGCGGTGTAATGGCGAAGTTATATTCAGGAGCAGGTGAAGGAATCGACCACTCGAGCGTACGACCACCCCAAGGGTCGCCAGATGCTTTGAGTGTTTTGTATTTCCGAATGCCGTCTGCGATTTGTGCTACCTGGAACAAGAATCCGACACCCATCAGGAAAGCCCCGATTGTGGATACAAAGTTCAGTTCCCACCAGCCGGTATCCCAGCCATAGGTGCTCAGACGACGTGTCATACCCATCAAACCGACAGCGTACTGCGGCATGAAGCAGACATAGAAACCGATATTCCAAGTCCAGAAAGCCCATTTACCCAGTTTTTCTGGCAGTTGGAATCCAAACATTTTAGGCCACCAGTAGTACAGACCTGCAAAGTATCCGAATACTACACCACCGATCAATACTTGGTGGAAGTGGGCAATCAGGAAGTAACTGTTGTGGAACTGGAAGTCAGCAGGTGCAACGGATAACATAACCCCCGTCATACCTCCGACGATAAAGCATGGAATAAATGCAAGTGTCCATAGCATCGGGGTATCCATGCGTATCCTTCCCCGGAACATGGTAAACAGCCAGTTGAAGATCTTAACCCCTGTTGGTATGGCTATCAACATCGTGGTTACGGCGAAGAATGCATTAACGTCTGCTCCCGAACCCATCGTGAAGAAGTGATGCGCCCATGTAAAGAAGGACAGGAAGCTAATGATCAGCATCGCAAATACCATTGATTTGTAACCAAACAATTTTTTCTTCGAGAATGTACTTACAATCTCGGAGAACACACCGAATGCCGGCAAGACAACGATATATACCTCAGGGTGACCCCACATCCAGATCAAGTTGATATACATCATCGGATTACCGCCCAGATCAAGTGTGAAGAAATGCGCCCCCGCAAACCTGTCGAGGAAGAGCAATGCAAGTGTCACTGTCAAGATTGGGAATGCAAACAGAATGATAATACAAGTGGAGAATACCGACCATGTAAACATCGGCATTTTCATCCATTTCATGCCTGGCGCACGCATTTTAATGATGGTAACCAGGAAGTTGATACCGGTAGCCAGGGAACCGATACCCGAAATCTGAATACCCCATATATAGAAGTTTTGTCCCACCCCCGGGCTATGCGATAGCTCCGATAAAGGCGGATAACTGAGCCAACCTGCGTCCGGTGAACCACCGATAACGAAGGACAGGTTGAACAGCATTGCTCCCAAGAAGAATAACCAGAAGCTTAGTGCATTAAGGAATGGGAACGCAACGTCCCTTGCCCCTATTTGAAGCGGTACAATAACATTAAATAAACCGAACATAAACGGCATCGCCATGAACAAGATCATGATCGTACCATGAGTCGTAAAGACCTGATTATAATGCTCAGGATGTAAGAAATCCATGTTAGGCATAGCTAGCTGAAGACGCATCATCAGTGCATCCACACCACCACGGAAAAGCATGATAATGGAAGCAATAATATACATAATACCGATCTTTTTGTGATCGACGGTAGTTAACCAGTTACGCCAGAGCCAGCCCCATTTTTTGAAATAAGTCAACACCGCTACGATGGTAATCATCGTAATTCCGATCGCCACGTCCGCACCATAAATCAGCGGATCACCGGTAACGAAAAACTCCGATGCAAACTCCTTAAGTCTCTCTAACATTGGGGGCCTCCTTTCGAATCTTTAGTTAGCACTCTTGTCCACGTCTTGCGTAGTAATCTCTTTGGCACCTGAAGCTTCACCGTGCTTGCTGTGAGCGCTTTGACCGTCAATAACATACTTGGTCACGATGTCTTGGAACAGTCCTTCAGGGAAGGAAGAATAATAAGCTACATTGCTTGTTCCCGGTTCCGCCAGTGTTTTATACGTTTCTTGCGTCAGCGGTTGGGATTGTTGTTTCACTTCAGTCACCCATTTGTCGAAGTCTTCCTCCGATGTAGCATTGACGTCAAAACGCATTTGGGCGAAGTGTTCCCCGGTAAAGTTGGCACCTGAACCCCAATATTGACCTTCATGATCAGCTTGCAAGTACAAGGTCATCGCCATACCCGACATTGTATAAATCTGTCCACCAAGCTGCGGAATCCAGAACGAGTTCATCGGTGAATCCGCGGTGAGCTCAAATTTTACGGGCCGGTCTGCCGGGATATTCAACGTGTTGACCGTTGCAATACCTTGCTCCGGATACATAAACAACCATTTCCAGTCCAGTGAAGATACTTGAATGGTCACCGGTGCTTTCTCGGAAGCCAATGGCTTCGAAGGTTCCAGATCATAGGTGTAGCGGATTGTTACAACCGCCAGCAACCCAATAATAATAATCGGAACGGTCCACCAGATAGCCTCCGCTTTAGTGCTATGAGACCAGTTAGGCTCATAAGCAGATTTATTGTCCGGTTTGTCGCGGTAACGCCATACAATTACAGCAGACAAAATCAATACAGGCACAATAACGACTGCACACAGAATTGTCGAAATGACAATCAAATCTCTCTGCGAAGCGCCAACAGGCCCTTTCGGATCCAGAACAACGTACTGCCCGCCTGCCAGCATTGGCCAGACAATCAATGCAATTGTAACCAACGTCAGGACAACCGGAATAATTATCCGAATTAGCGACCTAGGTTTCTTGTTCATCTTGATCCCCTCTCCTTAAATTCGCTCATACTGAAAAAACAGTATACTACTCTCTTCCTTCTAAAGATATCAGAAATGAGCAACTTTTTTGTTCATGTTAACAAATTTGTCGATTTTACACCTTAAATGTGTGAATTTTTTCTCACAAATCACTTGCATACTTGATATTTCCTCATTGTAATCTTTACACTTCAAGTCACAAAATAAAACCCTTTGCAGTCCCGTTGAACAGTATCAACGAATCCGCAAAGGGCTTTATTGACTGGGATTCCGGGTGCTCATCCAGTCTTATTATGAACGAATTAACGCAAGATTATTTAATCGGCGCCTTCGTCTTCCCGGCGTGTATGAACAAGTCCAATCGATTTGGCAATAACGTAAATAAATACACTGCCAACCAAGAAACCGATACCCACCATTAATCCGAGGTTACGATCATTAAAATCATTCAGGTTGATCAGGCACATGACTACTCCCGTAATGAGGGCAATCCAAGCCAGAACTGTCATCGTTAGCACTGCACGCCGCATATTTTTATCTTTGCGTTCCAATTGGCTTACCATTGCTGTCTTCGATGCCATAGTAAACACTTCCTTTTCCCTTTTTGTAAGTGCTTTCCTTATACCAATATACCACATCAGTATGATTTTTAGTCAACAAATGTTCAAATTTATTTCGCAATTTGGACACTTTATTTGTATTTTAACTGTTGACAAGGAGCAGATCACTTCTTCTTACTTCTTATAACCCAAAAACGCTCTCCTCATAACATGAAACAGCTTAGACCTTATGAAACCTTCATGAACATGTGAGTCCTGGCTGAAAATAAAACAATAAAAAAGACGTTGATTCGGATAATCGAATCAACGTCTTTTTTCTGATTAAACACGTATGTCCCTGCATTTAACAATTGAAATAACGTAATTACTTAGTTATGTCAGGTTCTGAGCACTTCTTCCTGGAATTATTGAAATTAAAGCTTAAATTCGTGTCTCCAACCAATTATTTTTGATCACATTTTGATACCAGTAATAGCTTTCTTTAGGTGTTCTGACCAATGAACGGTAATCCACATGCACAAGACCAAAGCGCATACGGTATCCTTCCGCCCACTCAAAGTTATCCATCAAAGACCAAGCCATGTAGCCTTTCAGGTTGATTCCGTCGTTGATAATCCGATGAATTTGGGCCAAATGCTGCTCATAGTATGCAATCCGGCGATCATCATTGATTTTGCCATTTTCCAAATCATCATTGATGCATGCACCATTTTCTGTGATGTAGACATCCACATTTCCGTATTTTTGCAAGTAATGCATGAACTCATACAGTCCGCGTGATTCCACAGGCCAGCCAATATCTGTCTTAGTAAGTCCCATATCGACCTCTTCGGATTGCAATGCACCCGCCTCTGGATTGAAACGATTGATTCCCATGGTGTAATAGTTAATGCCCAACAGATCAATGGGTTGCGAGATGATTTCCATATCACCTTCCTGAATTGGTACGGTAGCTCCAGCTTCAGCGAACCAGTCCACCATAAATTGTGGATACGATCCTTTGTAGATCGGGTCTAGGAACCAATCGGTATTCAGTGCAATGGAACGGTCGCAGGCTGCCTGATCTTCTGGAGATTTGCTGTAAGGCTCAGCCCAGCATACATTGGGTGCAATACCAATCTGTCCTGTTGTACCCAAGCGACGGAACGACTGAACGGCTTTACCGTGAGCAACCAGCAGTCCGTGAGCAACATTAATGGATGTTTGCAGGTCCTTATTTCCTGGTGCATGAATGCCGAGCAAGTTGGACAGAAAAGCAATACACCATGGTTCATTGAAAGTCAGCCAGAAATTAATTTTACCGGTAAACTCCTTAAAGATGACCTCAGCATATTTTACAAATGCATCCACCGTCCTACGATTGCCCCAACCTCCGATATCCTCCAGCGTCTGAGGCAGGTCCCAATGATACAGCGTACAGAAAGGTTCGATTCCCGCTTCAAGCAACTTATCTACGAATCGATGATAGAAGTCCAATCCTTCCCGATTGATCTCGCCATCTCCATCAGGAATAATACGCGGCCAGGCGATCGAGAACCGGTAGGTGTTGATCCCAAGCTTTTTCATCAGCTCGATGTCTTCCTCATAGCGGTGGTAACTGTCACATGCGACATCACCATTATCTCCATTGAATACTTTGCCGGGTGTACGGGCAAACGTATCCCAGATGGATACCCCGCGTCCGCCTTCCTGCGCTGCACCTTCTATTTGATAGGAAGCTGTTGCTGTTCCCCAGCGGAAATCTTGTGGAAATTTAAAAATCGTCATCGTCTACTCCTCCGTCTCATGATGACACGCGGATCGTCTGTCCTGCGGTCATGGTTAAAATCACTACATAATCACCCTGAGGTGTTAACTGCGCCTTAGGCTGATCGTTTCCTTCCACACGCAGTGGGTATGCACTCCGAATGGTTATCGAACCAGCGTGATCAGCCTTAATTTCGGCGCTTGAGAGTCTGCCATCTGCCCACGCGATTGCCACCGTGTATGCACCTCGTGCCCGAAGCCCTTTCACACTGCCACTGGCCCAGTACTCAGGCAGCGCTGGCAGCAGATGTAATTCGCCTAAATGGCTTTGCAACAGCATCTCCGCAATACCGGCAGTGCCACCAAAGTTGCCATCGATCTGGAACGGCGGATGATCATCGAACAGATTAGGATGCGTGGATCGAGCCAGCAGCGTACGGACAAACTGATGTGCCAGCTTGCTATCCAGCAGCCTCGCATACAGATTGATCAACCAGGCACAGCTCCAACCTGTATGCCCGCCACCTTGTGAGATGCGACGTTCAAGTGACACTCGTGCTGCTTCCACCAGTTCCGGCGTATCCAGTCGGTTGATCTGCTCCCCTGGGTACAAACCATACAGATGGGAGACGTGACGATGCCCTGGTTCGGATTCGGCAAAATCCTTAAACCATTCCTGCAGCTGCCCCTCGCTTCCGATCTTGAATGGATAGAGCTTGCTGCGTGCTTCGCTCCACTCCTTCGCCAGCTGCTGATCCACATCCAGCTGCTTCGTTGCTTCAATGCACCGATCGAACAACTCACGAATCAATGTCATATCCATCGTCGAAGCCATGGAGATGCTGCGAGCCTCTCCTTCCTCAGTCAGGAACTTGTTCTCCGGAGAGGTCGATGGAGCCGTAACCAGATATCCGTCTGGTCCCTCCACCAACCAGTCCAGACAGAAGAGTGCCGCTTCCTTCATGATTGGATACGCGCGTTCCGCGAGAAATTGTTGATCACGGGTAAACAGATAATGCTCCCATAGATGTGAGGTCAGCCACACGCCGCCCATTGGCCAGAACGCCCAACTTGCGTCTCCGCCTGTAGGCGTGGATGTCCTCCAAATATCTACATTATGATGGGCTGTCCAGCCACGTGCTCCGTACAAAATACGTGCCGTTCTTCTCCCGGTATCGCTTAGATCCTCCAACAAGCCAAACAGCGGCTCATGGCATTCACTCAGGTTGCATACTTCTGCCGGCCAGTAATTCATCTCGGTATTGATATTAATCGTGTAATCACTGTGCCAGGGCGGCTCCACCTGATGATTCCAGATTCCCTGCAGATTGGCTGGCTGGCTACCTTCACGTGAACTACCCATTAACAAATATCTACCATATTGAAAATAGAGTGCCTCCAGGCCAGGATCATTGGCTCCAGCCTGGTACGCTTGCAGTCGCTCATCTGTAGGCAATTCTTCATTGGCTGAAGCGCCGAGATCAATAGATACTCTTGAAAATAAAGTCCCATGATCCAGGACATGTCGCTCCCGAAGAGCCTTCATGCCATGAGCCATCGCTTTTGTGATTACTTCCCTGCACTCCTGATCCAGAAGCACACCATCTTTAACAGGCATCACATCATAGCCTTCAAAGGCGGTCGCCGCTGTCAGATAAAAAATAACCTGGTCAGCTCCCTGAATATGAAGTCTTCCGTCCATAACCGTTACTTCGGCATTCTTGCCCGTCGCAGTCGCGGCCAGTCGCATAGCATAAGCCGTTCCACGATCTTCTTCGTAGATGACAGACTCCGGATGATCCCTGAAATAATTCGATTCAACATGACTCGGACAGCGACTCAACAGTGTAAGTGCATCGTCCGAAGTCTGAACATTATAAGGATGTGGACTGTCCAACGTAACGCTTACGTTTACAGATCCCATACGATCAGCAGTGATGGTACAGATCATGAGATCATCTGTTGCACTGGCGTAAACTTCACGTACATAACGAGTGCCTTGATATGAATACTTCGTCGTTGCAATGCCGCTATGGAGATCAAGCTCCCGCTCAAATTCATCGTACGGGATCCCATCCAGTTCATCGTGCTGCAACTTAAAGTGGCCCATCGGCTGATAAGCTTCCACATCACGTCCCAGCATTTCGCGGTTCAGCAATTGTTCAGCTTCGCTATATTGCCCGGACATAATCAGTTCACGGGTCTGTTTCAGATACCGCTGACTGCTGTACTGAATGGTGTCGCGTGGAAATCCGGACCACAATGTATCTTCATTTAGCTGGATTTGTTCACCCGATGCTCCGCCGTATACCATACCGCCAAGGCGACCATTACCGATAGGCAACGCCTCTTCCCAGCGAGTAGCAGGCTGACGATACCACAGACGATTTTCTTTTGTTCTCTCATTAAATGGGGTCATAGATAACTCCTGTTCCTAATCAACTATTTTTCATTCATTACTAAAACGTTTTCGGTATAGCTAAATAACCAATATAAATACTGTTTTACTTGATTGAAATCCGCTTACCTACAAGGCTAAATTGTCGTTTATCTGAAAGTGCTTACAGTAAGAAAATTATATTTGATTTCGAAATTTGCGTCAATGTTAAACATCACATGGACAGCAAAAAAAGACCCTTGCTCAGGGCCTTTTTTGTATATCTGCCTATTCAATTAAAACATAAGTTATTTAACGTCTTTACCTGTCCACAGGGAAACACGATCCTTAACCCAAACAGTGTACTGTTTCTCCATTTCAACTGCGCCGGCTTTGTCCAACTCGGCGAGGAAATCATCGTATACTTTATCAAAGTTCGCAGCTGTAGTCAGAACAGCTTCAGGAATACGTTTGCGCACGATATCCTGTGTTTTTCGGAACGTTACCTCATAATCTGTACCTGATGGTACAGGCATGTTGTATGCTGCGCCCCAGTCTTTCAGTTGCAAATCATCTTCAGAAGGATAGAATTCTTTCCATGTTGTAATGCCATATGCTTTCAACGTTTCTTTCTCTGCGGCAGTATAACCAGCCTGGATCTGCTCTGGGAAGTTCGTTGTGTAAAAGTTATCCGTGGAATCTTTCACGCCATCACCGTATCTCGCACTAAACACGCTATACATACCGATTCCTGTTTCTTTGGTGAAGTTGGAGTTGTCATTGGTTTTACGATCCTGAATATCTTGAGGAATCACCCGTTGACCATCCTCTACATTGTAGTGTTGACCTTCAATGCCCCAGTTTCTCAAAACTTGACCTTCGTCCGAAGCGAGCCAGTCCATGAATTTGATAATACGAACCGGATCTTTGGCAGAAGTTGTAATCCCGATGCCATATCCGTCAAATCCGGTTGGCTGGAATGTATGGTCCACAATGTCCTTGTTCAGGGATACAGAGAAGTGAGCATATGTGCTGTCATCTTTGCCCGCTGATTTGAGTGCATTTTCTGCTTCTTGATAATTCCACTCCTGGTCAATCAGACCGAGTACGCGACCACTTGCGATTTTGGATTTATATTGGTCATCTTTTTGGACAAATGTATCTTTGTCCAGCAGTCCTTCATTGTACATTTTGTTCAACCAGCGGAAGTATTCTTTCTCCTCTGGACGTTTGTAGTGCAACATCGCTTCATATGTTTCAGGGTTGATATAATATTCTCCATCATCGGGTGCTCCAGTTGCTTGGAAGGCCGGGTTCGTTACTGTAATCATAATCTTCCAATCATCTGCATTCAGCGTCAATGGAATGGTCGGCTGACCGTCAATCGTTGGGTGTTTTTTCACATATTCTTTCAATACATTCTCGTAATCCTCAAGTGTTTTCACTTCAGGGTATCCGAGCTCTTTAAGTACTTTTTGCTGAATTTCAAATCCGCCTGTTGCGTCAAACGCAACATTATCAACACCCATATTCGTTGGGATTGTATAAATGGCCTGATCTTCCGAACTGTATTTCAGCCGGTTCATCTGGTCCCCATATATTTTTTTCAGGTTTGGAGCATGCTCCTCAATCAGATCCGTCAGGTCAAGCATTGCCCCTGCATCTACTAGTTTAGACAAGTTACCTTTTGGAAAAACAATATCAGGGTACTCACCGCTAGCCGCCATAAGTGCAATTTTCTGGTCTCCACCATTGTTTACATCATACTCAGCTTCAATCGTAACGCCTGTTTGCTTGGTAATCTCTTTACCGACTGCATCCTGCATCTTGTTCCAGGTTGGACTCGCATCCGCACCAAAGAATGTGAAAGTAACCGGTTCGGTTCCACTGGACTCTGAGGCTTCTTTACTTCCCGAATTTCCGCAGCCAGCTGTAACCAGCATTGCACTTGCGAGCATCAACATTGCAAACGTCTTGGGTGTATTGCCTTTCATTTTGCCTCTCATTGTCTAGTCCCCCTATTATTTATGAAGGTTTTATCTGTATAACAGGCTTTAAGCCTGAGGATACCGTTATAAGACGCATTTCTGTATGCGCTTACTAAAAATTAAATTTGCACTCTTTTTATCAAAATCTAAACCAATGAAAACTCTCTTATCAACTTACATAAAACGTTTTCGAAAAATAATTTAAAACGCTTACTGAAAGTGCTTACATTAACGATTATATGCTATCCTCCCCCTTTCGTCAACAACAAAAAAGGCCCCTTTTAAGGGACCCATTTTGCTTCGAAAATGATCGTTTATCATACCTTATTTTCAGTATTATTTCACGTCTTTACCTGTCCAGAGAGATACACGTTCCTTGATCCAAACGGTATATTGTTTCTCCATGTCTACCGCCCCTGCTTTATCAAGTTCAGCCAGGAGATCATCATACACTTGGTCGAATTTCTCAGGTTTGGCAAGGATGGCTTCAGGAATACGTTTACGGATAATGTCCTGCGTTTTCTGGAACGTTACGTTATAATCCGTATCCGAAGGTACAGGCATGTTATATGCTGCGCCCCAATCTTTCAGCTTCAAGTCGTCTTCAGAAGGATAGAAATCTTTCCACGTTGTAATGCCATAAGCTTTCAATGTTTCCTTCTCTGCCGCAGTATAACCTGCTTGGATCTGCTCAGGGAAGTTCGTTGTGTAGTAATTGCCTGTGGAATCTTTGACACCATCGCCATATCTTGCGCTGAAGATGTTATACATACCGACTCCTGTTTCTTTGGTAAACGCCGAGTTGTCATTGGTCTTGCGGTCCTGTACATCCTCAGGAATGATACGTTGGCCATTTTCCACTTTGTATTGTTCGCCTTCAATCCCCCAGTTTCTCAGCACCTGGCCTTCATCCGAAGCGAGCCAATCCATGAATTTGATAATACGTACAGGGTCTTTTGCAGTTTTGGAAATTCCGATGCCATATCCATCGAATCCGGTTGGTTGGAACGTATGATCCACAATATCCTTGTTGAGGGATACAGAGAAGTGAGCGTAGGTATTCTCGCCATTTTCAACTGATTTCAAAGCATTCTCAGCTTCACCATAGTTCCATTCCTGGTCAATCAGCCCCAGTACCCGACCGCTTGCGATTTTGGATTTGTATTGATCGTCCTTCTGCACAAATGTATCTTTGTCGAGAATGCCTTCATTGTACATTTTGTTCAACCAGCGGAAGTATTCTTTCTCCTCTGGACGTTTATAGTGCAACACCGCTTCATATGTTTCAGGGTTAATATAATATTCACCGTCATCCGGTCCACCTGTTGCCTGGAAGGCTGGATTCGTTACCGTAATCATAATCTTCCAGTCATCTGCATTCAGCGTCAGCGGAATGGTTGGCTGTCCGTCAAGTGTTGGATGTTTTGCATAATATTCTTTCAGAACTTTCTCGTAATCCTCAAGCGTTTTCACTTCTGGGTAGCCGAGTTCTTTCAATACCTTTTGCTGAATCTCGAATCCGCCTGTAGCATCAAACGCAACATTATCTACACCCATGTTCGTTGGGATCGTGTAAATGGACTGATCTTCCAAACTGTATTTCAGACGGTTCATCTGGTCCCCATAGATTTTCTTCAGGTTAGGTGCATATTTGTCAATCAGATCTGTCAGGTCAAGCATCGCGTCTGCATCCACAAGTTTAGACAAGTTGCCTTTAGGATAGATAATATCAGGGTATTCACCGCTGGCAGCCATCAAAGGTATCTTTTGGTCGCCACCATTATTCACATCATACTCAGCTTCAATTGTAACACCTGTTTGTTTCGTAATTTCTTGGCCGACTGCGTCCTTCATGTTGTTCCAGTTTGGACTTGCGTCAGCACCAAAGAACGTGAAGGTGATTGGACTGGTCGTATCCCCTGTGTCCGTTGGTGTTTCTGAAGCCGTAGTTCCTCCTCCGCTACCACTGCATCCTGCTGTAATGGCAAGAGCGCTGGCTAACAGAAGCATTGCGAATGTTTTTGGTGTTTTGCCCTTCATGTGTAATCCCCCTTATGGATAAAATGAAGCTATCTATTGTAGAACAGGCTGACCTGCACATACCGTAATTGGGTGATTCTCATTGTAAAACGTTTGATTTTATAACATAAAAAGCGTTTTCTAAAATGAAGTGAAAAACACTCGCTCTATCCAGTAATTTGAGGAACTAATCCGTACTCCTTTTGACTGAAGAGATTCATGTACATGCCTTGATAAATCACTAATGAAAGTGCTTTCATATTTGAATAATAATCCCTCTAAAAGTCCTTGTCAATAGTGAATTCACAAAATTGAAAACGTTTTTCGGAAAACGTTTTAGGTATAAAAAAGAACCCAGTTTCCTGGGCCCTTTTTTCGAAAAAACTATTCTGCTGAAACGAATTACTTGCTCTCTTCACCGCTCCACAATTGAACACGGCTTTGTACCAGCTCAGTGTATTGTTTTTCCATGTCCTCTGCTCCGGCTTTATTCAGCTCGGCAATCATCCCATCATAAATGGCATCGAATTGTTCAGGGGAACTGAGGATCGCTTCAGGGATCCGTTTACGGATAATATCCTGTGTTTTTTGGAAAATAACGTTGTAATCCGAGTCACCTGGAGTTGGCATATTGTACGCTGCTCCCCATGGTTTAACCGGGAACTCATCTTCACTTGGGAATAGATCTTTCCACGTTGTTGCGCCGTATGCTTTGAGTGTCTCTTTCTCTGCATCGGAATACGCCGCTACAATCTGTTCAGGGAAATTCGTTGTGTAATAGTTATCCGTTGAATCCTTGACACCATCTCCATAGTGACCAGACATATTGGTATAGAGGCCAATACCTGTTTCTTTCTGGAATACGGCAGCATTATTCGTTTTTTGGTCCTGAATATCGGCCGGAATCACACGTTTGCCATCTTTCACTTCGTACTGCTCACCTTCAATACCCCAGTTCATCAACACTTGGCCTTCCTCAGAAGCTAGGTAATCAAAGAATTTAATTGTACGAACCGGGTCCGGATTCGATGTTGTAATCCCTACACCCCATCCAGATACAAAACCAGGGTCCTGGAAGGAATGATCCTTGATATCTTTAGACAGAGTTACCGGGAAGTGTGAATAGGTCGCTTCATCTTTGCCCGCTGCTTTCAATGCGTTTTCCGCATCGGAATAACCCCAATCCTGGTCTATGACGCCCAGAACACGTCCACTTGCAATTTTGGATTTGTATTGATCTGTTTTCTGTACGAAGCTGTCCTGATCAAGCAGTCCTTCTTCGTACATATGGTTCAACCAACGGAAATACTCTTTCTCTTCCGGACGTTTGTAATGCAGACTTGCCTCATATGTCTCAGGATCAATATAGTACTCGCCGTCATCCGGAGCACCTGTTGCCTGGAAGGCCGGATTCGTTACCGTAATCATGATTCTCCAGTCATCTGCGTCCAGGGATAACGGAATCGTTGGTTGACCGTCAATCGTTGGATGTTTCTCCTTATATGCCTTCAATACATTTTCATAATCCTGCAGTGTACGCACTTCAGGGTATCCCAGCTCTTTCAATACACGCTGCTGAATCCCAAATCCGCCGCCTGCATCAAAATACTTCTGGTCTACCGCATAATACGTAGGCAGTACATAAATTCCTTGATCTTCGTTGCTATATTTCAGCCGGTCCATGTAATTACCATACAGCTTCTTCAGATTGGGAGCATATTGCTCGATCAGATCAGTCAGATCGACCATTGCCCCAGCATCCACGAGCTTGCTTAGCTCTCCTTTGGGTGAAACGATATCCGGATAGTCTCCGCTTGCTGCCATTAAGGATACTTTATCCTGACCACCACTGACGGCAAACTCACCGTTAAGGGTTACTCCTGTTTTCTCTGTAAGGACCTTCCCCACTTCATCCTTCATACCGTTCCAGTTCGGACTGGGATCGACGCTAAAAAAGTCAAAAGTAATCGGAGACGTATCACCGCTAGTGTCCTTAAACGACGTTTCGCCGCTGTTTCCTCCACCGCAACCTGCGAGCAAAGACATCGCAAGCACTGGAGCCAGTGCAATCTTCATTTTGTTTCTTGCCATAATGGTAATCCTCCCGTTTCATATGTCTGTCTATCCGGGACTTTTTTGTCCCTGTCTATAGCTTCATGAATGCCACTCCGCAGCCCTATACGGTGAAGCGCAGGCCAAATGGCTGCGCTTCGGGCATTCTGATGCTTCTTTTATTATACGGCCACTCTATCTATGTGGCGGCCTGTACAAACTTGCTTAAGCTTTTACTGCACCCAATGTCATACCACCAACAAAATACTTTTGCAGGAATGGATACACAATCAGGATTGGAACCGTAACAACGATCGTGATCGCCATTTTGATGGATTCCGGTGAAATCTGTGTCATTTGCTGTGCCATGTCATTGGCGTTACGTCCGGCTCCCGAGCCTTGCTGTGTACTTTGCAGTACTTTCATCAGCTCGTACTGGAGCGTGGTCAGATGCGCCTTCGAACCATTATACAGGTACGTATCGAACCAAGCATTCCACTGGCCTACAGCCAGGAACAACGCGATGGTTGCAAGTACCGGTTTACAGAGCGGCAAAATGATTTTGTAATAGATCTTAAAATCATTCGCACCATCCAACTTGGCTGATTCCTGCAATGCATACGGCAGACCATCAATGAAGGAACGGATAATGAACACGTTAAACGCACTGATCATACCTGGCAATACATATACCCAGAATGTACCGATCAGGTTCAGGTCACGCATCAGGATGTACACCGGAATCAGACCACCGGAGAAATACATCGTGAGTGCAAGTGCAGTAGAAACAAACTTTCTCAACTTAAAGTCAGGACGACTCAGTGTAAATGCGATCATTGAGGAACTGATCAAACCGAGTACGGTACCTACAATTGTACGTAGAATGGATACCTGCAAACCTTGCAGCAATCCATCGTATTGGAAAATCGTTTTGTAGTTTTGCAATGTGAAATCACGTGGCCACAAGTAAATTCCACCACGTACGGTATCTGTCGAGTTATTGAGTGAGATAGCCAGTACGTTCAGGAATGGATACAGTGTTACAATCAGCACCAGGGTCATCGCGAGGATGTTGAATATATCGAACAGCTTATCGCCCCGAGTAGCATTGAATGCTTTGTTCGCCATAATGTCGTCCCCTCCCTACATGATGCTTTCTTTGGTGAATTTTTTGAACAATCCGTTCGCTGTAAACAGAAGGATGATACTGACAACGGAGTTGAATATGCCTATGGCTGTACCATACGAGAATCGTCCCATATTCAAACCATAGTTGAGCGCGTATAGATCAAGCACTTCCGAGTAGTCTAGCACTAGACTGTTTTGCAGCAAAAATTGCTTCTCGAAACCGATACTGATCAGATGCCCGATGGACATGATGAACAGTACAGAGATCGTAGTCCGAATGCCTGGCAACGTGATATGCCACATTTGTCTCCAGCGGTTCGCTCCGTCTACACGGGAAGCTTCGTAAAGTTCTTGGTCAATACCGGTAATGGCCGCCAGATAGATGATCGCATTCCAGCCGGTTTCCTTCCACATATCTGAAGCGGTTACAATGTACCAGAACAGGTTCCCCTTAGCCATGAATTGGATCGGCTGATCGATAATGTTTAGGTTTACCAAAAGGTCATTGATAATCCCTCCATCGGTGGAGAGCATCTTGGTAATAATCCCTGCCACTACGACCCAGGATACAAAGTGAGGCAGATATGATACCGTTTGCACGGCGCGCTTGAAAAACATGCCTTTCATCTCATTCAAGAGAATCGCAAAGAAAATCGGCACGATAAAACCGATAACCAGTCCCATCAAGCTCATTGCAAGCGTATTTCGAAGTACCAGATAGAAGCGATCATCGCTGAATAGCTCTGCAAAGTGTTTAAAACCAACCCACTGTTGATCACCGAACGATCTGGCCGGTTTATAGTTTTGGAAAGCCATCGTCCATCCCCATAGTGGCAGATAGTTAAATACAAAAACCCAAGCTACGAATGGCAATGACATGAGATAGAGATACTTTTGCTGTTTCATACTGTCCCAAACTCTGTTCCGCCGTTTTTGTGTTGGCGGATTGGGGTCACTGCTTTTTTTCGCGGAAGCGGATTTTTCTGTTAGCGTTTCCATCTCCGTTCCCCCTCCTCTGATTTATAAAATAATCATACCTGATAGAGCGTTTTCAAAATACCATCTGGATTTTAGAGAAAATCATATGAAAATTAGATATCCCCTTATAAAATCCGATATTATATCTATAAAATTAGTGATAATGACGCTATCTATTAATAATTATTGAAATTACAAGGGAATTTAATTTGAAATTGGTAATGATCGAAAACGTTTTATAGAAATCGTTTACTTCATGTAAAACTAAAAAGAAAAAGGACCTCCAGGGTCCTTCAAATAGACTATTAGTTCGAAAACGTTTTTTACCTAATCAGGAGAAATACCAAACTCCAGAAGTACCATCCTCTGAAACATGGGCTACTCCCGTTCTGGCTCTCCTGAAGAATCTTTGGGCTGTGATCTAGCAAGCTCTCTAGCATGTTTGTATGCGGAAGGCGATTCCCCTACATACTTCTTGAATTTGCCGTGGAAGTAATCCACGTTGGCATACCCCACCCTCGCGGCAACCTGGTGCACCTTTAAGCCTTCATCGAGAAGTTCCTTCGCCTTCTCCATTCGGACCTTATCGAGAAATGCATTGAAATATTCCCCGGTATGGTTTTTGAACAGCTTGCCCAAATAACTGCTATTGTAGTTAAATACCTCAGCGAGTACCTCCAGCTTGAGATTTTCGCCGGGATTACGACGGATAAATTCAATCATTTGTTTCAGTACCGTATCCTTGCTTCCTCCACCCATGCGCTGAATAAGCCGGTTCAGGTGTTGAGCAGCCATTACTTTGAGATCCAGTAACGTTAATTGATGGTAGACCTCCGTAATTAGAACGGAATGCTCCTGCATAATAGATTGCATATGCTGATTCGTTGCCGCAAGTTTGTTAATAGCCAATGAAAACACTTGGGAGAACGCCGTCTTAATCGCCTGTTCTGTCTGATGATGGGGGATCAGACGTTCCTCGATTTCGGTCAGCACACGCATCACGGACTCGCTACTCCGAATGTCGAGCGCATAATACAGCTTGTCCGCCAATTCTGCTTCATCCGGTTCACCACTAACTTCATCCAGCGCAATAACCGGCCCAGAAGCACTTTTGCTCTTCTCGCCTTCGTTCCATAACATAATACGTTGTTCCGCGAACAGGAAACGTCCGCCCAATACGCCGTTGGCCTGATTATAGGAATGTGCGATGTCTGCTGTGGAGTTTACAGGTTGACCTGCTGCCGCGTACATGTGAATATTCCACTCTCCCAGCAGCCCTTCCAACTCATCATATAAACTCTGGGCAGATTGGACAGTCAAAATAGGCTCTTTACATAACAGTCCCAGTCCGGAATGGAACGAAAACACAATGCCCTGATCTTTCTGGTCAAAAGCTTCCGCCAGTCTGCGTTTCACTACACTACCACGCTGTAAATCAGGTTCGGCATGCATCTCCAGCAGCACAACCTGATACTGCGACCAATTCAATCCTAGAGCATTTGCTTCCATCGTTTCTGTACCTTCCAGGCTATCGAAAAGCAATGCTTCAATTTGGTGCTCCCGGTAGGCTGTATCCTCACCAGCATGGCGGGCCAGTGTCAGACGCTCCCTTGTCAGCATCACAGAGATCCGCTCCAGCTCACTGATAATCTCCTCTTCATCCACCGGTTTGAGCAGATACCCATCCACGCCAAAACTGATGGCTTTCTTGGCATAATCAAAATCCGCGTACCCACTCAGGATCAAAAAGTGCGACTCCGGATGGTGCTGCCGCACTTCTTCAATCACATCCAGCCCGGTCATGCCGGGCATGCGAATATCGATGATCGTCAGGTCCGGTTCCAGCTCTTCGAAGCGGGTGATGGCCTCACGCCCGCTGGCAGCTGTACCAATCACCTGAAAGCCGTATTTTTCCCAATCAATGATCGTTGTCAGTCCTTCACGTATGCTCGGTTCATCATCTACCAATAACACTTTATACATGCTGGTCTCCTCCTACTGGCAAGGTGAAAGAAACCTCTGTTCCTTCCCCGTACACACTCTTAATCTGTAATCCGTATGGCTCGCCGTAAGTCAACGTTAAACGTTGATGTACGTTACGCATGCCAATCCGGCTCTTCTCCTGTTCTTCCGGTCCACAGATGAACTGCATCACTTCAGCCAGACGCTCCGGCGTAATGCCTGCCCCATCATCATCGACACGCACCTGAACGACATCCTCCACCAAACGAATATTTATATTCACACGGACCGTGCCCTCTTTATTTTCCAAACCATGCACAATCGCATTCTCAACCAGAGGCTGAATGATCAAAGGAGGAATGTACATCTTCTCCACCTCCGGATCGATATGGATCTGGAAAGCAAGCCGATCGCCGTAACGGAATTTCTGAATTTCCAGATAAGAACGTACCATCTCCAGTTCGGCTCTGAACGTCGTTTTGCCGCTGCCAATCTCAAGACTCTTGCGCATCAGTTTGCCTAGCAGCCTGACAATATTGGCAATCTCCGCCTCGCCTTTGATATGGGCTTTCATGCGGATCGACTCCAGTGCATTAAACAAAAAATGAGGATTGATCTGGCTGGCCATCATTTTCAGTTTAATCTCTTTCTGTGCGATTTCCAATTGATTGTTCTGTTCCGTTGCCTCCACTACCTGAGTCATCAGTTCATTAATGCTCTTCACCATGTAATTGAACTGCCTCGACAGTTGCCCAATCTCATCATTCCCATCAATGCGGGAGGTGACGTTCAGATCACCCAGTGCGAGCTTATTCAAATGTTTGCTAAGGCGTAACAATCGGTTTGACGTGAGAAATGAAATGATATATACAAGCAACAATGCAATGACCAGCACAAGCGTAATGAAGAGCATACCGATCATGCTAATGGTATTCGCGTCTTTGACAATATTTTTGGTGGCAAAAACGGAAATGATCTTCAGGCTGTTCATGCTCGATCCAGGGCGCAGCTCATCAATTACAATATTGGATGGCTCCCCCCGAAAATCTGCTTCAATTGTGCCTTTGGTCTGATTTTGTAGATCTACACCAAAATCAAGCTCGTCCAGCGTCTTGCCCACTAGTTCGGTATTTTTGGCCGCAACCACATAACCCTGTTCGTCCGTAATCAACGTCTCGAACGGTTCCTGACGTAATAATCCATTCAGCTCATCCTGATTGATTACAATCATCAGCACACCCTCGGTCCGATATTCGGCAAAAGGCACTTTGCGCACCAGACTTAGCTTGTGCACCGGATTATCTCCCTTGTCAGGAATATAAAACCAGCCGATGCTCGTCGTTTTCAGTGCCTTCTGGTACCAGTAGCTCTCCTCGGTCTGCTTGTCCACAGGAATGAACTCCAGATTGTTGATCAGCGTCGGATTGGTGGAGTAAAACCGGATGCCCGCAACCTCGCGGTACAGACGCTTGTATTCCTGAAAATCTTTGTATGCGAGGTAAGCCGAGGTCAGCTCCACAACACTTTGGTATTGTTTGTTCACAATTTCTTTCAAATCATTATTGAACATCAGAATGTTGGAAATATCCGTAGGCACACGCAGCAATGTGGTGGTCTGACTTTTGACTTTGTCCACGTTGTTAATCGTCTGTCCAATGGCATTATCCAGCGCCTGCTTCCGAAAGTATCCGGTTACAGCCAGGCCAATAATCAGTACCGGAATCATGACGACAAGTACATAGGATATGAGCAATTTATGCTTTAATTTAAGATTGTTGGATGTTCGTATGAGCCTTTTAAACATATCTGCACCTTCCGTCGCTTATAAGCGCTTACATATAAAGGTCAGTACATATTACGCCTGCCCTTCCAATTCATCATACCACATAACAGCAAAAGCCCTACAAGAGGGCTTCAAAAAAAGGCTGTATGCTGAGTGAAAAACAAACATGAAGTTTGTATAACTATTTCTAATGTAAGAAGTAAAACAGATGGCTTAGCGGCTGCGTGCTGAGCGGAAACCGTGTCCTTTGGCACGCAGCGCAACAACCAGAGCTACAAGTGATAGGAACAGGATAGCCCAGGTAAAGGACGAGGCTCCCCATTGATTCAGAAGCACACCTCCCGCTAATCCACCAATAGCAATAGCGAGATTCCAAACGGTCGTATTAATTGGCATAACGATATCCACACCCTGCTCCCCGGCAGCTTGGGCAAGGGCGGTCTGCAACAGTGTAGCCGCACCGCCAAAAGTTAGACCCCAGAGCGCAACTGAACTAAATACAACGGCAATGTGCTCGCTCCAAAGACCCAATACCAGAGAGATCAGGGCAAAGCCCGCAAGACTGATGAGAACCAGCATACGCAACCAACGATCAATAAGAATACCTGTAATCCAGATGCCCACCAATGCCATCAGGCCAAATACAAGTAACATAAGTCCAACCTTTGATTCCAGACCGACATCGGCGAGGAAAGGGGCAATATAGGTGTACAAAATATTATGAGCAAGCATCCAGGCCAGAACGACAGCCAGAATGGGAATTACGCCAGGAGTCAGCAGCACCTTTATTGAAGAAATGCGCTGATCAGCAGACTGCCCCGGATAATCAGGTACTTTCCAGAGCACCCAGAAGATCAATACAAACGCCAGCAGCGACATCAGCCAGAATACCGAGCGCCAGCCCATAAAGGAACCGAGCAATGTACCTGCAGGAACACCGAATGATAAGGCAATCGGTGTACCGATCATCGCAACAGCCATGCCCCTGCCTTTGAGATGATCAGGCACCATCCGTAGTGCATAGCTACCAATCAAGCCCCAGGAGACACCGGCTGCAACACCGGCAAAAAACCGAGCAACAAGGGTCAATACATAGTTTGAAGAGAGGGCTGTAATGGTGTTGAAGACCAGGAAACCGATAATCGCTAGAAGTAAAAGCGGACGGCGTCGCCAACCCCTTGTCAGCACGGCCACAGGTATGGCGGCAATCAGAGAACCTACTGCATAAAATGTGACAAGCTGCCCTGCGCCTGCCTCAGAGACCTGCAGCCCTTCCTTGATTTGCGGCAGCAACCCCGCGGGAAGAGTTTCAGTCATAATAGCTATAAAACCAGCCATCGCCAAGGCCAGCAGCCCAAACCATGGGAAACGTTGAGAAGATTTATCGAACATCTGTGCAGCTCCTTTTTAAATAATATAGGACATAGAATCGAATTATGGATCGATCATTCCTTATATTATCCACCCTCTCCTACCTTGTCAACGACTTTTGGATCGATTAGTATATAATTAAGAAAAACGAGGGGGAATCTCTTATGGCAAGAACCGGACGTCCGCGCATTTTTGATCGGGATGAAGCCCTGTTGCAGGCAATGATGCTCTTTTGGGAACAAGGATTCGAAGCCACCTCATTGCTTCAACTTCGAGCGGTCATGGGGGATATTTCAGCAGCCAGCTTCTATGCAGCCTTTGAATCCAAAGAAGCTCTTTATAAAGAAGCGGTTGAACGATATATGGGTTCATTTGGACGCGTTACGGAAAGCTTCTCGGATCTTACGCTATCTCCAAGAGAAGCAATTGAAACAACTTTAAGAAGTACCGCCAAAATGCAAACAGACAGCGCACATCCATCTGGCTGTTTAATTGTGCTGTCAGCCAGCACATGTTCTTCCAAAAACAATCATATCCGTGACATAACTGCCGAGAAAAGAAAGCTGACTCGCAACCGCCTGCAGGCTTGCATCCAGCGCGCTGTAGAAATCGGCCAACTGCCTGCCTCCACGAATGTGGCAATGCTGACCACCGTATTTGATACCTTTATGCAAGGCATTTCTACACAAGCCCGGGACGGTATCCCTTTTGCAACGCTTGATCAGGCTATCACCGAAATTATGGGCATCTGGGACCTTGCTCAACATCCAGCGTGACCTTACTTCCTAATGGTCGAAATGTTAGAACAATCAAAAAGGCACTCCCATGATTGGAAGTGCCTCTTCATTGTATACTTTAACCATGTCCGTCCCGCTATGGACGGGGTGTGTCTACCCCATTCAGAATCAGCTTGGGATGAATATCAGCGCTAAGCGAAGCGGAAACTGCACAATACTTCTCTTCAGCCATTTGGATGGCTTTCCAGATCCGATAATCCGGGATATCGCCGTCCACCTTGAAGATCAGGTCAATGGAAGTAAATCCTTTCGGCATACCTTCACTACGTGTACCCTGTGCTTCAATCTCAATGCCAGTAATTTTGTCCAGGAAAGCGTCCAGAATCATCGTGATATCGATCCCCATACAACCTCCGAGACCTGCCAGTAACAATTCCATGGGTGTAGCACCCTTGCTGTCACCACCATAGGCTGCTGTGGCATCCATGCCAACCGCGTAGCCAGAGGGTCCTTCGGAAGTAAATGCGCGTTTGCCTTTCCATACCGTTGTTACATTCATGATGTTTATCCTTCTTTCTTAGAATTCAGTAATTTGCTGCAAAAATCTGCGTGTCCGCTCCTGGGTCGGGTGTTCAAAAAAGGCCTGTGGACTCGCTTCTTCCACAATTGATCCATCCGCCATAAAGACGATTTTGTTAGCCACATTCCGGGCGAACTTCAACTCATGCGTAACGACCAGCATCGTCATGCCTTCCTGTGCCAACTCCTTCATAACGGAGAGCACTTCTCCCACCAGTTCGGGATCAAGGGCTGAGGTAGGCTCGTCAAACAGCATCACCTCAGGCTCCATGGCAAGTGCGCGGGCAATCGCTACGCGCTGCTGCTGTCCACCAGACAAACGGGATGGATATGCATCCTGCTTGTCCGAAAGACCGACCCGATCCAGCAGAATCCGGCCGCGTTCGGCCGCTTCGTCCCGCTTGATTTTTTTCACAGTCACGAGCCCTTCCATCACATTGCCAAGCACCGTCTTGTGCGGATACAGATTGAACTGCTGGAAGACCATGCCGGTCTGGCGACGAATCTCCAGTACCCGGGCACGCTGGACTCGCAGCGGATCTGCGCTGTTAACCACAACACCGTTCACTTCAATCTGTCCTCCAGATAACTCTTCCAGTCCGTTTAGACAGCGCAGTAAGGTACTCTTGCCAGAGCCACTCGGTCCGAGCAATACCACAATATCTTTGGCATCGACATGCAGATCTATATTTGTGAGAACTTCATTTTTTCCAAAACGTTTGGTCAATCCTGTTGTTGTAATCACCGGTTCTCCCCTCCTATCAGTAAGCCCGGGCAAGCCGGCGCTCCACTTGTTCCAGAATGGCCGAGAATCCGATACTCATGATCCAGTAGATCACGCCAATCGCCAGATAAAACGGCATATTAACGTAATATTGCGCGACCAGTAGCTGTGCCGAGCGAAGCAACTCCGTAACCCCGAGGGCTGCCACAAGTGATGTTTCTTTCAGCATGCCGATAAACGTATTGCCCATTGGAGGGATCGCGATACGCACCGCTTGGGGGAATATAATCCTTCTCATCGTTTGAGCCGGTGTCATGCCTGTAGCATATGCGGCCTCCGTCTGCCCTTTTGGTACAGCTTGAATTGCTCCGCGGAACGTTTCGGACAGAAATGCACCCGCATTCAGACTAAGCCCGAGACAGGCTGCGGTGAGCGAGCCCAACGTTACGCCATAATCGACCAGCCCATAATAAATAACGAATAATTGCACCAACAGCGGGGTTCCCCGCATGATGGATACGTAGAAACGGGCGATCATTCTAAGCCACATCGGTCCTTTCAGACGCGCGATAGCGACGAGCAACCCAATGATAAAAGCAAAAAACATTGAAATCACAGTTACATACAGCGTGTAATATGCCCCCTTCAGAAAGAAGGGGATATTCTCAAATACCAATTCCATGGATCAAACTTCCCTTCGCCCTGCCGGTTCATTATTGCGCAGGCTCTTCACCGAACCATTTTTTGAAGATGGTATTGTACGTACCGTCATCCTTCATGCCTTTCAGTGCATCATTCAATGCAGCTACAAGTTCCGGGTTGTCTTTGCGAACAGCGATACCAGCTTGGTCACTCTTGATTGGCTCACCTACGGCTTTGATGTTGAAGCCGTTGGCATCCACAATGGGTTTCAGTGCATACATGTTGTTGATTGTGGCATCAATCCGTCCAGCATTCAGATCTTTGAGTGAAGAGATGACATCGTCATAGGTTTTGATCGTGAAGTCTCCCACTTTTGGCAACACTTCATTACGCAGATATGATTCATCATTCGTACCCAAACCTACGCCAATCGTTTTACCTTTGAAATCTTCCAGCTTGGTAATATCGTTATTGTCTTCTTTGACAATGATTTTAACTTGGTTCGTGATATACGGATCACTGAAATCCAGTACTTTCTTACGATCATCAGTAATGGTCATCTGGCTGATAATGGCATCCAGCTTTTTGGCTTGCAGACTTGGTGTCAGGCCGGAGAACTCCTGGGATACAAATTCCACCTTAACTCCAAGACGCTTCGCAACCTCACGTGCGATATCTGCATCGTAGCCGTCCATTTCTTTCTTATCGTTCAGGAAGTTGTATGGAGCGTACGTGCCCATCATGCCCACTTTGATGACGCCAGCAGACTTGATCTGCTCCAGTTCATTGTTCGCCTGTGCTCCATTGCTGCTTCCATTGTCCGTAGTTTTACTGCCACAAGCGCTGAGTACCAGCACGGTCATTAGCAGCAGGGCTGTTAAAGTCCAGCCTTTGCGAGATTTCATTCCATATGTTTTATTCATGTCATTAACTTCCTCTCATCCATGTAGTCATGTCTTGTTGAAATTTTTCTGTTTCCTGTCTTCCTAAACTGCAGTTGTACCCATTATTCCCTGCTGCTGGCTTAATCATGTGAATATTTAATCCAGTTGTTGAAAATAAAGCACCAGGGCCAGCACACTTTTATGTGCCGAGCAGTCCATAAAATTCAAAGCTTGCCGCCTCAGCTGCGAGCTTTGTTGCTGTCATTGATGAAAACTTGCTGTGCAACTCCTCCGAGCCAAACAGCCAGCGCGTAATCATGCCTTCAATCATGCTAACCAGCAGCGCAGCGCGAAGCGGTACATCCATGGATTCCGGCAGCATGCCCAGCTCAATGGCCCGTTGCATGTTGTGGCGAAATGCTTGTTCCACTGCATTACGTGTCTCCTCGACCAGACGCCGTACTGAATCCTCGGACACGATGCCTTTAAGCAACAACTCCATAAAATAACGATTGTCCGCTGCAAAGGAGAATAAGTCGGTAAACAGCCGTTCCGAAGCTCTCACCATATCTTCAACCGATCCGGCATCCTTGCGGTAGCCTTGTCCGATCGCTTCAAGCAACTTCTCCCTGCCGGTCAGTACAATTTCCGACGCAATGGCCTCCTTACTTTTGAAGTGCCAGTAAAAAGTACCTTGCGCGACGCCGGCTTCCCGGACAATATCGGAAATTTTCGTCTGATGGTAGCCCTGGGTCGCAAAACGCTCCATCGCTATGCGTATAATTTGGTCCCGGCGTTCTTCTCCGGGTTCCAAATGATTGTTTTTAGACATTTGCCTATCCTCCCGATTGATCAGTCAGTCAGTTAATGTATATCCTATTGGATAACTAGGTTTTTGTCAATATGGTTTTAAACAATTCATTACGAGCATAAGTTGAAGTTGGGCGCATTTGTGATCATAATAGATGATAGCCTTGTTCTAATGAGCAGGCATTGTCACGCAGGACAGCCTATAAGCTGTCATCTGCATTTCAAGGAGGAAGAGAATTGGACTTTATATCATCGATTATTATGGGCATCATCGAAGGTTTGACTGAGTTTTTGCCCGTGTCCTCAACCGGACACATGATTCTGACTGCCCACTTGCTGGGATTATCGGAGGACAACGAGTCAGTCAAAACGTTTGAGGTGGTTGTGCAACTCGGAGCTGTACTAGCTGTCGTTGTGCTGTACTGGAACAAATTCATTGATATGTTCCGCTTCACCGGAGGCAAAAGGAGCTACACCTCCCGCCTGAACCTCATACATATCTTTTTGGCGATGGTTCCTGCCGTAGTCATTGGACTTGTATTCCGGGACTGGATCAAGGCGCATCTGTTTGGAGCACAAACGGTGCTGTACAGCCTTGTTATTGGTGGTATTCTGATGATTATCGCTGAACGTTGGAGCCACCGCAGCGAGCGCATTACAACCCATGATGTAGACGATATTACGTATAAACAGGCATTTGTAGTGGGTCTTTTTCAAATTCTCGCATTATGGCCAGGCTTCTCCCGTTCCGGTTCGACGATCTCCGGTGGACTGTTCGCAGGGGTAAGCCGAGTTGCCGCAGCAGAATTTACATTCCTGGTCTCTGTGCCGATTATGATTGGAGCCACAGGATATGATCTATACAAAAGTATCGATCATCTGAATACCAGCGATTTCCCGATCTTCGCGATTGGATTCATTGCCGCATTTATCGTAGCCATGCTTGCCATTAAGACGTTCCTGTCTATTTTGAAAAAACTGAGTCTGACCGTCTTTGCAGTGTATCGCTTCGTGCTGGCAGCCGTATTCTTTATCATTTTAATGATGTAACCCTATCTTCAAGTCATGTAACAAAAAAGCCAATGGCGACCTGTTCCTTTCGGAACCAGGTTGCCATTTTTAATTTGCACAACCTTTTCAACAAACGGATTTTTCATTTCTGCCTTTACACCCCTCCCCCAACACCAAAACACCCCCTATCAGCGATAGGAGGCGTTTCATATAACTACTGCAATCTAAACGAACTGATTATGGTTATACCTTGGACTCCAAAGTTTGCAGGTACTCCGAGATTTGAGCAGGCGTTTTTGCCCATTTGCTGTGCAGATGTGCAATTTTCTTGCCGTTCTGGAATACGAGCAGGCTTGGAATGCCGCGTACACCGTTCTCTTCAGCAAACGGCAGGAACTCTTCTGCATCGAGGGCATAGAAGGTTTTATCCGCATGCTGGTCGATAACGTCCCCGATAAAGCGATCCAGGTTTTTGCAATCCGGACACCAGATTGTATCAAATTTAATGACGGTCATTCCGTCAGAATTAATTGTATCGCGATATTGTTGTTCACTTTGAATTCTTTCCATATGTCTTCTCTCCCTTATTTGATTCTTTATGGTTGACCTTCATTGTACCTCGTATAGTTACAATTGAAAATAGGCTGCCAACGTTTAACGGTGCTGCTTGTAGAGATTGGCGGGACTCAGCTCCCGTATTTCGTTAATCTCCGCAGCCGAAAGTGGTGCAGATTCCGAAGCAGCGATATTATGCAACAACTGCTCTCTCGAACTGGCACCTGGCACGACAGCGGCAACAGCCGGATGCGCCAAAGCATAACGAATGGCCGTTTGAGCCATGCTGCGATTGTCTGTAACCAAACGGCTCAGGCCTTCTCGTATGATGTGCAACTCCTCAGGAGTATAATCCAAATAACCCTTATCTGCCTTGGCAGCACCAGAATCGGCGAGAACCCCACTTGCCACAGGTCCACGAGCGATAACGCTAATGCCCTTTTGCTCCAATAAAGGCAATACTTCCTCTTCGGCCCGGCGATCCGCAACGCTATATTGGTTCATCACGCTGACAATGGAAGCTCTCTGCACATATTCACGAATCACGTTAGGCCGGATGGAGGATATGCCGTAATACCGGATAAGACCTTCCTGCTTCAGTTCCTCAAAGGCTTCGATCGTCTCTTCAATTGGATCATCCAGAGTGCCACCATGCAGTTGATACAGATCGATATAATCTGTCTGCAACCGTTTCAGGCTGTCTCGTACAGCCTGTTTTATATAGGCTTTAGACGGGTCCCATGACCAGCCTTCTTTTCCCGGTATGCGACGATTACCAACCTTGGTTGCCACAATGACCTGCTCCCGGCGTCCCTGGATAGCCTGGCCCACGATTTCTTCGTTTAATCCTGCATCATACAGGTCAGCGGTATCCAGAAGATTAACGCCACGATCCAATGCTTCATGAATCAAGGCTACGGCAGGTTTCACTTCGGTTCCAAGCGACATACAGCCTAACCCAATTTCACCAACCATGAGTTCGGATGAACCCAGACGATTTTTCTTCATATGTTGTGCATCCCCTTCCATACGTTCTGCAAGTTTCCATTGTATCATTCTTGCTGGCAAAAATCGCATATGACATATGAGCGCACACAAAAACCCGGGACCATACCAGCTCCGGGCTTCTCATGCTAATTGACTCTATGCCAAAATCTATTTTAAATCACACGTGAACCTTTTTTGCTTCCATAAGACGGTTTTGAAGATGGACTAGAGTTTTTCATCAGTCCTGATACCGTACTGAACAGCTTATCCCTTGCTTCTTTATTCCTCATCAAATAAGTCACGCCTGCTCCAATGGCTGTTACAATAATTCCACTTTTTTTAGACATATGTTGTTCCTCCTTCAGGATTAATGTACATCGTCTCTTGCTTGAGATTACCCTGTGGGAGAAAAACGAATCGTCAGATGCGATGCCTTAAATTAGAGAATGGCTTATTACAGCGTAAAAAAGATGGCCCCTGAAATTGAAAATTCAGGAGCCATCTTCAAACATGATGTATAAGTCGAGATCATTGTTACTACTGTATAACCTGCTTAGTCATAACAATCGTCCTTTCAATCGGACGGTGGTGCGACATGAGTCATTTCCTCATGTTTGTAGGTGGAGCCATCCGCAGTGAGGTAGAAATGCCCGATCGGATGCAGATCTTCATCCAGTTCATAGACCAGCGGAATGCCTGTCGGGATATTAAGCGCCATTACGTCCGCTTCGGACATTTGGTCCAAATGCATGACGAGTGAACGGAGCGTATTCCCGTGCGCGGAGATAAGTACCCTTTTGCCCGCTGACACAACCGGTTTGATCTCCGCATTCCAATACTCCAGCACCCGCTTCGATGTATCCATCAAATTCTCGGTACGAGGGATGGTGCAGCCCAACCGTTGATACTTGTCCTGGTCCTGAACATACCGATCATCAGTTTCGTCCAGTGCTGGGGGAGATACGCTAACGGAGCGTCTCCACTCCTTCACCTGATCCTCACCGTACTTCAGCGCAGTCTGCTGTTTATTCAGTCCTTGCAGTGCACCATAGTGACGTTCGTTCAGTTTCCACGTCTTCGTGATCGGAATCCACATCCGGTCCATCTCATCAAGTGCAATATCCAGTGTTCGAATGGAGCGTTTGAGGACTGAAGCATAAGCGTAGTCAAAATCAAAACCCTGTTCTTTCAGGATCTTTCCCGCTTTGCGCGCTTCTCCGTATCCATCGGTCGTCAGATCCACATCCGTCCAACCGGTAAAACGGTTCTCCACGTTCCACATACTCTGTCCATGGCGAATCAATACGACTCTGTACATAAGCGTGAATCCTCCTTCCATGAAACCATTACCCGCAAGGCGAGCCGGATATGCCCATGATATGTGAAATTATTAATAGTACGGTGCCATCATCAGATATACAACTACACCCGTGGAACTCACGTAGAGCCAGATTGGCATCGTCCAGCGAGCAATTTTACGGTGTTTCTTCAATTGATTCGTCCAGCCCCATACCAGAGTGAACAAAGCAAGCGGCACAATAATCGCTGCCAGAATGCTGTGTGTGATCAGAATGAAGAAATAGATGGAACGAATGATGCCTTCCCCGCCGTATTTGGACGTTTCCGGAGACAAATAGTGGAACGACAGATACGTAACGAGAAATAAAAGGGTCGTTGAAAATGCAGCAAGGATGAAACGTTTGTGCAATTTCACATTCCGCTTGATAATGGCAATCAGGGCCGCAAGCAGGAAGATAAAGGTGAAGCTGTTGAAAACGGCGTTAAACCGCGGCAACACTGTAATGTCAAAGGCTACATCGCCTTTGTATCCGATCGACGGTGCAAAGAACAACAATAAAATAATGACATTGGCGATAATGGAAATGGTAATAATGAGACCTGCAAAATTTTTATTACTGGTCGGGGCAATCTGATTGGATTGAATGTTCGGGTCCCCTTTGTCCTGTTTGCCCAATGAAAAATCCTCCTCATATCCTAACTTCTATGTTCTATCTCATTATATCTTGCCATTTCTCGACTGTTAAGTGACAACACTCTGAACAAAAAGCCTCGTCAGATACCTTTAAAGTGCCCCCTTCAGGCCATTTTCATTAAAAGCCCACCATCACTGGTTTACCCCACCCTGTATTCATGGTATAATTAATGTAATTAATCACATACGCGTTGAACTGGAGGAGCCTGTCACCAAGGGCCCTCCTTGTCTTTTTTTAAGGCATAAAGCGGCACACTAACATACGCCGTTTTATGCCTTTTTCTGTTTTTAAGGCTGGAATGATCTTCCCTTGGGCTGGTTACCCTATAAACGCTATTACTGGAAGGGAGAACAACTATGGAATTTATTTTGGTACTCGCACTCATTCTTATTTTCACCAAGTTGGCTGGAGATTTGTCGGTAAGACTCGGTCAACCATCGGTATTGGGCAAATTGATCGTCGGTGTTATTCTTGGACCTGCCCTGCTCGGCTGGGTTCAGCCGGATGATTTCATCCACTATATGTCCGAAATTGGGGTATTACTGCTCATGTTCATTGCTGGACTCGAAACGGATCTGGAGCAATTGAAGAAAAATTGGAAGGCAGCCTTTGCGGTTGCCGTGGGTGGTATCATTCTACCATTCATCGGAGGTTATGGAGCTGCCGCTGCGTTCGGCATGTCGCAGACACACGCTTTGTTCTTTGGACTTCTGTTCTGTGCCACTTCGGTCAGCATTTCGGTTCAAACGTTAAAAGACATGAATCAGCTCAGCTCTCGTGAGGGTACAACGATTCTTGGAGCCGCTGTCGTCGATGATGTACTGGTTGTTGTCATCCTCGCTGTCATGATGAGTTTGCTCGGAACAGGGGCAACCGATACTTCAATCCCTCTGCTCATTGGCAAAAAGCTGTTATTCTTTGTTGTCATTATCGCTGCCAGCTGGTTCCTTGTTCCACGGATCATGAAGTGGATGGCACCGCTGAAGGTCACGGAGACCGTTATTACAGCCGGACTAATCATCTGTTTTGGCTTTTCGTACTTTGCGGAATGGATGGGTGTTGCAGGCATTATCGGGGCTTTTGCGGCAGGTATCGCCATCTCTCAAACGAACTTCAAACATGAGGTCGAAACGAAACTTGAACCGATCGCGTACGGGATTTTTGTTCCGGTATTCTTTGTAAGCATCGGTTTGAACGTGACTTTTGACGGCGTGGGTTCACAGATCTGGTTCATTATCGTCATCAGTCTCATCGCCATTGTAACCAAGCTGCTGGGCGGAGGAGCAGGTGCGCGTCTGACCGGATTTGATCGCTCGTCCTCCCTCGCCATCGGTGCAGGCATGATTTCCCGAGGGGAAGTTGCTCTCATTATTGCTTCCACTGGACTTGCTTCCGGATTACTCGACCCTGAGTACTTCACCAGTGTAGTCATCATGGTTATCGTTACAACCCTGGTTACGCCACCTTTACTCAAAATCACCTTTGCACGCAAAAAAGGGGAGCCACAGGTTGAAAAAGGCATTGAGGAATCCCATTTGAATGGGTGAAGCCAAATTTATTATCAGCTCACCGTGCATATTGCGGTGGGCTTTTCATTTTTCAAGGGATTTTATTAAATACAAACAAAAAAAGACCACTCCATTAACAAGAGGTCTTTATCCTCGCCAGTTCATAACAGGCTGTCCCATTTTAAGTTAACACACCTACATAAAAGCCGATCGATATAAACACAACACACCATATAAATGCCCCAATGCTGGAGAAAAGGACGTATCGTCCTATAGCCATACGGCTGATCCCGGAGAAGCAGCACATCAGATGACGAATGCCTGGAATGAAGTAGCCCAGTATGATGGACCAGTACCCGTATTTCAAAAACCAGGACTCCACCCTGCCCAGCCGTTTGGCGTTGACTCCGACCCATTTACCATACTTCTCAACCAGTGGCCGCCCGGCCTTCTTACCAATCGTGTAACTCAGAAGTCCTCCAGTAAACGCTCCACCAAAACTGACAACGATGGACACCGAATAATTCAGCACCGAGATGGAGGCGAGATAACCGACAAAGGTCATCATCACCTCATCCGGAATAGGCATGCCAATCACGCCAAGAGCCAGCAGTCCGTAAATTGCGAAATAACCATATTGACCAATAAATTCTCTTGCAAATTCCATACTGACTCGCTCCTTATTTCGGTTCCACAATATCCTTCTCATGGGGGGCTAGCACTTGTTTTAGAGACGGGAATCGGATTTGGCTAACCATTAGACCGGATAATACGATAATGACAAGATAGGCTACACCATGAGTAAAATAAGGACTCCAGAGCGCGAAAAAGGACATAAGACCGCCTGCAAACGTAATCGGCATGCCCACAAAACCATGGCTTGCTGTCTTCTGGCAATTGTAACGGGCAAGACGCAATGCACCACAAACCGGGAATAATGCTGTCAGCGCCATACCCAGTGTACTTACCTCATTCATGGAGTTCAAATATAGGATCAACACAGGTGCGGTCCCGAACGAAACAACATCAGCCAATGAATCCAGCGCTTTGCCGAATTCCCCCTCGCAATGCAGCTTGCGGGCTGCAAACCCATCGAACAGATCAAAGAACATGGCTACCCAGATCATCGTCACGGCCAGCGCAAACTCACCATGAATAGCCATAATGACAGCTAGCATGCCTGAAGTTAAGTTGCCCAACGTTAGAATGGACGGTAAAGATTTCATAGACTTGACTCCCCTTCGTACTAAGCATTAGGAAAAATAATATAAAAACGGACTCCGTCCGGCGTGTTCTCCACGCCATAACTGCATCCATGCAAATCGAGAATCTGCTTCGCGATGGCCAGGCCGAGCCCGGTCCCCCCCATTTTGCGATTACGCGAGCGTTCCACGCGGTAGAATCTTTCCCAGATGTACTGCCGCTCCGCTTCCGAAATCTGCTCACCCTGATTCTCGATGGAGATTCGAACCTGCCCTTCCGGCCTGCTGATCTCAATCATAATATCGGTCTTAGGAACGGCATGACGTATAGCATTCATCATCATATTGTAGAAGACTTGCTCCAACTTGCTGCGGTCTCCCTCAACGGTCTGCTCTGTGGTGGAGACCAGTACAACCTCCAGTTCCTTTTCCTTCAGTTGTGGACCCAGACGTCCGGCAATATCTTCAATCATATCTCCAAGAGCCACTGCATCGGTGTTCAGCTTAATCGCTTGGGATTCCAACCGTACCAGATCCAGCATCTCTTCGACCATCGTTTCCATTTTGACCGCTTCATCGGCAATGATCTCGATGTAACGCTCACGTTTGCTCTCACTGACTCCATCTTTCAACCCTTCGGAGTACCCTTTGATAATGCTGATAGGCGTTTTGAGCTCATGGGATGCATCGGCAAAAAACTCCCGTTGACGCTGTTCAATCCGCTGCTTCATCTCCATATCGGTACGCATCTGACTGTTCGCCTGCCTTAGTTCTTCCAAAGTCTGACCCAATGTCGTCGACAGCGCGTTGAGACTGTTGGACAGACTGCCAATCTCGTCATTGCGGCGGATGGGCGATTTCACTGTGAAATCAAGGGTGGACATCTTTTTGGCAACATGGTTCAGGGCAAGCAATGGCTTGGTGACAATTCGGGACAGAAGCAGTGAAAGGAAAACAATCAGCACAAATGCAGCAATACCAAAATACGCATAAAATAGTTGTGTAGCTTCACTCGCCTCCCTCATCTCCTGCAGGGACGTCAGGGAAAAAATGAGCTGTTGCTGGGGTCCCGAGCTGTGCACCGGAGCAATCGTAAGCACATTTCGTACACCACTCCAGCTATCGGTCCATTCCTCATTAATCATTTTTCCGTTGGCGAGACTAAGCTGATCTTCCGTAGACAGCGGGAAGCGGCTATCCAGCGCCTGCACGAGCAGACCCTGTCTCTGGCTCCATGTCCCCAGGTTGGGAAGAACAACGTCCTTCAATGTTCCTGACCATTCTTCTACCGGCTCTGTTAACTCCTGAAAATCTTCCGTTCCACTGACCACGGAGCTCTGATCCTTTATCCTGAGTGGATAAACCATAGGATCATTCATTCCACTTGCTGAGCCTGTAACGGTCAATTGCTGACCATATTTCAAGTGTGAAGCAAGCCATCCTGCGTTCTCGCTGTTGATAAACAACGACAGCGATATATTTACCTGCTTGCCATCCTCTTGCAGAAGCACGATGTGGAATGGGTCATTGACCAGCTTACCTGTATTCGTCAGGATGACTAGATGCGACTGATTCTGCCGCATGAATTTCCCGGTTTCCTTGGCCAGCTGCACATCGTTCCAATGTCCAGTGGAATATTGTTGTTCGAATTTCGTCAATTTCTTCTTAATGCTGCTGATCTTCTGATGCTGGTAAAAGTCCGGGAACCAGACGAGTTGGGCGATCACCGTTGTTCCATATAGAAGAAGCAGAAACCCGGCCATGACCAGAAACAGTTTCATCGTTACACCGTTACGTCTCATGCCTCGGCCTCGAATCGATAACCCGTACCGATAACGGTTCGGATACACTTGGCTTCATCCCCAAGTTTGCTGCGAAGCTTTTTGATATGGGTATCCACCACACGCGAATCGCCCTCAAAATCATATCCCCATACCCGATTAAGTATGGCATCACGGGACAGTACAATTCCCTGATTGCGAGTTAAATACAGCAGCAGGTCATATTCTTTGGGAGCAAGCTCCACTTCGATTCCATCCTTCTCAAGCCGCCGCGCCCAGGGATCAATTGTCGCACATCCAAACCGGATCACACTCTGCTCCTTGCTAACGGCACCCTCTACTCGCTTCATTAATGTCTCTGCACGTGCCACCAGTACACGAGGACTGAATGGCTTCGTAACATAATCATCCACGCCGAGCTGGAAGCCATGAATCTTGTCATCATCTTCGGATCGGGCAGTCAGCATTATAATAGGTACGGTCGACTGGGAACGAATATGCCCACAGAGGGTCCATCCATCCATTTCCGGCATCAGCACATCTAGAATGACTAGATCGACTTCATGCAGTGCCAGCAATTCCAGCGCCTCTACCCCATGTTCTGCTTCAATAACGTTCCATTGTTCTTTTATGAAATAATCGGCCACAATCTCACGAATGCGGCTTTCGTCTTCCACCAGAAGCACTGTTCTGACCATGGCCGACTCTCCTTTTAGCATTCTGTTGTTAACATAACGATTCCGTGTGTCGTCCGTGTGTCCAGCCATGTTCTGGAATGAACTCCATCTTATATACGATTAATATATACCATAAGTTACTAAATCCCATACGTTTTTGCACAAAAAAGAAGCCGTCAACGAGCAAACCCCTGCTCATTGACAGCTACTTCCGGCTGAGACCACGTTTTTTCTCCGCGATTACACACTACATGTGCGCACCGCTTAGCGTTGATTCTCCAGTCGGTGTGCTACATGCAACGTTGGGCCAACAAAGCGGTTCAGCGGGAATCCGCCAGCAATCGCTTTGGTCACGAAGGCTTTACCTTCACGAACAGCCTCTTTCACAGTAAGACCGCGCGCCAAACCTGCGGTAATTGCCGCAGATGTGGTGCAGCCTGCACCATGTGTATATCCGGAGCCAACAACATCGGCTTCAAACCATTCGTAGTTCGTTCCGTCATAGAGAAGATCCATTGCTTTACCCGGGTTAATAACGCCTCTGTCCTTGATCAGGACATGTTTCGCCCCATGATCGTGAATGACAGCTGCTGCAGCTTCCATCTGCTCCTTGGAGCGGATCAGTCCACTTTTCGCGAGCTGCGATGCTTCAAACAGATTCGGGGTAACCAGATCAGCACCCGGCAACAGGAATTCGATCATTGCTTCTGTATTCTCAGGTTGCAGCACTTCGTCCGTACCTTTGCAGACCATTACCGGATCGATAACGATCTGTGGCAGTCCGCTCCGGCGGATGTGCTTCGCAACCAATTCAATGATGTCTACAGAACCCAGCATGCCCGTCTTCATTGCATCAAAGCCGATGCCATCCAGAACGGTGCGCAGTTGAGCTTCGACTACATTTAATTCCACAGGAAAGACCTGGTGATCCCACGTATCAGGCTCCATAGCCACAACAGTAGTCAGCACAGTCATGCCATACACACCAAGCTCCTGAAAAGTTTTCAAATCTGCTTGAATCCCAGCACCGCCGCTCGTATCCGAACCAGCGATTGTTAATGTTTTTGGAATCGTCATGGTAGTTGCATTCTCCTTCGTCCTTCAGTTGACATTATCCTATCCCTTGTACGAGCAGATGTCAATGGCATGTGAAGCCATACGGAGTATGGTTTCCAAAGGAATCAGTTCACATCTTTTGTCTCCAGACGAATCATGGACAGCGAAGCAATCCACAGTCCGATCGCCCCCAGTGTTAATGGAATGAAGACGATAGAGTTAATTGACACAGAAGGTCCATTAAATCCGGAACACACCACAAGTACAAGCAGAATGGATGATACCAGTGTGGTCGTGACCGAATGTTTGCGCATTCCGAAGAATAGAGGGATCAGAGCCATGGCCGCAGCGGACAAGGAACTAATCGTGTACTTCAGCAGCAGTACCAGTGCATCACTCATCGTCAACGTGTCGGGAATGAAGGAGTAGAATTGGTTTGTGATAACCAGCAAGGCTCCCATCAG
The DNA here is from genome assembly GCF_900107875.1 of Paenibacillus sp. 276b. Lineage (NCBI taxonomy): Bacteria > Bacillati > Bacillota > Bacilli > Caryophanales > Paenibacillaceae > Paenibacillus > Paenibacillus sp. 276b. The sequence continues at coordinate 80,327 of NZ_FNRR01000009.1, read as the reverse complement.
CAGATCGGTAAACAAAATCATCATAAAGGTAAAAATAAAGATGATAATCAACTTGGCAGCAATGATTTTCTGGCGCTTGATCGGATAGGTAAACATGACGTTCATCGTTTTATTTCGATACTCACTAATAATCAGTTTCGCTATCAGCGCACCGCCCAAGATGATAAATACGGCTCTGGCGAACGTATCTATTAACATGAAGGAGACATGGTAATCAGCAAAAGTATAATCTTCTGCCCCTTGGTCGGTGAATCCTATCATGATGAGAAACAGGATAAGGACGAGATTGGCGATTCCTGCCGTTCTGAAATTTCGAGCAAACCGATGTTTGCGCAGTTCCAGCTGGATCAGTTTAAGCAACGTCCCCATCCCCTTTCATTAAGCTCATGAAGTGTTCTTCCAATGAATGAGCACGTTTGAAAATGGATTCAATCTCAACGCCATGCCCGATCAGCTTGCCTGTCAATTCCGATGGAGCAATGCCCGGATCATAGATACGTACGGTATGGTCATCGATCATTTTATAATTTTTCAACCCTAGCTGATGTTCCATCACATAGGTCGCTTTACGTGGGTCCAACGTTTGCAGCTCAATGTACTCGCTGTGGCTCCCACGAATGCTGTCCATGGATACTTCTTCAACCAGCCGCCCATTTCGAATGACCCCAACGGTGTCTGCAACCTGCTCGATTTCCCCAAGAATATGGCTGGAGATCAGCAAGGTAATACGATACTGGGAGCTGAGACGTTTGAACAAATCGCGCATCTCCTTGATGCCTACGGGATCGAGCCCGTTAATCGGTTCATCCAGAATGAGAAGTTCCGGTGTTGTGATCAGCGCACGAGCGATGCCCAGTCTCTGCTTCATCCCCAGGGAAAAGTCACGAACAGGCTTCTTGCCTGTGTCCTTGAGACCTACACTTTCCATCATGTCGTTAATGACCTTTTTGTTATGAAACCCCATGTATTCACAATGGAGATCCAGATTTTCCTTGGCCGACAGATTATCGTAGAAAAAAGGATATTCAATGATGCTGCCCATTCGTTTCAGCAATTCATAAGAAGTAGGCGTGAGCTTTTCTCCAAACAATTCAATCTCGCCTACAGTCGGCTTCACGAGGTTGGTGAGCATCTTCATCATCGTCGTTTTCCCCGCACCATTCGGACCAAGAAACCCGTAAATCTCCCCTTGCTTGATACTCATATTGACGTTCGATACAACCTCTGCCCCTGCATACGTCTTAGTCACACCTATGGTCCGCGCAATATAGGTCATGTTCTTTATTCTCCTTTACGTTCGTCCCTGACGAGTTCTTATATCTGTATTGTAAAGAGAAAAGTCTTCTTTTTTATTAATCAAATCTTACAAAAACCTTAAGCTTATCGTGAAAGGTATAAATTGCGCCTAACAAGGTTTCAAAGAAACCGAAAATACAGTTCGTACAAAAGGTACGCTATGCAACTCAATACTTCCACCCATCCGCTCCACCAGCCGCTTCGTAATGGTCAGACCCAGACCACTTCCCTGATAGAGACGATTACGGGAATCCTCCAGCGTATACATACGTTCAAATACACGGCTGTGCTCCTGTTCAGGAATGCCCTTGCCTCGATCCCAGATGCTAAGTGTTACTTGTTCGCCTATTGAATACTCCAGTGAAAGGCCAAGCACCTTGCCATCTGCTCCATATTTCATGGCATTGGTGATCAGATTATCCAGCACACGGTCCAGTGCTTCCTCATTACCTTTCACGAAGACATCGCTTTCCGGAATGGACAGCTCCACTTGCAGACCTAGATTCGTTAACATGTCATAAAAAGAGATCATCTTCAAGCGACACAATTCGCTTACATTGACCCTAGTCAGAGCAAGCTCGTTATCCCCCGACTCCAGCTTCGCCAGGTCAAAAAAGGAATGAATCAGACGCAGCACCTCCTGCGCTTTATCCTGGATTTTGGCTGTCATGATTACGCGTTCCTGATCGGTTAGGGAAGTGCTATGCAGCAGCGTTTCACTATAACCAAGCACAACCGTAAGCGGCGTCTTCAGATCATGTGAGATATTGGAGAACATGTTGCGCATCTCCTTCTCCTGATTGGCATAACCCGCCTCAGCCCGATGTGCATGATCCAGTAACTGATTCATGTCCTTAAGGAGCTGGCTTATCTGGAGGTCACTGTTAAAGACGAGCAGGCGTTCAAATGTGTTCTTATCTATAATAGAGGTCAATTTCTCATGTATGTAAGTTAGATGGGTACTGCGTTTATGCAGCCTTACGCTCAACAAAATGACGACAAGAGCCAAGATCCCGGTAGAAAAAGCCAAGATCAACGTCATGCCGGGTCCACCTCCAGCTTATAACCGATCCCCCACAATGTTTTGATATACTGGGGGTTGGAGGGGTCAACTTCCAGCTTCTCGCGCAGACGGCGCATATGAACATTAATGATATTTTCGTCGCCATAATAATGATCATTCCAGACAGAAGCGTAGATTTGAGCCTTGGTAAATACTTTGCCAGGGTGGGTGATAAACATTTTGAGAATCCCAAATTCCTTGGAAGTAAGCTTTACAGGTATGCCATCACGCTCGACCTCATACGTTTCCGTATCGACCACAAGTCCGCCAATGTGAATGCGCTGTACCTTCGGAGCGACCACAGTTGCAGGCTGTGCGGTATAGTTGGCACGACGAATAGCCGCCTTGATCCGAGCTGTCAGCTCGATCAGCGAGAATGGTTTGCTCAAGTAATCATCAGCGCCGAATCCCAGGCCGAGGGCTTTGTCCACCTCTCCGTCCTTAGCAGACAGGATGAGCACTGGCACCAGACTGGTGGCACGGATGGTCTGGAGCACTTCCATCCCATTTTTGTGTGGCAGCATCAGATCGAGAATGACCAAGTCATAGCCTGACGGTGATTGGCTGAATTGACGTTCCGCCTCCAGTCCGTCATATGCATAAGAGACGTCATAGCCCTCTTTTTCCAAATAAGGACCGACCATTTCACTAATTGAGCGATCATCTTCAACAAGCAGCAAGCGATAACTTGACACGAGATTCCCTCCAACTTGAACGTTTTCCTTTATTACCTCACAGTTTGCATCAATTGGCAATGAAATACGAAAAACCCGGCAGGTTCGCCACTTCATGTTTCAAAGTGAACCTCCTGCCAGGTCTCATTTACAACCTTATACCGTCTCGCTTCGTATCCAGCACAGTCCAATCGTGCCCGCACCTGCATGAATTCCGACCACAGGGATAAAAGGCATAATTTCCGTCTTCAAGCGGGGAAGCAAATCTGCAATCTGCTGTTTGATTGTAACGGCTTCTTCCTGATTGTTCGCATGCATGATACATACATGCTTCACTTTCCCCATATCCACCTTGAGCACATCCAGCATGCGCTGTTTGGCCCGTTTGAACGTACGAATTTTCTCATTCACAACCACTTTGCCCTCTTCGAATCGAAGCAGCAGATGAATTTTCAACAATTGGCTAAGAATAAGCTGGGTCCCCGACACACGCCCACTGCGGTGTAGATGCTGAAGACTGGCCGGAATGAGGTAAAAGGACATGTTATTAATCATCTGTTCGATGTGAAGTTTGATTTCGGATGCTGTCTGGCCTTGCTTCTGCCATTCCAATCCTTGCAAAATCATCTCCCGCAGCGGATAAGCCCCTGCTCTGGAATCAATGGCGGTAACCGTCACACCTGCGATTTCGGCAGCCTGCATCGATGTGTGCAGCGTACCGCTAAGCGCAGTGGAGCAATGAATGGTAATGATCTCATCGTACTTACCTTTCAACGACTCATACAGTTCTATAAATTCACCAATCGGCGGCTGTGAGCTGCTTGCGCGTGAAGCCCCATCCAGTTTCTCATAGAATAATTCCGACGAGATGTCTTCTGTCTCCCGATAACATTCCTCTCCAAAAACGATCCGAAGAGGTACGATGTACACATGATTCTGCTCAGCAAATAGCGGATCGAGTGTGCTCGTACTGTCCGTGACCCATGCAATTTTACTCATTCCAACCTTCTCTCTTGCCGGATTGTTGAAGCTGTATCCTCAATCGTCAGGCACATGCCCGGCGGATTATTTAAAATTTGAATAGTTCATATTGTAAACGTTTGCGTCTTTGCCCCCCAATTATAAAGGAACGGACAAACCACTGTCTTGTGGCGCATTGTTGAACAGCCTCATTTCTTCCGGTATATGCCAAAAAAATGTCTTGCCTGTGAAGGAATATATTGGTATGCTGTTGTCCTTCTCTCTTTTTCGCCTTGACTGAAGTGAACGGAACCGCCGTTCAACCAACTTATCGGAGGTGTCACATGCTTTATTTCACTCTGGCTTCCAAAGCCTACTCCCGGAACCTGCAATACCGCGGGGCCCACATGGTACATAACCTGGCAAGCGCCATGTTCGGTTACATGTATGCCTGTCTCTGGATTGGCATCGGGGCCGATCATTCTCTCGGAGAGTACGGGACACAGGGGATGATCAGTTACATTGCGTTTACGCAATCCTCTCTCTGGATCTCGGGTTTTCTCACCAATGGACTTGGTATTCCACTCACGGTCAGGACAGGGCAGATCGCGCTTGATCTCATGAGGCCGGTTCATCTGTTCACCCACCTGATGGCACGTGAATGGGGGCAGATTGCCTACCAGTTCGTGTACAAAAGCATTCCAATTTACCTACTCTTCTCCATCGTATTTTCTCTGCAATGGCCCTCAGAAGCTTCAACCCTGTTATTTGCCGCAATTGGTCTTGCCGGCGCATCCTATTTATCCATCTGTATGAATTACATTATTGGCGCCACCGCGATGTGGACTACGGAGTCCTCCTGGCTGCATTGGGGCAATCACGCCATGATGAATCTGCTTGCTGGTTTCTTCATTCCGCTGGAATGGCTGCCAGACTGGCTTGAACGAATTGCCTGGTTATCTCCCTATCCTTTCCTGCTCTATGTCCCGACCCGAATCTATCTGGGTTATGAAAATGGCTCCTTGTTATGGGGAACCTTGATTTGGTGCGTCCTCATGACATTCGTCTGTCTGGCGATCACCCAGGTATTGCGCCGTAAAGTGGAGGTGCAGGGCGGATGAAAACAACTTCCTGGCTCACTTTATATAAAATGCTCATTCGAACAAGCATCCGCAGTCGGATGCAATACAAGTTCAATTTTGTCATGGCCTCCGTTCTGGCCGCATTGATTCAAATCTCCGAGTTTCTGATGGTTGCTCTGGTGCTGCACAAATTCGGAGCCATTAAAGGCTGGTCCCTTCATGAAATTGGTTACCTCTTCGCGATCATGACCCTATCCAAGACACTGTATCGAACGTTTGGCAACGAAGTGCATCATCTGGAAAAGTATCTGGTCGGCGGCGAACTCGATCAACTGTTAACCCGTCCGATGCCCGTGTTGCTGGCCTTACTGCCACAAAATTTCCGGATCATGGCTGGTGAAGTGTTACAAGGCGGTTTTATTCTCTGTTGGTCTCTGGCAGGCATGATGCATAGCGGACAGATCAGCTGGACTGTCATCCCCTTCTCACTGCTCGTCATCTTGACCGGTGCCATCATTCTTTTTTCGATTGGGCTTGCCACGGCAACGCTTGGATTCTGGACCACACGCATTGAGGAATTGCAGACGATCACCGAGGATGCGGCGCGTACGGCTGCCCAATATCCGCTGACGTTGTATCCCAAATGGATGTCTGGCATTCTGCTGACCGTAATCCCGGTGGGTTTCGTTAACTATGTTCCGTCACTTTATTTGCTTCGCGGCGAACTAGGTGCGTGGGTTCTTGGTGCCATTATTGTTGTAGCCTTCCTGAGTCTGGCCGCAAGTCTGCGTTTCTGGAAATTCGGTTTAACCAAATATCAAAGTACAGGTAGCTAAGGAGGAGAATATCGTCATGACTATGATTACAGCGCGGCATCTGCAAAAGGAATTCAAAACCCCTGTGGTTCGCGAGGGCCGGTTCTCCGGGCTTCGCACCTTGTTTTCACGTGAGTATCTGTCCAAGGAAGCGGTTCGAGACATTAGCTTTGATATTGGCAAAGGAGAATTTGTTGGATATATCGGCCCCAATGGGGCTGGCAAATCCACCACGATCAAAATGCTGACGGGCATCCTTCATCCGACCTCGGGTGAGGTGTTGCTCGGTGGTATGAATCCACACCAGGAAAGACGCCGCACGGTTGGACGTCTCGGTGTTGTGTTCGGACAGCGCAGCCAGCTCTGGTGGGACCTGCCCGTGAAGGATTCGTATGATATTCTGGCCGAGATGTACGGAGTTCGTGCGGAGGACAAAACGAAACGATTGGCCCAGTTCGCCGAGCTGCTGGATCTGGAATCGTTCTGGGCTACGCCTGTCCGCAAGCTCTCGCTTGGACAGCGAATGCGTGCCGACCTGGCAGCTTCCATGCTGCATGACCCGGAATTGCTTTTTCTCGATGAGCCGACGATTGGACTGGATGTGAACGCAAAGCGGAACATACGTCAATTTCTTCGTACGTTAAATGAAGAGTTTGGCAAAACGATTTTGCTGACCACTCATGACATGGACGACATTGAGCAGCTATGCAGTCGGGTGATGGTGATCAATCACGGTCAACTTACGTATGACGGTTCCATCCCCTCTCTGCGGGACACCATCGGTCTGCCAACGATTATTCGAGTTACGTATCGCGGTTCGTATCATATCCCGGATGTTATATCATCCGCCATTCAGATCACAGGGGCAGAGGGCCAGATCGTCAATGTCGAGGTAAATCGAAAAAAGTGGAGCACAATGGACATTCTGAAACAGCTCGAACAATGGGGCGAGATTGAGGATGTCGAGATGAAAGAACCGGATTTCGAGGATATTATTCATCGAGTGTACTGACTGGCCTATTTTATTCAGAACTGGATGAAGGCCTGTTCAAATGCCGTTACATACGGGAAGGACATAACGTACTGTAATAGCGGAGGTGAAGTGTCATGCTTGTTACCAAACACACACTTGCTGCATCCAGTGCACACGCCACTCCCTATTACCTCGTTCGAGGCACGAAGCCAGGACCCGTTATCATGATTACATCGGGAGTTCACGGAAATGAAACCGCGAGCATGGCCGCTGCGCAGAAGCTGGCTAATGACTGCATGGCAGGGCGTCGACACGTGGCTCGTGGACTCCTCATTATTATTCCACGAGTAAATCAAAAGGCTTATCGAAACAAAAGCCGAGGAAAACCTGATTTAAATCGCACCTTCCCGCGGCATATTTCTGGCAAAGCCAAACATCCGCTTGCTTCCGCTGTCTTTCGGCTTGCTCGTCAATATGGACCTACCTGGTGGCTGGACCTGCATGAAGCCAATGGATTATCCCAACGCAGCTCACGGGTACTAGGACAAACTCTGATTACCAATCCGGGCAGCAAGGCTGTTCCGTTATGCAAACGAATTATAGGGCGAATGAATCGGTCGATTCCCATTCGTGACAGGCACTTCAATCTGAAGCAACACGAGTTGCCCGGTTCAGCACGAACAGCCGCAGCTCGCCTGCTTCAAGCCCGCTCGGTTACCGTGGAGACCTGCTGGAGTCTGAACCGATCAGACCGGATCAAATACCAGACAGAAATTGTGCACCATTTCCTGCGCGAAGCAGGCCTGTTTTGAATTGCTTGAATCGTTATGCAGAGCCGGAAACATAAAAGACACCTTCAAAGATATCTCTCACGCCAAACGCGTCAGGGATGATCTATGAAGGTGTTTATTGATTAAAGGGTTATCTTATGAATTGCCTTCTTCCTTGTTGATCCGGAAAGATTCAATGTAATTGTGAATATCATGCTCTGGCGTCAGGAGCAACCCGGCAAGAAGTGTCTGCATCTGCTGCAGGTTATCGATATGCGACTGAATCTCTTCAATTCGGTCACGTACAAGTGTTTTAAGTGCTTCACTCTCCATGTCCTCTTGACTAAGCAGCTGTAACGTATCCTGTATTTCTTTTAAAGAATAACCCAGCGATTGAGCATCCTTAATGAATTTGACCTTAACCAGATAATCCTCGGTATACACACGATATCCGTTGGACGAACGACGGGGAGCAGGCAGAATTCCACTGTCCTCGTAATACCGGAGCGTTGCCATGCTCACACCCGTACGTTTGGCTAACTCTCCTCTTGTCATGGTTTTCATGCTACTCCTCCATCCATCTCCGCGTTATTCCGCCTGGTTGCTCCGCAACTTGGTATACTTGTTATCATAAGTAGCCTCGGGAAAACGGTCTGACGACCCTTCCAGCAAAGGCTGCTGCTCTTCTCCCTTCAAGTAACGGTCAAAGAAGGCCAATGTATATGATCTTGTAATGTCCACATTATGCTCTGGTGTTATGCCTTTGGCAAACAGTTTAGGTGAAATTAACGGAATATCCGTGAAACTCTGATGGAAGAAATGATCCACGGTCAAGTAATACGTGTCATTGAGACTGCTTGTCATCACCCGATCCAAATCCGTTTCAAACTCGGGATAAAACACTTTATCCTTGGCAGTGGCGTTCGGGTCAAAACTTTTGGCTGTTCCACCTGACATGATATACATAAACGGCTGTTTCAAGGCTGTAGTGGATACGCTCCCCCAGAATCCGCCTTCCAAACTGAGTCCTGCTTTGAAACGGCTATCCTGCGCTAGTGCTTCCGCTGTTGTCGCACCACCATAAGAGTGACCAAAGATACCGACATGATCCAGATCAAACTTGCCTTCGAGCAGTTGATTCGGATCATGTTTATTCCACTGGGTGAGCGTATCCAGTACAAAGCTTGCGTCAGCTGCACGAATGCCAACACCTTCTATATTATGTTGATACACTTCCTCTGACGTTAGATCGTCAGGATCCGGCTCATACGAAGCAACATGTCCATCCGGGAATGTCACTTGAGCTGAGGTATACGGATGGTCGATCCCAACAACAATGTAGCCGTGGCTTACCAGTTCCTCAATCGCGGTCATACTTTGAAAGCGTGCAGAGCGTATTCCAGGTGAAAACAGCAATACTGGATACTTGCTCTGTGCGGCAGACACCTCAGCGCCTTTGACCACATGCGTGGGAATCGTATCAAGATAACTGAACACCACCGGTGGAATGCCAAATACGAGACTGATCGCCTCTCCCAACTCGGCAGGATAATGCTCTAGCGGTAATCCTTTGGCTGTTTCCTGATCTACAGGATACCAGACATTAATCATAAGTTCTCGCTTATCACCCGCTTCAGCCGTCTTGGTCTCTTCCCGAGATTCATCCGTTAACTGCTGCGAATAGGTGCCTATGGCGAATGAACCTGTCGGTTCAGGCATCGTGAATGCAGGGAAAAGCGACGTTAGCACCATTGAACCTGCACTGAGAGCCAGCACCAGAATAGATGCCAAGATGGTTTTGAACCACGAACGACGTTTCGGTTTTTGTATGTTCTGCATATTGCGTCCGGACTTCCACAGCTGAATCGCCAATACAATCAGTAAAACAAGGGCTACGATATAGGTGGGCAACAGCTGCACACGAAAACGATCGATTACCCCATGCAATAGAATAACCAGTGCCAATGCCGACAACGTACCCACTTTCACTGCCCGACGTTTGGGAGCCATCAATATGACTACTGCGCTAATAACCGTCACAATGACCAAAATCCATTCCAAAATTCTCATCGACTTACCTCCAACATGTTGTAATACATCAAGGATAAACCTTGAAGTATACTTCAAGGTCAAGGTATAAAAACGAGAAATTTACAATCACGAATTACACATGCAAAAACCCGATAAACGACGCGGCCGGAAGTAGCTTGTACGTCAACATTATCGGGCTGTATTTATCGATTTATTCTTTCACAGTTACCTTCGTTCGGGGCATGGTGTGCATTGCACCAGCAGTAACATGGACCTGTACGATATAGACTCCGGATTGCTCAAACGTGTAGCTTGCTTCGTATAATCCTTCACCTGCTGATTTCGCGGTGATGGCTCCCTTGGCTTCAAGCTCTTCTGCACTCATCATGCCTTGTTCCAGAGATGGTGCCTCCGGTTCATCCTCTTCATTCCAGATCTGAAGCTGCACACGGTCCGCATCATTCACAGGCTGCCCCCCTTGTGTAAGCTGGATCTGCAAGGCAACATTTTCCTTAATGGACACCTTGTCCGGTACCATGAGCTTCACCTTGATCATCTCCGGCATCTCACCTGACTGGGACTGCTTCTGTTCCGAACACCCTACGATCAGGAGGGTCAGAATGATGAAGGGCATGAACCAACGGACTTGTCCGCTCATCAATCATCTGTCCTTTCTTATGAAGAAGATTTTGGTGTTTTGCCAATTCCCCACAGCATAACAATAATGATGATAAATGCGATCAGTGCAAGTAACGGAATTGTGATAAAACCAAACCAGTTCAAGTAATCGGTATAACACGGAATTTGTCCGCATGCCACTGAACTGCCCGTAGCCGAGTAAATACGCTGAATCGTTACATGGTATAACGAGATTCCGCCTCCAATGAAACTAAGGGGAAGAACATACTTGGTAATTCCCGCGTCATCCTTGAAGTAGGCAATGCCCAGTAAAATCGTTAACGGATACATGAAGATCCGTTGGAACCAGCACAGATCACAGGGGATGTATCCCTTAATCTCACTAAAATAAAGACTGCCCCCAGTCGCAATGACTGATACGGCCCAGGCAATAAACAGACGGGTATCAATATGTTTTGCCCGTCGCTCAGGCTTTGAAGCTGTGTCCATCCGCTTGAACCCCCTTTTCCTGTTTGATCATACCGAATAATAATACAACATACATGACTCCAACGGGCTAGTGAATCAGATTATGTACAGTCCACCACCGTACCGTGATCAATTATACGTTACGGCGAGGTTGCTGGCTCCCTTGATTATACCAAATTTTTGAATATTTTGATGTGGCCTTTTTGCGTCCATGTGATGCAGATTGGATTGCAGGTTCACCAAGTAAGATGAAGGTAAAGGCGCTGAAATGAAAACGAAAAAAGCTGCCGTATGGGGCAGCTTTTTTCGTTCTTCTTTTTATAAATAGTGATTACATGGATTTAGTCAGTGTGATGGAGCCATCTTTTTGCGCCCATTTTACATCCCAGCCAAGAAGCTCAGCGATGAAACGCAGTGGCACTTGTGTACGTCCATCTTTGTTAACAAAGACTGTTGCGCCCACATTTTTCTTCATGCCGTTCACTTCCATAACATTGTTGTTCACCCAGAACTTCAGTGTATCATTGCCAGCCATTACAGTTACTTGTTGTGCTTTTTTATCCCATTTCACGGTTGCACCAATTCCTTCGCTCAAGAAGCGCAATGGAATGTAGGTTGTGTTTTTCCAGAGCATTGGCGTGGTGTCCATGTTGGTTGTTTTGTCATTGATTTTCAGCGTTTTGCTGTTCAGCTGCATCCATACAGTTGTTGTCTCTGTTTCAGGCATTGTCGGTGTAGTGGGTTGCTCTTGGAATTTATCATTGAATTGCGTGACAATTGCATTACCCAAGGCTTGACCTACACCAAACATAACTTTGAATCCTTCACGGTTGGTCGTGTACGAACCTCCGTAGTTAGCCGCAGCGTATTGATCCAATACTTGTTGTACTTGCTTCTCATGTGTAGTCAATGCTTGCTGTCCGGCAGCTTTTGGCAAGTTACCCGCTGTTGCGGAATCCAGGAATGTCGCGAACTCCGTTGTGAATCCGTCAATACGTTTCTCGACAGCTGCACGAGCGGTTGCATCATTGTTTTTAACGGCTGTTACATAGTCGCTTTGTGCATTCACGTGGTTGGTTACCCAAATTTTCTCGAACGCATTGGCACCGTCATTACCGTAAATGGAAGCGATCGCTGCTTTGAAATCCGCTGTGTTTCCAGCTTCAGCTGTAACCAGTGCATTGGATGCTGCTGTGCGGCCATCATATTGTTCTTGCATCTGCAGAGCCGACAGAGCGAAGTGCTCGGAAGCCAAGTGGTTCAGTGCAGATCTCAGATCAGCTGCTGGTGTGTCCGCTTTGCTATTCTCGAATTTCTCAGGCATTTGTGTTGTGATTGCTGTGGAAAGTGCTTTACTCACGTCGAACATTTCTTTGAAACCTTCACGGTAAGCTTTGTATGCATCTGTATAGTCACCTGCTACATATTCATCAAATACTTTTTGCACGAGATCTTCATGTACTTTCAAAGCATTTTTAGCTGCCGCTTTTGGCAATTTGCCTTCCGTTGCGGTGCTGAGGAATGTAGAGAATTCTTCTACAAAACCGTTAATATTATTCTGTGCCTGTTTGATTCCAGCCTGGTTACCCATCTTAGTTGCTTTCACAAGATCATCTGTATATTTGTTATGAGCGCGGAAGATACGTTCGAATTCTTTGGCTCCTGCATCACCGTAAAGGGAAGCGATTGCCGGCTGCATATCCAATGCATTTTGGTCGAGTGCTTTGTAAGCTGCGTCTGCATCTTTTGCTCCGTCATATGCCTTCGCCATTGCGGTTACTGCGAGTGCAAAGTGTTCGGATAACAGGTGATCCAGGCTCGCTCTCAGGTCAGCAGCAGGTGTATTAACACTTGCCTTCATTGTAGTCATTGGTGTCTGTGGTGCTGCAGCAGCCCCGGCGATTCCTGGCATTAATAACGTCAAGCTCAGCATGGGTGCGATAAATTTCTTCATTTTCATTTTCATTACGTGTTCACTCCTCGGTTAGTTTTGTTTATCCTTTGTTTCCTCGTCGTCGTCTTCATAGGGTGTAACGCAGGGTTCTTCAATCTGGATCACCTTTCTGGGCAAAAAAAAATTGCATCCTCCGTCCAGGAAAGCCGCAAATACGCGCCACAACAAGGTTTATCTCAAATTTAAAATTTTAAAATTATAGTGATTCGCTCCATTCAGCACTGCATACATACTGTAAGTGAAGGACTTTATTTTCCTTAATTTATCAATAAAAAGCTTACATCCAAGGTAAACTTGAAGTACAATGAACAGAACAATTGATTTCAATGAAGGAGGTTCATCGCATGACATTGCTGCCCTATATTTTAATTATTGGCATTGCCCTGTTCGGTGGAATTGCTACCATGATCATCGGGAATTCGAAAGCGAATCAGACCAGCAACCCCGAATATGATCGCAGGACCAAGCAAAATCTGAGCAAACTTACTTATGTATACGTTGGTGCCATCGTTCTCGGCATAGGCGGTTTCGTCCTGTATTTAGTGAACTGAATAGCGCTTACTCTCAGCAAAGTACATGTCTGAACTTTTCGAGTAATTTTAAAATTTCGTTGTACATATGGGATGGTTTGGCGAACCATTCCCCTCTCTCTTATGATGGCCAAGAGTCCACGTATCACCCACAAATGAATTTGTTCATAAAGACTTTTCCTGCTGAAAAACTTACCTTCCTGCGTGTATCCCTGCTCAAAATCATCTACATTCTCTCCCATTTCTCTCTCCTTGCTTCTCCAACATCTATAATGTGAATGCTCTCCTCTGTAAATAACAAATTCCAAATGCCAAGATCCTTACACATGTTTACAAGTTGGAGATAATTCAGAATTATTCTGGATATGTTCAGCGGGTAATATAAAGCCATAAGGACAGCAAGCCATTTTAAAAAACAAAATATATAAGTTGAATCTGACTTTTACACCATAACGGAGAGGGCAGAACCAATCTGAAGAAGCGTAGCGTTCGCCTTTATCCCCGGATTTCCCCCTTATAAAAGGATTCAAGAAAATCTGGGGATAAGAGCGATCGGAAGTTGGTACTGCACTCGGAGTGGTAAGGTGTAAATCCCCCAAATCAACTTATATAAACTAAAGGAGAGTTATACACATGAAGAAAAACTTCAAGAAATCCGCAGCAACGATGATGGTACTGGGCATGACATTAACAGGAGCAACGGGCGTATTCGCAGGTACACAGCTGGAGAAAATCTCGGCATATCTCAACCATGGGATCAGCTTCAATGTAGACGGTGCGGCGTACTCACCAACGGATGGTAACGGCAAGAAACTGGCTCCAATCACTTACAACAATTCAACTTATCTGCCTGTACGTGCCATTGCTGATGCGCTGCATGTACCTGTATCGTATGACGGTAAAAAAGGACAGGTGATCATCGGCGAAGCTACAAGCAATCCTTCTACATTGAGCAATGTGAGCTATAGTGCAGCGCAAAAAGAAGCCATTCAAAAGGCGTTTGCACAGTTCGACGGCTTCGAGACAGCATACGCTCCTCAACAGATGATTGCAGGTGATACGTTCAAAAGTGTAGGTGCTGGCGGCGATGGAGTAAGCTTTACTTTTAATCATATGAAAGTGGATGTGTCTCCAAGAGACTATTCGGACGGTTACAATAGCAAAGACGTAAAACTGTCCAATGGTGTCACAGCCAAATGGTACACACCCGATCAAACGGGTATGCTCACGTTCAAACTGGATGATCGTTATGTCACAATAAGCTCACCTGACCATAAGCTGTCTCAGGCTCAGTTGCAGCAAGTTGCTGTATCTGTGCAAAAGGTTCAAGGCAATGATCAGGGCGTTACGGGCTTCGCTGATGTGAAATATACCCAAGAACAGTCAGCCGCCATCCGCAAAGCCTTTGCGAAATTCCAAGGATTCGAGACTGCTTACGCACCACATCACATGATTGCCGGAGATTCATTCAAAAACGTAGCTGCTGGCGGCGATGGTGTAAACTTTGTCTTCAATCACATGAATGTCACTGTGTCGCCTAAAGACTATTCCTTCAGCTATGACGGTAAAAATGTTAAATTGCCAAACGGCGTTACCGCCAAATGGTACACACCGGATCAAACCGACATGCTGACATTCAAACTGGATGATCGCTATGTAACCCTTAGCTCGGCAAATAATGCATTGACTCACACACAGCTGGAGCAAATGGCTGTATCTGTGAAAAAAGTGAAATAAAGGCTAATTCTTAGAAAATCAACTAACATAAAAATAAATATTTATATCAAGACACATTGAAGTTCTCTATAAACAAGTGAGACTTCGATGTGTTTTTTTCTTATGTAAAAATCATCTGTACGGTCAGACAACAAATTTCATTATATTGATCCAATAAATGCCCAGAAGCACAGCTATATAAAATTTCAGCTGTACTTCTGAGCATCTAGGATTAGAAATTATTTTTGTCAAAAGGGCCTGGAAGTTTCAAAGTGTAGACAAGTGTAGATTCATCTTCCTTCGTTGGTATAATCATGGTCAGAACACCATCTTGTAACGCCTGCTCTGGAATCTTTTCCGTACTGATTCCCCACCTCGCTTCTGGCATGTCCGTTATGGAAAACATCCCAAGCACCTTGGTATAGTCCTGATTGGTAAACAACACTCTAGTTAGATCCATGTAATGGAGAGTAGAAGTTGATAAAGTCAAAGTTCGGTCAAAATTCAGAACCACACCGTCAATACGATCCGGATAAAATGATTCCAATGACTTTGTATTGATCTGATCCAACTTGTACATATCCCCTACTCTTTCCATTCGCCGGGCACTCGCATGAAAAGCAAGGTTTTCTGGTGTCATGACTGTACTCGTATTACGCTCATCATCACTAATTAATAATTCTTTGTTACTCCAGTAAGCCTTCGTTTCAGACACTTTGAGCCCCAAATCCTTGTTCCATTGTCCCAAAGGAATAAAGGTCTGGTTATAGAGTGTCAGCAATTTACTTGAGGATCGAGCCACACTGGAAGAACGCTGTCCACGACTGAATGTGATTTGGTCCTTACCCAATACATATTGAATATGAAAAGCCTTGGCAAATTCCTCTAGAGGAACATAATGTTGCCCCTCCAAATAAAATGAAGGTTGTCCCTTATAATTCAATACTCCCTCTCCGGACTTGATGGCTACGGGTTGTAAAGGAAAGAATATGCCAGAAAATTGAAATGAATCCCAGTAGCCCTTCCATTCTCGGTATGTATCATATTGCAGTTTCAGATGTTTATTCTCTGAAATGATATATAGAGAGGGAGGAAATGAACCTGGAGCTGAAAAATACTGTTCAATAATGTATTCATCCTCTGTTATCCACTGAACACCCTCTGTGCGAGCACGATAGGGAGAATCATAAGTTCGAATCAGTTTGAGGGTCTTTAGGTCATATAAATGAACCGTGGACGATTCCATCTTACTATCCAGTCCATTCTCAGTAACCAGTATCAGCGTTTTTCTTTCTGGTGAGACAGACGTATGAACATAGCCAATACGATCTTTCAGAAGTGTTATTTTCTTTCCATTCTTGGTCGCAACAACAGTCCAATCGGATTTGCGGTCTCTTGTGTTGGTTTGTGAGATATTCAGATTAACATCTGTACTTGCCTGAAAAGCTTTGGTAGACAGCCCTGTCTTTATGTCATGCTTCATCCAAAGCTGTTTCACCTTGGCTGTCTTTCCTTTGGCACCACCATATTCAATATAGTTACATTGGTACTTACTTGTGCAATATACACCAACGTTACGGGTTTGCGGGAGTGGTGAGATGGCATAATCCGTATCGGTAAAATCCTTCTCAAGCAAAATTTGCCCGCCAGTATATACCTTGTTGCCTGTAGTCATGGAATAGTATATTGGTTTATGTTCTTCTTTTACATAAAGCGTATAAAATATCCCTAATTGTGGCTCCAAGTAAATTCTATTTTCACCTTCATGTACCTTGCGAAGAGAGTTGCTACTGTAATCATACTCATATAAGACGTAATAATATTGATTGTTATCCGTAGCATAGTAAGTTATGTAACCCTTTAAGCCTAGTGGTGTATCGGAAACAATTGTATCAGAATGCCCTGAAGTTATCGTTGAGCCCGTATAAATTTGGGGGAGAACTGCATTCTCGGTAAAGTGATATTCATTCACCTTTCTTTCACCTGTATCAAAACTCGTTCGGATGGTTTCTACAACAACCTCATGTTCTCTGATCGCAAAATTAATGCTGTGCCTCACACGTTCCTTTAAAGAAGTGGTTGCGGATTGCGTGCTTTGCTTGTTGGTTTCAGGGCTAGAAGCTGCAACTGTTAGTCCGGGTAAGGAAAAAAGCATAACGCAAGCCAACACAGTAACTAAACAAATAGATATTCTGGACATACTTAACTCCTTCTCTAGTAATGTATATTTTATGTGACCTGTTAAGTATAGAACTTCCGACCTAAACATTCATTACATTTACTTCCAGTTCGCAGTCGAAGATCTATTTTTAAATAACGTTTACACCTCCAAATCCGCTAAACGAATCACTCTCCGATAGTTCATGTAATCGATCATATCCTCCCAGTCCAACTCACCTGCATTACCATCACGATAGTATACGGCCGCAGCCGGTAGGAAGCCGACCAACGGTCCCATGCCACCACAGATCATCGCGCCACCGTCGCCACCTTTGAGCATCATGTTTCCAGATCCATCAAGCGTAAGCTCATAATTATAGGGATCTCCAGCAAACTGGACACCAAAAAAATTGGGCAGTTCCAGATCATACGAACGGTCATTCTCAACTACTAGAGAAGGGTCCGGCTCTGCCGATTCATCCACAATTCCCTCCACCTCTTCGAGGCTTCCAAAATGCTTCAATTTCATCGTGTAGTCGAAGCTGTCTCCCCATGGAAATAACGTGCGGCAGCCCCCTCCGTACAGATACTCCCACTCATCTTCAGTAAGCAAACCAAAACCCGCTTTTGCTTCTTCCTCGATGAAATACTCCAACGTCAAATCATCATTGAACCAAAATATCTGTACTGTCTCACCTTGACGAACCAAACGAAACTCTTGATGCAGTTCATACTGATTCAGATCGGACAGCTTGAATTTCTCCAACTCTTCTGCAAAATAGGAACTCTCTTGTGCCATCGCTTCAGCTTCCGTCACTTCACTCCAGCCAAGTGAGTGGTTCCTGCATTCCACCAGCATGGGAGCAATGTGCACTTCCCTGACCGGAGACATCTGGCTACTTAAAAAAGAATCCACGTCTTCCACACCATACTCACTGACCGTCTCTAATAAATCGGCTGACGTTTCTTCGTTCATTCCATCCTGCCAGCGATCCCAGCCGAGTGTCACCCGATCACCAGGCACAAACACAAATCTCTGCTCATCATACGAAAATACACCTGTCTCGATTCGCTGACCGAATCGTTCAAATGTCTCCAAGCCTTCATACTTCATACCTGTAGGAAAATGACTGACCATCACACGCAACAATTCCTCTTTTTCCTGAGCAGACAGCCCTTTCCATGCATCTCGATTCAATGGCCCCATATACTCATCCACCTTTACTTGTATCCCTATACATTAACCTTTATAAAGCCCTAACGGGCCTTTCCTTATTTCCCTGCGGCCTTTAACAGCTCTAACAGCAACTCTTTCCGTCTTCCCTCAGCCTTGCGTGCCAGCGTTGCAAGCTTCGCTACCTTGCCCCAGATCGGATACAGCACATGCTCCACTTCATAGGTTTCCATTCCTTGCAGCGATTGGACCAGAAGTTCAAGCTTCTCCTCATCCTCCAACTCTGGCTGAATCTTCAGCTTCAGGGAATCCGTAGAGCGACGCAGGCAGGTAACTAATGCAGGTATGGAACTGGCCGTTACACCATGTGTCTCAGCAAAGGCAACGGTGAATTTATCCTGTACCAACTGGTGCTCATCATCCACTTCACCCATGTAATATTCAACCAACGGGAAATACCGCTCATCTGCCAATCCAAGTCCGAAGGTTGCATAACTGCCTGGCATACAGTTCTTTTCACCCTCTGTATCCGCATAAAATTCGAACTCTCCAATCGCTGCACGTGCATATTCTTCAAGCAGCGGACGCAGCTCCGGGTACTCCAGCGCATTTGCGAAAAATCGATGGGTGTCAGACTTCGCAAGCCCTTTAACAGACAGATACTGCTTCACGCTGGATTTGAGCTTGATCTTGTAACTTTTGGGGAAGCCCTGCTTTAGCAAACGGGTGATAAAAGCAATGGCCTGTTCGTAGGCAGCTACTTCTTCCTTGCGAATGATGATAGTAATGATCGAGAACACATCGTTGGCTGTGCATTCCATCTGCTCATTTTTTACATGAATATCTTCCTTGGCATAGGTTCCGCTACCTTCCGTCATCATACGAACCGCACGGCTACTACCCAATTGTTTGGCCAGTTCCAAGAAAGTAAGGCCTTTCGGTTTACTGTAACTAGGCTCATAACGAAGAATCATCACAGCTGCATATAGCAGCAGATCGATAGGCTGTGCCACCTGCTGCCCATGCTCGCTCTTTGGCTGGTCCTCCTCCAAAGAAGCACCTGGCTTAAGTGTATATACATTGGCGCTGTATGCAGAAGGCTGTACATCAAAGTAACGTGGCAAAAAATGATTCTCCGCCCAAGACGTTATCGCACGAATAATATCACCACGATGCTCCGCCAGAGCTTCCTGACGCCCTTTATTTAACTCCTGTATGCGATCATATTGCGCTATAGTCCACGCTACGTCCAGTTCAGGGAACAATTTCGGGTCAAGCAGGTGACGCGTCAAAAAAAAGGATTCCAACGGCTTTGTTGGATATGAACCTTTTAGCAGCTTATGGTCTACGTATGTATGAATGCGCTCAAGCAACTGCTGCCTTTTCCCTTCGTTGATATATTCGAGCATGGTCACTTGCAGCTTTCCTTCTGTCGTTGGAAATTTCCCGCGAAAGGTAAACCGATAATCGATCAACGGTGTATCCACCAGCTTGTCCAATTTCTCTTGAACCACTTCTACAAGCTTGGGCTGGATCTCATTTCGTACCTGTTCCTCGGTAAAGGGACCGGGATTCTTCGATTTCAATCCCTCATCCAATCCAAGATCCACACTGTCTACTGTAGTCCGTCCAGGTCTGTAATCCAGCAAAATATCATTAAAAATCCCCATTTGCAGCGTAGTTCGCTTCACAGCCTTTTCCAGGTCATCCCGCTTCAACTGTTCACTAAACCATTCTTCAATGACCTCAATCATCTCTTCCATTGCCTGATCATAGAGTGTACTCATGCTTCAACCGCCTTCCCATTTATCAGATCATTCCTCAAACCATCTATGCTAAAAATTACGTATTGATGTTCGTATATTACCTATTATCTTACTCTCTCACGCATCTGCGAAACAATAAGTCTTACGCACGGTTGTACGCAGAGAAATTAATGGATAAGCTCTTTCGTACATGTCTAAGCATTCCGCATACAAAACAAAAACACCGGATTCAGGCGACTTTCCGCCCAAATCCGGTGTATTCACGAAATACCTCTTCCTTCTTGTATTACTTTAGTATAATTCATCTCGTAAATCATTCAAGGTATTAATTAACTGTTTTGAACCATTCATTGACTTCCGTTGTGATTTGATCGCCGCCCATGGATTTCCACTTCGTTACGAACGCGTCGAATTCATCGATGCCAACCTGACCGTAAATGATTTTGCTGAACGTATCTTTCTCCAGCTTGTCGAGCGCATCTTTCTTCATCTTCATCGTATCCGTAGGTGCACCCGTAAATTTGTTCTTGATTGCATCATCCTTATGAGCTACCACGACTTGAGCCGCAGCAAATACTTCAGGTTTGTTGGCAATTTTCGTATTTTTCTCGAAAGGTGTTTCTGCTTCCTTACCTGTAGCGAGTTCTGCCAACGTATCCATCATCAGGTTAGGAATACGGGCACCATCATAAGTAAGTGTATACTTCAGCGGGGATACGCCGTCTTTCAAATCAGCTTCACCAAGCACTTTGCCATCTACAATATCAAAGTCATATCCTTGGGCAAAGCCATGTTCGAACTCCCCACCCACTTCTGGATTAGCGAAGTTATCAAACAAATAATTTTGATACGTGAAGAATATTTCTGGGTTTGCCATATCCTTGTTGATCAACACGACCCCGTTGCTAGCACCTGAACCGTGGTGATGGCTCTCGCCAGTCGGTCCGGTTGGAAGGGCAATTGCTTTGTAGGTAGCGCCGTCCACATTTTTCTTCACATCATCGATCGGCCAGTTCGGCATCCAGTGCGGTCCCACAATGATTCCCGCTTTGCCTGCTGTAAACAATTCAGCCGCCTTAATCTCATCATATACGCCGGCTTCCTTCGGCAGATAGCCTTTGGACAACCAGTCTTTCATCGTTGCAAGTCCTTCTTTCACACCCGGTTGAACCGAGCCGTATTCCAGTGTTCCTTCTGCATTCAGATTCCACTGTCCTGGCATCGTGTTATACATTCCGAAGATCCAGCCAGATTCAGTCATCCAGGTATTGAGGGCATTTTTCATGCCGACCGTCAGACCGTACGTATCTTTCTTACCGTTACCATCCGGATCCTGATTCGTAAATGCATCCATCACCGTAACGAGCTCATCGATCGTTTTTGGTTCTTCCAGTCCAAGCTTCTTCAGCCAGTCTTCACGGATAAACATTACCGGGTCTCCGTTGTAAGCATAGTCAAAGATCGGAACGCCATACCGTTTACCTTCATACATGTACGGGTACCACTCTTCCGGTGCGGATTCAGCAGCCCCTTTCCATGTGTCAGATGCATACTTATCGAACAGTTCACCTGCATCGGCGAATTTACCCGACTCAATCAACTCACGCACCAGATTGTAGTCACCACGGATGGAGACGATATCCGGCAGCTCTTCATTAGCCGACAGGGAGAGACGAAGCTTCGTGTAAAAAGCATCATTGGTCACGGATACAGCCCAAGGTGTGGTCAGATCGATGCCCAAACGTTCTTTGGCCCATTTGGTGTGCACGTTGTTCTGTGCAGTTTCTCCGTTCTTAAACTTTGTATCATCATTCCAGGCTCGCAAATAGCTCATCTGAACCGCAGGTTCATACTTACCATCTTGCAGCGCAAGTGGTGCAGCCGCTTCCTTGGATGGTTCTTCCTTTGCCCCCGAACTGCATGCCGTTACGGCAACCATCGTCAGTGCAAGCAATGCAGTCATCATTTTTCTATACATGAAACCCCTCCTCAATCACTTTGAATACCCTTACATGAAAAGGATAGTGCAGCCGGGGAAGCAAACATATATCACAATTTCAATGTTCATATTGATTTGTTAACCGTTCCGAAAATCCTGCGGGGTCAGGCCATAATGTTTACGGAATACTTGAATGAAATAAGGGGTATTGTTATATCCCACTTCCTGACCGACTTCATAAATCTTCATTGCCGTGTGTTTCAGCAAGTGAACAGCACGTTCCATCCGGGAACGGATAATGTAGTCACTAATGCCTTCACCCGTCGATTGTTTATACATTTTGGACAAATATACCGGGTGCAGATGAACCTCCCCCGCAATAACTTGCAAGGAAAGATCTTCTCCCAGATGGTGGTCAATCCATTGCTGGACCTGTCTGATCATGTTCGATCCACTTTCCTGGCCCGTATCGGTTGTGCTTAGAGCCCATTGTTCCATCACGCTCCGGGTCCATGCTTCCAGACTCCGAAGTGACACGCCGTAGCCGTCCTTCAACAGTTGCTGATACTGCTCACCAAGGACATCGGACAACTGTCTGCCCTCCCGATGAGCCATGTAGGAGAATGCGGCTGCGAGATAGTGAAAAGCAACATAGACATGCTCCGGGAACACACTATCCGATAACTCGGCAAAAATCGCATCAATCTTGCGATTGGCGTCCTCCATCCGTCCTGCTTCCAGCAGTGCGGTCAGTCCGGGTGGCTCATACAGTGCCGCAAGTGATTTCAATGTTGATCCATGGGAGCCGGCAGCCGCATTGAGATGCAACCCTTTGCCTGCTTCCGCCTGCTTGCGCAAGGCACTTACAGCTTGATGGTAAAGCTGCGGAACTTGCTCTGGAAAACGGCCTATCCGGCTGACTGATAGTGAAATCGTCGCGTTTAAATACTGCTTCACACTGTGAAGCAGCCGTTCTCCGAGCCGCCCCATCAGCAGTTCCGGTTCAGACTGTGCCTGTTTCGGACTTGCCATGAAAACGAGATCATCATACGCATCGTCCGTATGGCAGAGATGATAGCTGCTGCCAAAGATTTCTTCCACGACGTTAGAGATGGCGTATTTCATTAAACGGAATGCCTTGTTTGTTGGCTGTGGGTCATCATAGCGGATAAGCAGCAGCTGCATTTTGTCCTGGGGACGGAATCCAATCTCGAATTGCTCCAGCTTCTCCACAAGTTCGCTCTCTACAAATTTATGTCCAAGCAGCACATCCTTCATTAATCCCGCCCGCTTCTCCGGTAAATGTTCTCTCACCGAATACATGGCGCGCTGGTGCATCAACTGTTTCTCTCCCTCCAGCCGAATCTGGACGGAGGCCTGCTGCACGGCTTCAATCAACTCCTCATCCCGCACTGGTTTCAGCAGATAACTCACTGTTCCATGACGGAGTGCCTGCTTCGCATAATCAAAGGATGCATGTCCAGATAAAATGATACATTTGGTCCGCTCCCACTTTTGACGAATATGACTCACCAAATCCAGACCAGACAAGCCCGGCATACGAATATCGGTGATGATAATATGGACCTGATGTGCGGCCATTTGCTGCAATGCCTCTTTCACCGAGTACGCCTTATATACGTGCCCAATCCCATGTTCTCTCCACGGTATGGAGGCTGCAATCGATTCCACCGCTGAATGTTCATCATCCACGACCATTAGATTCATCATTAGGATATTCCTCCTCAAACCATCGTATTTCCACACTGAGACCCCCATAAGGGATCACTCCAAAATGAAGCCCTGAAGAATGACCATATCGTGTAACGAGCCGCTGGTGTACATTCCAGGTACCCGTGCCTATTTCTTCACCCATCGGTTCATTGATTTCTCGCTCAAGACTAGCAATCTCTTCCGACGTCAAAGTAACACCGTCGTTATCGACAAACAGACTGTATCGTGTGTATTCCCTTCCATCGATTTGCTCTTGTGCTGCCATACCTGTAACTACGATGTGACCGCTACCCTCCATCGGTTCAATGCCGTGAATGACTGCATTCTCCACAATAGGCTGGATCAGCAGCCTCGGAATGTGCTGCTGCATCAGTTCTTGCGGTACAGCGATCTCATACGACAAACGGTTGGTGCGCATCTGTTGGATGGACAAATAATTGTCCAACAACCGGATTTCCTCTTCCACGGTCGTCATATCGTTCTCATCACGTGTGATGTAGCGATAGTAATCTCCCAGGCTGAGCGACATGGCAATAACCGCTTCGCGGTTGCCGAGCTGCGTCATATTTTTAATATAAAACAGACAATTATACAGGAAATGAGGATTGATCTGTGATTGCAGATGCTTCAACGTCGCTTCCCGCGAGCGAATGCGTTCCTCGTATACCTTTTCGATCAGCTCCTGAATCTGCTCGGCCATGTGATTGAAGCTCTGCGTCAGATAAGCGAATTCATCCCGGGAGTGATCGACCGGAATTCGTGTGGACAGCTGTCCTTTGCGAATCTGCTGCAATCCTCTCATCAGACGTTGTATCGGCACCTGTACCTTTCGGTATAACAACAGGGCAGCGCCAATACTGAGCACGAGCAGCAGCAAAATCGAGGTTATAAACATATTTCGGCTCTTGTCCATCGGCGTAAGCAAATCATCCAGTACAACCGGGTTAACATAGATTCCGTTTAGTTGTTTGGAGAGCACATAACTGACCAAGTACTGCTTGCCCCCCACCTCCAGCTGATGGTTGCCTTCACTATCCAATTCGGTTAATGGCATGTCCCGCATCACCGCTTCCACGAGCTCGGGGTCCGCACTCCGATTTAACAGAGGCTCGTTGCCAGGGACGAGAAGAAAGGGATCTCCTCCCTGGGCCTCCTTGAAATCATCCAGCATGGCAACAATGTTCATCGGGTCAAAATCAATCTCCATCACCGTTCGTACATCCGTGGTCACAGGTTTTTCATTCCACTCGTAGTTATCCGTAAAGAAATAAGTGAAGCTGCCTTCGTTCAACTGCCATCGGCCTGGCTGTGGAAAGTTTAACATCTTCTCATTGAAGACCGTCCGGTTGGACATGGTGGATAGGACCAGCTCTGCCTGAGGCAGAACAATGGTAATATCGTTCTTCCAGCGGCTGGTGGACTGGTATAGTGACAATTTGTCGAGAATATCGAGATAGATGCTGTTTTTCTCATATTGGCTGGTCGATTCTGTCATGTAACGATAGTGTAGAATGCTTGGATCACGCAGTAAAGTCAGCCCATAAAGCGAGAGCTGTTCAATATTTTTATCCACCTGAGAGCTAAAATAGTTGAACTGGTTCAAGCTGGACTGTTGCTTCTCCTCGACGATCATGTCCACGTTCGCCTGATTCGCGTAGGTATAGAGCAGCAAGATGGGTACCAGCAAGCAGACCAGCAGCATGACTGTTTTTGAGAATACTGTAAATTTCATTGCTTCACCCTGTCCCGGATTAAAGTAAAGATACACATCGAAGTCCTATTTTATATTGAAACCCCTTACATATCTATACTGAATTTCAAATGAGTCACTATTCGGTATACGTTTTTAACAAGTTAATAAATCAACATCCGCCTTGAAATGTTGTTCTATAGCCCGCTCGTTTCCATTGCTATAATTCAGTTGCTCCACTATTTGCAGAGGCTTACTAGCCTCATTATGCAGAGGCTGGACGATATAAAGGAGGGACCTGATGGCTATGGAACAACCACTAACGACCAATACGCCGGTGCGGCAGGCAACACACAATCCACGCAAACGTACCCGCTGGAATTTCAAACGCAATTGGCCGCTGCATCTGATGCTGCTGCCTTCGGTATTGCTCACATTGCTGTTCGCCTATGTGCCTATGGGCGGCATTATTATTGCGTTTCAGGATTTCAAACCATGGCTGGGATTCACCGGCTCCAAATGGGTAGGATGGGATAACTTCCGATTCATGTTCGAATATCCGGATAGTGTTCAGGTCATCTGGAACACCGTACTGATTGCCGCCATGAAGATTGTGGCCGGACTCGTGGCCCCGGTCGTGTTTGCCATTTTGCTGAATGAAGTACGTAATTCCACGTTCAAACGGTTCTCACAGACGCTGGTATACCTACCCCATTTCTTGTCTTGGGTTGTACTGGGCGGCATACTGCTGGACATGCTTTCCCCCGAAGGCGGTCTGATTAACCAGGTGCTGGCGGCTGTTGGCGTTGAACCGATCTTCTTTCTGGGAGATGGCGACTGGTTCCGTGTAACCGTGGTCATCAGTGATGTATGGAAGGAATTCGGATTTGGTACCATTGTCTTTCTTGCAGCCCTTGCGGGCATTAACCCTGCTCTGTACGAAGCTTCCGAAGTTGACGGGGCAACACGGCTTAAGCAGACCCTACACATTACGCTGCCTGCACTCGTGCCGATGATCATTGTGGTGGGAACGCTATCACTGGGGAATATTCTTAATGCTGGATTTGACCAGATTTTCAACCTGTACAATCCACTTGTATATGATAAAGGCGATATTATTGACACGTTTGTTTATCGGATGGGTATTTTGAATGGCAAAATGAGCTTTGCGACTGCGGTTGGTTTGTTTAAATCCTTTGTCGCCATGTTCCTCGTTATTACTGCCTACCGGATGGCTTACAAAATCGCTAATTACCGCATTTTCTAAGGAGGAATTAAGGTGTATCACAAAACGACCGGATACCGTATATTTAACGGCTTCAACCTGTTCTTCATCGCGGCCGTCTCGCTGCTGTGTGTGCTGCCGCTTGTCCACATTCTGGCGGTTTCCTTCAGCGGTAAAGCAGCAGCTTCCGCCAATCTGGTAACGCTCTGGCCGATTGATTTTACAGTCGACGCTTATACCAAAACGTTTGGTAACAGTAACTTTCTTAGCGCGCTCTGGATCTCAGTGCAACGTACCGTGTTCGGTACGCTGCTCAGTATGGTGCTGGTCACCTTAACAGCCTATCCTTTATCCAAGGAAAGTCTGAACTTCAAGGGACGTTCACTGTACGCGTGGTTTTTCATCTTCACGATGCTGTTCAGTGGCGGACTGATCCCTTCCTATATCCTGATTCAAAAGCTGGGACTGATCAACACCATGTGGGCTCTGATTTTGCCGGGCGCTGTGGCGGTCTGGAACCTGATTCTCATGATGAACTTCTTCCGTAACGTGCCCAAAGAGCTAGAAGAAGCGGCGTTCATCGATGGTGCCAACCATATCACCACATTGTTCCGCATCTATCTGCCTGTGTCCATGCCGGCCATTGCAACGATCTCCCTATTCACCATGGTGGGGCAGTGGAATTCCTGGTTCGACGGGTTGATCTATATGAATGACGCAGCCAAATATCCGCTCGCTACGTTAATGCAAACCATTATCGTGCAACAGGATTTCTCCAATATGAATGTCGATGCGACGCAGCTTCAGAACATGTCGCAGCGTACCGTTAACGCAGCCCAGATCTTTATTGGGGCACTGCCAATCCTCCTCGTGTATCCATTCTTGCAGCGTTTCTTTGTAAAAGGAATTGTGCTTGGGGCCGTAAAAGAATAGGGTTCGTATACTAAAACTGAATGCATTCGCATCATTTCATCCCGAGGTTTATAACGCGCCGTTATTTACTTCGGGATGTCTTTCCGCGAATGGCATTGTTATATTGATTAATGAGTTCATCCAGAACCATCGATTGACGAATGACCTCCGGATGCCACAGTTCTTTATGAGCGTTTGCAATCTGGTAGAGCCTCTGTCGTGCCTTTTCGATACATTCCTGAATGGTTTCCGGATTATGCACCATACTCCCGCCCCCTGTTGTCCTTCAATATCCTCCATCCAAAAAAGACCATCTATTATAATATTCGGAACAAAGGGAGCTTCACATTACCCCAAAATCGAATTTATGGTTATTTTTTCTTGTACAGGTTGAAATAAGGATGAGCAATGGACTCAGATGTGGCAAAATACGAAAAAATACCGGATAGGCCTATCAGCCTTATCCGGTATTTTGCTATAGCTACATTTATTGTTCGCAGAAACCTGCACACCATTTCCTTATGAAATATTATGTGGCTAGTCCTCATAGTCTACAAAAAAAACATCATTTAATATGGTTTTTGCTTTCTTCAAATTACGGGAATCCAACTTGTTGAGCATAGACATGATTTCATTCATTTCATCGGTCAATGATGTAGAACTATTGGCCCTATGAGCTTCTGAATCCTCAGTAGTATGCGCCTTTCTTGGGGCGGGTTCAATAGCCTCCTCCTCTGCTTCCGTATGAATCCATGATGTATGCAGCGTCTTTTGGAGAGTGTTGACGAGAAACTGTAACTCATCCTCGTTATACCGTTGCAAGAAATGATGAACCCCAAGATCAATCTGATGATGCAGGCCCTGATGCAAACGATAAATCTCTTTTCCGAGCGATGTGGTACGGAATAGAACTTCTTTTTTGTTATCCGGAAGTGACTCGGTTACGATGATGTTTTGAGACACGAGTCTTCTCGTGATTTTGGAGACCGTCCCTTTGGAGAAGCCGAATTGCTTTGAAATGGTTATGCCGTTTACTGGCTCGAGTGTACCAATAGCATCCAGCACATGCAGCATTGTCACCGTCATTTCTTTGATTAGCTCTTCAACAGCCGGATTAGGACTATTTTGGAGCAACCACTGTTTTTCTTCGTCATCTTCTGATTGGAATCTGATCTGTATATCTTTCACTGCTTCCAATACTTCTTGAATTAAGTGATCTCTATTTTGATTTTCCGATGGGTTGATCATTCAATTTTCCTCCAACGATTGTTAGCTTCATACCAGTATATCAGGGTATGTCCGACAATTAAAGTTTCCTGGAAACAATATTGACAGCAGTAAAGGATTAAACTATGATTGTTTCATCGGAAATTAAAAAGTTTCTAAGAAACAATAAACAAAGCATCATATCTCATCCATTGCGATATGGGTGATCAGGAGGAGATTCAACTGACCCAACATTACGATATTGACGTACTCATCGCTGGAGCTGGACCGACTGGCTCCGCTCTTGCAGTCGACCTGCTTCGACGCGGCCTTCGTGTCCGACTCGTTGACAAAGCCCCTCACGCCTTTCAAGGTTCCCGTGCCAAGGGAGTTCAACCAAGAACCCAGGAGGTTTTGGAGGACTTCGGCGTGCTGGAAGAGGCTCAGTCAGAGGGAAGTTCTTACCCGCTTGCCGGTTTTCATATTGGACCGCTAACTGTGCCTTGGCGCATGCAGCAGCAAAATAAACCAACACCGAGCGATCCGTATCCAAACATTCTCCTGTTGGCGCAACACCGAACGGATGCCATCTTACACCGCCTACTGAAACGTCTCGGCTTAACCATTGAATTTAACAACGGGTTGGAGCAATTCGAACAGGATGCCGATGGAGTAACGGCGACTCTCTCTTCCGGGGAGAAGGTTCGCAGCAGATATCTCGTCGGAGCAGATGGAGGTTCGAGCAGCGTTCGCAAAGGGGCAGGTATCCGATTTATCGGAGAGACTACCGACTCTGACCGTACGCTCATTATTGACGGCTCGATCGACAAACTGTCTCGCAATAGGTGGCATATGTGGCCACGCACACGTGGCACGTTTGTCGGTGCCTGCCCGCTGCCACACTCCGATCAGTTCCAAGTCATGATCAGGCTGGCACCAGATGAAAAGCCTAACCTTGACGAAGCCGCACTGGCCACTCAATTCCACAATCTCACAGGTTTGCGTCTCTACGACATTACCTGGAGTTCGGTGTTTCGCCCCAACGTTCGACTGGCTGAACACTATCGGTCGGGACGTGTCTTCATTGCAGGCGATGCTGCTCATGTCCATACCCCGGCCGGTGCACAGGGTCTCAACACGGGTATACAGGACGCCTATAACCTTGGCTGGAAAATAGGGCAGGTCACTGCTGGGGCACCCGATAGTCTGCTTCACAGCTACGAGGCCGAGCGTCAACCCATTGCCGCTCGCGTCCTCAGCAAATCCAGCGAGCTGTACGCCAAGCTAGACAAAAATCGCCTGGCTAGCCTGAAGCGCGGAGATGAGGAGCGACAGCTTAGACTTTCGTACCATGGTGGGCCGCTCGCGTCTAGCGAAGAATCGGCCACAAAGACCCTTCATGTCGGTGACCGGGCGCCAGATGCTCCCTGCAACGGACCTGGTGGGGAACGGCGTCTGTTCGACATCTATCAAGGGCCTCACTTCACTTTGCTTGCCTTTGGTCCTAACGCTGCCAAGATACTTCCCAAGTTGAACTGGCCGACCAGCGGTGCCGAATTACACTGCTACGTCGTTGATACCGCACACGATTCAGAACAAAACGTCCTCCATGACTCCAGCGGCAAATTGACTCGTATCTACGGCATCACCAGCGACACGCTGGTCATGATACGGCCAGATGGTTATATCGCGAACATCATTACGACCGACTGGCAGGCAACCTTCGACAATGTAGCCAGAATGTTGGCCCCGCCATGTTCCATCGGATCCAACTCGAATTGAAGCTCATGCGAGACTATGAATGCTAGTGCAGTTAATGTATGAGGGTCGTCTTTCAACCCGCCCATATATGTGGCTTACTTAAACTCAAATAAGACCGAAAACGACCGCACTCAGCGGTCATTTCCGGTCTATTTGTCAATAATCTTTCCATTTTGAAGTATGTGCACTGTTCCATTCATCTTAATCCAATATCCTCAAAACGATTGCCAATCGTCTCTGGGAAGGCCTGCTTAATGGCATCAATGGCACGCTGTTCCGTTTCCCCTGCTTGCTCAATCAGATGGATCACCCTTAGCACATGCCCTGGTTCCTTCGCATCCCACGCTGTTGAATCCTCAACCTTCTCCATCATCTGAGCATATAGGTCTGCGAGTAACGCGTACGCCTGCACAACATGATTCATCTGATTGGATAAATGCTCAAGCTCTGCAACATAGGAGGCCATATCCTTTCTCGAATCAGCATAATAGCGCAAAACAATGGCAGCTTGATCGGTTTCATATACACCAGATTGTAGGGCATCAGCAATGGCTGCATAAGCAGCAGGTCCACATGCGTAATCCTGAGGTGGTAGCATGTAATCATGGGTCTCCCATTTGTATACGGCCTGAATTAATGATTCCTTACATACTTCCCATATGTCTACAGTTGAATGGGATTCAAGCACCTGATAGTACCAGTATGGTGTACTGTTCCGACCAAAAGAATCATAGGGCAGACAAATGACTTCATTTTCTTGACTCTCACAAATGAACAGCATCTGCTCCCCATCATCATATCCAGTGCAAATGACAAACTGGTCATGCCATAGAATGGCCCCTACACCCCGGTCAATGGAAGCTTTAATATCCAACAGGGCCTGCTTCTGATAGAGCGGAAAGGTCGGCTCGAACGAAAATCCCCCGTGTTGTCCGGTCGTGACGCCTATGAAATCAGCAGCTACAAAGTTCTCGGCCATCCAGTTGTACGCTGAGATTGATTCTGTCGTTAGACGCCGATCCACTACTAATCGAAACACACTTGCGGTCATTCCCGCAATCATGTGACGCGGTAAATCCGTCCACTGTTTATGCACCAGAATTCTGTACATCGCATCTATATAAGAGCCCGCTCCGTTCCATGATATGTGTTCACGTGAAGAATTCCTGCTCTGTGTAGAATCAATCCAATCCGGCAGTATTTTGCTTCCCATCCTCTACTCCTCTCTATCTCGCCGAGTGCGCTCCCCAACGTGGCACGGTGGACCGTTTGCGGTCAGGATACTTTAGGGATATCACACGAAAATAATCAACAGCCTGCTCTTCCAGTGCTTTTGCTTCCAATAAAGCCTGTGCCAGCTTCTCTGTGGCGTCTGCTTGCATGATCCATCTGTTATGTTCCTGAATCATGCATCCCTTCATCTGTATAATCAATGCTCCAAGCTGTTCATAACATGCATAGGCTTGGTCCAGTTCGGTCCATATGCCCCGCACATCCTGCAAATACATCTGAATTTCAGTTCGGGACTGGCAATAGGATTCCAAAATATACGTAGCACCCGAATGATCGTAATCTCCACTCCGTAGGGCTTGCACCCACACATCATACGCCAGTCTGCCCGAAGCGATATTTCGATCAGGCAGCAGTCGATAAGGAATATCCCAATCCTCAATCGCCAATCTCAATGATTCCAACAGCATCTCTTGTTCGGGCATATGTACCTGGTCACCAAAGACCTGACAATACCAGAACCCGGTGAAGTTCAATCCGAAATTGTCATACAGCAAAATCTGTGGTTCCTTACTCCAGCCATCTTGCACATAAAAGATGCGATCACCGTCATCATACCCATGAATGACACCAAATTCCGGAATCCAGTAAATCACCCCGATGCCTCCATCCAAACTGCGTTTTACCCAACTCACCGCATCCCGCTGGTAATACCCGAATGTGGGATGACGTGTCCGTCCCCCATCCCAGATCGTCAATATCCCCAAGTTATCGATTCCAGGGCGATGGGATTCTCCCCATTGACCATAGGCTGTAACCGACATGGGCAGTAGTCTGCGATGCACTGAAAGTTTGAATGCCATACCCGTATATCCAGCGAGCACATACTTGGAAGCCTGAAACAGACCCGCATGGGTCAATACAGCGTGTAGGCTATCCACATACGATTTGGACTCTCGCTTCATGATCAGGTTGTCTAACACAACTTCAGTCAAAAAAAATCTCCTCTCCGTGGTTGCTCTAATTCACGTTGGCCTTGTGCTGTACGGCGAGCCTATCGATTATGCTTTCAGCACTTTGCTGAAGCTTTCGTCTAAGCCACGTTGGGGACAACATTTCCTCCCACTCGCTAATGAACAAATGCTGTAAGAAAGCATCCGTGTCATAAAATTCAATCCAGTGAACCTGATCTTGCTTCTCCCGAATCCGATATCCTTGCCACAGTTCTGTTTGCTGCACTTCTTTCAGCCTTATCTCAGCGACAAACGGTTTACGGACAGGCAGCGCCTCTTCCCATGCACCCAGCAACCTATCTGTCTGACACTGAAACGTCTCGTTCGTCATCTGCACATGAATCATGCCCTCAAGTCGGATGGCCGTTTGCTGTAAAGGGTCTATTTCATAGCCGACCACATAATCGGCGTTGAACTGGGACAGCATCTTCAATGGACACCAGGTAAATAGCCGTTCTCCGGCATGATCTCTGTAATGGATATGTACTTTGCGGGATTCGGCAATCGCATGGGACAAAATCTCAAAGAACTGAAGCTGCTGCGGATCTGCTTTAAACACAGGAAGCTGACTGCTTCCTGTCTGCTGTTCCTCGAGCGTAAAACGCTCCAGCAAATGCGCCACACGCTTCACCGCATCTGATTGATCATAATTGTAATGCCGATAACGATGCGCCAGATACTTAAGCACCCGCTGTTCTTCTTCCGTCATATATAAATGGGGCAGCCGGTAGGTCTGATCCTCGTAACAATACCCCCGATATTTTGCGATATACACCAGGGGGGCACGTAGAGAAATCGCCATATATTCGATATCACGCTGGGCCTGGCGCCGGGATATTTCAAATTCACGTGCAAGCCAGCTGCTGTTCGGAAAACGTCCACTCCGAATCTGCTCGTCAAACCAGTGAATACGATGCATATTGCTCATTTCCCCGCCCCCCTGGCTTATTCCGTATTTCGTAATTGTATTATACCAAAAGACATGGCCCGTTCCGAAGAACAGGCCTGTTATATTATACGGTTACCTTGTCCACTCTGGACTGCACAGCTTTGGAGCATTTCTTGCATACTTTCAAACTTGTACCATCAGTTTTCGTTTGCGAATACAACAATTTAATCCGGGTGCTGCTGCACACCGGGCATGTTCCTCTTCCTCGGGATGGTAGATTCCACAGGACGCGTCCTCTTTTTGTTTTTGCCAACGTTTGTGAACCTCTTTTCGATATGGTTTGTGTGTTCACCGTTATTATAGAGGGCATGGTACGACATAGAATGTCGCAGCAGTATGGAATATACCCAACATAAAAAAATGTCCCCTCTTCAACTTGAAGAAAGGACATTTTTTAGGAATCATGTATTTCAGACTGAGCTGCCGCTTGTAATAAAGGCTGCAACAGACCAGGAAAACGCACTTCCAGATCCTCGGATCTTAGCGTCAGGAAATGCTGTGTACCTTGTACTCTTACCCGAATGACTCCGGCTTCCCGCAGGGTCCGAACATGGTGTGACATCGTAGATTTTACAACAGGTACACGAAAATGACTGCATGGCTGCTCACCATTTCTGGCTGCTTCGGTTACTATCCCAAGACGGATCGGATCACTTAATGCGTACAATACGGAAGAAAGTTCGATATCCTGCACTTGAGGATGGTGCAAAATTTTCATCGTTGTAGTCTCCTTTTTTTTCAGACTATCCATTGTATTTTAGCATAGTTCCATGATATATTTCTAATGTTCGATACCAATCGAACTTACAAACATATTTCGTTTATGTATCCCTGCTGTCAGGCATGGGATTCACTCTATACCACATTTTGCAAATGTTACACACCGTTTCTGAAATGTTGCGAAATACACATCAATCTAGGAGGTTTTTATGAACAACACCGCAACTGCATCATCTGGGGAACGGACAGCAGGAATACAGGAAGGGTTAATCGTAAGTCTGCTTGGCTTCACGGTTGTGCTTGTCGTTATGAATACGATGATGTTCAATCTGGCCCTACCCAAAATTGCAGCTGAATTTATGCTCTCATCTGTCTCTTCTTCCTGGATTGTCACCGGTTATTCCATCGTTTTTGCTATTTCCTCGATCACGTTCTCACGTCTATCGGATTTTATTCCGATTCGCACCCTGTTTACGACCGGTCTTACACTGCTTGGTGCGGCATCCGTTCTTGGTTTCTTCAGTAACCATTTTATCCTTCTGCTCATTGCACGTCTGATTCAGGCTGCGGGTGCAGCTTCTGTACCAGGGCTAGCTATCGTTCTTATTACTCGTTACATTCCAAGTGACCGCCGGGGGAAATCCATGGCTGTTGTCATGTCGGCCAGCTCACTGGGTCTTGGACTTGGACCTGTGATCGGCGGCAGTATTACACAGTTCCTCGGATGGCATGATCTGTTTATCGTTACTGGACTAACCTTGTTTCTGATCCCTGTATTTTTCAGACTGCTTCCAAGTGAGATGCCGCAAAAGGGGTCATTCGACTTGCTCGGCGCGCTGTTACTGGCGATTGGAACAACCGGTGTCCTGCTATTCCTGACTTCACGTGAATGGGTAACCCTCGTTATTGGTGCGGCTGCACTGGTCCTGTTCTGGCTACGAATTCGCCGTGCGGCTGATCCCTTTGTGCAACCGGCTCTGTTCAAAAACAAAAAATATATGATGCTCAGCTCACTGGGGATTGTCTCGTATATTAACAACTTCTCAACGCTGTTCCTGCTACCGCAAATTTTGGCACATCTGTATGGCCTGACTCCGGCCCAGTCCGGGCTTGTCATCTTCCCGGGTGCAATCGTGTCCATGCTGTTATCCAATCGGATTGGCCGCATGATTGACCGACACGGCAATACACAACTGCTCAAGTTCGCACCATGGTTGCTGCTCGCTGCGGCCGGATTGTTTGCTCTATTTGCAGACGACAGCATCTATGCCATTATGGCCGTATACATTCTGCTTAGCGTAGGCTTCTCTGCACTGACAACGAGTGTCTCCAATGAGTTGTCGGGCAATCTGACGATGGATCAGGTAGGCGCAGGCATGGGACTGTTCCAGCTTAGCCAGTTCTTCAGCGGAGCATTTAGTGTTGCCGTAACTGGCGTGGCATTGACAGCCATGCAGCAATTGCCACTATCATCGGCTTATACTAATATTTTCTGGGGCATGACTGTGGTTGCTCTGGCATCCATTGTTTTCTCCCAGGTGTATCTGAGAATGCAGTCACGGAAGAAAACCATCGCTTCACACTAAGCAGGTTATATAGGTTCTTACTTATAATAGATTCTTCATATAAGAAAGCCAGGATTGGACCGATAGAGTCTGATCTCTGGCTTTTTTGTTTGTTATTAGACTATAAGGTATCAATACGTATTACTTTATCTCTGTTATTCTTATATTATAAACAGATCGTATAGATATTTTGAAAATGATAAAATCAAGGGGATGTCTTTCGCACATGAAGCTTCAACAGTTTGATTCACTATTTCGTATCCCTACATACCGGCTGTTTCTCGTTTGTATGTTGTTGCAAGGTATGGCTATTTCAATCAGCGCGCCCTTTCTTGCGGTCTACTTTACAACCCGCCTTGAAGTATCCATCGCAACATTCGGATTATTCACTGCAGTAACACTTATGGCGGGTGTGCTGTTCAGTTCCTGGATCGCCAGACGATCGGATCAACCCGGGGCTCGCAAAAAAATTCTGGTGTCTGCCATGATTTGCAATGCTCTGGCTTTTGGCGGATATCTGTGGATTCACGACTTCACTTTATTATTTATCTATATGACGGTGCTGACTGCGCTCGGATCTCCCGCCATGCCACAATTGTTCGCAGCTGCAAGAGAAGCGGTCAATACCGCAACGGACGTCGATCATGCTGTGGCCAATTCAACCCTGCGCTCCGCGTTTTCACTGGGATTTATTACAGGACCTTTACTCGGAACTTTACTGATTGCGTATATTGGATACACCGGTATTTTTAGTTCAACGTGTTTTATTTTTTTGATCAATGCGTTATTATTTTTCTTTCTGTTAAAAAAAGCTCCCGAGCCTCCTTCTATCGGTGCATCTTCAGGTGGCATACACATAAAATTGCATCAGGATGCAAGGATCTACATGCCGTTTCTCATTACCACACTTCTATATATGGCACACTGGATGAATAACCTGAATGCATCTCTGTTCATTATTCACCATCTGGGCGGGGGAACCCGGGAAGTTGGCTGGATCTCCAGTCTTTGCGCGGGGCTCGAGATTCCGATTATGTTAGGCTTGGGTCTGCTCGCCTCTAAATATCCCAACCGCTCACTCATGTTATGGGGCTCCTTGATGGGTGCCGCTTATTATGTCATTGTTTTGTTCTCCACGGAACTGTGGCACTTGCTGGCAGGACAACTATTGCTCGCATTCTTTGTCGCCGTCATCTCTGCTATCGGTATCAGTTACATGCAGGATCTGCTTCCGTCCATGCCCGGCTATGCGTCAACACTCTATTCCAATGCCTCCACGTTGGGAAGATTATTTGGTAGTCTGGTCGGGGGATGGACAGCCGGAGCGTGGGGATATCGAAATTCCTATTGGGTATGTCTACTGCTCGTTCTGATTTCATTAGGCATGCTTGTTGTCACACAACAATTATCAAAAGAGAAACGTCAGACCCTTTCACTCTAAGCAGATCCTCGGATGCAAGCCTGAGTGAACGAAAAAGCTTGAACAAAACAAAGCCCCAAGGACGCAGCTATAGCGCTCTTGGGGTTTTGTTTATCATCGTTTCAATATTCATTTATATGAATACAAACACTATTCAAACAGATCCAGACGAAGACGCTTCAGGCTAGTATGCTGGATGAGCCATTGGCCATCGATTTTGACAAACGTTTCATGGTAATGTCCAAATCCGTGAAAGGATTTATTGTCATTGCCTTCAGGGAACGTCACCCAATCTTCCATTGGAGAGATGACTTTGGCTTCATTCTCGGATACAAATTCAACTTCGGCGCTATGTACATGATGCACAGTTACGGCAACATCCACCAAATCCCGGAATACTTGAACGATGGTGTCGCGACCTGTTAATACCGGGATGGGATTGCCTTCTGTACTGAAATCAGCTACGGCATCCGGAGCGAACACTTCACCTAATGTATCCCACTGCTTCGTATCAATATAACGGCAATAGCGAGCTTTGGTGTTCCGAATGTTTTCCAGTGCAAGCAGTTGTTCCAGTCCTGTGATGGTTGTTTGGCTCATGTGTTGTCCCTCCAGAAATCTAAGATGTAAGCAAATATATTATACGGAATGTGCAGCCTTCATCTGGGCAGCCAGCTCAGACATTTTTTTATTGTTCAAATAGCTCTCCATCTCTTCTTCCGCACGAACCATCACCTGCTGAATCAGGCAGCCTTCGTTATGGTCCTGCGAGCATTCGAACAGGGAAGCCTGTCCTTCAATGGCATGGATAATCTCCAGAAATGAAGGGTCCGGATTCTTCCGACTAAGCCGATAACCACCATTGGCACCCGAGGTCGATTCGATCATGCCGGCTTTGACCAGCTTGGTCAATATTTTAGACAAATAGGTTGGAGATACTTTTTGCATCTCAGCTAATTGATGTACACTGACCAGTTGTTCCGGTTCGGTTGCAACCAGGAAAAGCATGGTGTGCAGGGCATAGTTTGTAGCTTTCGAATATTTCATGAGGGCACCTCATTATATACGGATTTAATTTATCTATAATAGACTTGATTGAACGCTCTGTCAAACGTCGAAGATTTCCACAGAATCAAACAAACGGACATCATTACATTTAACTGTGGTAAAGCCCGCGATAATCGGTCGGAGTCATGCCTTCATGGGCTAAAAACTGGCGGTTAAAATAACTGGCATTTGGGTACCCCGCCTCCTCTGCGATCTGTCCAATGTTGGCCGTTGGCCGTTCCAGCAGCCACTGCTTCGCCATCTGCAACCGCGAACGGGTTATAAATTCCATCGGGGTCATTTCCACGGCACTCTTGAACATTTTGCAAAAGTAATACGAACTCACACCCGCCATATCCGCCCAATCCTGTAACAAAAACGGTTGGCATGCCTCCTGCTGCATCTGTGGAAGCAGTCCAAGGATACGACTCTCAGCCTTGCTTGTGCGTGTGCTTTTCAGTGGAACAGCATGCTGCACGAATTCGGCCAGCACAGCGTAGGTCAGGGTAGATAGTTGGGCAGGACGCAGCATCCGGTTCTGCTCGGCTTCATTCAGTAGGGCCATATGCGCTTCTTCCCATGGAGCCTGCTGCCGCAGCGTCCACAACAGGTTGCGATGCAACCCCCGCTCAATCATATAATCATGCAGCCGTTCACCGTAAAAATGAACCCACCGCACATCCCATGGGTCATCTTCGCTGCTGTAGTAATGCTGCCGCTGCAACGGGAAATACAGTACAGCCTGACCCGCACGAAGCTCATGCACTACCCCCTCCACTTCCACGTAGCCCTTGCCCGCAGCAACGTAGTGAATATTGAAGTTGTTAAGTGCGCCAGCCTCTCGTAATACGGTGTGCTCAGGGTGGTCGACATAAAGTCCAACGGATTCTGGATAACAAAAATACGGAATATCCTGTAGGGTTAACAATACAGTCTGTCTCATCATGGCCCATTCTCTTTTCTAAACAATATTGTGTTAACTCATTTCAATATATTATCATTTTAATTCATTCATCTATTACTTATAATCACAATATACATTCATTCATAGGAGGAAACAACAAATGAATTCAGATCGAAAACTGCGCTGGGGAATTCTTGGTAGCGCTAGCATTGCCGTAGGATCCGTTATTCCAGGTTTGCAGCAATCCGAGTTGAATGAAGTGACTGCCATTGCTAGTCGAGATGAAGAAAAAGCAAAACAAACTGCTGACAAACTCGGCATTCCTCAAGCTTATGGCAGCTATGAAGCTTTGCTTGCTGACGATTCCATTGATGCGGTCTACATCCCGCTTCCGAACCATCTGCACCGGGAATGGACACTCCGTGCCGCAGAAGCTGGTAAACATATTTTGTGTGAGAAACCACTGGCACTGACGGAGCAGGAAGCTCGGGAAATGGTGCAAGCCTGCGAAGACGCTGGTGTGCATCTCGCTGAAGCTCTCATGTACCGACATCATCCACGTTATGATCAGATTAAGGATATTATCGCCAGCGGAGAAATTGGTGAGATCCGCGGCATTCATAGTACATTTTCGTTCAACAGTTCAGGCTCAACAGGTAATGTTCGCTTTCGACGTGATTGGGGCGGCGGTTCGCTGTATGATATCGGCTGTTATTCCATCAGTGCAGCACGCTTGATACTTGGCCAAGAGCCTTCGGCGGCAACCGTCATTGGCATGTTCTCCCCTGAACATGATCATGTGGATATGATGGCTTCCGGCTTGCTTGAGTTCGACAATCATATTGGCGTCACCTTTGACAGCAGCATGTGGGCAGCCTTCCGCAACACACTGGAGGTACTTGGAACAGATGGCATCATTGAGGTTCCTTCTGCCTTTATCAGCAATAGGGATCGCAGCTCCAACTTCTTCGTAACTGTTGACGGTGAGCGTAAGGAGATTGAAGTCCCACAGGTCAATCACTACTCCCTCCAGGGCGACGATATGGCACGAGCTGTGCTTCAAGGTAAAGCTCTGCGCTTCGATCCATCCGATGCTATAGCCAATATGAAAGTACTCGAAGCTTGTCTTCGTTCAGCGGAAGAACGTACACGCATTACACTATAAGTAGAGAGGATGAACTGAATTATGGAATACATTGAAATTGCTGGTGCAGGTAAACCTATCTCCCGACTGATTAAAGGAACCGATTATTTTTACCATGATTCCTATGAGAAAGCAGCTACGAACATGGATGCATTCTTGGCGATTGGCGGTAATACCGTTGACTCCGCGCATATTTATTGTGGCGGGCAGAGTGAAGAAGTGCTCGGACGTTATATGCAGGAACGGGGTAACCGTAACGAGATCGTTATTTTGACCAAAGGTGCGCATCATGACCAGAATGGCCCACGCGTTAACGCTGATGCTATCCGCAGTGACCTTCTAACCAGTCTGGAACGGCTGCAAACGGAACATGTGGAGCTATATGCCCTGCATCGGGACGATCCCAACACACCCGTTGGAGTGATTCTCGAAGCATTGAACGAACATATTGAATCCGGCAAAATCGGCGCGATCGGCGCCTCCAACTGGACCTGGCAGCGGCTAGAAGAAGCTAATGCATATGCAGCTGCTAACGGTCTGAAAGGTTTTACATTCAGCAGTCCGAATCTCAGTCTCGCCAAAGCGAATGAACCGTTCTGGGCCGGCTGTGTATCGGCAGACGATGAAACACTGGCATGGCATGAACGCACCAAGCTTCCTTTGCTGTCCTGGTCTTCCCAGGCTCGTGGCTTCTTTACCGGACGATTCACACCTGAAGTTCGGGACAATGAAGATCTGGTTCGTGTGTTTTACAGTGACGGTAACTGGGAACGTTTGCACCGTGCTGAACAATTGGCCGAGTCGAAAAAGACTTCCCCCATCCAGATTGCTCTCGCTTATGTATTGAATCAGCCGTTTCCAACCTGTGCGTTGATAGGTGCCCAGAATCAGGCAGAATTGCTCTCCTGTGACGAAGGTTCTCGTATCACACTAACTCGTGAAGAACTCGATTGGCTGGATTTGGGCAGTAATGTAAAACCAAGCGTGTAAAACTGGCATACACTTTTAATTCAATCTTGATGGTGAAAGGACTGACTCTTCCGCGATGTAGCGGAGTGGTCAGTCCTTTTTGGAATGCCAGCTAACCATTCAACCATTGTAGCCATGCCGCAGGCAGGATCAATAATCGCTTTTCGCTAGGATCAGCAAATCGCCAAACTTCGGGTCCAGACTTGTCCTCTATTACGGATTCTACCCATCTGGCTGTCATGAAAAAGTAATAAAAAGAGACTACCCGCCAGAAATATTTCTCTGGAGGTAAGCCCCTTTTTAATATGAGATAGTCAGATTTTTTAAGTAATGACGATGATATCGTTACGATTACAGCTTCACGATTTGACCAGTCTTCTCGGATTCAAATGCTGCCAGAATCACTTGCAGGGAACGCAGACCTTCTTCACCGGAAATGCTTGGAGGTGTTTGCGTTACAATCGATTCTACAAAAGCATCAATAACGCCGCTTGGTACTTGTTTCTCGTTGGTAGACATTGCGCCAACTTTGTATGTTTCAACCGTGCCGTTAGTCAGCTCAACGATAACCTCGTCACCATCTACCGTTCCGATCTTCATCACACCATTTTCACACCACAGAACCGTACTGTTATCTCCTGCTCTGTATTGTGTCCAGCTCGCTACCAGCGTACCGATTGCACCGCTCTTCATGCGAAGCAGGCATGTTGCGTTATCGTCCACTTTGGTGTTTTCCTTGTGCAGTGTGCTGATGAAACCAGCAACCTCGGATACTTCATCATCCAGCAAATAGCGGATAAAGTCCGATTTGTGCACGCCCAGGTCACCCATGGCTCCCATAATCGCTTCTTCTTTGCGGAAGAACCAGCTTTCTGCACCGTCTACGCTCCAGCCTTCCGGACCTGGATGACCAAAGGAAGTACGGAAATTCAGGACTTTACCGAGTTTGCCGGAGTCCAGAATTTCTTTGGCTTTTACGTGTGGAGGCATCAAACGTTGGTTGTGTCCAACCATCAGATACACACCGTTTTTCTTGGCAGCTTCAATCATTTGCTCGCCTTCTTCGGTAGTAACCGCCATCGGTTTTTCCACCAGTACATGTTTACCGGCATTCGCAGCAGCAATGGCCATCGAAGCATGCAGGTAGTTCGGCGTACAAACGCTGACCGCATCCACTTCTTCGCTTGCAAGCAATTCTTCGTAGCTAGAGTAAGCTTTACCGCCGTAAGTTTCGGCCATCTTCTCCGCACGCTCCACGATCGGATCGGCAAAAGCGACAAGTTCTACGTTCTCATTGGCAGCGTACTCTGGAATATGTCTGCGCTCGGCAATGGCTCCACAGCCGAATACAGCAACTTTAATTTTACTCATGTACAAATGTCTCCTTTGACAAATAAATTAGAATTGGTTCAAGTAATTCTGTTTCAGCCAGTTATGGCTGTTGGCTACGCTTTCAAGCGGTGGATTCTGGCAAACGTCCTGTTCCACGATCAGCCATTCTACACCTGCACTTGTAGCCGCTTCAATAACAGCTGGCAGATTAACGGAACCTTGTCCCAGTTCCAATGTCTTCATTTGGCCCTGTTCGTCTTTACTGAAGTCTTTCAAGTGAAGCAACGGCAGACGACCTGCATATTTGTTGATATACTCAATCGGATTTTGTCCAGCAAATTGCACCCAACATACGTCCATTTCCACTTGAACCGCTTCAGGTGTCGTTTGAACAAACATTGCATCAAAGGCATTTTCGTCGCCAACCTGACCGTGGAATTCAAAATCATGGTTATGATAACCGAAGATCAGACCTTGTTTAGTCGCTTCTGCACCATATTGTTGCAATTCGTTGAACAGTTTTGTCCAGCCTTCTGCATTCTCTGGACGATCTTCAGGCATCAGGTAAGGGCAGATCATATATTGAGCCCCAATAGTTTTGAGGTAGTCGATTTGTTGTTGCAGATCTTCACGCATAGCATGTAATGAAACGTGGCTGCTAAAACCTTTTAGTCCAAGCTCATCCAATAGCGCTTTCATTTCTTCGGCAGGAATGTCACCATATCCGGCGAATTCGACACCTTCATAACCAAGCTCTGCTACTTTGCGCAAAGTTCCACGGAAATCTGCTGCAGTTTCATCACGGAGTGTAAACAATTGCAAACCAATATTAAGTTTTTTCATAATAGATGCACCTCTGCTCTCAAATTTGCTTTCATTGCTCTATCTGGTATCATCCTAACGCAAAACAGGCTAGAATGAACATATACAATATCGTCAGAACATGAACTATCTGATCAAATTTTTAAATTTGGAGGATTACATCTTTTGGAAACCTCAGTACTGATCTGTGACTATTCCTATCACTATAAGGCGTTTAATCATAATATGAAGGGCGAGTTGCAGACTTATCTGTTCCGTCTGCAAACCGAAGGATCTTGCAAGGTATATGTGCAGGATGAAGAATTTAAGATGACTGGCGGGGATTTACTGCTACTCAAACCCGGAGACGACTACTATCTCGTGGTTGAAGAACCTCACAAGGAGGGCCGATTGTCCAGCGGAGACTATTATTTGTTCTGTGAAGGGGATTGGATTGATAGCTGGTGGAAGCGTTACCACCGTTCCACAGTGAGCCACATCGGGCTGGATGATAAATTGGTCAGTCTCTGGCGCAGTATGCTCCTGGAGAAACGCCGTGGACCGCTGGAGGAAAATATAGAACTG
Organism: Paenibacillus sp. 276b; assembly: GCF_900107875.1. NCBI lineage: Bacteria > Bacillati > Bacillota > Bacilli > Caryophanales > Paenibacillaceae > Paenibacillus > Paenibacillus sp. 276b. The sequence goes on along the minus strand of NZ_FNRR01000009.1, from coordinate 36,110 downwards.
AATGACGTACTGCTGCGTGGTTTGTGTCTGTATATCGATCGGGCCATCAAGGAGAATATCCAGACGGATCGTTCTGTTTCCTCGACATTGAAGCTGAAACGATTCATTGAAGAGCATGCCACTGTGACCTTCAAACTCGAAGAAGCCGCCCGCTACGCAGGACTAAGCCTGTCTCGTGCGGTGCGATTGTTCAAGGAGCACTATGGCCAAACGATGATCCAGTATGCGATTGAGATTCGGCTGAACGCTGCCTTGGAGCGTATGAAGTACAGCGATATGACTCTAGAGCATATTGCCGAAACATGCGGCTTTGCAAGCTATTCCTATTTTCACCGGGTATTCCGATCCCACTTTGGAATGTCCCCGGCTGAATATCTCAAATCCCAGGCCCATCAATCCATCGATTTGGAGCATTTATAAGTGTAGTTGTGGCTCGATCCTCTTCCTTCTTTATAATGAAAGCAGCTGATTTCAATCGGCTGCTTTCTTTCAAAAAAACCTCTTGTAGTTCCCATGACTTCACGAAAACAAACCTGTATAGTTAAAATATAGTATTCTTACAGATTCATACATAGGATAGTCTTATACACTACCACTCTACTATTTGGAGAGATTTCAATGGAAACCAAACGTAAAATTTTAATTATCGAAGACGAACATGATATTTCGCGCATTTTGCGAGATTATTTGACCAAAAATCAGTATGAAGCCGCAGTGGCCAGCAATGGACAAGACGGGTTGCAGATGATGGACATGTTGCAGCCGGATTATATTATTCTGGACATCATGCTTCCGGATATGGACGGGATCGATGTATGCCGGGAAATTCGGCGGAGAAACAACATTCCCATTTTCATATTGAGTGCACGAGGCAGTGATACCGACAAGGTACTCGGCCTGGGATTCGGGGCGGATGACTATATGACCAAACCCTTCTCCCTGAGCGAATTACTCGCACGAATTAATGCGCACTTTAGACGATATGACAGTTTAACTTTAGCGAGCGAGCGGGACAGAACAGATCTGCTACGTTTGGCTAACCTGGAAATTGACAAGAAAGCCTATAAAGTTACCCTAGACGGTAACGAGGTTTCTCTTTCCGCCAAGGAATTTGAGCTGCTGCATTATCTGGCGAGCAATAAAAACCAGGTCTTCTCCAAGTCTCAATTGCTGGATGCGATCTGGGGATATGCTGCATACGGAGATGAAAATACGGTGACCGTGTATATTCGCAGACTAAGAGAAAAAATTGAGGCAGACCCTTCCCATCCTGCTGTTCTAAAGACCGTCTGGGGCGTCGGATACAAATTCAATCATGAATAGGCAAAGATTGGAGGAGGCAACTTGTCACTAAACACATGGTCCGCACGATGGCTCAAAACGACATTCATCCTCCTGATTATTCTGGTCGGATGCAGTCTGGTTTTATTTCTTAATCTGCTTGAAACCAGAAATTCGACTGAGTCTACTGTGTCCATCCAGCAAGTCCGTCTCCGGGTTAACCCCATCCTGCTTAACCTGGAACAGAATATTCATCTCCTGCAGGAAACAAGAGTACGAGAAAATCTTCTTTCTATCGTCAAGGAAAACGGGGTAGAGCTTTCTTATGTTGGATTGGATGGGACTATATTGCTGTCCTCTTCTCCCACCTCCGAAGGAAAACAAGTCAATCTGCGATCAGCCCTGCATTATGATCTGAATCATGCCGTACAGGCCACGAACGGAAACGATTCGCTTAACATCGCTTTCCCTGTTATGGCTGGTCCCGAAGGAAGCCAGATTGGCAATGCCCTCTTCACGATTCCTAAGGCAATGGTTATGGTGAAAGAAACGGTGATATTCCCTTTCTTTATTTTGGGTACGCTTTTGATCACCTCTATGGTTCTTGGCATTTATCTAGTGTTGATGAAGAGAAAATTTAAGACACAGCTGCTCTCCCCCATTCATCAGTTGAAGAAACATGCCGAATCCATTCTCAAAGGACAATATAATGAACCGGTACAGTATAACCGCATGGATGAGATGAGCGAACTATACGCCATGTTTGATCTGATGCGTACAGAAATTATGCATTTAAGCGAACTTCGTATCCGGCAGGAAACTGCGCAAAAAGAACTCATTACCAATATTTCTCATGATATCAAAACACCGATTACAACAGTAAAAGCCTACATAGAAGCTATTCTGGAAGGAATATGCTCCGATAAAGAAACTCTGATGGAGTATATGAAAGTCATGCAGACCAATACGGACAAAACAGCTCGTCTTGTCGAGGACCTGCTTGTTCATGCATTGCAGGAGCTGGGCCAGATATCGGTGGAGCCTTATGAAGTATATAGCAGCCCCACCTTTGAGCGTATGTTAAAACCGATTGGACATGTTGTTCTAACGAGTGGAATGATTTATGAAGCACCCAAAAACATTCCAAATGTATTAATCCAAATGGACCCTATTCGAATTGAACAAGTCATTTCCAATCTAGTCTCGAACGCTCTTAAGCATACTTCTCCAGGAGACGCCATTCGTATAAATGTAGAGTTGGAAGCCGACCAACTCAACGTTACAATCGCTGATTCAGGTCAGGGAATACGTGCACAGGACATGCCTTTTGTTTTTGAACGTTATTTTAAAGGCCAGACTTCCTGGTCAAACAGAAACGCTCACGAAGGGACAGGCCTAGGTTTGTCTATCTGCAAAAGCATTATTGAGGCGCACGGGGGACATATCTCCTTTTCAAGCAAAGAAGGACAGGGTACAATCTTTCAGTTTAATCTCCCGATCTGCTGAGCGAATAAGAGACCCTGTCTGTCCGTATGGTGCCTGTAATACTTTATTCATAATTTGATAAGGCTTCATCAATATCCCTCCTTTAGAATGAACCCTATATTACAATCGGGAGTGATCTGTTTGACCAAAACATCCATTATCCGCGCTCAAAACTTATGCAAGACATATAATACTGGAAGCGAGCAATATCATGCCATTCGCAACGTCGATCTTGATATTTATGAAGGGGACTTCACTGTCATCATGGGTAATTCCGGCTCAGGCAAATCAACGCTGCTCTATCTGTTAAGCGGACTAGACCAAGTAACAGCCGGCGAGGTTTATTTTCAGGATCAGCGTATTGACGCCTATAGTGAGCGGGAAATATCCGAATTCCGTACCCGTAGAATCGGCTACATCTACCAAAGTATCAATCTGGTGCCCGATCTTTCCATCCAGGACAACATCGCCTTGCCAGGTTACATTGCCGGAAGCAAAAAAAGTGAGGTCAAGGCACGTGCCACCCACCTCATGAAGGCAATGGATATCGACGGACAGAATAGCCGTCTCCCCTCCCAAACCTCGGGTGGCCAGCAGCAACGAGCAGCTATTGCACGTGCGCTGATCAATTCACCGGACATCATCTTGGCAGATGAACCCACGGGAAGCCTCAACTATGAGCACGGGAAAGCCGTGCTGGATATCCTGACCGATATCAACCGTAAGGGACAGTCTGTTGTGATGGTTACGCATGATATCAAGGCAGCCTGCCGGGCGGATCGTCTGATCTTTATCCGGGATGGCAAGGTTGGAGGTATTCTCGAGTTTGACAAATATGACGAACACCAGATCCAGAATCGGGAATCGATGGTCTTCGCGTTTGTGTCGGGAAAGGAGTAATTTATGGCTGCTATGTTGAAACTGAGCCTTTCCTACCTGAGCAAAAATAAGACACAGAATCTGTTTATCACCCTGCTCATTTTGCTGTCTACACTTCTGGTATCCACTGCGGTTATTATTCTGGCCAACACGGGTAATCTGTTCAACGAAATGCACAGCCGGACCAACGGGTCCCATCAAATATTGACGTTTGATAAAGGACTGAATGATCCTAAAGCCGTCTATGACTGGTGGGCTGAACAGGACGGAGTTGAGGTTTCACCTTTGCTCACGTATCGTACCTTGTCCGGAATCGCCTTCAAAGGCATGGACATTCCCAACCTTTATCTGTACATGATGAATACCCCTCAGCCGCCCTGGGCCGTCGATGAACTGATCTTTTCGAGTGGTGCGCAGAGTTCGGCTCCCGAACAAGGGAGCGTATGGATTCCCACTTCAATGGCGAATGCCTATGATATAGCCGTAGGAGATACCGTTAATTTCAAAACAGGGTCCTCCGCGCTTGATCTTCGGGTATCCGCGATTGTAGTCGATGTACCTTACGGTGCACCATTCACCAATGCGGCAAGGATCTGGATGAACAGTACAGACTACCAGAATGACTTCCAGGCACTCGCAGGAAAAGATAATTATATGATGGGTATCCATTTTGATGATTATCGAACCAACTCCAGCTATTGGGATCGTTACAACAGTGAGACCCCTACCCCTTTCTTGGAAACCAAGATGGAGTTTGAGAGTATCTCTTCCTTCTATCTGATTATCAATCAGATTATTGGATTCATTATGATTTTCCTGGGTGCTGTCATGATGGTTATCGCTCTCATCACCATTGGATTTACCATTTCGGATGCCATTCTGGCCAACTACAAAACAATAGGGATTCTGAAATCACTGGGATTGACCTCCGGGAGAACAATCGGTACCTATGTTATTCAATATGCTTTGCTGTCCATCATTGCCGTTATTCCAGGACTGGCGCTGAGCGTGTTTGTATCCAAATTCATTATCAACATTTCTGTGTCTTCTCTGCGAACTGGCAATGGAGATGTACCGATGGAAGGCATCGGAGCAGCCATGTTAGTCGGCATACTGCTGTTTGCGCTGGTAATATTATTCGTTGTGTTATACGCCAAAAAGGCGCGCAGCATCGAGCCTGTTCAAGCCATCCGCTACGGTATGTCGGAAACAGAAAATACCCGCTTGGCCCGACGAATGAATTCGCCTCTAGCCAACCGGGTTGGATTTGCCCGGCTGCCAGTAGCCGCCGTCATTGGCATTCGAAATCTGATCAAGAATACCAAGAGCTCTGTTCTGATGCTGCTGTTAACCACGATGGCTGCCTCTGTGCTTGTCCTTGGATATGTTGTACTGACCAGCATTACCGGAATTTATCAGACAGCTGCCAAGTGGGGCTACGACAATGCTAACATCGCCGCCGTCGTTGTGAACAAATCTACCTTCCCCAAGGATGAGTTAAAGCAGGTGCTGGAAGAGGACCCTCGCATCAAAAATGTGGGCTGGCAAGGGAACATCACAGGGGTCGTCAGTCCCGAGTCATCAGCGAAAATGGCCGGCCAATCCACCAGTCTCTACCTGAGTGTACTTGATGGGAATTACAAAGAGCTTGGGTTCGAAACATTGAGAGGTACCAATCCTGAACGTGAAAATGAAATTTCGATTGGTGTAGGTGTTGCACGCATGTTGAACAAGGATTTGGGCGACCTGATCGACCTTTATATCGAGGGTGAACAGCGTACGTTCATGATCACAGGCGTCTACCAGGCTATCTCCAACCTGTCTGTATCTGGGCGTATTACCGTTGATGCTGTGCGAAGTGTGAACCCCAATTATGAGGATGTCAATGTAGCCTTTATCAATGTCAATGATCCATCGCAGGCAGAGACCATTGCGCAGCAGTTAAACGAACAATTCAAAGACTCTGCTTCCATCGTCACGCAGAAAACCCTGCTTGATTCCGTATATGCTGAAGCTGCAAGCATTTTCGTTTACCCCATGGCTCTCATCGGTCTGTTGTTTATTCTCGTTACGTTTATCATCATTTTTAGTACCTGCCGAATCAGTATTCGTAAAGAAAGCAAAACCTACGGTATTTACAAGTCCATAGGCATGACTTCTAGAAGAATTCGATTGTCCGTTGCCATGGGCGTTGCAGCTCTATCCGCCATCGGCGCAGTACTTGGAGTCGTTGTCGGTGTGTATGTGCTGCCGCGTCTGCTTGAAAAAGTCCTATCGGGATACGGGATTGTACAGATTCCTCTCATTTTGAACTGGGGAGGCATTATAATCTTTGCTTGTCTAAGTATTCTTGCCGCAGCTCTTGGCTCCTGGGTATCCTCGAGAGTGATCCGAGATGCATCCCCACGTATCCTGGTCGTTGAATAATACATGAACATATGAAGGATGAAGGAGACAAGAACATGCGAAGAGTATACAAAAAGCTTCTGGTTGCCCTGAGTTCAGTCAGTCTGTTGGCTGCATGCACGAATAACCCCATCACATCACCATCCGAAGGCAGCACTTCACAAGGTGCAGAGTCCGGATGGATGAAGTTGATTAGCAGCAACGCCATAGACAAGGAGCTTGCTGAAGCAAGCCTGCAGGAGGTTTCCAATACACTGATTATTGAAAATTCCGTTGGAAATATTGAGATACGTCGCAGTGAAGACAGCGGGCTTCATGTCCGCACAACCCTTCAGGCATTAAACAATCGTTCTGGTGAATCTACGCTGGAAGAACTCGGCCAGAATGCGGAATTCTCCTTGATAACCAAAGGAAAGAGGACGTCCGTCCAGCTTCAAGCCAAGGGACAGGATGGAACGGATATATGGTCCTGGGCCAACAAAAATCTGGGGAACTCCCATTTTACTGTTAACTATGTTGTGGAAGTTCCTGCCCAAGTCGCGGAGTATGAGATATCCACCGAGGTAGGCACTATTTCACTCACCGGTCTGAAAGGCAGTTATGATATATCCAACAATACGGGATCGATTGAACTTGCCGAAGTTGAAGTGGACGGAAAATCATCGATTACATCCGATGCAGGCACTATTCGTCTCGATCTGAACAACCTTGCCGAAGGAAGCCAGCTTAAAGCTTCAACAGAAGTAGGCACGGTCACAGCCATTCTCCCAGCCAACCTTGCATACACGTTGAAAACAGCGACAGATTTGGGCAAAGTCTCGGGTGCGGCAAAGGGAAAAACAGACATTAATGGCGGCGGCCCTTTGCTCTCCATACAGACTTCCTTGGGTTCCATTTCAGTGGAGAACAAATAATTGGTTAAGCTCATTAGCTGGTGGCAATCCGCTTATCCTCAATTAAGTAAAGAGATTCTAGGCTTGTGTCCATCGAAAAAGCACGCAGAAAGAGTCCTCTACAATCCTTTATCGGATAGAGAGGGCTCTTCTCTGTACATGTTGTATAAGTCACTTCTCAAAAATTAGCTTTGGGTCCCCACGGATCAGATACCTACCGCTTCCGTCACCACTTCCGTAGGCACAATTCAAACTAATTGCAGCGATCAGAAAAACAAAAAGAATGTCCCCTTATTCCGTCGATGATCCCTGATTTGTGATTTTAACTTTAATATCATACGTGATCGGAATTTCACTAAACGTTTCGTCCCAGTTATTTTTAATTTTCTTCCATACCCGTGGATATTTGATTCGCAGCTTATCGCCAAACCCTGCTGCATCCACCTTGTAGACATCCTGCATTTTGTGAAGCAATTGATCTACCTGTTGTTCAGCCATATGACCGAAGTCCTTCTCCAGACCATCCAGATAATGCTCAGAACCATGCGCTTCCGGAGCTGTCCAATTTTCCATAAACCAGCCGTCTGATTCAATTTGAACATGAAATGAAATATCGTCCCCCTTAACTGTGGGAATAATTTTCGATTTTATGTGTTTAATCTCGTAGGTTATAGTGCTGCCGTCTTTGTGTGTATACGTCTTAACGACTCCACCTTTCGCTTTTCCTTGTACCCAGGATAGTCCCTCCATGTCCGTCTGATTCAGACTTCCGATCCATCGGTTCGTTTTCCCGCTAAAAATGGCCGCTCCCGAAAACTTGTGTTCCCCCTCATAGGAGATGACATTTTGCAGCAAATAGCTCGACCCTGATTGCATGGTTGCATCCAATTTGGCGAGTGAGACTGGTGGCAGAATTTTATTGGTACGATACACATTGTCCACAAGTCCGGTAAGGTAGAATGAAGGAATCTCACTGGGATCGTTGGACGTCAATGCATCCAGTGCCCTGCGATCACTGACAACAACCAGACAGCTTGGCCGAATATCATTATCACGCAACACAAAATCAAGCAGTTGATCCAGTCTGAATTTCCGGGTCACCTCGGAGGACACCACGATGACTTTCAGATGATGTCCAATCAGCGGCCGGTCTCTTCTCAGAGAGAACTGACGAAATATCTGTATAACTGAATCGCCTGTTAATTGTTCGTTAAAATAGGACTTCCCTGCTCCAGGGGATCCTTGCTGGCTCTCTTCCTTGGATGATCCCTTAGGAACAATCTGAACCGTAGCTGTGATATTATTCCTTTTCGGATAGTGTCCACCCTGTTCATTCACACTCTTCTCAAATTCTGTCTCTTTGGCAACATCAATACCCAGTCCCACGTACACACTAAGATCCTCAATCTCTTTGCTGCTCCAGCATCCAGAGGTAAACAACAGCAGCATTAATCCAGGCAGCAATAGCGCTAATCTGACTTTGCGACTCATGCGTACTTCCCTCCTTTTTTGCGGAGGATGCTAATCAACAGCAGGACTGTAGGCAGAATTCCAAATAGGTAAATGGATAAATTACCCACCGCATCCCCCAGTTGAAATGTTTCGTTCACATCCTTGGGAATTAAGGCAATGATATAAATTACAGGCAACAGGATAAACATGGCAGGTAAAATTTTCTTGCTTTTGAACAACTGGGCACAGCCAACGGTAGCTGCATAGTGTGTGATCGAGAAGGTCGAGAAGATTTGCATGATCCAGATCACGAGCAGCAGCGATTCAAAACGCTCAAAGATCAATCCCTGTAGCTCAAAGCTTCTCATCAGATCCAGGGTAGGCCACGTTCGAGTTTTCATGCCTTCAATGGAAAGACTTCCGATTACCATAACTACCGTAATTAAGTAGATGCCTGTCGGAACGAGCGTACCCCACATTACCGCTTTGATCCCTTTTTGCGGGTGCTGCATATAAGCCATGATGACAAACATCACTTCATAGCCCGTATACGCAAGCAAAGTTGACTTAAGTCCCTTGAATACCGGCATAATCCCTTCTCCCAATACGGGTCTCAGGTTATTAATTTCAAACAGTTTGCTACTAAGCAAAATCGCAATGACAAAAATGATAAGTGTGATGGGCAAAATAATCTCGAATAAACGTGCTACTGCACCAAGACCGCCTGAGTTCAAATAGATGCCCACCCACATGAAGACCATAACAATAGCCCAGACCGGTGTTCCTTCCAGCAGATAAAGTCCGGTTACTTCTGCCATGACCCGAATTTCAAATGCCGAAATGACCAGAAAATAGATAATCGCAACCGCTCCCAGTATAAAAGCAATCCATGAACCTGTTATTTCCTGAACAAACTGAAAACCCGTTTTGCCAGGAAATCGTCGGCACAGGATGACGAGCATAATGCCGATAAACGTGGCGATTAGCCCGGATATGATGATGGAGATCCAGACATCCGGTGTGTCTACCGCCTCAACCGTAGTACGCGGAAGTGTCAAAATCCCAGCGCCCAGCATGTAATTGATAATCATGACTCCGGTCTGGGTTGTCGTCAGCTTATCCGTGGGACGATTCACGTTATCACCTCTTTGCTCTGGTTTAAAATGTTTATGTTAATCTTGCTATTCATCTATTTCTTGCGATCCGGATCGGTAGGGTTCATCATGCGCGGACGCCGCCTCATCATTTTTAATGGTGCACGGATCAGCAAGTCCTTCCATTCGCTCAAGCTATACGGAACCACTGGGCTGACATAGGGAACCCCAAAGCTTTTCAGGCGCACGAGATGGCTGCAAATAAGCAGGAAGAACATAATCACCCCGAATAATCCAAGCGCCGCTGCACTGAACATGCCTGTAAAACGCAAAATTCGCAGTGTAATTCCAGCACTATAGGTAGGGATGGAAAATGAGGAGATCGCCGTTACCGCAACTACGATGACGAGAAATGGACTGACAATACCGGCCTGTACGGCTGCATCCCCGATAATGAGACCACCGACGATGCCCATCGCCGGACCGATCGGTTTGGGCAGACGGATACCAGCCTCACGCAATATTTCAATGGCTGTCTCCATAATGAGTGCTTCAATAATGGAAGGAAACGGTACACCATTTCGCGTCTCAATAATGGTCAATGCCAACTTCGTGGGAATCAGACCAGGATGAAATGAAATAAAGGAGATGTACAAGGCAGGAGCAAATAGCGCAATCATGGCTGCCAGAAAACGAAGCATGCGCAGAAATGTGCCTGGTATCCAGCGCTCATAATAATCCTCAGGAGATTGCAGCAGCATGCTGAAGGTTGCGGGCACAATTAAGGCAAACGGTGTACCATCAAGCAGTATGGCAACACGTCCCTCTAACATTCCGCTGATTACGCGGTCTGGCCTTTCCGTGTTTTGGATCTGTTGAAACGGACTCAGCTCATCGTCTTCAATTAGCTGCTCCACATAACCGGATTCCAGCATGACATCCATATCCAATCCTTCTATGCGCCTCTGGACCTCTGCCACAAGCTCAGGATCGGCAATATCCTCTATATACGCGATAGCAAGATCCTTCTTGATCCGGGTACCCACTTCAAATTTCTGAATAAACAAACTCTGATTGCTTCCGAAGCGTCGCAGTATACCTGTATTGTCACTGAGATGCTCCGTAAATCCAATTCTTGGCCCGCGAAGCAATGCTTCGGACAAGGGCTCTTCAATGTTGCGGCTTATTCCTTTGGGTGTGCCAATCAGCAGTGCACCTTGCATGCCATCCACAAGGAGTGCATTTTTACCCCCAAGTACTCCCAAGGCCAGCTCCTGTAACGATTCGGTCTCCTGTATCTGGCTGACAGGCAGAAGCTGATTACTTAGATAGTTCTTAATCTGATGTATATCGGCTGGATGAAGGAAGCTCTCCTGTTGCAGTTCCGGTACACCCCTGATCATCAGAGGTGTAATCAGATGCTCATCAATCAATTGCTGGTCCACAAGACCATCAATATACATGACCGCTGCCCTTGTATTCGTGCCTCGTATTGTAAACTCTCGAATATGTACATCAGCATTCTGAGCAAAGGTCTCCTTTGAACTAATTAAATCGGTAACATAATTCCCGGTAAGCTTGATATTGGCATAACGCCCTGTTTCTAAACCCTGGTTCTCATCAGATCCTGATGATACAGATTGCTCGTCGTTATTGCCTTGGTTTTGATCTGTAGAAATTGCGAAGCTTCCCTGATCCACGGAAGAACGAATCCAACGGGTTATTTTCAGAATCGATAGCGGAATGACACATAACAAAAAAGCCTGTAACCATATGGGCCACTCCGGCACGTACGACCAAATCGTTGACCACATCACCCTCACCCCAACATTTCTCTGCGCTATGAACTTGCAGGTATTCCAGAGTATTGTTTCCCCGATTGCTCACAATAATTCCCGTTTTTTTGAACAACAAAAAAGCAGATGCCTCTATTGGCACCCGCTTCCCTAGGGGTTATTGGAGTTTACCTTATCTATACGATTTTGGTTACGTGTTGCGCCTTCTCATCAAGTAGATGTGCAGACGCCGCAATGGTTGTAAAATCATTCAACGCCACCTCGATCTGCTGCTGACTTCGCTCCACGTAGCCTTCAACCTTCTGTGTTCCGCCAGAAATGTTCGTAATCTCTTTGGTTATCCCATTCACACTATCCCGAATCTCATTAATGGAATTTTCGACCATAGCCGATAGTTTGCGTACTTCCTTGGCTACAACATCGAACCCGCGCCCATATTCGCCTGCATGTGCCGCTTCAATCGCAGCGTTCAGGGCCAGAAGCTGGGTCTGCGACGCAATTTCGCGAATCGTTTTAACAACTCCCTGGATAGAACGTGCCTGTTCTTGCAAATGATTCAGTGTCGCTCGGTTGTGGGCGGAAACTTCAGATATATACGTGATACTGGACATCAGCTCACGGCTTCGCTCAATGCCGATATCAGCATGTTCGTTCAGATCATGTGACATCGTCTTCAGTTCATTAACTACAGCTGAAATATTATTCTGACGGGTCGTGATGTTTGTAGCTATTTTGGACACACCCAATATATTCTGATTCAATTCATCATAGACGGGCATATATGTCGCTTCAAGCCATACGGGATTTCCCTTTGCATCCTTGCGTTCAACCTTATCCTGGAAGCTAGTACCGTTAAAAATACTACTCCAAAACGCATTATAGTCAGGGCTTTTCACGAATTCGTCGAAACAAAATTGCTCATGCTGCATGCCATACATCTCAGCTACGGAATAGCCCATCGTCTGGGCAAAAACTTCATTTACATACGTAACCCGTCGATCCATATCGAATCGAATGATAGCCAGACTTTTCTCCATGGCCTTAATGACCAGCGCATCGGTAACAACATCTTTTTTTTCCACATCTACTATAGGCAAAGCGATCCCCACTCCCTGACTTCTTCCCATGATTAAACCGTTCTCATTCTGGCAGTTCCTGTTGTAGTGCAATTATGTATTCAACTGAATAGAGACGACTCTATTATTGTATACTCCAATTGCAGTCAATTGGATCACTCCCAAATCAATTTCTAACAATTCGTTACGGCTTGACTTTTTATACCCAATAAACTAACTGTCTAAACAATATTTTTCATGAGCAAATTCTAACACAAAAAGGAGCGGATTAACCGCCCCTAATTATGGTATAACCTTCCATAGATTTGATGTTATCAGTAGTCGTCTCTGTATATTACGCTACCTGTTTCATCCATCAGTCTCGCGGCAATTTATCTGCGTACCGACTGCGCAAGTCAGCGAGCCGCTCCAGCTTAGACAGCGCATGGTCCTTCTGCATCAATCCCACCGCCAGCACCAGTTGTTCCATTAACAGTAGTGGAGTAACCATGGAATGAAATTCGCCAAGCTCCCCTCTACTAACGTAAAAAGATAACTCCGTCCCCAATCCATATAAGAGGTCTTCCCGATCTGTTACAAGTACGGCTTTACTGCCTGTATCTCTGGCATAATCCAGAATGACCTCTGCTTCAGGCAAGAGTCTTGTAAAACACATCAGCAGCACAACATCCTCCCGTTGCATATGCATCAGTGATTCCAATAATTCATGGCCACCTCCGGCGAGGTGGATGACCGTCAATCCGAATCGGGATAGCCGAAAGGACAATAATTCCGCCAAACCAGCGGAAGGCCCTGGAGCATACACATATACTCTTCGTGCTTCAGCAAGGATCGCTGCTGCGTGCTCCAGATCCCCCTGCTTCATATGGGATAACGTCTCCTGCAAATGGCTGACGGAGGCCTCCAGTAACTGAACGGGAAGGCTGTCCGTATCCATGCGGGATATGGTTTTATTTAATTTAAGGGCAGGTGTAGTGTCTTCGGATGTACGAAGCCGGATTTTGAATGCTTTGGCATTGTCATATCCAACCGCCCGCCAGAAACGGGATACGGTCGCAATACTGACCCCCAGCCTGTCGGCAATCTCCTGTTCCGTCATGAACAGAATCTCTTCCGGATTGCGTTCAACAAAATCAGCAATTTTCAGATGACCTGGCGACAGCTGTTCTTTATGAGTAAACAAATTCATTCCGTATGCACTCCTTTTCTCGCTCTGCACTCAGTATATCAGTTGAGAGAATAATAAGTGGGTTATGTATGTAATATTTTTTTCATTAACATCTTAATGTGTAATAAAAATTACATCCGATTTACAAATATCTTCTTTCCCGTTAATACTCTGCCCCTAGACTGTGGCTATGATGATCACCAACTTTCAGGGAGGTATGTATCGATGAAGAAGATGACTGAGCGTTATACGCTGACGTCTTCACAGAAAATGATGGTGTTTGTGCTATCCATGTCACTGTACGGCTTGTCCAACATGTTCACAGAGCTTATTCCCAAGCTCCAGCTTGGACCGATTGAATTGTCTGTTGAGTACTTTGCCTTCATTCCGCTGACACTTTGCATTTTGTTCCACCCCATGATTGCTGCCCTTGGTGCGGCTCTTGGCGAAGTGATCTTCGGTGAGCTGATGCTGGGGCAATTTGGCGGACTGGGCGAGCTGGAGAAATTCCTTACCTTTTCCTTTGCCATGTATGTCGCAGGACGTATGGTCAGTGATCCTCGCAATCGCAGACAGGTCGGAATCGCAGCTATGACAGGCGTCATCATTCATCAGTTCCTTAGTTCACTGGTGGATATCGGTAAAGTGTGGATTGGTGTGGAGCAGCTGGAAGCCGTCCCTGGACTTGCGGAAAGTGTTGTGCTGATTGAAGGGGTTGGCTTTCTGAATGACGTACTGTTCTCAGGCATCCTGTTCGCTCTGCTGCCTACGCTGTATCTCGTACCCCTACTCTATGGCAAAATTGAACCACTGCTCGGCATCAAACCTCGTAATCCAGGGATGAAGTATGAAGGAATCGGCTTCTTCCGTCCGAAACTGATCCTGATCGGTGTGCTGCTGCTTGGGCTGGCCTTTGGTGCGGAATCCCTGTCCGAAATGGATATCAACTTCGCTGTTTGGGAGACGGACTATGCAGATCAATATGGTTCGGCTTCAATATGGATTAGTATCGGAGCTGCCGCATTGGTTGCTGTGGTGACATTACTGATCATGCGCGCTAAACGAAGCAAAAACAAAACGGTACCCGGTACGGAGAATCGCCCTTATGCATAATGAAATGTCCACATCAGCTTCTGTTTCCGCATCGGATTCTGCCATTTCCATTCAAAATGTCATCTTTACGTATCCTGGCTCCGAAGAGCCCGTCCTGAACGGAGCTTCACTCGAACTCCCACGAGGCAGTTTTACAGCCATTATCGGGGGCAACGGCTGCGGCAAATCCACCCTGTGCAAGTTGTTCAATGGCCTTATTCCTCAATTCTACACAGGAGACTTCTCCGGTGAAGTTCATGTACTTGGCATGCCTGCCGAAGGGCGAAGTGTTGCAGATCTGTCCAGAAAGATCGGTTACGTCTATCAGGATTTCGATAACCAGCTCGTGCGTCCCACCGTCTTGGACGAGGCTTGCTTTGCACCACTCAACTACGGACTGCCCAACTATCGGGAGCTCGGAGAACGCGCACTTGCCATGTGTGGTCTGGATACCATTCATAACCGATACATCTGGGAATTGAGTGGTGGGCAGAAACATCTGCTCGCTCTGGCCGGAGCTCTGTCGCTCGACCCCGATATCCTGATCGTGGATGAACCTGTCTCACAGCTTGACCCGCAGCATGCAAGACTCATCTATGAGTGTCTTTCGAAATTGAATACGGAATATGGCAAGACGATTATCGTCATCGAGCACCATACTGAATTTATCGCCGACTTCTGCGCAGATGTGGTATTGATGGACAAAGGCCGGGTCTTGTGGAACCTTCCTGTTAAGGAAGGTTTGAATCGAATTGCGGATCTGGAACGGCTGGGCATTCAACCTCCTGAGGTTACACGGGCAGCTATTCAGGCTGCAGAGTTATCGCAGGGAGAAAAAACAATTGCGGGCCTCTCAGGTTCAGAACAACGCTTCCCGATTACTGTGGAAGAAGCAAACGTTTATTTTGCCGAGCATTACCCATCCATTCCATCCGCTTCTTTGCAAAATGAACCTTCATCCTATTCGAACTTGGCACGCGACGTTTCTAGCCAAATTGCAAATACCAAGCGTTTAACGCCTGCCTCGGCTGCTGAACCGTTGATGCCCATTGTACAGTTTCATCAAACCCGGCTGCGTTACAGAGGACTGGGCAAAAAAGAACATGAAGTCATTCGTGGAGTTAATATTTCACTCCATGAAGGAGAACGGATTGCCTTGATTGGCAACAATGGTGCGGGTAAATCCTCCTTACTGAAGATGATGGCTGGCATTAGCCTACCTCAAGAAGGCAGTGTCAGTGTTCTGGGTGAAGTTACGCACCGTTCCTCTTTGGAGCAGCTGGCGGGGAAGGTCGCCTATATTTTTCAGAACTCTTCCGAAATGTTTATCGAAGACAGTGTTCGTAAAGAAGTCGCGTATTTCCTGAAGAACCGTCGCATCCCGGAAGCTGACCAGCAAATTGCACATGTACTGGAGCGTTTTCGGCTTACTCCGCTGCAAGAGCGGGATGCCCGGCTTCTCAGTGGCGGACAACAGCGGCGTGTCACACTTGCCATCGGTGCAGCCATGAAGCCTTCACTTATGCTGCTGGATGAGCCCACCGCCAATCTGGACCTTGCCACCCGCGAGGAACTGATAGGTGTACTGGATGAGCTGGATCAGCATGTGCGAACAACCGTCATTGCCACGCATGATATGCAGCTGGTTACCCAGTGGGCTAGTCGCGTTATCGTGCTTCACAATGGTCAGGTGGAAGCAGACGGCACACCTGCCGACGTGTTTGCGGATGAGTCCCTTCTGCGCCGCTCCGGACTTGCGCTTACACAGATCATGGAGCTCTCCCACCGGATGGGTCTACCGACACTTTCACCGACAACCGAGGCTTTTGTTGATACTCTCTTGAATCAATCACTCACCAAGGAGGATATGCATCATGCAGCTTGTCCGCAACTGGTTTGACAAAATATCCATTGAACGCATTCAGCTTGAGCTGATGAATACCGTATATGGCAGCGGACATGCCAGCCTGTCGCGGATTGATCCCCGTGCCATGCTGATCTGGTATCTCTTTTTTGCCATCGTTCCCTGGTTTGTTCATAACGGAACTGTGCTGCTCGGCATGTTTCTGTTGATGGTGACTACCACCATATTGTCCAGAGCCGCTCCTTTTATCATTATCATTCTCTGCTTAGGATTAATCGGCCAGGTCGGTTGGATGTTTATCATCTCGCTGTTCTTCGGCGGCAATCTGGAATCTGCATTCCCCCTGCTGCTGCTCACCTTGAAGCTGTCCATCGTCTCGCTGGCGAGTATCACCGTCTTTTCGGGCATGGACCCGGAACGGATCGGCGATGGGTTACTTGCGCTCGGCATGCCTGCGACGTTCTCTTTCAGCCTCTCTTATGCTTATCGCATATTGCCGGTGCTGTTCGGTGAATTCCGCAACATCATGCTGTCCTACAGACTGCGGGGTCAGGTTCCCTCCCGGCACGGATGGCTCTACTGGCGACTCGTTGTCTACTATATGAAGCTGTTCATTGTGTCTTTCTTCCCGCTAATGCTGGCTACCGCCAAACGTTCCCGCACAACGGTGGAAGCACTGGAGACACGCGGTTTCTCGTACGGCATGAAGCATCCTGAGTCCAAACGCCTGAAGCTCGCCCATCTGAAAATCACCTCACGTGACCTCGGATTTCTCGCCGGATCGGCAATCTATGTTGCACTGCTGTTCTGGCTCGGCGGGCATTACGAGATTCTGTAATTCAAAATAAAATGCTGTAACTATTCATACCATTAATCATTCATGGAATAAAGGAGTGTCTTCTATGCGCATTGATCTTCATACACACGGCAAATTATCCAAAAACTCTGATTTCTCGGTCGATTACTTCACCGAAATGGTCAACGAAGCCATAGCCAGCGGGCTCGAAGCCCTTGCGCTTACCGAACATTTTAACACCCGCAACTTCTACGAGGTCTATGAGACGCTGGATCGTCTTTATCCATACAACGGGGAGTACTACGATGCAGATGGACTGCGCATTTTTCCCGGCATGGAAGTGGATATTCAGGAGACAGGACATATTTTGCTGGTGGGTCAAAAAGAACATATTCTTGCCGTCCGCAGCGGCCTGGAGCAATATACAGCCAAAGGTTCATTCATTCCTTTTGCCAATCTGTTGGATATGGCCGAAGCATGGCCTTTGCTCAAAATTGGCGCACACCCTTTCCGCGAGTCCACCCCGCTGTATCAACTCGACCGTGATTTATTGGGACGTCTGGACGCTTTTGATCTGAACGCCAAGGATATGTATCAATACGGCATCGAGGCGTGCCGCGGTCAGGTTGAACCATTCGCCCAGTCCCTCGGTAAACCCGTCACTGCCGGAAGCGATACCCACCAGTGCCTGCAATACGGTAGTGTGTTCAATGTGCTGGATCGTCCATGTGCATCGGTTGCCGAGCTCAAAGAGCAAATTCTCGCTGGTACGTACAGCATCGAAATATCCAACGATCTTCCTCTCCGTGTCAAAGCTTCCGTTATGCTGAAGAAAGTGATGAAACGTCTTGCCAAGCTGGACGCTACCCGTTTGCAAAAAGTATAGGGAAAAGAAGACCACAACTTCTAAAGAATTCAAAATGAGCCCAAAGGATATACATCCTCCAGGCTCATTACGGATTCACTTTTACCTAATTAAAAATCATGCACCGTCACACAAAGCTGAATCACGATTCCGAACGGATCACGGACGATTCCATACCCCGGACTAAACTCGTTTTGCTCATAAGGCACCAACACCCTAACCTGCTCATGTTGTACCAGCGAATTATACAGCTCCGTCATCGTACTTTTATCTTTCGATTGAATGCATAATGACGTGCTGTTTCCCTGCTGCCACGGTCGACCCGTATCCATTTCTTCCTCAGCAATCATCAATTTATTTACCCCGATCTGGAGTACCGAATGTGTTATATATTCATCCTGCCCTTCAGGATACTCAAACCCCGGATTCATTTCCTTCATCTCTTTATAATTTTTCTTGAACAACACATTGGCCCCCAGGTACTTCTCATAAAAAGCAATGGCTGCCGCAGCGTCTCCATTCATCGACAGAAACGGGATCACTTCAAAATTCATCTGTATTGCCTCCTTCGTGTGATTGGATTACACTGTTTACTATAACGACAAAAGGTGCCAATCCATGGCACCATTGAGAGGTTTTTTTATGAAAAAATCAGAACGCATGAACCAGATGCTGCGCTTTATCAATCAAAAGCAACACTTCACCCTGCAAGATCTCATGCAGGAGTTTCAGATATCCAAGAGAACCGCATTACGAGACATCGCGTCATTGGAGGAAATCGGTGCTCCCATTTATGCCGAGTATGGACGTTATGGGGGATATCGTTTGCTTCAGCAAATGCAGCTGCCACCCATTTCATTTAATACAAGTGAGCTTCATGCCCTCTACTTTGCCATGCAGGCATTGCGCAGCTTTACCAACCTGCCCTTTCAGATCTCTTTTCGTTCCATTCACGAGAAGTTTCTAAGTGCCTTATCCGAAAACCAGAGACAGGATATTGAGCAAATCCAGCATCGGGTCTCTTTTCGACACACCGAGCAAATCCGGGATAGTGAGCATTTGGAGTTTCTATTAATGGCCGCTGTACAGAATATAGTGATACAGATTACGTATCAATATATTCGCAGTAGTAGCAGTAACCCAGATACCAGCTCAAATCCCGATAAAACTAAGCCCAGCATACGCACCATTCAGCCAATCGCCCTCTATGCCATGAAAGGCTACTGGTATTGTCAGGCGTATGATCTCGATAAACAGGCGTACCGTGTGTTCCGATGTGACCGGATCACCTCATCCGAGGCGACAGATATCGAACCTATACCACATATTAATGAACTCAATCTACAGGATGCCCACTCGTTATGGAAACCATCAGAGAACGCTATCCCATTCAAATGTCTGATCAATGAAGCCGGGGTTGAACTGTTCCAGCAAGAACAGTTTCCATCCATGCGAATCATTAACGAATCTGGAGCTGATACTGGACAAAATGGATACGCCTATTTAGTCGGGTCGTATGAATTCCATGAGATTGAGTTCATCATTCGCTATCTCGCAAACTTTGGCAAGTCCATCAAGATCATGGAGCCCGATACCTTAAAGGAATCCTTACGACAGCACTATCTGGACTTGCTCGACCATGTTTAACTACCGCCACCAATAACCACTTAATGTTTACGATTCATCGCACATTGATATCACTCTTTTTCCGTCAAACTCTGGACTCTGATTTATCATGAACCGCTGGAGAGCTTTTTTTATTGCCTATCGCCAACTGAACTATGATTTGCAGCACGATGATTATAGCCAGACCATAGAACGCTTGGACAAAACTGCCCGTGGTATCATGGAGCCAGCCGATCGCCAGTGGACCGAGGGCGCCCAGAATGTAACCGCCCGATTGGGTCATGGCTGACCAAGCGCTGGCTTCCTGAGCGTTATTCGTCTCATCAATGGGCAACATTAGAGCGATAGGGAATAGTCCCCCGGCACCAATGCCGAGTGGGATCGCGGCCAGCCAAGGACTGACGGACAGGTTCAGCATTAAGACTCCTATTAACTCCATTAACGCACATCCAACAAGCCAGAATACACGTCTTTGGTAACGGTGAACGAGCATTGGAATGAATAACGTAGACGGCAATGAAATTAACGTAAATAACGTTTGGATGCTGCCGGCAATCTCTTTCGTATATCCCTGGCTCTGGATCGCAGGCGCAAGCCATGCAGTCAATGAATAGAAGATCGCTGCCATCAGTCCGAAGAACAATGTCAGCACCCATGCTCGACTATTTTTCACTGGAAGAGCTTCAACATTCACAGCTGAAACCTGCCCGGATTGTCGATCCTTTCGTGCTGACAAGGCTAATTTTATCCAGATCGGCAAAGCAATGACGGCGAGCAATGCCCACATCGCTAATGATCCCTTCCACGAACCCCCCAGGAGATTTTGAAGGGGAACCGATAATCCAACACTAATGCTGGCCCCCACGACCATTGCTGTAGAGTAGAGCCCCACCATAGCAGCAACTCGCGTAGGGAAATACTGCTTGATAAAACTGGACAACAACGGACCAGCCAATGCAATCCCAACACCGGATAGAAATGAAGTAAACATCATCAGAGGCGTTGCACCCACGAACAACCGCAATGCCGTACCTATTCCAATGAGGGTTAAAGCCAAAACGATCGCGCCCTCATTCCCCCACCTCCTGCTTAGCTTTACGGAAAATGGAGCGAATATACCCATACATAATACGGGAAGCGTAGTTAACAGACTTGCTGCAATTCCGCTAATACCCAGATCACTTTGTATGGTACTCATTAAGGGAGAAATGGATGTAATGGGTGGTCGCAAATTCAATGAAGCCAGAATAAGCGCCAGGACGATATAAAATAGTTTCACTATGGCTCACCTCATGTATTGTTATTTAGTTGCATTCACTAATGATCCAGGCTGTAGATCTTTTTGTGGTGCAAGACTAGTATAGATGTATTATAATGATTGAACAATACAATAGTTTATATTAAAATGATTACAAAAACCAATGATTAGAGGGGAAGCATATGGAAATCCGTCAAATGGAGAACTTTATCGTCGTTTGTGAGGAACTCCATTTCACACGTGCTGCAGATAAAATCGGCATTTCTCAACCTACCTTGAGCCAACAGATTCGAGCGTTGGAGGATGAGTTAGGTGTTCCCTTGTTCGACCGGGTAGGCAAAAAGATTGTGATGACGCAGGCGGGAATGCTATTTCTGGAGCACTGTGTACAAATGGTTCGGCATTTACAGAATACCCAAGATGCATTAGCTGAATTCCGCAATGATCAGCGAGGCAAGCTGGTGATTGGAGTCCTACCGTCCGATTTGGACTACCGTCTTACTCCATTGCTCGTTAATTTTCATGCCCATTTTCCCAAGGTGAAATTAAAGGTTGTTTCTTCGATTTATGTATTGAATCAAGTGTTGGATAACGAAGTAGACATCGGCATTGAGCTTACTTCCATTTCAGATGACCGTCTTGTCCGCATTCCTTTGTGCAGCGAAGAATACGTACTCGTCGTTTCGGAAAACCACGCTTGGGCTGAACGAAATGAGATTGGAATTAAGGAACTGCGCGATATTCAGACCGTAATGTTCCCAGAAGGATTCACAGGCAGAGAACTGGTTGATGGCTATTGCCGGAAATATGGTTTCACCTTGAATACAATTATGGAGACAAGTTCGGCAACCTCCATTATTAGTCTGGTCAAAGCTAACGTTGGCGGTACGATACTGCCCTATCCACTGATCAAGGCAATGAATGAACCGACATTACGCATCATCCGAATCACGGACGATGCTCCTTACCGTCACTTTGAGATCATTCATCGGTCCGACCGTTACCTGACCCAATCTGCCAAAGCATTCATTGAGAAAACCATTGATTATTTTAATCAAGGATAAGTTCAGAGGGAGAGTGACTTGAATTGCAAATAAAAGAGGTTAACTTGTTCACACATCAAATGGAGGCAATGAAGCAGTTTTACGGTACGTTATTGGAGTTGGAGCTACTGGAGGAGAGTACATCGTCCGTATCGTTCCGCACAGGAAATTCGGTCCTTTCATTTCAGCAAGCTCCTGGCCAGGAAAAGCCCTTCTATCATGTCGCATTTACGATTCCGACAAACCAACTTGCTGAAGCCAAGAAGTGGGCTCAAGATCGAAACATCTCTTTGCTTTCCAAGGACGATAAAGACGAGTTCTATTTTCCCTACTGGGACGCAACTGCTTTCTATTTCTATGACCCGAGTGGTAATTTGATGGAGTTCATCGCTCACCATTCGTTGGATAATGCAGTCGAAGAAACCTTTGATTCTAGGCAGCTTCTATGCATTAGCGAGATTGGCCTGCCTGTCGAAGATGTACCCGGTACCATAAGCAAAATGAATGGACAGTATCACCTTGAACCCTTTGCCGGAGACGGAAAGCAATTTGCCCCCATCGGTGACGCAGAAGGCATGTTTATTGTAATCGATAAAGAGATGCCCTGGTTCCCAGACGGACGTATGCCCGGGGTATTTGCCACTGAGGTGAAGGTTGTAACGGGGCAACCCGGTAGTCTACGTATACAGGATGGTCTGTATTCCATTGTTTCGATTTGATGTTAGAGTGTACTGAATGAAAAGCTCAAGAGGGACGTGCGGCTCAATACTTACCAAAACCATCCTCACAAGTGATATCCGCCTTAAGAATATCGTACAGATTTTGTTTGGAATTCTCTAATTTTTTCTGTGCATCTTCAATTTCTGTTATTTTCGCTTGGATAATGCTCGCTTGTTCATTACTTGAAAATCCCTGTTTAGAGATCATAGATTGGATCTCATGGATCGTAAAACCAACAGCTAAACATTGTTTAACTACATCCAGATGCTGAATAATGCTCTCGGCATATATCCGATAGTTATTTTGATCTCTCAGCATATGTTCATCCGTGATAATACCTATCTTCTCATAATAACGAATAGTGGATATCGGAAGGTTTACACTCTTGGCTACTTCACTAATTTTCATATGGATCGCCCTCGTTTCTTTTTCTTGCTATAAAGTATACTTCATAGTTTACAATCCTCATAGTGAGACGAATTGAGGTAATCCCATAACCCACTCTCACCAATATTAGATATGAGGAGAGATATCCATATGAATACAATTACCGGCCAATTCAACAAAACAAATGATTTTGATACCATCGTCTTGGAGCGCCATTCCGTTAAAGTCTATGACCCTGAAGTCAAAATCAGCCGCCAGGAGATGACCGAGATACTGGCGAAAGCTTCACGTGCCCCTTCGGCGATTAACATGCAACCGTGGCGTTTTCTTGTCATCGACAGTGCTGAAGGCAAAGAGAAGCTTGCACCACTAGCCTCTTTTAACCAGACACAGGCACTAACGTCCTCGGCTGTCATTGCCGTGTTTTACGATGCCAATAACGTTGAATACATGGAAGAGATTTTCAATAAATCAGTGGAACTTGGATACATGCCACAAGACATCATGGATATGCAAATGCAGCAGGTAAAACCTTATTATGCGAACATAAACGCATCCGAACTACGTGATATTAATCTCATTGACTCAGGTCTCATATCCATGCAACTCATGCTCGTTGCCCGTGCTCATGGCTATGATACCAACCCTATGGCCGGTTATGACAAAGGCAAGATCGCTGAAGCCTTCGGCTTGGATAAAGAGCGTTTCCAGCCCGTGATGTTGATCTCCATAGGTAAAGCAGCCAAAGATGGCTATCCTTCCTATCGTCTCCCGGTTGAAACGATTACGACTTGGGCGTAACCAACAATAAATTTCAACACGAACATGCCAATGGAGAACTCTATTTATGAGCATCATTTGTAAACTCATTTCAAATTATCCTGTTGCTCGTGGGCATTACCAGTTAGAAATTAATCGTGTAGAGAGTCATTACTTTCATTCGAAAAATAGATAAAATCTCTGTGCGGTCCTTATAACCAGAGTGCTTCCCCTATGGACTTGGCTTCAGTCAAAGGATTTCACAAATGTGCCCTCTACTGATTTCGACATAGGAACTTTAACGTTAGATTCATAATGGAAAGGTTCATAACAAAAAGGGTCCTAATGACAACTGTCATCAGGACCCTTTTTAATTAAACAAACTTAAATATTATAAGAATTTAACAATCCCTTACTCTACCGTTACGCTTTTCGCCAGGTTACGTGGTTTATCCACATCGTGACCCAGTGCCAGGGAAGCGTAGTATGCAAGCAATTGCAATGCTACAACGGACAGAGCCGGGCTAAGCAGTG
The DNA here is from genome assembly GCF_900107875.1 of Paenibacillus sp. 276b. Classification (NCBI taxonomy): domain Bacteria; kingdom Bacillati; phylum Bacillota; class Bacilli; order Caryophanales; family Paenibacillaceae; genus Paenibacillus; species Paenibacillus sp. 276b. The sequence goes on along the minus strand of NZ_FNRR01000009.1, from coordinate 11,636 downwards.
GCAGCGTCTTAGGAATTGCAAACGCTTGGTCAACGGATTTCAGCAATGGTGCTACGTGCTCTTCGTACGTAATTGCCAGTACGTCTGCGCCACGTGCTTTCACTTCTTTGATGTTGCTCACGGTTTTCTCCAAAACGTTCTCCTGCGTTGCCAGAGCAATGACAGGGATACCGTCCTCGATCAATGCGAGCGTACCATGTTTCAACTCACCCGCAGCATACGCTTCGGAGTGAATATAAGAGATCTCTTTCAGTTTCAACGATCCTTCTTGTGCAACTGCATAATCCAGACCGCGGCCGATGAAGAAGAGATGTTCATGTTTGGAGATTTGCTCTGCATATCCTTTAATAGCTTCCGCTTGCTCCAGCATGGATTCAACTTGCTCAGGCAATGCTTGCATTGCTGCCAGCATGTGAGCAATCTCTTCTGCTGTTTGCGTGCCACGAACTTGTGCAAGGTACAGACCCAGCAGGTTGAACGCGATCAACTGCGAAGTATACGCTTTGGTAGAAGCTACTGCAATTTCCGGTCCTGCCAGTGTTGCAATCACATCGTCCGCATCACGTGCAATGGAGCTACCTACAACGTTAGTGATGGCGAGTACATGTGCACCATTTGACTGTGCTTCACGCAGTGCAGCAAGTGTATCAGCCGTTTCACCGGATTGGCTCACCACGATCACAAGTGTATCTTTGCTTACGATCGGGGAACGATAACGGTATTCGGAAGCAACATCTGTTTCTACCGGAATACGTACCAGTTGCTCGATTACAGTACGTCCAACCAGACCTGCATGGTACGCTGTACCACATGCAATGATTTGAACGTTACGGATATTTTTGATTTGTTCTTCAGTCATTTTCAACTCAGGAAGTTGAACCTTTTTGCTTTCATTATCGATGCGACCCAGCATTGTATCACGATATGCTTTTGGTTGCTCATGAATTTCTTTCAGCATGAAGTGCTCGAATCCGCCTTTTTCTGCAGTTACAGCATCCCAATCGACACGAATCATTTCCCGAGAAATAAAGTTACCTTCAATCGTCATCAATTCGACAGCATCATGTGTCAATACAGCCATTTCACCATCATTCAGAATGTACACGTTACGTGTATGTTCCAGAATTGCCGGGATGTCGGAACCAATGAAGTTCTCGCCTTCACCAATACCAATAATCAATGGGCTTGCTTGACGCACAGCTACGAGTTTCTCAGGCTCATGCTCTGTCAATACACCCAGTGCGAATGCGCCACGCAACAACGTGATCACTTTTTGCACTGTTTTAACGATATCACCATTGTATTCACGTGCGATCAGGTGAGAAATAACCTCAGTATCTGTCTCGGAAGTGAACGTGTGACCTTGAGCCATCAATTCGTCCTTCAGATCCAGGTAGTTCTCAATAATACCGTTATGCACAACAGAGAACTTCTGGCTTCCATCCGTGTGTGGATGAGAGTTCTCATCCGATGGTTTACCATGAGTTGCCCAACGTGTGTGTCCGATTCCGGCATTACCTACCAGTGGTGCACCATCCAGCTTAGCTTCAAGATTCGCAAGACGACCAAGAGCTTTCGTGATTTGCAGACCTTCTGGTGTGAATACCGCGATACCTGCAGAATCATAACCACGATACTCGAGTTTCTTCAATCCTTCGACCAATACCGATTGAGTGTTCTTATTACCAATATATCCAACAATACCGCACATAGTTTATTTCCTCCGATTGTATATGAATACTGTGTCACGAAGAGAAACAGGCTGGCACGGCATATCGAAAAAATGAAAATGATTGCCTAACGTATCATGAAAACTTTCAATTATTCAATTATCAATGATCAGAGCAGCCTCTTGCCGCTCCGCAGTCATAAGCTGTTATTAGATGCAATCATGAATGTACATCATTTTCCCGTCCGCGCACTGTTCACGCTCTTCGCGCACATTCATTTGAATTTTAGTTGAATCTTGCACCTACCGGCACGTTGTGTGGACAGTCACCCATCCATTTTCCGCAATCCGGTTCACGGCTCTGGTGCATCACCGGGAGGTCCCCGCCGAACAATCCGAACACCTCCACCTCGTCAGCTTGATTGCCGTCGATCTTGCTCAGTAGCATCTTCATTATTTCAAGATTCATACCGATCAAAATCCTTCCCGCGCAACTTCAAGCTCTGGCGCTTGTGTAACTAGTACCTTACGATCCTCACTTTCTGTGTCTGAATGACGACTCCACTCATTATATGCACGTCAGGTTCATTTTGCAATGGAGCAAAGTACCTGTGACAATTTCGGCATATTTACCCACAATCCCGACCGGTTAAACAGACCCATGGTCTCACTAGGCCGGGACGTAGGAATATGGGTTTGTATGGCATAAACCCTGTTAGATTAAACCTTATGAGACAGTGATTCCCTTGATACAACCGTGTTTGGAAGGCCTATAGATCAGGTCCTATACCAGTTCTTTTTGCACAACATCTGCAATTTGAGATACGAATTGTTCAAGTTCATCCTTATCTGGTCCTTCCGCCATAACGCGGATCAAGGATTCAGTCCCGGACGCACGAACGAGTACACGTCCATTATCACCCAGATGCTGCTCTACTGTAGCAATAGCTTGCTCAATCGCCGAATTGCCCTCGTATTTGCTCTTATCTTCAACGCGAACGTTCACCAATACTTGTGGATATTGGGTCATCAGAGCCTTAAGTTCACTCAGTTTTTTACCGGAAGCTTTCATCGTGTCCACGAGCTGAATCGCTGTCAGCATGCCGTCGCCTGTTGTATTGTAATCCAGGAAAATAACATGACCGGACTGCTCTCCACCCAGGTTATAACCCCCACGGCGCATTTCTTCCATCACATAACGGTCACCCACGGCAGTCTTTGCTGTTTTCAATGCCAGTTTCTCCGTTGCTTTGTAGAATCCGATGTTACTCATTACGGTAGATACCACGGTACTGTCTTTCAGCTTGCCTGCACGATTCATCGCATCACCACAGATGCACAGAATGAAGTCACCATCAACCTCAGCGCCTGTCTCATCAATAGCGATCAGTCGATCCGCATCCCCGTCAAAAGCAAGGCCCAGATCCGCATTATGTTTCAGCACCTCTTGTTTCAAATGCTCCGGGTGAGTTGATCCGCATTGCTCATTGATATTCAGGCCGTTAGGCTCAGCGCCAATGGCAATGACTTCTGCACCAAGTTCTCTGAATAATTTGGGTGCCAGCTCATAAGCTGCTCCATTAGCACAGTCCAGAACAATTTTGAGTCCTGAGAACGATTCATTTACCGTTGTTTTCAGGTAGTCCAAATAGCGATAACGGGATTCTTCATCCACAATTACGGTTCCCAAACCACCACCCACAGGGCGCGGCAATTGATCCGTATCTGCATCCATCAATTCTTCGATCCGGTTCTCCGTCTCATCCGACAGTTTGAAGCCATCTCCCCCAAAAAATTTGATTCCGTTATCCTCAACCGGATTGTGGGAAGCCGAGATCATTACCCCTGCATCGGCTTTCAGCAGACGAGCAATATACGCCACTCCAGGAGTGGATACAACGCCCAGACGAATTACATCGGCGCCAATGGACAGCAAACCTGCAACCAGTGCGGATTCCAGCATAAGCCCCGAGATTCGGGTATCCATACCGATAACCACTTTTGGTCTTTCCACACCACCAGCAAGTACATAACCACCACAACGTCCGATGCTGTAAGCCAGCTCCGCCGTTAACTCTTTATTGGCAACACCTCTTACGCCGTCTGTACCAAAATATTTCCCCATGATCTAACTCCTTCTATTCGCATCATATAAGAGCATAAACGTTATTTTTAAAATTCTGTACTGAACATTTTCTTTTACGGATTGGAGCCACTATTACTGCTACCACTGTTATTGGAGTTACCTCGACTGGTATTCCCCTGCTGGCTCTGCTCCTGATTGTCCGTATTCGATTCTGTTTCTTCTTCTCCAGGAGCAGTTTCGGTATCCCCATTCTCGACTTCGGCTGGTGAAGGATCAGGCCCCACCGTCCCTTCATCATTCGGATCTTCGCCAGGAGCAACCGTCGTATCATCAGACTTTTCGCTAATTTTGACGGTAGCGCTCAGATCAACTGATGATTCATCCAGTTTGGCAAACCGAGGCAAGTCAGCCTCAAGCTTTATTTCATGCGTACCTACCGCAAGTCCAGCAAGATCCGCAGTCAACTTGATATCATCGCTACTTAGACCTTCAAGCATCGTTGAAGAACCTCTAAGCGTAATATTCAAGCCGCCACTTTTGGGAGTAACCAGTGTCCCTTCCAGCCCGTTCCCCTCGCCAGTAAGCGTAATGGGTACGTTCGGAAAGACTTTGGTCGTCTCCTGAAGCTCATCATAAGGCGATACCGTCACCTTAAGCTGAATCGAACTAGGCTCGATTTTCTCAAAACCGGGCGGCGGCGTCAAGTCCACGTTAACTGTCGACGTCCCTGCCTCATCGAACTGAGTAAGATCAAGGGTTACTTGGTCGTAGGACTGTATACCCGCAAGCGCATCCTCTGTTCCGTAAACCGAGACTTCTTTCACGCTTGGCTCAACCGTGGAGAGCACCATTCCCTCCGGCAACTGTCCCGAATATTTGATTCTTAAGGGCACAGTTGTATAGGGCTGACTGACAGGAATACGGACTTCTACGGTTTCTGGTGTAACAATCGCATTTTCAATGACCTTGCCTTCGGCATCATATGCCTGAAGCTTCACTTTTTTCTGCGTCACGTCATCCTTCGCATCCTTCACGCTCACACTGCCCTGAACCTTCTCTACGGCGTCAAGCTGCCCTTCCGGCAGAGTTACCTTAACTGGACCTGAAGGTTCAACAACGGGCGTTCCAGCGTTATATCCGGCGGATGGTTCTCCTTCGGGTACAATATTCACATCGAAGGATTTGGTGCCCAATTTTTCCACGTTGACCGTAACCATGGAAGGCTCCATGCTGACTACCTCAACCCCGGAAGGCAGATCAGGCACCAATGGCAGTGTATTGGACCCATCCTTCACCTGACTAAGATCCACTAGCACTTTATAATCATCATTCGTAAAAATCGAAGTTAACATCGAACGCTGCCCTTTAATCTCCAGACGGACCTCATCCGTACTTAATGAAGTAAGTACATAGGAGTTGCTGTCGAGTCCATAAGGCTGAACAGGCACAGTGCGCTCCACAACCTTATTCGTTGTCCCGGTCGAGATTGTTGGCGTAGTTGGTACTTCATCCAGATGTATCATGAACCAGAGCAACAAACTCACCGCTAAAGCGAGAATCTTGGCAAAATTGTTGTTATTGAACCATTTATCCATTTTTACGTCCCCCCTTCCGTTTCCAGAAGGTAGTCCAACCATTCTTTTTAGTCAGATTGGACGTTGGACGCAGTTCTTCGTACAGTTTGGCAATCAATGATTCTTCCTTAATATCACGAACAACCTGTCCATTCATCGCAAGCGACACTTGTCCTGTCTCCTCCGAAACAACCAAACAGATCGCATCCGCAACCTCGGTAATCCCGATTGCTGCACGGTGACGCGTTCCTAGCTCTTTGCTAATAAACGGATTCTCGGACAAAGGCAAATAACAGGCTGCCGCCGAAATCTGTTTGCCCTGTATAATGACGGCTCCATCATGGAGCGGTGTATTCGGAATAAAAATGTTAATCATCAGCTCTGAGCTGACCAGAGATTGCATCTGGATCCCGGACTCCGTGTAATCGTTCAGACCCGTTTCCCGTTCGAATACAACCAGTGCACCAATTTTACGTCGTGACAAATAATTCACGGACTTAATAATCTCACCAATTAACACCGTTAATTCTTCATCACTTGCTGCTGCCGAGCGTCCAAATAGTTTGCCTCGACCCAATTGCTCCAGACCGCGGCGAAGTTCCGGTTGGAAGATAATAAAGACTGCAACGACACCAAACGTAAACATCTGGTTCATTAGCCATTTGAGCGTATAGAGGTTTAGCCACGTACTTAGTGCCCAGATCACTACAAGGAACAGAATACCTTTAAGCAGCTGAACCGCACGGGTACCCCGCACAAGCAAAATCAATTTGTACATAATATAGGTAACGATCAATATATCGATAACGTCCTTAATGGACTCTTTCCACGTTAAGTCAGCAAAATAGTTCATAAGCCAGCCCCCGCTATCCCCATTGATGAGTAAACCCTGCTCTCATATTAACCCATTAGGATTTAATTAATCCTTTTCTCGCATTTGCAAAATCCATTCAAGCTCACTCTCAGGTACAAAAGTTGGCCAGGAAGGAGCACTCTGATCCAACTAACGTATAGACGAATAGAATTATTTCGATCTATATTTTGCGGATTGAAAGACGCTCTTTGGATTTATGCAAAAAGCTTATCTATATGTAGTAGTATGTTCTCTTTAGTATCTAGGTTATAACGTTAACGTTCAGGTTGCAAGTTACGGGAGTCACAAACTGCGCAGAAACAACACAAATCCCATAAATTACAAAGTCATTAGATAAAAAAAGAGTACCCCAGCAATCTGGAGGTACCCTGCTTGGTATATACCATTGAAGAATCTACCCTGATTTAGCGGTAAGCCACTTCATTTACCATATTGGTTATTTTGTACCAGAACCAGTCCAGCGCCTGATCAATACTTTTCACCTGACCGGAAATATGTGCCGTTGAAGCCTGATACAACTGTCCGTCGATGACCGTCAGATTGCCATTTACATCACCGTATACCTGAGCAGTTCCATTCTCTATCGTAAGATCGCCAGCAATGGACTTGCCCTCCGGAACAATAACCGTGTTTCCTTCAATCACGATCTGGTCCAGATTATTTCCCTTAACGACCATTTCGTTATTCTGATTCCAGAAATTCCAGGCGCTAAAGAGCATCACGACCAAAAAGAAGGCTGCCGCCGTCAGCGCGGGATGTCCTTTGACCCATTTGAGCCATATTTGCTGTCTCTTGGGCTGGGGCAGAGCATTCATAATTCGATTGGTCAGCTCATCCGAGGCAGACGGTGAATAGTGTTTCATGGCAAAGAGTAGCATTTCCGTCTGTTCCAACTCTTTAAAGCGCATGCGACAATCCGGACAGGTCACAAGGTGACTTTTCAGTTCAACCTTCTGGGCCGGGGACAACGACTCATCCAAACATTCATGCATTAAAGAGACGGCCGAGTTGCAATCCATATGAGAGCCAATCCTTTCTTAGATCACTTAGTCCTTGCATCGCCAAAAAGCACGCATAAGACTTGCATACATTACATACGTATCCGTTTCGGATATGTTTCAAATAAATTCGCCCAAATAAAAGACGTTTTACATTTACAACTTATACTCCAGTTTTTTACGCAAAAAATCACGCCCACGATGAACACGAGTCTTAATCGTTGTTACGGGCATACCTGTCACATCACTGATTTCCTGTAGCGACAAGTCCTGTAAATATCTCAAAATCATGACTGATTTATACTTGGCCGGCAAACTGTCAATCGCTTCACGGATTAGTGTCTGTGTTTCAGACAAAAGTGCTTCACTTTCTGGTGTACGATCATCGCTTGGAAGCATCGCATAACCATCAGACCCTTCCTGATCATTCAGTTCTGCATCCAATGAATAAGAAGGTTTCTTCCGCCGTAAGCGGTCAATACACAGATTGGTTGCAATCCGGTATATCCAGGTTGAGAACTTCTGGTTCGGATCATACTTCTCCATATTGCGAAACACACGCAAAAACGTCTCCTGTACAACGTCTTCGGCTTCATGACGATTGTTCAGCATCCGGTATGCCAGATGAAACAGTTTGTCCTTGTATAATTCAACGATTTCTGCAAAGGCCCGCTGGTCACCCTTCAGTACCAGCTTAACAAGCCTGTTCTCCAAATTGTCCACCCTTATTCCCCCAGACATGCTGATGGGTCTTCCGCCTTCTGATACCCGTCCACACTTGTAATTCACCAATCAAATCGTAAATCAACTTTGGTCAAAAATCAAGACTGTGCCGGAAAATATCCGCCAAAAACAGTAAAAACGGGAACTCCCGAAGGAGTCCCGTTTCATCTCTCACTCAAGCTGAGGAAAGAATTAAGCTTTTACTATCTATACGGCTGGAAAATTCACTTCATATATTTTAAGCAGATTAACGATCAACCCGTATTCCGAAGTCCTGCTGCAATGCCGTTAATCGTAAGCAACACTTCACGCAGTAACTCTGTGTCATCCTCGCCACGCTCACGCATATCTCTGAGCTCACTCAGTAGTTGGACCTGCATGTAGGACAAAGGATCGACATACGGATTACGAAGTCGGATCGACTCTTGAATCACCGGTACATCATCCAGAATTTCAGCTTCTCCGGTAATTTTCAGAATCAGGTCTTTGGTGAGCTTGAATTCCGATTCAATCTGACCATAGATGCGATCACGTGCTTCCTCATTGGAAGTCATAGCCGAGTATTCCTTCGCAATGACTAGATCCGCTTTGGCAACAGCCATCTGCACCGTATCAATTAGTGTACGGAAGAATGGGAAGTTTTCATACATTTCTTTCAGGACAACCAGATTTTCTTCTTTATCCTGATAGTAACTTTGCAGTCCCGTTCCTGCCGCATACCATGCGGGAAGCAGATAACGACTTTGGGTCCAGGCAAATACCCAAGGAATCGCTCTCAGATCCTCGAACTTGTCGCTGTTTTTCCGTTTGGATGGACGTGAACCAATATTCAGTTCCCCAACCTCAGGTAGCGGTGTCGATTCCTTGAAGAAAGTAAAGAAGTCTGGATCACGGAAAATGAGATCCTGGTATTTCGTCAGAGATACTTCGGAAATATCTTTGATGATGCTGTCCCACTGACGCTCTGATTCCGACTCTTGCGGCTCCAGACCGTTTAGTGCAGCTGTAATCAAAGCCGATGTAGCCTGCTCAAGACTGCGGTATGCAATGCCCTGAAGGGAATAACGGGAAGAGATAACCTCACCCTGCTCTGTAATCTTGATTCCTCCACCAATGGTGTGTGGTGGTTGAGCAAGAATACTGCGGTTGAGAGGCATGCCTCCACGTCCGAGCGCCCCACCTCTACCATGGAAGAACTTCAGCTTAACGCCGTGTTTATTACCAACAGCAGTGATAGCATTCATCGCCACGCGCAACTCCCAGTTGGCTGTAACCACTCCGCCATCCTTGTTGCTGTCCGAGTAACCCAACATGATTTCATGCAGTTCATTCCGTCCACTCACACTTGCGCGATATACCGGAAGGTTGAACAGCTTCTCCATAATTTCCGAAGCGGCATGAAGATCATCAATCGTTTCAAACAATGGAACCGCTTGAAGCGTAGATACCACTTCACCGTTATGTTCTTTGCGGAACAAACCTACTTCTTTAGCAAATACCATAACCTCAAGCAGGTCACTTGCCCCTTGGGTCATACTAATCAGGTAGCTTGTGATACAACCGGCCCCAAACTCGCTCTGAGCACGCTTGATCGTACGGAATACGTCCAGACACTCTTTGGTCCCCTCTGTGTATTGGTGATAAGGGGAAGTCAACGGACGAGGATCATCCAGCAAACGAGCCAGTAAATCGATTTTGCCATCTTCCGTCAAACGAGCATAATCTTCTACGATGTTCATCTTGGCCAAAATCTCTGACATCGCATTTTCATGCTCTTTGCTGTGCTGACGCACATCCAATGCAGCTGTATGGAAACCGAACAACTCCACTTGACGAATCATTTTGCGAATGGTCGTATCCGCTACATAGTCTGCAAAGTGATGACGCAGGCTGCGATCGATAATCATCAGATCATCCATCAGTCCTTGAGCGCTGTCATAGCGATCAGGCTGTCCTACTTTGTTCTCATCCAGGACATTGTTCAGCTTGGCAATCATATATGCCAATTTAATACGATATGGCTCTTTTTCATTCCGCCACATATCCACTTTTTTCAATGTTACACAACTACGGTCTTGCTCAATCGACTGTACCAGCTCATCCGATACGTGGATGATGTTCGTACTGAAGCTGAGATGTCCCATAAGTTCAATCATAATCCGTTGATACTCACGTAAAGCGAGCTTACGCTGCATCAACAGTGTCTGCCATGTTACATCTGAAGTTACCGAAGGATTTCCATCCCGGTCTCCACCGATCCAGGAACCGAACCGCAAATACGTCGGCACATGCCAGTCATGGTCAGGATAAAATTTATTCAGGCAGCGTTCAAGCTCCTGGTATACATCCGGAAGTACATGGAACAACGTTTCATGAAAGTAATACATTCCGTTCCGTACTTCATCAAGCACAGTCGGTTTACGGTCACGAAGCTCATCAGTCTGCCATAGTGTAATGACTTCGTTCAGCAGCTTCTCCCGCAACTGTTCACGTTCACGCAACGTCAGCGTAGGATTATCAAGTGACATGACATCTTCGGATATCCGTTTGTGGATGTCCAGTATAACCCGACGCATGGCTTCGGTTGGATGAGCTGTCATCACCAATTCCAGCGATAACTCGTCTAGAATATCCTCTACTTCCGTGTGAGACAGTCCGCGTTCCTTCAGATCTTGTACTGCTTTTTCAATCGATCCTGGCTGCACAGCGTCCCCTGCAGAACGTTCATAATCCCGTTTACGCCGGATCCGATGGTTTTGTTCAGCAATGTTAACTAATTGAAAATAAATCGCAAAAGCTCGAATCACCTGATGGCGATTTTCCGAGTCTAATTCCTGGATCATCGTTTTGAACTCTGCATAAAGTTCTGGCAAGAACTCTGCACGCAACGATTTGCTCGTTTCCCGAATCTTCTCAACGATATCTAGAAGCTCCGTGCCTCCTTGATGGACAAGAACTTCTCCGAGTATATTGCCCAGGAACCGCACGTCTCGCCGAAGCAGGTTGTTGGATTGGCTTTTGCTGGCGGTTACCATAGTTTCAGTCATGCTTATCCTCCCATCTGATCGTTCCATTCGTACACGTAAATTTGACACCTTCATAACATCATACAATAAAATGGTACGAAAATCTTTATTTTTCTACTAGCAAAAAAGGGGATTTACCCTGATTTATAGCACAAAAACACGCTTTATTATTCATTTTCTTGTTCTGCTTCGATCAATGGTCAAATGCTGTCGCATGATACCTTTTTCACGTACTTTTCATTACTCGAATAACTCATACCTATTCTAAATTTTTCATAAATATACAGTTAGACTGGGAATGTTTGTTGTACCTGAATCGATTCGTATCTGCATGATTTCCATTGTTACAAACCAGACGAAACATAAAGAAACATGACCGGCAAAGCAAGCTTTTGTATACTTTATCACAGTGACGCAATAAATTAAAGAGTGTATTTATAATTTTTTGATTCTTTTAGCAGAATTTAATGAAGGAGTTCGGAGGTATTCTTTCACTTAACAAACGAATATAGAGGAGATTGGTATTATTAATGAGGTGTTGTTTCTATGAAAAAAACAAAAGCCTCTGTATACAGAGGCTTTCTAATGAAACATGAAGCGGGTGATGGGAATCGAACCCACGCTATTAGCTTGGAAGGCTAAAGTTCTACCATTGAACTACACCCGCAAATAAAAATCGGGATGAC
>NZ_FNRR01000006.1:0-307304 GCF_900107875.1 Paenibacillus sp. 276b | reverse complement strand
TGTAGCTCAACTGGTAGAGCAACTGACTTGTAATCAGTAGGTTGGGGGTTCAAGTCCTCTCGCCGGCACCATGTAATCCTGGAGGATTAGCGAAGTGGCCAAACGCATCAGACTGTAAATCTGCTCCCGTACGGGTTCGGTGGTTCGAATCCATCATCCTCCACCAGTTTTTAGGGGCATAGTTTAAAGGTAGAACAACGGTCTCCAAAACCGTTGGTGTGGGTTCAATTCCTGCTGCCCCTGCCAATTAACTTTTAAGAGCATATTGTATTATGGCGGTCGTGGCGAAGTGGTTAACGCACCGGTTTGTGGATCCGGCATTCGGGGGTTCAATTCCCCTCGATCGCCCTTTTGTTTTTTGGGGATTAGCCAAGCGGTAAGGCAACGGACTTTGACTCCGTCATGCATAGGTTCAAATCCTATATCCCCAGCCATTATGCGGACGTGGCTCAGCGGTAGAGCATCGCCTTGCCAAGGCGAGGGTCGCGGGTTCGATTCCCGTCGTCCGCTCCAAAATATGGCGCCATAGCCAAGTGGTAAGGCACAGCTCTGCAAAAGCTTTATCCCCAGTTCGAATCTGGGTGGCGCCTCCAGTATATTTTCATAAAAACATCATATGCCGGCGTGGCGGAATGGCAGACGCGCTCGACTCAAAATCGAGTGGGAAACCGTGGAGGTTCGAGTCCTCTCGCCGGTATTCAAGCAAGTAAGGAAAAGCTCATTAGATGAAAAATCTAATGAGCTTTTTTTATTTGGTGGAATTGAAGATGAACGTGCGGCAGTTAAGCAAAGAGGGGATCCTGAATGGATTCTTGTAGGTCACCACAACACTATTACTGCAGGGGAATTCAGCATGATGTGCTTGGACAATACGCGATATTCTGGTATCTCTAGATTGAAAGTACTGCTTTACCTGTAAATTGGCGACCTTTCAATTGCTGTGCTACTGCGTCAATTTTCCTTTCTAATTTCTGCACTTGGATAGTTTGTAGAAGGAGATTGAATTATTGTTGTTTATGTATTGACGCATAACTCCAATGAGTATATTGTAGATATATAAAGTCTCTGATATTATTTTGAATAATTATGGATAGTATAGCTCTTTTAAATTCATATAAAAGATGCTTATCAAAACAAGATAATATCCTTTTTGCGAGCGGATTTATATTTTATAAAAGAAATGGAGGGAAGCAACGTGTCTGAGGAAAAACATATATCCAAGCATTCTGAAATATTATTCGATCTATCTATGTGGGAAGAAGCGTGGCAGAATCAGTCCACAGCTTCAACATACAATATGAAGAGCGCAGCGTTTGACGCGAAATCAGCGTTTGAACGATGGGCTAGAGAATATCATCAACAATCGTTTACAGAAGAAGGAAAGCAGCGATCCGGACGCATTATAGGCTGGATTGAAAATCAGGGAGTGAGTTTCGACGGGGTATCCATATTAGACATTGGAGCAGCGTCGGGCATATTTACGATTCCTTTTGCAACCAAAGGAGCGACCGTTACAGATGTAGAGCCCTCTGAACTATTAGTTTCATTAATGAAGGAGACAATTCCTGCATCCCTTACATCCAGTATTGATATCGTTTCAGAGCGGTTCGAGGACATATCGATTCAGGACAAGGGTTGGGAGAAGAAATATGATTTTGCATTTGCATCCATGTGCCCGGCAATGTCGAATTGGGAAACGATTGAACAGGCGATCAGCACTGCCCGAAAGTATGTTTATATCAGCACGATGGCTGGACCGAGAGAGCACACACTAATAGATGAGCTTAAAGAGGTACTAGGTGTCTATCCATCATACAACGCTGGAGATATGGGATATATACAACAGCTGCTGTACCTGAAAGATTATTCTTACACCACCTTGATCACTAAAGAAACAAGTTATATGGAGATGCCTGTTGAGGAAGTCGTTGATAAGCTTCAGGAGTGGCTTAGTACGCACGAACTGCCAACGGATGAAGGTTCACTTGCCCTGGCTGAGCAATATATTAGAGACACTTACAAGGATGGTATGGTTACATTCTCACGTGGAGGGAAGTTCGGTAAAATTCTGATTCAATTGGAGCAACCGAATATGAAAGTGGTACGGCCCAAGTAACAGTAGACCCATTTCAGCAATAATCAATTTAGATGAAATTTTAAGGGAGCAAAGGGAGCAGTTATACTGCTCCCTTTTGATGTTCATATATAAAACAACTTATTCTTCGACTAAATAACAAACGTTCTTCTATAGATAGAAATAGTTATAACCGTCATACTTCATCACCAAAAGAGCCAATTATTACTTTATGGATAGATCAGGCTTCTGCTTTCGTTCCCTATACTGTCCAGGAGTGATCCCTTCCCATTTTCGAAAAGAACGGATAAAGTTCTGCGGGTTGTTATAACGAAGCCGTGCAGCAATATCCTTGACCGCTAGCTCGCTTTCGTCAAGCCACTTTTTAGCTATACTGAAGCGGTACTTCGTCAGATACTCACTGAAAGCACAGCCTGTCTCTTTGCGGAACACACTACTTAGGTAGTTGGCATTGTAGTGAAGTCTGGATGCGCATTCCTCCAACGTCAGATCCTTATCGTATTCTTGCTGGATGATGGCGATCATTTTCTCGGATATGTGCTGATATTGGGCGTACTGTCTTTCTTTCAAAATGAGAATGATCGGTGTGATGATATGATTGTTAAACCATTGCTCAACCTCAGCTGCGTACTGTAGAGCATGAAGTTCATTGAAGATAGACCCATGGCCTTTGGAGATCTGTCCCAATCGTATACCGGATTCCTGCATCATCTGCAAAATATGTGTTAACAATCGGGTAAGTGCTACCTGATATTCTTCCGGTGTACATTCCATGCCGAACAGCACTTCAAGCAACTGATGGAGGTGAGAGGAGGCCTGGGCTTCATCGGCATTTTGGATAGCCTGAATCAGCGTATACTCCAGTGATTCTGGATATGGAAGTGCCCAATGGGAGGTACGATTATCGATCGCCTCAAATTGAAAGATGATGCCTGCTCCCAGTTTCATTCGATGCTTGAGCGCTTCAAGGGCCTCCGTATAAGCTTGTTGTATCTGAAATAGGGAAACGTGTGGCTGACTAAAGCCAATGCTTACCTGGAGACTAAGGATCTCACTTATCTGAAGTTGTAGTTGTTCCGTTAACGTATACACATGCTGTGAAAAGCGAACACGATCTTTCTCAGGGGTACCGATAATTGTAATAACAGCCTGTTCATATACGACAGGAAGTAACTGTTGTTCTGCATAAACACTCTCCTCCAGTATATTCTGAACGGCAAACAGCAACAAATCACGATCCTTGGCATGATATTTGGTGTGATTCATAAGATCAGCCTGGATTGCAATGACGGCTATTTGTTGCCATTTTTGAAGCTGTGTACCATAACCATTCTCTCTGAGTGTGTCATGAAGAGTGGATGGAGCATTTTTTCCCAGAAGCAGGTTGATTAGAAAATGAGTGCGGATCTGCAACTTATACTGATTCAATTTGCTTTCAAGTTGGGATCGAGAAGCAGACAGCTGTGAAACGCCAGCTCTGATTTGCTCAAATTCATCCATATGAAGGGTAGAATTGGTTTCCAAGTTACCTTTGGATAAGCGTTTATCACCAAGTTGTACGAGAAGCTTGCGTATGGGTATAACCATTCTTCTCGAGCCTGCCCATGAGAGCAACAGTGAAAGCAGTAGCATAGCGACACTGATATACATGGTGTGCAACCCAATTTGAACATACTCGTGAGTAAGAATATTCGTAGGCGAAATGAGAATATATGTCCACCCTTTTAGAGAAGAATGCGTATAGGACAGCGAGTAACGTGTATCTGCAATACGTACCTCCCGTTGGCCTGAAGAGGCAGCGAATCCACGGATAGATAACAGCTCGCTAAGATTGGTACCGGATGCGCTATCTTTTATTCCTGCTGCAGCCAATGGCTGACCAATATATTCGGGATCGGGGTGGACCATGATGCGTTGTTCACGATTCAAAATGATTAGTCCGGCCTTAGAGCTGTCTGGTGAATCCTCTTCCAGTGGTTTTTGCAGTGAACATGCGGGAATTCCCGCAATCAGGGCAGCGTCAGAAGAAACATTTACATCGGGTATCGATCTGGCGAGTGCAATATGGTAAATGCAGCCTGAATTCATCAAGCGTTCATTATTGTTAAACACGGATGATGGTGTAAGCTGCCAACCGGATGTGAGTGTGTTCGATAATAAGTCTTTCATGGGCAGAGCCATTGGAAAATCAGTATTCAGGTACAGGCCAGCATGATCGATAAGCCAATCCTGGGTCTGATTTACGAGTGTAATATCCATTAGAGGCTCCCATGATCTCATATTCTTGAATTCGGTCTGTAACTTCTCAGCAAACAAAGGCCCGGTGCCCTGAACCGATGATGATGAAGTTAGCGAATGGAGCGTGTCCGGTGACCGAACAGCCTGATCGAGCATATAGCTTACGGTTGCAAGTTTGTGCTCCACGTTGGTTTGCATTTGGATTAACAGTTGTTTATTGGCTTGAGCACGATGCAGCTCTGATTGTTTTGAAGAATAGATAAAAGCGGCGATTCCCGTCAACAGAATGGGCAGGGTACTTAACAAGATTCCGAAGACTATCATTTTATGTAGATAGCTGAATGATCGCACAGGTCCACTCCTGACTTTTGGATTAGTAACACTTTCTATTTTAGTAAACGCTTACATATAGAACAATCTAAATTTTGTTTATTTGGATAAAAAAGTAATAAAAATTCAAGTGGAAATGAAGATCATGAAATCGTTCAAATTATAATTGAGGTCGTTTTATCTTTAATGGAAGGCATAATGGGAAACGTCAGTCGAGGGAGAACGTAGATAAGAGGTATGGACGTCGTATTCATACGGGGTGAAACGGCTTTGAAGAAGGTTAATAAGGAATATCTAAGGCCTTTATTCGGTATAGTGGCCAATGGTCTGATCCAGGGACAGTCAAAGGTCCAACCCGATCCCCGACCTGAGTCTAGGATGAAAAACCGTCCACGGTCTGTTTTGAAAAGTCGCAGTTTCCCCTAGAATAAGGACATAAGGTTAAACAAGAAACAAACGAACAAACACACAAACCAAAATTAACGAACCGAAAGGGTGGTGAACAATAATTATGAGATGGAATAAAGGAAATGGCTGGGCGGTTGTACTGATTGCATTGGGTGCACTCCTCCTCTTCGGGAAGTTAACTCCTCTACTGGGACATTTAATGGGTTATCTAATTCCGATCCTGATGATTGCACTTGGCTACTACGGAGTTAAACGAGGAAATGTACTGCTTGGATGGATTGTTCTCTTCATCGGTATCCTCTCATTGCTGGGTAAACTAGCCTGGCTGATCGGACCGATCATCGCGATTGGGTTAATCATCTTCGGATTCTCCATGTTGAGTAATAATCGCAGTCGTCGTGGCCGTTACTAAGCTTTCACGATTATGATAAGGAGGACAGACAAAATGAGTGTATTTCGTCGAATGCGGGATATTACCGTAGCTAATTTAAACGAACATCTGGAGCAAAGTCAGGATCCAGTCAAACTGATTGATCAGTTTCTGGTCTCGACCCGCCAAGACATCGGTGAAGCCGAGAAGCTTCGTCATCAATATGCAAGCCATACCAGACAAATGAAACAACAAGCGGATCAGGCAGCAGGTATGGTACACAAACGGGAAGAACAAGCTTCCATGGCTCTGAAAGCAGGCGAGGAGCATTTAGCTAAACTTGCTTTACAGGAGAAAATCCTCCACGAGGAAAAAATGGAGCAATACAATGAATTATACGCACAAAGCAACGCGGCTTTACAGGAACTGGACGAACAGATCGACCAACTGAAAGTGGAGTATCAAAATGTATATAGCAAACGCCAATATTACTACGCTCGTATGCAGACGATTCAATTGCAGCAACGAATGAATCAGAGAGGTCACTACAACGGTCAGAATGTACCCCGTATGTTCAACCGGCTGGACGATCAAGTTTCTGATCTCGAATATGAGGCACAAAGTCTCCGGGATTTGCGGCGGATGAGTCAGGATGGGTCAGGTACGTCTGGCACCATGTCATCCTCTACGCTGGACAAAGAACTGGAACGGCTGAAACAAAAGCTGAACAATGACAGAAAGGAGTAGACACATGAATAAACTTTACCGCTCATCGCGTAATCGTATGCTGACAGGTTTGATTGGCGGCATATCTGAAAATCTTGGATTTAGTTCCACGCTGCTGCGTATCATTTTCTTCATCAGTATTTTCGCTACGGGGGGTACATCATTGTTGATCTACTTCATCGCTGCATTGGTAGTGCCAAAAGAACCCTATCACGCTGATCCATACACTTATGGTGCTGATCACGTAAGAGGATACAAGTAAACGAAAGGAGTAAGCACATGAGCAAATTATATCGCTCAACACGTGACCGGATGCTGACAGGATTATGTGGTGGGATATCCGAGTCGATCGGCATGGATTCAACCTTGCTGCGTATCATCTTCGTCATCAGTATCTTCGTAACTGGCGGCACGTCGTTGTTAATCTACTTCATCGCAGCACTGGTGGTGCCAAAAGAGCCATATCCACCTTATGATCCATACGGCTATGGTCCGGGTCCTGGTCCTGGCGCTGGTAGAGGATACAACAACTTTGATCACGAGCCGCCAAGAGGTCCTTTCCAAAACAACCATAATCAAGGCCCTGGAAACTTTGGTCCTGGCCCAGGATACAACAGCAGACCTCAGTCTGGTCCACGTTCTTACGACAATAACGCCTACGGAGCAGGGTCACAGCAAGAAAGTGAACTTGATTCCATGATGAAAGATATTGAGAAAAAAGCATTGAAAAAAGAAGTTGAAGAGCTTCGCCAAAAATTATCTCGTTACGAGAAGGGAGAAAAGTAAAATGGGAGTATTTAAACGGATTAAGGATATGACTAAAGCGTCGGTAAATGATATGTTGGATAAAGTGGAAGACCCGATTGTAATGTTGAACCAGTACTTGCGTGACATGGAGGCTGAAATTCATGAGGCAGAGGTAACAGTCGCCAAACAAATGGCGAACGAGCGTCGTATGAAACAGCGTCTGGACGAAGCAGAACGTACATCGGTACAACGTGAGTCTCAGGCAGAGGCTGCACTGGCTAATGGTCAGGAAGAAGTGGCTCGTAAATTGCTGGAAGAGAAAATCTACTTCGATCAAAAAATTACGGAATACAGAGAACTTCATGCTCAATCCGAAGCTCAAGCCAAAGATTTGCTGCAACAGCTGCATGACATGAAAGATGAGTTCTACAAAATGCGTAACAAACGTAATGAACTCGTATCCCGTGCACAGATGGCGAAAGCCAAAAAACAAATGTCTCAAATCAACAGCTTGCACTCGATCGAGAGTGGTGGTGCATCCCTTGGATTCCACCGCATGGAAGAGAAAATCATGCAAATGGAAGCTGAAGCTGATGTGAGCCGTGCACCTTATCGTAATACACAATCTACGTACACTAACCCTGTAGATACCGAAAAGCAATTCAAAGTGGATCAACAGCTGCAAGCTCTGAAAAACAAAATTGGCAATGGTGCCAAAAATGAAACGGGCGGTACTTCAAAAGAATAACTGTTCGCTCAGCAGACAATATGATATTCTATAAATCGTGAATAAAGAACGGTTTCTAGAACAAAGGTTAAGCCATACAGGTGTTTAAAGCCTGATATGGCTTTTCCGTCGAATTGGGAAGATTAACTTACAGAGGAGGTGCGGCAGAGATGAATAAGAAGGGTCAATGGCTTGCTGTTGTAATCATTGTGATCGGCATGCTGATGTTACTGAACCGAAATATTAACCTACTGACCGTCGCCGCACTGATTCTGTTAACGATAGGTATGGTACAAGTTCGTAAGGGGGACACACACAAAGGTTATCGATACCTCGGTATCGGTGCCGCACTGTTGTTGCTTGATAATCTAATGATTGTATTTTTGATTGTACTGGCTTCGCTGGCCTATTTTTATTCCAAAAACAAAAAGATTCATCTAGATGGGAATATCATGCGCAAGCAAAACTTCATGGCCCGGTACTATTGGGATCAAGCACCATGGACATTGCGGAGTATGAGCCTATGGCATGCCATGGGTGAGATTAATGCAGATCTGTCACTTTCCCTCCCGGAAGAGAAACAAACGATTGTACTTTTGCAGGGAGTTATGGGGAATGTTCGTCTGATACTGCCTGAAGATTATGGTGTTGAAATTGAGGCATCGGTACTCTTTGGACGGATTAGCCTGAATGGAGAGCAGGATAGTGGCATGATGAACAAATTGGTATGGAGAACTCCTGGATATGAGTCCAGTGAACATAAAGCAAAATTTGTCATTTCTTATATTGTTGGCGACCTAAACATCAGTAATCCGTAATAAGTTAAATAGGTGAAGAAGGAGGAGACCCGGATGAAGACAAAACGACATACCGACATGGTAACCCGAAGTATGGGTGAAGGGATCCTCCTTGTTTTCATTGTGCTCATTGTAATCTTGTATGTATTGTATACATATGGTTATCTTGCTCCGTTTGCTGGATGGAGACATCTGATTCAATCGGGTCTAGCGTTACTGCTGCTCTTGGTCGGTATGGGTGCGGCCTTCGGCTTCTATCAGAGTTACCGGGTCAAACGAAGGCTTGAACTATTGCGAGAGACGCTGCTGCAATGGGAAAAGGGGTCACTTTCACGTACTGTGCCGGACCTCGGCATTGATGATGTCGGGCGATTAAGTGAGCAGCTTGGACGTATCGGAAAAAAGTGGGAAGATCAGGTATCTTCGCTCCAGCGATTGTCTACTCATAATGCACAGCTTGCTGAACAAGCCAGAATAACGGCCATTGTGGAGGAACGGCAGCGGTTGGCACGAGAATTGCATGATGCCGTGTCGCAACAGTTGTTCGCCATTTCCATGACCGCAACGGCGGTTGGACGAAGAATGGAAAAGGATTTTGCACGTGCCCAGCGGCAGGTGGCCCTGATTGAAGAGATGGCGTCGGTAGCTCAATCTGAGATGCGGGCGTTGCTATTACATTTGCGACCTGTCTACCTGGAGGGTAAACATCTCGAACAAGGTTTGCGTGATCTTGTGATGGAGTTAAAAACAAAAGTACCTATGGACATTATGCTCGAAATGGATGAAGACATTCATTTGATCAAAGGCATTGAGAATCATCTGTTCCGTATTATTCAGGAAGCGATGTCCAATACATTACGTCATGCGAAGGCAGAAAAGATGGAAATTCGACTTCAGCGCCGTATGGATGCTATTCGGGTACTGATTCGCGATGATGGTCAGGGATTTGATCTCGACGATCAGAAACAGGCCTCCTATGGTCTGACCAATATGCGTGAGCGTGTGACTGAAATTGGCGGAGCCATTCAATTTGTAACGGCGCCGGGCAAAGGAACACGAATTGAGATTACAATACCTTTGATGAACGATGAAAGCGGGGAAGAACATGTCAATGGAGACGGGAATAGAAACGGAGACGGAAGTGGAAACGTCGATCAAAGTGTTGCTCGTGGATGATCATGAGATGGTACGCATTGGCCTCGCTGCGGTGTTGGATACCGAAGATGGCATTGAAGTGGTGGGGGAAGCGGGTAGCGGTGAGGAAGGTATTCGCTTGGCACAGGAGTATAAGCCTGATGTTGTCCTAATGGACCTTGTTATGGAAGGGATGGACGGCATTGAAGCCACCCGTCAGCTGCTCAAAATGTATCCGGAATGCAAGGTCATTGTACTGACCAGTTATCTGGATGATGAAAAAATGTATCCGGTTATCGAGGCAGGAGCCTTCAGTTATCTGCTAAAAACATCGAGAGCCAATGAGGTCGCAGATGCGATTCGCGCTGCAGCTCGGGGGCAATCGGTTTTGGAGTCACAAGTGGCGTCCAAAATGATGAATCGTTTCCGACAGCCGCAGGCAGTGGCACCAGCTCATGATGAATTGACGGATCGGGAGATGGATGTACTCCGGTTAGTCGCTAAAGGCAAATCGAACCAGGACATCGCAGATGATCTGATTATTGGGATCAAGACAGTCAAATTCCATGTCACGAACATACTAGCAAAATTGGGCGTGGATGACCGTACACAGGCAGCCATCTATGCTTATAAGAATGGACTTGCGGAATAGAAAAAGAAGCGTGTGAAGGTTGAGGCATGCACTATTGGTTTGTTGAGTGCCCAAGTGAAGTTAAGCAATCGGTGGAGCACGATTCGAAAGTCTGTTCTGCCATAAGATGATATAAGGTCCGATCAGCCATGAAGATGGTGGATAGGGCTTTTTTTGTGTGCCAAAAAGAAGTTTAGCAAATGAGTAATGGGGGCATGCTGTTGATAGATTCATAGAATGTAAGAAAGAGCGGAGGAATTCGAATGTTAAATCGATGGATGACAGTAGGCACACTCGCATTAGCAATCATTATACTTGTAGGCATGACTCATGTGTACGCTGAGAAGACGGAATCCGAAGCAGGCAAGCTGGAACAATTGATGAAGACTGCAGATACAGCAATCGATCATGTGGAGCGTCTAGTCATCAAATGGCAAGGGGAAGGCCGTGGAGATGCAAAAGACCAGGCGGAGCTGCTTGCTCATCGGCTAGGATTGCAACAGCCTGAACACGGTGTTCAGACGGGGCATGATGTGTATCGCAGTGAGATGGCTGCTGATGCTCAGCACGCAGGCATTCTGGTCAATGTTGTCGTTACGGGGGAAAATGAATACTACGCGATCGTCCAGTTATCAGGCAATGAACATACGGACCAACGTTTATTGACCACATTACATGAACAAGTATCCCAGTTGCTCACAGACTCCGGAATGAAGGCGGCTTGGAATTT
Organism: Paenibacillus sp. 276b; assembly: GCF_900107875.1. Lineage (NCBI taxonomy): Bacteria > Bacillati > Bacillota > Bacilli > Caryophanales > Paenibacillaceae > Paenibacillus > Paenibacillus sp. 276b. The sequence continues at coordinate 296,371 of NZ_FNRR01000006.1, read as the reverse complement.
CGCTGTGCAGGGCACAGGAGCAATGGAAAGTGGCGCCAGCAGTCAATTGCAGCAAATCGAGCAACAGCTGTCTGGAGATATGAATATGCAAGCGATAGAACGTTATACGGATAACAGCACTGCCAGCGTGTCATATGAGGCATCGGATTTGCCCATAGTGATTAAAAGCGGTACGCATCTCTTGAACATGCAGCTGGCGGTCCATCAGGATGATGAAAAGGGGACCAATCGAGTTACAGTAGGTTTCCCGGTGATCACGATTGAATATTAATGCAATATTAAAGCAGATTTATAAGTTTGATCATGAATTTTTATAGATGAAATTTCCATGAATTGTGGAAAAATATTGATAACATTTCTCAGGAAAATTAGTGCAACCCATGGGGCTTTATGCTAAAATGGCATCACATCCAAGAAGGAAATTTGCTGGTAATTGACGGTTGTATGTTGCGTATATAACACCATTACATAGCTCGGGGAGAGTGTGGAGATGTCTTCCCGGAAAGAAAGAGGAGCCCATGGTCGAAAAACAAATGCAAGATGAAGTGCAGACACCAGGTGCAGTATTTTTCATTTTTGGAGCAACGGGTGATTTGGCCCGCCGGAAGCTGTTTCCGGCTATCTACAGTCTCTACCGCGAAGGTAAATTAGCCGAAGACTTTGCGGTTATTGGTGTAGCGCGTCGTCCGAGGTCACCAGAAGAATTCCGGGAAGACATCTATGAATCCATTAAGGAGTTCTGCCGCTATCCAGCGGGGGAACCCGATGAGTGGAACGCTTTTGTCGAACATTTTGAGTATAAATCACTAGATATCAATAACGTGGACGGTTTCAAAGAATTACGTGAGCAGACAGAGAGTTTGGAAGCGAAGTTTAACACACCGGGTAACCGTCTGTTCTATCTGGCGCTGGCACCTGAGCTCTTCGGCAGCGTGTCATATAGTTTGCGTGATGGTGGAATGCTGGAGAGCCGCGGGTGGAATCGACTGGTGATTGAGAAACCATTTGGATATGATCTGCAATCTGCGGAGCATCTGAATGAGCAGATTCGTGAAGTGTTCCGTGAGGAAGAGATTTATCGCATTGACCACTATCTGGGCAAGGAAATGGTACAGAATATCGAAGTTATTCGCTTTGGTAATGCCTTTTTCGAGCCGCTTTGGAACAATAAACATATTGCCAACGTTCAGATTACTCTGGGAGAGACGGTTGGTGTGGAAGAACGTGGTGGATACTACGATCATTCGGGAGCATTGCGCGATATGGGACAGAACCATATGCTGCAGATGTTGACGATGATTGCCATGGAGCCGCCAAGCCGTCTATTCCCAGAGGACATCCGCGATGAGAAGGTTAAGGTACTGCGTTCTCTGCGTGCGTTCACCTCGAATGAAGAAGTGAGTACTAATGTTGTGCGCGGGCAGTATACCGAAGGGGAGTATCGTGGCAAGCAGCTTCCCGGTTATCGTCAGGAGGACAAGGTTGATCCTGAATCCAATACGGAGACTTACTTTGCCGCACGTGTATTTGTGGATAATTTCCGCTGGGCAGGTGTGCCGTTCTATATTCGGACAGGCAAGCGCCTTCCGGTGAAAACGACCGAAATCGTGGTTGAATTCAAATCCATGCCGAGTAACGTCTATCTGGGCAAAAAGTATAAACTGGAGCCGAATTTGCTCGTCATTCGGGTAAATCCGATGGAAGGTATTTATATTAAAATCAATGCCAAGAAGCCGGGTTCAGACTCCGAGATTCAGCCGCTGGCGATGGACTTCTGTCAGAGCTGCATGATTGGAATCAACTCGCCGGAGGCGTATGAACGTCTGCTGCATGATGCAGCAGAAGGAGACTCCACCTACTTTACCCGTTGGGATGAAGTTGCTACAGCATGGTCCTTCGTTGACCGGATTGCGGCGGCTTGGGCGGAAAATCACGGTGAGCTGCATACGTATCCAGCAGGTACGTGGGGTCCTGAAGCAACAGGTAAACTGCTGGAACAGGACGGCTTCCACTGGTGGCCGGTGAACGGTCAGGACGAAGACAGTGTCGTCTGGCAAGTGAATAATTAATCGCGGGAATAACAATCACGAGTGGCAGGGATTTGGTTAGATCAAAGTCATGCTATTGGTGAAAAGACTAACACTGTTATAAAGAAGGCTTGGGAAGAACGCAGAGATGCGCTCTTGTCAGGTCTTTTTTACGATGGAGAAGTGAGGGGTGTAAAACTTTACATATAATAAAATAAGTTATTGACAAAAAGTAAGTATATAACTTATACTCAACTCAAGAGATAAAGAGATTACGCAAAAGACATACGAAACCCGATGACGAATCGGAAACGTACATTATTCATGAGATAAAATGTGAACCACGTGAAGGGGTTACGAAATACATTCATGAAGAAAAAAAAATTTAGCATAATATCTTTAATCTAAGAATACTATTTTGTATATATTGAATGGAGGAAAAGAAAATGTTGGATGTAGGATTGTTGTTGATTCGTTTGGTGATTGGATTGTCGTTTATGGCGCACGGGGCTCAGAAATTGTTTGGATGGTTCGGGGGATATGGAATCAAGGGAACGGGCGGCTGGTTTGAATCGATGGGGATGAAACCCGGCGCATTGGTTGCGTTACTGGCAGGGCTGGCTGAATTCGGTGGCGGATTGCTGCTGGCTCTGGGTTTGCTCACACCGGTAGGCGGCATTCTGATTGCTCTGACTATGGTTATTGCGATTGTGAAGGTTCATGGTGCGAACGGATACTGGTCCACGCAAAACGGATTTGAATATAACCTTGCGATCCTGGTGGTTGGTGTAGCAATAGCTTTGACAGGTGGAGGACAATACGCACTGGACGCATTAATTTTCTAAGAGCGGCAAGCGAAATGAATAATGAGTACCTGGATGCCATAATGATGGCGGAAGGGTGCTCTTTTTTTGCAATCGGAAAAGAGAAGAATCTGCTGTACGTAATCGGTTATTTTCGGTAAAGATTATGGTACAATAGGAAAGTTGGATACTAAATCAGGTCTACGGCATGAATGGAAGCACAATGCTTAGGGAGGATGAACTCCGTTGTAAATGTGTAAAATTAACATAGGATGCTTAATTGCCTCATATGCGAAATGCGAATGTACAATCAACCGGCATAGCCGGATTGCATAAAGATTGAATGGTAGACCGGCCTTGCCGGATTAACGTGAATGAACGGACGAAAGGGATAGAATCTATGAGCAAAGCTGCAGATAACATTCTTCAACAGGAAGTGGACAAACGCCGGACGTTTGCCATTATCTCTCACCCGGATGCGGGTAAAACGACATTGACCGAGAAACTATTGCTGTTCGGGGGCGCGATTCGTCTTGCCGGTACAGTAAAAGCTCGGAAAGCAAGCAAACATGCAACAAGTGACTGGATGGAAATTGAGAAGCAACGGGGGATCTCGGTTACATCTTCCGTCATGCAGTTTGATTATCTGGATCATCGTGTCAATATTCTGGATACACCAGGTCACCAGGACTTCAGTGAAGATACGTATCGTACACTGACAGCTGCGGATAGCGCGGTGATGTTGATTGACGTGGCGAAAGGCGTCGAGGCACAGACGATCAAATTGTTCCAGGTTTGTGCGAAGCGTGGTATTCCCATCTTTACGTTCATCAACAAGCTGGATCGTGAAGGACAAAGCCCGTTTGATCTGATGGAAGAACTCGAAAATGTACTGGGTATCCGCTCGGTACCGATGAACTGGCCGATTGGTACAGGTCGCGAGCTGTGCGGTGTATATGACCGAATGAAAAATCAGGTGGAATTGTTCCAAGGGGACGATCATTCGACCATTAGAGTACAAAAAGTAGATGGCTACAAAGATCCGATTATCCGCGAGATGGCAGGGGAGTATCTGCATGATCAACTGTGTCAGGACCTGGAACTGCTTGATGTAGCGGGAGACCAGTTCGACATGGAGAAAGTACAGCGTGGGGAACTGACACCTATATTCTTCGGTAGTGCCATCAATAATTTCGGCGTGCAGACGTTTTTGGAGAATTTCCTGCAACTCGCACCGAAGCCTGAACCTCGTCGTAGTACAGCAGGAGAGATTCAGCCGACGAATGAGAAATTCAGCGGTTATGTCTTCAAAATCCAGGCGAACATGAACCCTGCACACCGCGATCGTATTGCGTTCCTGCGTATTGTGTCAGGCAAGTTCCAACGTGGGATGAGTGTGAAGCATAACCGTGTGGGCAAAGAGATCAAGTTGTCCCAACCACAGCAGTTCCTGGCACAAGACCGGGATATTGTGGAAGAGGCGTATGCAGGCGATATTATCGGTTTGTTCGACCCAGGTATCTTCCGGATTGGAGATTCACTGAGCCAAGGCAGCGAAGTTATATTTGAGGAATTGCCAACATTCTCACCAGAGATTTTCGCCAAAGTTACCGTGAAAAATGCGTTGAAACATAAACAGTACCAAAAAGGGATTGACCAGTTGACTGAGGAAGGAACCATTCAGGTGTTCCAGACCGTAAGTTTCGACGAGACCATTCTCGGCGTAATTGGTCAACTCCAGTTCGAAGTATTCGAATACCGGATGAAGGGCGAGTATGGGGTAGACGTGCAATTGCAGCGCATGCCTTATCAATTCGCGCGCTGGATCGTGGACGAGAACTTGGACCCAAGTAAATTCCGGATCAACTCCACCCTGGTGAAAGATAAAAAGGGTAATTATGTTGTCCTGTTCGAAAATGAATACGCGATGAGAACCGCAATGGACAAAAACCCGACGGCGAAATTCCTGGAGACAGCTCCATAAGCCGTTTCTTCCTAAACTAGTAAAGACAGCAGAAACAAATGACCTAATCCCTGATCAGAGGGGTTTAGGTCATTTTTGTCGTTCCCAGCGTTTATATCTCATTAAGGTTTCACCCGCATAGGGAAAAGGGAGAATAACATTCAGTCATCATTCAGTCTGCTCTCAGGTTAAATTCAGTTTGGCAACCGATTAAATTGAAGTGTACGGTACGGCTACTCATATATGTACACAGAGAGAGGAGATCTATTTTGTCACTATCCATTAACAGGCATTCGATCACAACGTCCTATGATCATTCAGTAAAGGCAAACGAAAACAAGTTAAATAGCCTGGACTACGACACTGCGCAAAGAAAGGCTGCTGATTCACTTGAATTAAGCAAAGAATTTGCAGAATATGCTGGAGGGGTACAGTCCTCACTCCCAACAGAAAACTACAGCAGAACGTACAATCGAAGCGAGGACGCGTTTATACTGACGACAGATCAACAGAAATCTCTGTTATCTGATCTGCAAAGTTATCTGTCTTCTTCGGATGCTTCAGAAGCAACAGATGAGATTACTGGCAGCACGGTGAACCCGTTGGCTTCAATATCTGATTTGTTATCCGGTCAGAACCTTTCAGCAGCAACGGACGAGGATATCTCCGATCTGTTTGACCAGGTAGCTGAAATCATTCAAAGCCAACGCCCTGAACCTCCGCCAGCAAATGATTCATCGCGTTCTGATCGCAATGGAACACCTCCAATGATGCAAGCTATGGGTGGGATTATGCCGCCATTTGCATGGAATATTCAAGAAAATTCTAACGAGCAGAACCAAGATAACACAATGAACAACGAGCTTACTGTCGATGAAAAGAAATCCTTGCTGAGTGAGTTGCAAAGTCTCATTACCAGCTCGGGATCAGGGGCTGCCTCTTCGGGTGAGGATGATGAGAATGATCTTCTGGCTTCACTTAAGAATGCATGGGGGAATACGGATACATCCACTGCTGGAGATGAAGAAATATCAGCTTTGTTTGATAAAATCGCTAAATTTTTTAATTGAGCGGTTTCCTTTTCTAAAACATTGGTATACACAAACAAGGTACAACCTCCTGAGTTATGCTCAGTGGCTGTACCTTGTTTGGTTGAGGAGCCTAATTAGTCCTAATGGGATATAACTGGCTTGCTCTTGGAGCAAGGCATCATCCAGACCAATGAGCCAAAATCTTTCTTTGCAGACAGAACAACGTGATGATGGTACCTTTCCCTCCAAGGCTTCAATTATCTGATGGGTTGAACGGGAATGGTGTGCAGATGCTCCTGCGCGATTTGAATTAATTCTTCCTGCTTGGCAGGTTCCGTGTTCTTCCAGATCATTTCGAAAATGGCACCAAGTCCGGGTAATGCTGCTTCCGGTCCATCTACAGAACCTTCGATCATCTCCCGGAGCTGATCATCACTTTTATCATGAACCTTATGAACAATCGCTTCACGCAGGCTTAATGTAATTGGCATCGCAAGTCCCTCCTCGTATATTCGGCTGCTCTAATACTGTTCCCTGGGAAGCGTGAGCGCATTCAAGTTTATTGGGCTTTGTGGTATACTACGAAGGATATTTAAGTAAACATTCACATTCACCCTTTAATTGAAAAATAGACTACCAATAGATGCGTAATGCTGAAGTGCAGCGGGAGGTTAGACCCTAATGGCAAAAAAACAATATGCCGTCATTGGCATGGGGCGGTTCGGATCAAGTGTAGCCAATGCCCTGAGCGGCATGGGATTCGACGTATTGGCAATTGATGCGGACGAGCAGCGGACCCAGGAAATGTCCAATGTGGTGACTCATGCCGTATCGGCAGATTCAACGGATGAAGAAGCGCTGCGGGCGCTGGGTATAAGGAATTTTGATGTCGTCGTTGTGGCGATTGGTGAAGATATTCAGTCGAGTATTCTCACGACCCTTATTCTGAAGGATATGGGTGTACCTGTTCTGATTGTAAAAGCACAAAATGAGCTTCATGGTAAAGTATTGCAGAAGATCGGAGCGGACAAGGTAATTTATCCTGAGAGGGATATGGGACTGCGTGTAGCCCATCATCTGACATCTCCAAACATTCTCGATTACATCGAGTTATCTGAGGATTACAGCATTTTGGAGATGAGAGCGTCCGAGCAAATGATTGGTAAAAATCTGCTGGAGCTAAATATTCGTGCTCGTTTCGGGTGTAACGTGATGGCGATCCGCAGTGGGAATTCGATGAATATCTCTCCGTATGCGGAAGATCGGATTGCGGACGGGGATGTGCTGATCATTGTTGGTCACAAAGACCATTTGACGAAAATGGAGCTTGCGTATCCAAAGTGATAAGTATAATGATGGGATGATGAAGCAATCTTTAGGCGGGAAATTCAATTCGTAATGTAACATGTTGATAAAAAATCCCGCAGACGGGAAGGATGGAAAGATGGATATTGTATCACCGCAAAATACACGTGTGAAGGAATGGGCACAGCTGCTGGAGAAAAAGCACCGTACCCGTCAACATAAATATATTATTGAAGGCATTCATCTCGTACAGGAAGCGCTGCGTGCAGGGGCAGATCTGGAATGCATCGTTTACGATGGGGAGCAGGGTGTACCCAAGGAACTGGCTGGACTGGAGGCTCCACTTCAGCGTGTGGAATGGATCAGTGTATCTCCTGCAGTTATCGCCAAGTGTACGGATACGATGACCCCCCAACCTGTTTTTGCCGTTGTACATAAAGGTCGTGAGCCGCTGCAAAGCTTGTTGTCTTCCTCCAAGGGGCTGGTCGTTGTATTGGACAATGTTCAGGACCCTGGTAATGTGGGAACGATCATTCGCAGTGCGGATGCAGCGGGAGCGGCAGGAGTTGTGCTCGGTGCGGGTTGTGCGGATGTCTATAATCCGAAAACGATCCGTTCGACGATGGGGTCATTGTTTCATCTGCCGATTGTAGAAGGGCAGTTGGAATCGTTACTGCCTGAAGCAAAGGCTGCGGGTGTAAAGTTGGTTAGTACGTCTTTGCAGGCAGAGTATTCGTGCTACAGTTATGATTTTACACAAACGGTGTGGCTTGTGATCGGTAATGAGGGCAAGGGCATATCGGAGTCTACTGCACAACTGGTGGACGATGCGATTACGATTCCAATGCAGGGACAGGCTGAGTCACTTAATGCCGCGATGGCGGCAACTATCTTGTTGTTCGAGGCGATGAGGCAGCGGATGGTTTAGCCCATGAATAATATACTTCATGTTCATATGAAGTAAGAAATATAAGCTTATTCCTACTCGACCGATGAGTGAGGAATAGGCTTTTTTTGTATAGTCGGAGAAGTTGAAATAAATAAATCGAACGATATGGAGCTGGTATGCCAATATATAGTGTAAGGAGGAAGGGGATGGATAATGAGTGAGGCAGAAAAGTACATAAAACTTGTGGAATTAACCCGGGCTGGAGATTACGAAGCATACGGGGAGTTATATGAGCAAACGGTGAAGGATGTGTATCGCACTGTGCGTTTTCTGATTCGTGACTCATCTGACGCGGAAGATCTGGTACAGGAAATTTATATTCAGGCCTACCGGTCCTTAGAGGGATACGATTCGGAGAGAGCGTTTCGTCCCTGGTTAATGGGTGTGACGATGCGGCAGGTTCGAAGTTACCGGCGCAGACGATTGACTCAATTTCGTTTTAGCAAGCGGATGGAGAAGTCTGATACGGGGCTGGAATATGATTTTTCCGGTGACTTAATCAACAAACTGGCAAATCGCCCTCTGCTTGAACAGGTGCACCGATTGCCATACAAGCTGCAGCAGGCCATCACTCTTCACTATTTGAACGAGTACACACAAGAAGAGATTTCATGCATATTAGAAATTCCACTAGGAACGGTGAAATCGCGTATTCATGCGGCATTAACCAAGCTGAGGCAGAATCAGAAGTTGGACCTAGGTACTCGGGGAAAGGTGGAGGATTTACATGAATCTCGATGAACAGCTGCGAACAGCCTACCAGAAAGAGACTAAAGACTGGACAATTCCTGAGAGAACAAAACATAAAATCATGAATGCTATACGAAGTGAATCACATCTCAAAAGACAGCGGAAAAAATGGCTGGTTACTGTGCTGCTGGCTGCTGTGCTCATCATTCCTACGGGAGCCTATGCGGGGTATACTTATTTGGCTAACGAAATGTATGGTTCACAGGAAAATATATCAGCGGTGGGTGGAACATCGGAGGATTATATGAGACTGGAAGAGAAGCTCCAGACAGCCAAAGCACATTTAAGTGAAGAGGAATTCATTCAATTTATGGATCTGATGAAGCAAATGGGGCAAATGGCTTTGAAGTATGCGGATCAACAGGGAGAGATGCATCCTGAGCAATGGGGTGTCACAGAACAGACGGAATTTAATCGTCTTACTGCAGAACTGGAACCATTTTTTAAAAAGCTGGAAGCAGCAAGTGTAGACTCTCCAAAAGAACCTGTGGACCAGGAGCAATTTTGGAAGGAACAGCTAGCAATGGCAGAGACGAAGTTTTCCAAGGAGCAGTTTACCGAGTTCAAATCGTTATATGAACAGATGAAGCAATATGAAGCCATGGTGATGGATCAGGATGGGAACATGCATGAAGAACGATTGTCTGCGGAGCAGAAAGAAGAACTGAAGCAGGTACGTGAGCAGATTTTTCCCTTCTTGGAGAAGTTGGGACTGGATGTACGCAAACCGGGTGAGTAGCTTAGGTAGTGTTAGGGGCAGAGGAGCGAAAGGGATTTTATTCCTTTTTCTCCTTTTTTATTTTGTAGAAATGATTTTGTAGATAATCTTCTTATCTGCGTTGCATATTCAGCCGATATTGATGCGGCGTAGTGCCTGTTGCATTGCGGAAGACTTTGCAAAAATAAGATGGGCTGGATATGCCTACACGGTGGCCAATTTCCGGAACAGTATGTGTGGTACTTGTGAGTAACACACAAGCATGACGAATACGTGTAGCTTGGGCGTAAGCAACGATGGTGGTACCGGTAGCTTTTTTAAATATATGGGACAAATGATAAGGCGAGAGATGCAGTGTATCTGCGATATCCTCCAGACGAAACGGTTCATTGTAGTGCTCTTCAATCCACTGCATGACAGCCTCAGCATGAGGATGCAGAGCGGGAGGACTCGTTGGGAGCGTAGTAGAGCTGGGATACTGCCTGTCTTTCCAAAGGTAGCGAAGTTGTGCGAGCAGTCCAAGTAAAAAGACTCGTGTATCCTCCTCCGCTTCATGTGGAAGCAATGTAGGCAGAATATCGGCAAATTGCTCAATCATCTGAACCATTTGGGATGAAGGGGAAAGACGAATCGGTTGAAGCGGAGGTGTTTGCCCGAGAAGGTCCATTGTAAAACGATTTGATACGGCAAATTGCCGAGAGTGCGGGTTCAGCAGGTGCTGCTCATACATTAGTACGCTGCGGATAAAGGGATGTTCTTTCGTGACTTGAATCTGGATCTGATGCAGCTGAAAAGGGCGGAATATCATCAGCGTACCCGGTTCAAGGGAGAATGCCTGACCCTCGGTTATTAGCTGTCCATATCCATCATGGATATACGTGATTTCCATCTGTGAATGAGCGTGAAAAACCTCTCGGAACGCAGTGGTGGAGGTGCGACGGCATGCCAGATTAAATTGATCCTCAGTGATGATGGCCATTAGGAATGCCTCCCCTTCAAGAGCGCAATATAGTTTCATTTTATCACAAGATGAACGCATAAAAGCGCTTTATTATTGTGTATTGTGAAGGGAATAAGGGAGGTATGCATTCATGTTAAAAGTAGCCATTATTGGAGCAGGCGCGATCAGTGCAGCGCATATTACAGCGTATTTGGCATTTCCTAAACGATGTCAGATCGTAGCTGTGGTGGATATGTACACGGAAAAAGCACAGAAACAAATTAACGAATATGGGTTGAAAGGAGCACGAGCTTTTACCGATTATCATGAATTGCTGGATCAAAACATTGACTTGGTTTCGGTATGTACCCCTCCGTATACCCATGCACCGATCACATGTGATTTCCTGCATGCAAGTACACATGTGCTTGTCGAAAAACCAATGGCCTCTTCTTTACAAGAGGCGGATATGATGCTGGAAGCGGCGCAAAAGAGTGGTAAGCTGCTATCGGTTGTGGCGCAGAATCGTTTTACGACACCGATGATGAAACTAAAAGATGTGTTGGATAGCAAACTTATGGGTCCCATTGTCCACGTACAGGTCGATTCGTTCTGGTGGCGGGGCCATAATTATTATGATCTGTGGTGGCGTGGTACATGGGAAAAGGAAGGTGGAGGCTGTACTCTTAATCATGCGGTACATCATATTGATGCGATGCTTTGGATGATGGGTCCTCCGGTGGAATTGCAGGCCATGATGGCGAATACGGCGCATGATAATGCCGAAGTAGAGGATATTTCCATGGCGATGCTTCGATTCCAAGAAGGAGCACTTGGTATGATCACCAGTTCCGTGGTACACCACGGAGAGGAGCAGCAGTTGATTTTTCAGGGTAAAGAGGCCAGGGTATCTGCGCCTTGGAAGGTCGTTGCTTCTACGGCACGAACGAATGGATTCCCAGAACCCAATCCAGATCTGGAACAACAGATTCAGAAACTCGCTGACGAATTACCAGATGTTACTCATGTGGGGCATACCGGGCAAGTAGAGAATGTGCTAAACGCCATTGAGACAGAATCACCGCTTCTGGTGGATGGGAAGTTTGGTCGGAATACACTGGAACTCATTGTTGGTATCTATAAATCGGCTAGTACGGGAGAGAAGGTTACTTTTCCACTAGAGGCAGAGGATGCTTTCTATACAAGGGAAGGGATTATGGAAAATGCGGTGCATTTTTATGAAAAAAAGACAGCCGTGGAGAACTTCGAGGATGTGGATATTACGTTAGGGAGAAAGTTGGAGTCGTAGTTAAATAAACATGGAAAAGAGGCCAGTCCCACAGATATTGTGAGATCTGGCTTCATTTTATTGGAGTCCTACTCACAAAACAAAATCAATACACCCGATGTTTCCATCCATTCAACTTCGCGATGGCCTCCAGATAATAATAATCTCCATAGATCAGGGAGACATCGATGAAGGAATTGCCGCTGCCTGTGGCGTGCAGCAGAATCGATTCATGCTCTGGCTGATCCCAAACTGCATAGTTCTCTGTTAAGGAACGCAGAATTTGTTCGGCTGCATCGGCATAGAGTCGTTTTTCACCTTCAGGAACGGCGGCGGCCAGTTCCAGCAGACCGGATGCGGCGATTGCTGCTGCAGAGCTATCTCGGGATTGACCATCCAGGGTAGGAAGTCTGAAATCCCAGTAAGGTACATGATCCTCTGGAAGCGCAGCAATAAAGTAATGGGCGATTCGTTTCGCTGTGTTCAGGAAACGCTCATCCTGGGTATAACGATACGTATTGGCAAACCCATATAATCCCCATGAGGTACCACGACTCCATGAGGATTCAGGAGCATATCCCTGTCCGCCAAAACATTCAATATAACGACCATCCTCCGGGTCAAAGGAAAGGATATGTTTGGTCGATCCGTCTTCACGAACACCATACTGCATGGTCGTCTCTGTATGGCTAATGGCAATATGTTTGTAGCGGGGATCTCCCGTCACTTCTGAAGCCCAGAACAACAAAGAGATATTCAGCATGCAATCAATGATGGCCCAGCCATATTTGTCTTCATTCCACGCACGAATGAATTTGCCTGCCGGGTTATAGCGTCCTGCAAGGAAATTGGCTGCCTCCAGACCACGTCTGAGAGCGTCTTCATCACCTGTAATTTTATGTTTGATCACAGCAGTAGAGAGAAACTGGAAGCCAACATCGTGATGAAGCTCTCCTGTTGGTCTTATAAACCATTGCTCCAAAGTTTCATCCCACGACCATGCCGCATCCCGGTAGCTTTCCTCTCCTGTCATATCGTACATAATCCACAGCATACCCGGCCAGAAACCTGAAACCCACCAATCGGTATTGATGTTATCATACTTCCCATTATCACCGGCAAAATGAGGACATTTATCCCCAATGTTTTTTTTCATCCCTGGCAATTTGTTTTCGAGCTTCTGCATGACTTCCTGCCAATATGTCGTAGTTACGGCGGATTCTGCCTTGGCCATTAGATAACCTCCTTAGGGTTAATTAGAAATAAGATAACGCTTTCCTATAAGGAAATTATATCTTTTTAAAAACCTTAAAAGTTGTGTTAGGATATGAAGAAATGTTGCTCTGTTGTCATTTGTGGAGAAGGGGGAAAGAGAGTGTTTGAACCTGTGAACTTTGAGGGAAATACTTTGGTATGGGATTATCAAATTAAATCGGTAAACGAATTCAAAGGATATTATCATTGGCATCAATGCGGGGAAATTCTCTATGTCCATGAAGGGCAAGGCATTGTGGTATTGAATAATCATACCTATCCCATTCGTAAAGGCATGCTCTTCTTTTTTCAGCCATATCAGCTGCATCACGTCTATGCCGAGGTTCATCCAGATACACCATATCAAAGGAACATTTTCTATGTAGAGCCCATTGTAATGGACCGATATTTGGGAGCGTTCCCACATCGCCGTGCTTTTTTTTCGAGGTTATGGAAAGTAAGAAATCAACAGCAGGTTTTTGATCTAAGTTCATCTATGGATCAGGTGGATTGGATATACAAAAGTTATCACCAGTCACGCAGTCGGGTTGGGGGAGAATGGGAGGAATCGGTGCTGTTTTTGCTACAACTATTGAATATTTTGGATCAACAAAATGACGGGGAACAAACGAGTCAACCACACTTGGTCGAATCACGTCAATTAAGGCATGCGGAGAAGATGATGCATTGGATTGAAGAGCACTACATAGATGAAATCAGACTGGATCATATGGCGAATGATATTCATTTATCCAAGTCTTATGCTTCCCGTATCTTTCAGCAAGAAACAGGAAGCAGTATTACGGACTACGTCACCGCCCGAAGACTCAAGCAGGCATATCTTCTGCTGGAAACGACAACTCTTTCCGTTGAAGAGATTGGCAGACGAGCTGGATTTCCCAATGGATCTTATTTCATTCAATTATTTCGCAAGTCGGCGGGAACCACTCCGCTACAGTATCGGCAGCATTTTGAACGCAGCAGCAGACATTAAATCACATGAGTGTAACTGCTGATGTTATTAAAAGTAGCGTCAGCACATTATCGTAATGAAATTTAAAGCGTTATTTTAAAATTCTCAATATGTCGTAAGTAAAAGTGAAATAAGTTCCTTCTCTAAAATAGAATGAGACACCTATACTTTCCTTAAAAGTACATGCTACAGCCACTTATCGGCCCATCGTTCTACGGAGCTTAATGCGCGCCCCAGCTCTGTGCCTTTGCGGGACAACATATATTCTGTCCGAACAGGGCGTTCCGTAACCACATGACGCACGACAAGTCCCTCTTCCTCCAGTTCCTTCATCCGTTCATTAAGTACCCGTTTGCTCAGGTCCGGGATATAAGCGTGAATTTCACTGAATCGTTTGGGTTCTTCCATCAAAGTATGAATAATGAGGGCTACCCATTTCCGGCCAATGATCTGATAAGACTGTTCCACCTTTTCGCATATTTGCTTGGCATTCTCATCATCGCTCATAATAGTACTCCTTTGATTTAGTTATGCTTATTATAGCATTAGTATACTTATTGTAACCTGAGTGTCCACAAGCCCTATGTGTAAAATGTCACATACCAATTGTTCTTAATGTTACCACATAAAGCGTTAACATTAAATAAAAACCCTATAAACACTGGTGTTCACAGGTTGGACACGATTGTTGACGAATTGTGACGACAGGTGTAAGATGGGTAACGTCAATTCAATTGGTTACAATTTATAACCTTGATTAAGGTTGTGGAGAGAAGGAATGTTCCATGTTTAATTCAGGTCAGATACACAAGCGGAGGTAAGGCGGGGAACTCCCCCACTAATTCCGTCTTTTGTCATGCTTGGATTTGAACATTTTGTATCATCATATACTATACTGCACAGATCACAGGAGGCACTCCAATGGACGCAATGACATTTGTCCTCTTCGGGGCAACAGGCGATTTAGCCAAACGTAAGATTTACCCTGCATTATATAATTTGTACATTGATTCGAAAATGCCGAAATCCTTCTCCGTTATTGGTCTTGGACGGCGTGAATTGTCGGATGCTGACTTCCAGGCGAATGTCGAAAAGTCATTGCATACCTTCTCCCGTCAAACACCGGAAGAAGAAGCTCAGGTTCGCGACTTTATTGGTGCTTTCCGTTATTGTTCTTTAAATAATACGAAGCTTGAAGATTACACCAAATTGCTGGAACTGGTTCAGAAACGTGAACAAGAGCTCAATATTCCCGAGAATCGCATGTTCTACATGTCGGTTGCACCGGAATTCTTTGAGCCAATCGCACTGAACATTCAAGAAAGCGGCTTGGGTAACGCCAAAGGCTGGAAGAAACTCATCATCGAAAAACCATTCGGACACGATTTGCAATCTGCTCGTGATCTGAACGAAAAATTGAGCAATACTTTTGCGGAAGAAGAAATTTACCGTATTGACCATTTCCTTGGTAAACCGATGGTTCAAAATATTGAAACCCTCACTTACGCGAATCCGGTCATTCAGGCTTTGTGGTCCAATCGTTACATTGCAAATGTACAGATTACAGCAAGTGAAACGGTTGGTGTCGAAGAGCGTGCCGCGTATTATGACCAAAGCGGTGCCCTTCGTGATATGTTCCAAAACCATATGCTTCAGTTGCTGATGATGATTGGTTTGCATTTGCCAAAACGCTGCACACCAGAAGAAATTCAATTCAAAAAGCAGAAGATCGCTGAAGCTCTTCGTCCATTGACGAAAGAGAATATCGCTTCCGAAGTCGTTCGTGCCCAATATGGAGCAGGCGAACTGCAAGGTACTTCTGTTGTTGGATATCTGGACGAGCCTGACATTCCAGCTGGTTCTCAGAATGAAACATATGTTGCGGCGAGACTGTGGATCGATGATCCATTCTGGAGTGAAGTTCCATTTTATATTCGTACAGGCAAACGCCTGGCTGAGAAATCAACCAGAATTGTTGTTGAATTCAAGGCTCCACTGAAAACAGGTCATGAATCCGAAAATACAACAGAGCCTAACTTGCTGACGATTGAAATTGGTCCGAAAGAAAGCATCTCGCTTCAATTAAATGCGAAAAACCCACTCAACCAAGGCGAAGTGGAACCTATGCATATGAGCTTCAACTCAGGTGAACGCAACATTCCGGAAGCTTATGAAAACCTGATCTTTGACGCGATGCGTGGAGATTCTACATTCTTTGCTCACTGGAACGAAGTTGAACTGGCTTGGCAATGGGTACAGCCGATCTTGGAAGCATTCCAGGAGGGCAGTGTGCCACTCGATACGTACAGCGCAGGTTCGCAAGGACCGGAGTCAGCAGATCGTCTGATTGCAGAGAACGGCTACCGTTGGTGGTAAAAGTATTGTAAGAGCAGCATCAGAGAAGAGAACACTACTATCTATTTGCTCGATAATATACAAATTTTTATGAATTACACCGTTCCAATTTTGCATAAGTCCTTCCGGTAATACCCGGAAGGCCGTGAAAATTTTTGATATAGATTAGTTGGCTCAATCTAAATCAGTTCGTAACAATTACGCGCGAGTAGTGTAGGGGACGAAATCGATTCTGAAGAAGCGAAGCTAAAAGCTTTCTGAAAGAAAGCTACTTCGGAAGCATATGCCTCGCCTTTGTCTCCATATTTTAACCATAAACATTATTAATCAAGGAAATTTGGAGACAACAGCGATCGAAAGAACGATTCGTAACAGGAACGGCTACTGCGCCAAGGTTAAGCACTTATTTTGGAATTGGCCAGATAAAAATTAGAAATGTTCATAACAGGAGGAACTTAGCAATGAAACTTGGACTTATTGGATTAGGTAAAATGGGATTGAACCTGGGTAGAAACCTGATTGACCACAAACATGAAGTGGTTGCTTTTGACCTTAACGCTGAAGCTGTTAATGAAATGAAAGAATACGGCGCAGCAGGCGTATCTTCTTATGCAGAAATGGTCGCTTCTCTTGAATCCCCACGTGTATTGTGGATCATGGTTCCTCACAACGTGGTTGACGCTGTACTGGCTGAAGTGAGCCCACTGTTGTCCAAAGGCGACATCATCATCGAAGCGGGTAACTCGCACTACAAAGAGTCCATCCGTCGTTACGAAGAAATGAAACCTAAAGGTATTCACTACATGGATGCTGGTACATCCGGCGGTATGGAAGGCGCACGTAATGGCGCATGTTACATGATCGGTGGCGATCCTGAAGCTTGGGCAGTAGTTGAGCCTGCGTTCAAGGATACTTCCGTTGAAAATGGTTACCTGTATGCAGGTAAAGCAGGTAGCGGTCACTTCCTGAAAATGGTTCACAACGGTATCGAGTACGGTATGATGGCTTCCATCGGTGAAGGCTTCGACGTATTGGAGAAAAGCGGCTTCGATTTCGACTTCGAACAAGTTGCTCGCGTATGGAACAACGGTTCCGTTATTCGTTCTTGGTTGATGGAATTGACAGAGCGTGCATTCTCCAAAGATGCTAACCTGGACGAAATCAAAGGGGTTATGCATTCTTCCGGTGAAGGACGTTGGACAGTTGAAACAGCATTTGATCTGCAAACTGCTACGCCAGTTATCGCGTTGTCCCTGTTGATGCGTTACCGCTCCCTGGAAACAGACACGTTCACAGGTAAAGTTGTTGCAGCATTGCGTAATGAATTTGGCGGTCACGCTGTAGAAAAAAATTAATTCATATATAACTGTTAACATATACGGATAATCGGGTAATGATGAGTATAGCTGTTTACAAAATTCATCAAGTGGAGGGAACATATCATGAAATTTTTCTTAGATACAGGTAATGTTGAAGAAATCAAACGGATCGAACGTCTGGGTCTGGTGGATGGAGTCACGACCAACCCGTCTTTGATTGCCAAAGAAGGTCGCGTATTTAAAGAAGTGATTCAGGAGATCTGTGGCGTTGTTAAAGGCCCGGTCAGTGCTGAAGTTATCGGACTTAAAGCCGAGGATATGTTGAAGGAAGCTTATGAAATTGCAGAATGGGCACCGAATGTAGTGATTAAACTACCGATGACCGAAGATGGACTCTATGCTTGTCATGAACTGACCCAAAAAGGAATTAAAACCAATGTAACGCTGATCTTCTCTGCAGCACAGGGTCTGATGGCGGCAAAAGCTGGCGCAACATACATCAGTCCATTTGTTGGCCGTCTGGATGATATTGCGGTGGATGGCATGAAGCTGATTCGCGATCTGCGTCTCATTCTGGATACGTATGATTTGCCTTCCGAAATTATTGCAGCAAGCATCCGTAATATCAAACATGTCGAGGATGCAGCTCTTTCTGGTGCGCATATCGCGACCATTCCGGGTTCGCTCCTGCCAACATTGTGGAAACACCCGCTGACGGACAGCGGCATTGAGCGCTTCCTGAAAGATTGGGAGTCCGTTCCGAAATAATAAAATGTGGACAGGGATCTGATTCCTCAGAGCCATATTCCATTAAAAAGCCTTCCGTCATGCAGACAAAATCTGCTGGTGGAAGGCTTTTTTAGTTGTAAGTGATGATATCCCCGTACGAGCAGGTGCTGTCCTTCTTTTTCGGGACAACAGTGCATAAGAATAGTATATAGCCTATAGCTCATCCCGCAGGGGAGGGACGCCCGATGATGAGAAGACGATGGCGAAGCCGAAGACGCCGCAAGCCGCCAAGTGGCAGGCGCAAAATGTGGTTAATTATTTTATTGGTAACAGCGTTTTGTTTGATGCAGGGTTTTGCCTATGTGGATAAGAAAATGAAACCACCCATCATGCATCTGGCCAAAATCAGAGTAAAGCAGATTGCAACGGAAGCGATCAACAAGGCGATTACAGCGCAGGTTTCCGAAGGCAAATCCACCGAAGGATTGATTGACTGGAAAACCGATACGGCTGGGAAAGTGTCCGGATTCATGCTGAATTACGACGAGCATATGCGGATCACTGCGAGTACGATGAACATCGTGCAATCCACTTTGCAGAATGTGCATATGTTAAAAGAAAAAATTCCGCTGGGGCAGGCGTTGGGCAGTCCGGTACTGGCATCCTTTGGTCCAAGTATACCGGTTCGTATTGAGCCTCAGGGTGCCGTCAAGGTGGATCTGAACACCCGTCAGCAGAACGCCGGTATAAACATGATTCTGGTGGAAGTGTACATTCACATCATTGCCGAAGTCGCGGTAGTGGTGCCCTTTGACATGGAACCCGAGACCGTCGATACGGAAATTCCGATATCTTACCTATTGGTGGTCGGGGATGTGCCGATGTACTACTACGATAATCAGGGCAAACCGGTAGGCAGCAACGGAAGCAATGCACCTGCGATCGCACTTCCATCGGGTCAGACGGGTGTTTCGAGTGGTCATGGAGGAACGCCTAATTCAACCTCTCCCAATCAGCAACAGGCTCCAGCAAACGGTTTGAACGGAAATGGTTTGGAGGTTGAGCCGGATTTGTCTGATCCCAATGAGGGATTACAGCTTGACGTGGATGTGAACCACTAATGAATCAAAGGTAAATATCGAATACAAAACGGGGCCCCTAAGATAGAGGTCCCGCTTTGTATTAAAATTCATCTGAATACTAAGTAGATACTTTTTATCCTTTATTCCAACCTCATTTTGCCTCATTTGCTTTTGGCTTTCTTCTGTTTGCGTTCTTCCTGCTCCCAATGCTTCAGATTCGGGTAAGGGTCGAACGACCATTCATTCAGTCCGCTATCACGATAGATGCCATAGTGCAGATGAGGAGGAAACTTACCTTGTGTACCTGGTTTTCCATACCCTGAACTGCCCACCCAGCCCAAAACCTGACCAGGGGTAACCACTTCGCCGATATGGGCGTTTTTGTCGAAGCCGGATAGATGAGCGTAATAGTGGTAATGGTTGTTCAGATCACGAATACCGATACGCCAGCCGCCAAACGGATTCCAGCCTTTGATTTCCACGACACCGTAACAGGTACTGCGCACAGGCAGGCCATGCGGTGCAAAAATATCTGTGCCTTCATGAATACGGTACCCACCCCAACTGCGTTTGGTTCCCCAGGTGCTGCGATATGAATAGTTGGTTCCGAGAGGGACGGGAAAGGCGTGACCAAAGAGATCAAGGCTGTCAAAATGCTCATATAATTTCGCGAATTGCTGAATGCGCTGCACAGCCCGGGAGTTATGATAATATTCCCACAGAGCGATGTTGAAGTCCTCCGGCTTGTTCCCATAATTCTGAACAATGGAAGCCATGCTGTAAAGTACGTCCAGGTCATTATTGGCATCTGCTACGCCATCACCAGAACCGTCACGACCATATCCATTGAAAAAAACAATGGAACCCGGTTGTTGATCCGTTTCATTCGGATTTAGCCAGCCTCTCCAGGCTGGGGAGGTCATGAATATGCCGGTCAGCCGTTCCGGATGTTTACGATCTTTCGGATGAGCACGCGAGATGGTTCGTTCATATTGATCAATCGCTGCGAGCCTGTACCAGGGAATTTGGGTCATCTGACCAATGCTTTCATATAGATGTCGGCGCGATGCGAAAATGTCCGCTGGTTTTTGCTCTACAGCCTGAGGTTTGGAATCAGCGGCGGTGGGTTCACCGTAAACATCAACAGGCAAGAATGGGAGAAGCAGTGTGCCTGCAAGTAATGTTTTGATCCAAAAGGAATAAGTTAACCGCGATGTAAAGCGATCTTGCACAGGGAAGCAGCCCCCTTTCCAATGAGATGATGCACATGGTGCCCGATGAACCAAGCTATAACCTAGCGTTCTTCAAAAGTCTTCATTTTATCCATGTAAGACATGAATGCACAAGATGTGACAAATGGGGGTTTTTCCAGCGCTTTCATGGTATAATATGTTCCGAGCAACAGCCTAACTTCAGTAGAAAGAAGGTTTATGCATTGGCTAAA
Organism: Paenibacillus sp. 276b; assembly: GCF_900107875.1. NCBI lineage: Bacteria > Bacillati > Bacillota > Bacilli > Caryophanales > Paenibacillaceae > Paenibacillus > Paenibacillus sp. 276b. The sequence continues at coordinate 275,441 of NZ_FNRR01000006.1, read as the reverse complement.
CGTGTTAAAGAACCGAAACCGGACTGGATTCGGATCAAATTGACAACCGGCGATAACTATCAGGAAATGAAAACGATGATGCGTTCCAAAACGCTGCATACAGTATGTGAGGAAGCACGGTGCCCGAATATTTACGAATGTTGGGCTAATCGGACGGCTACTTTTATGATTTTGGGCGACATTTGCACACGGGCATGCCGTTTTTGCGCGGTAAATACCGGCTTGCCAACGGAACTTGATTTGCAGGAACCAGAACGCGTGGCAGAAGCGGCAGAACAGATGAATCTGCAGCACTGCGTAATTACGAGCGTGGCGCGTGACGACCTGAAGGATGGAGGAGCGACGATCTTTGCGGAGACGGTGAAGGCCGTTCGTCGTCGTTTGCCTTTATGTAGCGTAGAAGTGCTGATTCCGGACTTTTTGGGTGACCGGGATTCCTTGCAGATTGTGATGGATGTCAAACCGGACATCTTGAATCATAACATTGAGACAGTAGAGCGGCTATCGGACAGAGTCCGTGCCAAGGCGAAATACAAGCGTTCACTCGAACTGCTTGCTCGTGCCAAGGAAATGCAGCCAAATATCCCGACGAAATCGAGCATCATGCTTGGTGTGGGGGAAGAATATCATGAAATTCTGCAAACGATGGATGATTTGCGAGCTGTGGATTGTGATATTATGACGATTGGTCAATACCTGCAGCCATCAGAGAAACATCTGTTTGTGGAGAAGTACTATCCGCCAGAAGAGTTCGCAGCATTGAAGCAGGAAGGACTAAAGCGTGGATTCAGCCACGTTGAATCTGCACCGATGGTACGTAGTTCTTACCGTGCGCACGAACAGGTAAAATCTGCTACAAAACATGCTGAACAGGCGGCAACACACGCATGATGGAGGATACCGGATTGGAAGAAGATAATAGCACAGAACAGGTTCAGGAATTAGCCCAAGAATCGGCTCAGGACAAACCCCAAGAACCGGTTATTGTTCAAATCGGCGGAAAGAATTATGAAATCGTACAAAACCACAAAGAAGGCTGGAATCCTGAAGTCTTCCGTGACCGTTACAGCGAAGTGCTGGAGCGGTACGATTACATTATTGGGGACTGGGGTTACAGCCAGCTGCGGTTGAAAGGTTTTTACCGGGACAACCATCCCAAAGCAACGAAGGATTCCACGATCTCCAGCATGGTGGACTATATCAATGAATATTGCAACTTTGGATGTGCGTACTTTGTGCTTCAGAAGAGCAAAGATCAGCCTCAAGCCAAAGCAAAAAGCGGTTCCTGAGAAGGACCGCTTTTTTTGTTGCGTATATTTTAGTCCAAAAAAGCTGTGCGAACTCTGTTCCAAAACGGATAGGGCCGGAAACGGGCAAAACTGACCTTGTGACGGGCCACCTGGCAGCGTACGGATATGAGATCTTCCACCATAACGTTTACGTGGTCAATGGTAAGCAGCAACCGCTGATCCTTGCGTGAGAAGATATCACAGTGATGATGCTTGGGCAAAATAACCGGTGAACCCAGCGTCCGATAGACGCGGTTATTAATCGAAGCAATCTCGGCGATCTGAATAGCCTCGATTGTGGGATGCACCATAGCGCCGCCAAGCGCCTTGTTGTATGCCGTACTGCCTGAAGGTGTTGATACACAGATACCGTCTCCCCGGAACATCTCAAACGTCACGTCATTAATGTCGACCTGAGCAACGACTGTACCGTCTACACCTTTTAACGTAAATTCGTTCAGTGCGATATAAGAGGTATTGCCCGACTTTTTACGAATCTCAAGCTCCAGCAGTGGATACTCCACAATTCGTGGTTTGAGTCGTTCCGGGTCGCCTTTGCCGCTCATCAATCGAACCAATTCACGTAATTCTTCCTTCTTCCAATCGGCATAAAAGCCGAGATGGCCTGTATGAACCCCAACAAAAGCAATGTCCGGGATGCGGTCGATGAAATTGTGAAATGCTTGCAGCATCGTACCATCGCCTCCGATGGAGATGACAATCTCCGGCGATTCTGCATCCAGCTTAAACCCTTCCTCTTTTGCCAGCGCATGAAACTGCTGACTGAGATCAATCGATAACTGGTCTCCGCGGTCTTGAACATAGTATCTCAAGATGAAAGCTCCTTTGTGGTCATTATACTACCGATGATAATCAATTCCAGGGAAGAACACAACGTTGGATTGATATTCAGTTGTATATAAACGCACAGGAGGGCTTATTTTTTTATACGTCGAGGTAAGAAAAAGGGACTTAGTAGAGAAAGTATCAGCAGGAAAAGTAATACGCCTCCAAGTACACCTACTCCCGAAAAAAAGATCTGTCCCCAGTCTAGTGTATACGAAAATAATTCTGGTTTGGCACCGGTTTGGAACAAAACAGGCCATTCCGAATCACCCATCATCGGCATCCATAACAAAAGTACAAGTATGGGTGCAATGAGAGCATGGATTGCTCTGGCAAACAGAAAGGGGCCATATCTCATCGGTGTGCTGCTCAAGACACTCATAATCTGGGCATGAACAGATAATCCTCCCCAGGAGAGGACAAATGCAGCAGCAGCAGCTTTGTACACGAGCGGAATGGATATGCCCGCCCCTCCTGCTTCTTTAGCTCCCAAAGTGACTTCAAATAATCCGCCTACGAGGCTGTGGGATAAGGCAGGGGGGAATCCTGTATATAAAAGCAGTTGTTCCGTAATGGCGTATAACCCGCCTAGCCATCCAGTTTGAACGAGTAATTCCATCATAACGGAGAAGAATACAACTAACCCTCCTACGATAATAATAAGGCGAAGGGATGAGGAGACTGCCTGGCGCAGCAATTCACCAAATGCCCGTCCATCAGCCTTTCTTGCCTCGTGCATGGCATAAATGGCTCGGAGCAGTCTGTTTTTGTGTACCTCCTCAGAGTCGGAGGGAGAGTTGTTGTTCGGCTGTTTATCCTTTGCGGAGATGCCGCCATGGAACCGCATGAGCAGGCCCACAAGAAATGCAGCACCATAATGTGATGTGACCAGTATGGGAGCAATAGCTACATTATGAAAAAAACCGACCGATACGGCTCCAATCATGAAGATGGGATCGGATGATGTGGTGAAAGCAACGAGGCGTTCACCTTCTTCCCGAGTAAGCAATTTTTGTTCCCACAATTGTGCAGTCAATTTGGCTCCAGTGGGATAACCGGAGGCGCAACTGACGGCAAACACAAAGCCGCCGCTTCCGGGAACGCGAAATAGCGGACGCATCAATGGATTTAAGAGTGTACCCAAAAAATGAACAATGCCGAAGCCAAGAAGCAGCTCGGAGAGCACCAGAAAGGGAAAAAGGGAGGGAAACAGCACGTCCCACCAAATGGATAGTCCACGTACACCTGCATGCCAGGTTTCCGCAGGAAACAGCACCATCAACACACACAGGATCAGGAGAGCAAGTGGGATCAGGACATGGGTGATTCGTTGTGAAGCGGCCATGAATTCTTCTCCTTTATTTTTGGGATGGTCAGTGTGCAGCAGAACGCAGGTGCTTTTGCCATCAATATATGAGACAAAGCGGACAAACAGTACAAATTAATGTTTAGAAAGCGCTTGCAAAAGTGGCTGTGTTTTTAAGAGATGTATGCTAAAATGATAAAAACGCCTGAACGTCACCTAATTACCTTGAAGGTGGAATTAAATCGGATGGAGTGATGATTATGAGTCTTGTCACCGGAATCCTGGTTTGTGCTTTTGTTTATGTTATACGTGCCTCGCTTGTGCGCTCTGAAGAAGAGGACTGGCGAAGTTATTAATGAAATATCTGGTGCGCCAAACCTCTTGTTTGGCGCTTTTTTTGTGCCTTCAGCACGAGATAGACCTGTATGAGTCATGGCTATGTGGGACCATAATCCTTTCATGTTATATAGGACTTTTGGGATTTTTTTGATAGAATGAAGATAAAGGCGTTCGTGGCCTTGTTCTTCAATCTCCTTTCATAATTAAGCATGGGAGTGTAATATATGTCAAAATTCGACACCTGAAAGGAGGGAAAAGCGGAATGAATCCTAGTTTAAGCATCTACGACAATCTTGGTGGAGAGGCAGGCGTTCGTGCACTGGTCGAAGCTTTTTATCCGATTGTTCAGCAGAATGAGAAGCTGGCACCTCTTTTTCCGGAGAATATTCAGCCGGTAATCGACAAGCAATACATGTTTTTGTCTCAGTTCTTCGGTGGTCCTGCATTGTTTTCCGAGGCTTTTGGTCATCCGATGATGCGTGCCCGCCATATGCACTTTGAAGTGACAGTTGAACGGGCAGAAGCTTGGCTTGCATGTATGGATCAGGCGTTGACACAAGTTGGTGTGGAAGAGCCGTTGCATTCTTTCGTCCTGCAGCGATTGTCGGGGCCAGCACATCATTTTGTGAATACACCTTAGTTCCGATTACAAGCTTGTGGGAGAGGGATGGAATGAGTGGAATTAGAGCCTCTGTATAAGGTAAAGGTGAAGTGTCATTATTGCGAGACTGAGTATGATACCTCACGCGTAAGACCAAGCTTAAAACGGCCATATCGGACGGATTCCGATTTTTGTGCGTACTACAAGCGGGAAAATCCGGATTTCTATGTTGTTCGAATTTGTCCTGAGTGTGGATTTGCTTCGACAGAGAATTCGACAGAACAATTAAACGATAAACAGCGAAAGGCTTTTAAAGAGCAGATCGGCAATCGTTGGGTGAAACGAGACTATAGCGGAGCACGGACACTGGAACAGGCGATGGATTCGTACAAGCTTGGACTGTTGGTTGCGCAGGTTATTCAGGAGAAAGATCGTGTCGTTGCGGGTCTGCTGCATCATATTGCCTGGCTGTATCGGTACATGGAGGATCATACCCAGGAAAACCGTTTTCTTGAATTTAGCCTTGAGGCTTATGTAAAGGTTTATGAACGGGAAGGTACTGGCGGGAATGAAGCCAAGCTTCTTTATCTGTTGGGAGAGTTGAACCGCAGGGTAGGTCGATTCCATGAGGCTGTAAAATGGTTCGGCAGGGTTATTCATGACAAGCGCATTACCGATGCTGCCATGATTCGAGCTTCGCGAGAGCAGTGGGCATTACTGCGGGAACAGATGATTTCGAGCAAGCTGGAATTGCCAGATGAAATGATTGAAGCAGACAAAGAGGCTGCGAAACGCAGCCCCATTTGATAAGTGACGGTTGTTCTCTAATTGCGGACAGGACGACTGGACAGCAGGTAATCACTATCGTTGTCGATCACGGTCATGCTGGCATTACAACAAGGAAAGACCAGCAATTTCTTTTTGCCTTCGCGAATGCGTACAAGCTCCTTCGGTTTGAGCGGCAGCAGTACATTGTTTGCATGGCAGTACGGACATTGCTGTACATAAATGTCCCCCATTACAATATCGTAAGGCCAGCTGTTCTCAAAGGGGATCATTCTTGATCGCCTTCCGTAGAGGCAGGTTTAGCCGCTTCTTCTTTGGCCAACTCGGCGATTTTCTGCATCAGAATATGCTGCGGCATATGCATCAGATGTTCGAGGGGAACACCCAGGGATTCTGCTAATTTGACGGCTGTGTCAGCCGAGACTTGTAAAGGTTTCATACGATTACCTCCTGAAAATAGCTTAAACTATTTCTCTAGTATAGAGATATAGCGCTTATAAAACCAGTTCTAATTCAAGGTTAATTATCCATTCTACTGAGAGAGGTGCCTTATTTAAATGAAAACACCATTACAACCCGTCTGGGATCTGGAGTCCATTTTTAGTGGAGGTTCTGCCTCCGAGTCGTTCGCTGCGTATTTGATTGAGCTGGAGCAGGATGTACGCAAGCTGCAAGCTCTTTTGAAAGAAACACCTGCACCCAAGTCGCTGGAAGAAACGAATGTATTTGATCCGATTCTTGAACTGCTTCAGAGCTGTTATATCCGAATTTCGGAAGGGTCCGCATTTGTGTCCTGTCTTTCTTCACAAAACCAAAATGATAAAAAAGCAGTTCAGCTTCAGGGAACCATGAGTTCTCTTGGCGCGATGTTGAACAGTACCAAGTCCCAATTCGATAATACGCTTAGCCAAACGACAGACTCTGTATGGGAAGCATGGATTGCTCGGGAGGATATTCAGCCGCTTGCCTTTGCATTGAATGAGAGCCGCACGCAAGCTCGTGAGAAACTGTCTCCTGAGCTTGAAGGTCTTGCGCTTGATTTGGGCGTCGATGGTTACCATGGCTGGGGCAAATTCTATAACACCATTGTGAGCAAGGTTAACATTCCCTTTGAGCAAAATGGTGAAACGGTTATGCTGTCCGCAGGCCAGGCTTCCAACAAGCTGAGCGACAGTGACCGGAATGTACGCGAAACTGTATTCGCCAATTGGGAACAAGCCTGGACCGATGTCGAAGACTTCTGTGCAGATACATTAAACCATCTCGCAGGCTTCCGTCTCAAATTGTATGAGAAGCGCGGCTGGGATGATATTCTCAAGGAACCTTTGGCGATCAACCGGATGTCGCGTCAGACGCTTGATACGATGTGGGACGTAATTAACGGTGCCAAACCTGCGTTGGTTCGATATTTGGAGCGCAAGGCGAAACTGCTTGGAGTAGAGAAACTCAGTTGGAGTGACGTTGATGCACCCGTAGGCAAGTCGGGTGGAAAAGTCACATATGACGAGGCAGCCATCAATATTGTTGATCAATTCGCCAAGTTCAGTCCCAAACTTTCCAAATTTGCAGAGATGGCGTTTGAGAAACGTTGGATCGAAGCAGAGGACCGTCCTGGCAAGCGTCCAGGGGGATTCTGTACGTCCTTGCCACTCAGCAAAGCAACACGTATTTTCATGACCTTCTCTGGGACGCCGTCGAATGTGTCGACACTTGCCCATGAACTTGGTCACGGATATCATCAGCACATTATGGAAGAACTGCCAGCTTTGAATCAACGCTACGCCATGAATGTGGCAGAAACGGCATCTACCTTTGCTGAGTTGATTGTAGCTGATGCACTGGTTCAGGCAGCAACGGATGAGCAAGAGAAGCTTGCTCTGCTCGAAGACAAGATTCAACGAAGCGTTGCGTTCTTCATGAATATTCACGCTCGTTTCCTGTTCGAAAATCGCTTCTATGAGCAACGCAAACAAGGTTTGGTAAATGCAGATGAGTTGTCCAAACTGATGGTGGAAGCACAGCAAGAAGCGTTCTGTGGTGCGCTTGCATCTGATCATCCGCATTTCTGGGCTTCCAAGCTGCATTTCTATCTGACAGGTGTACCATTCTACAATTTCCCGTATACGTTCGGATATATGTTCAGTGCAGGCATCTACGCTAGAGCGCAGGAGGAAGGCACGGCATTTGCCGATAAATACGATGATTTGTTGCGAGATACAGGCCGAATGACGGTAGAAGAACTGGCTCAGAAACATCTGGGTACAGATCTCACACAACCTGGTTTCTGGCAAAATGCCGCGAACCTGGTCATTGCCGATATTGATCAATTTCTTGAGATGACAGAATCCGCAAAATAGTATTCCTATATATGAAATGAGGCTGCAATCCTGTGTAAATGCATACGGGTTTGCGGCCCTTTTTGTGTTTTTTAAAGTTAAGGTCCGACTAAATATTTTGTCGCAATTGAGAGAAATAACTCGCTAAAAGGACGCAAAATGGCAATTAATTGTGCAAATTATAGTTATAATTACCCAAGTTTGTTTGACTTTGTTGAATGACCACATTTGTTGTCATATAATGAGTCGTAAGTCCTTGTTTTGTAGGATGAAGTGCATAAAGGAGGAGCGTTATGGTAAAAATTGACCAGCTTTCATTAGCACGACAGTTGGATCTGGTGTTCAAAGAGCTTGATCATGAATTATCAGGGTTAGATTCAGGTGTGGTTTTTGTGCAAATACGAAATAATGTAATTGGGAAGTTTGGGATTCGACATAATCCGATAACCGGACGTGACGGTCAAATGGAAGTGGAGGACGGTGGATTAAACGAAACCCAGCGCTCTTCTTTCCGCGCAATGGCACTGGAAACTTTGAAATTCAAGCGAAATTGGACTCATGGAGAAATTGCATATGATTTTACAGTAAGACAAGGCATGATTCTGGTTGATGCCACGATGGAGTCCAACTATAATATGGCGAACCTGATGATTCGTTATCCAAGAACCAATACATACATGGATTCAGGCATGGAGTCGTCTTCATAATTGTGATGAGCACAGGAAAGCGGCACTTCCGAGGAAGGCCGCTTTTTGTTGTTGCATATACGAGCACAAATTACGAGCTTACGAACGACCCGATAATTGCTGCTCAGCGATTTGGACCAGACGTTTAGTGATGTAACCACCCAGAGAACCTGTCTCACGGGAAGTGTAGTTACCGTAGTAACCGTCTTGGGGAATAGTTACACCCAGCTCTTGTGCAGCTTCAATTTTCAATTGTTGCAATGCTGCGTTTGCTTGGGGAACAACCAGATTGTTGGAGCGGCTTCCGCTACCTTGGTTTTGACCTCCGTACATGTGTGTCACCTCCTTATGGCTTGGTGATGTTAGTATGGTTAGAGAATGAGGAAATATGCATGATATGGCGTAAGGGAAAATTTGGATAATAGAAATGAGATATAACATGAAAAAAGCCGACCCGGTATGGATCGGCTACGTAGAATAAAAGGAAAAAATAGGGGTTATGTTCCCTAGAAGATCCCTGAGAGTACAAGATTACTACTCGGTTGGCGGAACAATCTCAATACGTGTAAATAGCTCAACGGGCTGTTCAGGTTCTAGACGAATCAGTCCCGTTTGCTCGTCTGTTAAATTCAAATTGGGTGCATCAGGAAGCCAGGTATAAGGTTCAATGCATAGAAATTGATCGGATTCGCCCTTTGTAAAGAGGACCCAATGTTTGAAATATGCCTCATCCGCTGAATATTTCAGCGTATATCCATCCTGTCTGCGCAAGTGAGCTACTGCTGGTTGCCCTTCGGCAGCTTTCAAAATGGTATCCCAGTTTCGTCCTTGCATGTTCATGCCTTCGTTCAAAGAAGACCATTCTCCGAGAGATTCAATCTCACCAGTAGGCAGTTGTTCTTCATTCTGAGCGTAAATTCCGGACACAGGAAGTTGAAGTGACCATTCGGCAGGTTTGCCGTCAAGCAGAAACCATGTATGATATCCCATTCCAAAAGGAGCAGGAGTAGAGCTCAGATTGGTCACACGCAGACGCTGGCTTAACACCGCGTTTTGTAGTCTGAACGTCATCTCAAGCTTCAAAGGAATTGGAAATTGAGCCATCCAATGCTTTTCATTTTCAGTTAATAATTCCGTTGTAATTGCACAGCCATCTTCATCTTCTTCGATGTCGCTGACACACCAGGACTGGCTGCGGTGGAGGCCGTGAATATGGTTGTCATTGGCCGTATTCTGATCGAATTGGTAATGAACTCCCTCATATTCGAATTGTCCTCGATGAATGCGGCCTGGCGGAACAAGAAGCGGAACGCCGAAGTGATACGGCTTCTGCAAATAAAAGGCAAGTTCGTCTTCTTCCGGACTGCGAACGACATCGCGGCCCTGCACTAAATCGCGAATCGAAATAATATTATTTCCAAGACGTGGCAGCAGGGTAATCTCCAATTCACGGCTATGTAGGATATACGTGTCGTAACCATTCCATTGGCCTTTGGTCACTTTTTTCATATCGATGCTCCTTTTCCCACTTGAAATCTGTCTGCAAACGACCATTCCTATCTGCCGTTGCAGGCGTGTCATTGTGTACATGCCACTTATCCCATTAGCATACCGAATGAATGCTGGTGATTAGGATAAGCAATTCCATCATAACAGATTTCTGTGAAGTGGGTAAAAAAAGCTATTCCCATTTTGACATTCTGCTTCGTGCGGATTAAGATGGTATTCTGAACGATGCGTTTTATCCAATGAATGATAAGCAAAGCGATGACAGGGACAAGTAAGCCAAGAGAACTCTCTTCAGAAAGCCGGTGGGTGATGTGAACCGGTGTGAACTCTTTACCGAATGGACCCTTGAGTGCTGGTTTGAACAGGCGAAGTCTGATCTTGGGCTATCCTTAGTAGAATTGGACGTATACTCCACGTTACGGAGAAATGAAGGCATTTCTTCTACATGATTTAATCAGGTCTAGAGGAATGGAGAAATGCGAATAAGGGTGGCACCACGGTCTCACGTCCCTTGCGGATGTGGGGCCTTTTTGCGTTCGCGGAGAATAGGAACAAAACAAATAGGAGGCGTTATGTGAAATGAAAACAGTACTTTCGGGAATTCAGCCGAGTGGCAAGCTCACATTGGGCAACTACATCGGAGCAATTAAGAACTTTGTGAAATTGCAGCATGACTACCAATGTCACTTCATGGTGGTTGATCTTCACGCTGTAACGGTAGCTCAAGAGCCAGCAGCGCTGCGTGAGCAATCTGAGGCGGTAGCTGCCTTATTCATCGCAGCAGGAATCGATCCTACGAAATCCAATGTGTTTCTGCAATCCCATGTACCGCAGCACGCGGAATTGGGCTGGTTGATGACTACACTGACATCGATGGGCGAGCTCGAACGCATGACTCAGTTCAAGGACAAATCATCCGGTAAAGATTCCGTTGGCGCCGGGCTGTTTGTCTATCCTTCATTAATGGCTGCTGATATTTTGCTGTATAATGCTGATCTTGTGCCTGTAGGAGAGGATCAGAAGCAGCATCTGGAACTGACACGCGATCTGGCGGGACGCTTTAACCACCGTTATGGTGAGTATTTCACGATTCCAGACCCTTATATTCCACAGGTGGGTGCTCGTGTAATGTCACTGGATGATGCATCTTCCAAAATGAGCAAAAGTAATCCCAATGCAGGCAGCTACATTGCCTTGCTTGATCCGCCAGATGTCATCCGCAAAAAAATCAGTCGTGCCACAACCGATTCCGGTCGTGAAGTTGTATATGATCCGGCAAACAAACCTGAGGTCAGCAACCTGATGAGTATCTACGCTGAATGCGCAGGTCTGTCATTGAAAGAAGTAGCGGAGCGCTATGAAGGCAAAATGTATGGTCCGTTCAAAAAAGAACTGGCTGAAGTGGTCGTATCCGTTATTGAACCTTTACAGGAACGGTATCGTGAGATTCGTGAGTCTGGCGAATTAGCAGACATCCTGGAAACTTCAGCTCGTCGGGCAGAAGCGGTGGCTTCTCAGACACTTAATGCGGTTAAAGAACGTATGGGGTTTGTTCCTAGACGTACGTTGTAGTTGGACGAGGCAAGTAACTTAAAGTAGATGAATCGTTCACATAATAAAGAGGAGCCCTGATGGGGCTCCTCTTTATTATCGTTTCGTACTATACCTATGAAGTTTACCGGTCAAGAGGCGGTTTCCGAGGTGGTACGTGCTTCACGACGCTCTTTTTTTGCACGAATAACGAATCCCCAGCCGATGTTGGCAACGGATACGACAAACAGCAGCGTAGCCAACCAGCCGGAGTAAGAGATCATAATCGCCGTAACCGCTAACAACATAATCGAAGAGAATGCAAACCATAGCGATAAACCTTTGCTCATTGGGAAAAACCTCCATATAGAAATTTGATGAAATTCCGTATAACCTGAAGCACACGAGCCATAATAATCTTGCAAGCTTGCAATTACATTACAGACACAGATTGAAGGGAGATTTTAAATATGGCTCAAGGATCTCGTTCTAACAACTTGGTGGTACCTCAAGCAAACTCAGCACTGCAACAATTGAAAATCGAAGCTGCACAAGAACTGGGTGTAACTATCCCACAAGACGGTTACTACGGTAACTACACTTCCCGTGAGACAGGATCTCTGGGCGGGTATATCACCAAACGTCTGGTACAAATCGCTGAGCAGTCTCTGGCTGGGTCTGGCAAATAATTATTATAACCAAAAAGCAACAAGCAGAAGCCCGGAGCGGAAACGCTCCGGGCTTTCTCGCGCGCATTCGTTCCTATGTCTGATTGTGCCCTTCCATGCACCTTTCGTCAAGAGCGTGCGGATAAAAGTTTTTTATCCATTTTCTCGTCACTTAACCAGCCGACATACGTATCAATCGTTTCGAAATTTCGATCCATAACGACTACAGCGACAAATGGATATTGTTTGCGGTGTCGATAACGCACATCTGCCCAGCGAACCTTGTATCCTGCTGGTAATTCTTCCACCTCTGCAACAGCATAGGAGGTGAAGTACAGAAACGCAGTGACTTCAGGAGATTTGCGTGAGGCGGCGACAGCCGCGTGAGTGGACGATGAAGCATGGAGATTCCAGGTTAGGACGGAATGATCCATTTTGCCAATCTCATAACTGCCGTCTACAAATCTTTTCACCACATGCCAGCGGTTCCAGGATATCGTTGGGATGACCATATAATGAGCCTCAGAATTATTTTTGTCGAGTCGTTTCACCTGTCTAACAGCCATAGCACGTGCTATTGTCCGCCATACATAATACAAGCCAATCAAAATATACAGTGAAACAAAGAGTGGAGCAGGGGCGATCAGATCGAAAGCCCATAACAAAATGGCCAGCACATGTGTGGTAAACAGAAACGGATCAAAAATATGAATGATGTTCCAGGCAATCCAGCGTTCTGTAAAAGGTCGTGCTGCCTGGGTTCCATAGGTATTGAACAAATCGGTAAAAACGTGTACGCCTACGGCGACAGCAGTCCAGGCCGCGACGTGTCCAACAGCGACACCCGGGAAGATCAGTGCAATGACTCCGGTGATGAGCAGAACCCATAACAGTAGAAATGGCAATGAATGAGACATACCCCGGTGATTCCGAATGTAGAGCGAGTTACTTTTGAGACGTAACGCAGTGTCGATGTCAGGAGCCTGCGAGCCTGCAATGGTACCAACCATGACCGCAGCTGCGAGCATGGGACTCGTCGCGACAACAGGATCGACATAAGCCAGACCGGCCAAACCAATCCCCATGACAAAATGTGTAGAAGTATCCATAAACGTCTCCTTTGTGTGGTGTATCGTTAATGCGACTTGCTTCTCTATCTAGGTGATACCCATATATAGTGTATATTATCCGCCTACCGGGAAGCAAAACACCCTAATTTCCAAAGATATGACAAGAACCTGCTCAATTGACAGCAATTGTACGAGCATTGTCAAACTCTTTTTCCTTTTCCTGTGATAAACTTTATATCGGAGGCAGAGAGAGAAACCTCCATGAGATCAAGAAGAAGGGGGATTCACAAGCGTGGACAATCCATTGAGATACCAGGCTTCTTCCGATTCGGCAACACGATCTGCGCCTCCGATGAAATCAGGGACGTGGAAAGATTTTATCCATATTACGAAACCGGGCATTCTTCGAACCAACCTTATTGCGGTTTTTGGTGGCTTTTGGCTTGCATCCCAGTGGGACGTCAACTATGGCAAGATGGTGCTGACCCTGCTTGGAACGGTGCTGATTATGGCTTCTTCTTGTGTATTTAACAACTACTTTGATCGTGAACTTGATCTCAAAATGGAACGTACTCGCAACAGGTCCTTGCCAACAGGACGTTTAACACCCAAAGTCGTTCTATCCTATGCCATTATTTTGGGTGTGATTGGATTATCCGTACTCTTTTCCTTCTCCGGGGTACTTGCCGGATTATGCGGCATTTTTGGCATGTTTGTCTATGTGATTATGTACACCCTTTGGTTAAAACGTTCGTCGACATGGAGCACCTCCATTGGCGGTCTGTCTGGTGCAATGCCGCCAGTCATCGGGTATGTCGCAGTAACCGGGCGTATGGATCTTGGCGCATGGCTGCTTCTGGCCATGTTGTTTTTATGGCAGCCTCCACACTTCTGGGCGCTCGCGATCCGCAGGGTGGAAGATTATCGGGCTGGTGGATTTCCACTACTACCGGTTGTAAAGGGTATTGAACGGACCAAGATTCAGATGATTCCTTATCTGGTTTTGCAAATCTTTGTCCCGGTCCTCATGTATGCTTACGGGTATGCAGGAATCTTCTATCTTACCGTCTCACTGATACTTTCCGTGCTGTGGCTGTACTACGCACTTAAAGGCTTTCGTGCACAAAATACAGATGCCTGGGCCAAAAAGGTATTCCTTTACTCCATTAACTATCTTTCTTTGAGTTTTATATTGATGATTCTGGATACAGTGCACAAATGAGCAGCATGAAATGCTTTAATAAACATTAGATGGGCACGGGTCCGTGGAACAGTTACAATAACAAGGGGCCCATTGTCGGTTGGGTTCTTGGTATACATATGCATCAAAGTGGTATGTGAATGAGGAAAAGTCATTAAAAACACGATCCAAGTCCATGAATTTTATAGATAACCGTTAAAACTTTATGTATGCGTATTCATATGATCTTGATAATCGGAAGGGACGATAATGATGCTAAAAAAGTATAAATGGACATGGATGCTGTTAGGGCTTGCACTAATTATGGCGGTGTATTTAATGTGGGGCACCGTATTTGCCAGCAAGGAAAAGTTACCCGAAATTCGGGAGATTCAATCCTTTTCGATGGAAAATGTGGATGGAAGCACAGTATCTCTGGATGATACCAAAGGTAAGGTGCGTTTGTTCTACTTTTATTTCACCAGTTGTCCGGATGTGTGCCCAATTACGACGTTTACGTTATCTCAGGTGCAGGATCTGTTAAAAGAGGACGATACCTTTGGTAAGGATGTCTCCTTTGTATCCATCTCGTTTGATCCAAAAGTGGATACTAAGGAGAAGATTAAGGAATTTGCAGATCGATTCCATGCGGATTATAATGGCTGGTACTTCCTGCGGGGGGATATGGATCAAACGAAGCAGCTCGCCAAGGATTCATTCCAGATCCTCATTCAGGGTGAGAACAAGGACGATTTTGCCCATATGAACATGATTGGATTGGTGGATCGGAATAACGAGTTGCGCAAGGTATACAATGCGTTTAATACAGAGGATGTTGAACCAGCAGTCATTGCGGAAGACATTCGCAATCTGATCAAGGAATAAAAAAGCGTTCATAATAACAAGCCAATAAAGAGGCTGCTTCCTGGGATGAATGAATACTCCGGCGAGCAGCCTCTTACGGTTTAAAACGATGGGAGTTCAGGATATTGGATATACGATTCCAATCCGGCTTTCTCCAGCTGGGCGATGATGTATTCATCGGGAGTTCCCTCTACACCAGCGTAACCGCGTCGTGTATACATCTGTACTGCATCCGGGAAGGCATCTCGCAGCACACCCCTGATTCTTTTGCCCGAACTGTCATTATCCATAAATAAGTAGACCTCGTCGTAACCAACCTGTTTGCGCAGCGACTCAAGCTTGAGGGAATTCAGTGTTCCAAACGTGCACAAAATGTTGATTTCGGGTCTTACAAGACGTTTTAGTTTGCTGCGGTCGTTTTTACCTTCCACAATGACATGAATAGGCATCATATTCACCTCTTGATCGAGAGCTTATGTCGACATTCCCCGGGAAATGTTGCAGCGAAAATCGACTGGATTATATAAAATGGACCTTCTAATTTTTACACGTGCGACTACGCTGACAGAAACATCTTTGATTTTCAACTTCTTTTCCACACTCTGAGGTGAGTGTCTGTCCGTTCCGTTTGTGTGTAAAACATCAGTCCATTTTATATAGTTTAGCTGTAAATGGGGGAATGATGCAAAGCCAAGAAAAATACAAGCCTTTCTGTTGTCAAAGGGTATGGATATGATCATCTTGATATGGTTAACCCAGTATGCTTTTGGGATCAGATAGGGCAGCTTCGCGTCTGGCTGTGAAATAAGGGAGCAGCATAATGCCGATCATCAATAATACAAAGGCAATGAAATACGGCGATAAACCCACACGAAGCTGTCCTGCTGTGATGGGGCCGATGAAAGAACCGATGGAGGTAGCAATGGATTGCAATGAGAAGATGCGACCCAGCTTGTTTCCACCGCTTAAATGAATAAAGAGTGTTGCCATGGCTGGGAAAATAATGCCTTTAGACATCCCCAGAACGAAAAGCACGGATGATAACGGAATCTGTGGTATGGCCGCCATAGCAAAGAAACATAAAGACATTAGCAGCACACCTGCAATCAACCGCAGTTTGGGGGAATAACGGTTGAGAAATAGCAAGCTCAGAGTAAATAGTGCTCCAATACTGATAATGGAAAACAAAAGCCCGGTAGACATCATGGACGAATGTCCGCCTCCGCGCAGTGGCAGTTCAAAAAAAAGAATTCCTTGAGCACAGGCAATGACAAGGGGCAGAGCAAAATAACGCCAGGATACGGGCAGGAATTTTCTTTTTTCTCCGACTGGGTTGCTAGGCATGGCGGGCTCGGTCACTTTTTCGTGCTGAACCTCAGCGAGGCCTTTGGGCATGGATAACCATGCGATAACGCCGGACAGAATGAGCAGATAACCGAGACTCGCAAAGGTGGCGGAAAATCCTAAAGCTCCGACGATCAATGCGCCTGCGGCAGGGGACACCACGGATGCCAGCGTATGTACGACGCCGTGGCCTGACATATACTTACCTTGCTTGATAGGATCACTTGACAGTTGCGCAAGCAGTGCGAGACAGGCCGGAGACAGAAAAGCAAGTACAAACCCGCTGATGGAGCGCAGGGCGAGCAGCTGCCATGGCGTATGGATTTGCGCCTGGATAAGCAAAATGATGCCTGCACCCAGCAAACTGAATACAATGTAACGACGGCTGCCATGTTTGTCGATTTGGGTTCCGGCGATCAGATTGCCTGGGAGATGAGTCAAGGAATAGATGCCCATCATCCAGCCGATGAAGGTCGGGGCTGCCCCGAGCGAGATAGCGAAAGGGGTCAAGATTGGATACTGGGCGTGCAAATCAAAAACAGCAAGGAACAAAAATAGATATAGCCAGATGGCCGTTTTCACAGAAGCCCCTCCTTGTTAAGCGATGCATATTCAATAACTGGTCATGACGTGTTCCCCGTTCCTTGGACAGAACCTCATGGTACTACTTGTACGCCCGGCGGGACGAACTTAGACCGTTTATTTTTACATAGGAGGGCTTAGCTGACAGCAGCTTCGGAAATCATGTATAATATTCGGGAAGTGTTAATAATCAACTCTAATACGGAAGGTGTAGTCATGAACATAGAAGTAATCAAAGAGTTTGTGATGCAGAACTGGCTGGTGATCGTGGTTGCGTTGATCATTTTGTTCTTTGTTCTGAACGTGGTCAAAACCGTATTGAAATGGGCGATTGCCATCATCATTATTGCGGCTCTACTGATATACAGCGGCATCTCCATTGATCAGATCAAACAGACAGTTACTGACGTACAATCGAGTACGATGGACACATTGAAGAAGGAAGCTACCAGCATGATGCTTAAGGAAGCTTCCAAAGCTAAATACGTCAAAGGACAGGATGGGGCGTTCACCATCACAAGTCCCAATGTGGAGATTAAAGGCAGAACTCAATCAGAGAAAGTCGATGTGACCTTCCGCGGAATTTCACTTGGCGAATGGAAACTCGACAATGACACCATACGTACGTTTGTCGAACAGGCACAGGAGAACGGAACAGCACCGGCTTCGTTGTAAAGGAGGAATGGATACGTGCTGCAAAGTTGGCTGGATAGTCTGAAAGAATTCAACGGCATAACGATTATGCTGCTGCTGATTGTGGCCGCTTCATTGCTTCAGGGGTGGTCCAGAGGTGCTTCGCGTTCGGCAGGAAGACTCTTTGGGTTCCTCATGGATGGCATTATGGCGGTCATTGGTATTTTGTTATCCATCGGTTTAACATTATGGCTTGCGCCATATGTTCAGCAATGGTTGTCTGTGCATGCGGCAGACATGCCAAACCGTGAATTGAACCGATGGGAGCAGATGTATTATACATTGATTACGGCCATTGCTGATTTTCCGCTGATGCGGTTTGCCGTGTTGTTTGTGCTTAGTTATGGCTTCATCCGATTGATTCTCGGATTGCTCTCTTCCCTTATTTTCAGCAGAAGATACAGTTCAGCAGAGCAAGAGAGCAGACCCAAAGGATTTTTCAGCCGTTTTACAGGTGCAGTGATCGGTACAGTCATTGGCTCCGTCCGTGGGATGATTGTGATTGCCGTGTTGTTCATGATTGTAAGTCTCTATCCGGGCAGCATGTTTAGTCGCTATGTAGAGGCTTCACCCATTTATATGCAAGGGGCCAAATTTGTTATAGAGCCATTATCAGGTACATTTATTAAGGACAAGCTGCCCGTATTTACGCAAGCCGTGCAAAAGGAACTTGGCGCGATCCTGCAACGCAAATATGAAGTCATTGACCATAACATTCCGGCGGATATTGAATCTGCGGCAAAAGAAATTGTGAAAGGTCAAACGACAGATGAAGCCAAAGCCAGGGCATTATATGACTGGGTAGGTTCTCGCATTCAATATGACTATGGTAAAGTGGATGATTATGAGCAAAAGGGCATATGGCACGAGCAGACGCCACAAAATACATTTGATACACGTGAAGGCGTATGTATCGATTACGCTCGTTTATATGCAGTCATGGCTCGTTCACAGGGTCTGGAAGTCAAAGTGGTTACAGGACTTGGTTATAATGGGCAGGGTGGATATGGTCCACATGCCTGGAATGAAATATATTTAAGTGATTCGGAAAGCTGGATTCCGCTTGACCCCACTTGGGCGATTAGTGGTGATTGGTTCAATCCTCCTAACTTTGCCGATACCCATCTGAAAGATCAATCAGCTTAATATTACGCCGGACATGGGTCCGGGAGATGACGACGTTGCCAGGTTATCATGCCGAGGCTGTACAGCGTGGACGGTATGCATCAAGTCATGAAAGAGGTAGGATGAATGAAAAATCATTCAAAAGAGAAGGACGAACTTACGGACAAGCGGCGCTTCAGTTACCGGATGAACGTATTTTTCTTCGCTTCCTTTATTATTTTTAGCGTTATTATTGTACGGCTGGCATTTTTGCAATTCGTGGAAGGCCCTGAGCTCAGTCAGGAGGAAGCGAGTAATATTACCAAAGATGTACCACTCGCTCCCGTGAGAGGAACCATCTATGATTCCACGGGCGAGGTCAAGCTGGCTTACTCCAAGCCGATTCAATCCTTGTATCTGACTTTATACAAAAACTATGGGGATGTGGATGGTAAGCCAAATCCGAATATAGCGGAAGTGGAGGACATCGCAACTCGGTTGCATGATGTTTTTGAGCAGTATAAGAAAAAGGATTCCGAGGCCCTTACGGTCGATAACATCTTAGAAGCAATGGACCTCAATTCGCGTAAAGCAAACGGGTTCATGCCACGTCTGATCAAGAGTGATCTGTCCGATGAGGAAGTGGCTTATTTCCTGCAGCACAAGGATGAATTCAAGGGAATTCAGATTGTAGAGGAAAGTGTGCGTTACTATGATCCGGATACGGTAGCCGTTCAGACGATTGGTTATCTCAAAAAGTTCAAAAGCTCTAAAACACTCAATAAATACAAAGAGGTCGATGAGGCCAATAAAAAGCAAACGGACCCAGGTCTTGTATATACCGAGAATGAGTTTGTTGGCTTTGATGGACTGGAACTGCAATATCAGGATGTTCTGCGGGGAAAAAGTGGTTATAACTCCGTTGATGTTGACTTGCGGAATTTGCCTGAAGGTGTAGCGGGCTCTACCCCACCCGAAAAAGGGTACGACCTGATTACAACGATTAACAAAAATGTTCAGGTGAAGACAGAACAAGCGATACTGGATCAACTAAGCTGGCTGCACACACATCAGGTCTCCGGTAAGCTTCATCCCAATGCAAAAACAGGTTTTGCGGTAGCGATGGAAGTGGATACAGGGAAAATCGTTGCTGCTGCCAGTATGCCGGATTACGACACGAACGTATGGAGAACTGGCGGTATCAGTACTGAAGATTACGATAGAATAAAATATATTTATCAAAATGGTACCATTCGTGGATTCCCGCCAGACGATTCAGGTAAACGGGCGGAATCTGTTGTATTGCTTGGTTCCACAATCAAACCACTTAGTGTATTGATTGGTTTGAAGGAAGGTTTTTTCACAACAAATACAGTATATTCAGACAGAGGTTCAACGACTTTTGGTGGGGATAACCGCAGAGTACAGAATTCCTCCGGTCACGTGTATGGTTCGTTAACTCCTCGTGATGCGATTCGACATTCCTCGAACGTGTTTATGATTGATGAAATTGGTAAGAAGCTGTACTCCAAGTATGGTGCAAAGGGTGTCAATGTCTGGGATGAATACATGGAGGAATTTGGGTTAGGTGTCTCCACAGGTGTTGACCTGCCTAATGAATGGCTTGGGCGCAAAGAATATGGTGAGGAAAGCGTCGAGAGTTCCTTGACCAAGCTGGTATATGCCTCCTTTGGACAGCAGGGGAAATATACAACGATGCAGCTTGCTCAGTACACCACGATGCTGGCGAACAAAGGAAAACGCATGGAGCCGCAATTAGTCAGTGAGTTTCGTGATTCGCAAGGGAATGTGGTTGAGAAAATGAAACCGAAGGTGCTCAGCACAGTCGATTTTAACGATGCTTACTGGAATGAGGTACAGCGAGGCATGGCAACCGAGGTATCTTCATTTAGCGGTTTCCCTTATGATTTTGCAAGAAAAACAGGAACATCGACACAGGTAGTCGGAGGCAAATTGGTGGATAACGGGGTGTTTATTGCTTATGCACCACGTAACAATCCGAAGCTGGCTGTAGCCGTGGTTATTCCTGAAGGGGGCTTTGGTTCGAGCAGTGCTGCCCCTGTTGCACGTGCGATCTTCGACGCGTATGACGAGGAGTTTGGTCTGGACGGTGTACCGAAGAAAGATAAAAATAAAGAATCAGATACACAGTAATGTGATTCTTTGATTCCAAAAGAGGGGACCCTTTCGAGGGTCCTTTTTACGTTTGCCAGTACTGAGAGGTCTCTTTTCGACAAGCTGCTGCAAATCAATATGTAACAAACATCGTGCATGTCACGTTTATATTAGGAGAATGAAAATTTATTTCAGGATTAAAGAGATTAACGATATGTCTGTATTGACATCGTTTCGAAAGAGTCGACATATGTCTCTTCTGTTTACGAAAATGTAACCAAAATCTGGAGGACATGGCAGTTGACCTTTGATAGACTTGTAGAAGGAAAGGTATGTTATTTGAACCGATTAATGCAATATGCGTGATAGATGAATCTACTTTTACATAAGAACGGAGAGGCTTATCCCATGTTTAACCGATTGAGGAAAAAGAAAATGTCCAATGAAGATACACCAGTCAACAACAAGCCGTCTAGTGTAAGAATGAATATGTTTTTTTTCGCTGCGTTTGTGATATTCAGTATCCTAATTTTTAGGTTGGCCTTTGTACAATTTGTCGAGGGACCTGAACTGACCTATATGGAAACCAGCCGTAATACCAAAGATATTCCGCTCGCCCCTGTTCGTGGGCCAATCTATGATGCGACAGGGGAAGTCGCGCTGGCTTATTCGGAGCCTGTACAATCCCTCTATGTGTTGTTGTATGAGGATTATAGAAATGATGACCGCAGACAGGAAGCGGAGGAACTGGCTCATGATCTGGCCGCTGTGTTTAAACAGTTTAATCCAGGGGACAAGGAGCAGCCGGATGCAGAAGAGATCATTAAAAGACTGGATCTCAAATCTCAGAAGGCACATGGGTATTCTCCTCGTCTGGTGAAATCGGATCTCAACATGAAAGAAATTGCTTATTTTATGGAGAAGAAGGCTGAATATCCAGGTGCTATGGTACTTGAGGAAAACGTAAGAAAGTATGATCCCGATAGGGTCGCAGTTCAGGTGATCGGATATACAAGAGAGTTCAAGGGCCAACAGGACAACTTGGATAAGTATAGAGAAATCAGCAAATCGGAAGCAACAGAACGCGACCCGGGATTGCGCTATACCCAGCAAGAAAAAGTTGGAGTTGATGGTCTTGAATTTCAATATCAGGAAGAGCTTCGTGGGCGTAGCGGCTACCAATCCATTGATATTAATTTGCGTAATTTGCCAGAGGGTACGATGCAACAGACTCCGCCGGAGAAGGGATACAGTCTGGTCTCCACAATCAATAAAGAAATTCAGATGGCAGCACAGCAGGCAATAACGGATGAATTGCGTAAGCTTCCGAAAGCCGTTACGGGATATGCGGTAGCCATGGAAGTGGATACTGGCAATGTAGTGGCTATGGCGAGTATGCCGGATTATGATCCAAATGACTGGGATTATGACAAGATCAAGTACGTTTATCGCAACGGAACGATGGCTTCCTTCCCGCCGGACGATTCGAAAAAACATACTGAATCCGTTGTACTGCTAGGTTCCGTAATCAAGCCACTCAGTGTATTGATTGGATTGAAAGAAGGACTATTCACGACAGGGCAAACGTATCACGACCAAGGATATGCTATTTTAGGGAAAGACGGGAGACAAGTGAAGAACTCCCATTCAGCATATAATGGCAATATTACAGCGAGACGGGCTATTGAGAAATCTTCCAATGCCTTTATGATTGATATGGTTGGTAAGAGACTTCTAAATAAGTATGGCTCGGATAAAGGGCTTGATGTTTGGCACAAGCACATGCAGGAATTTGGCTTGGGTGTATCAACTGGTGTTGACTTGCCTGGTGAATTCTTGGGCAGACTTGAGTATACAAACAAAGATGAATCGGCTCTTACACGTCTGGCTTTTGCCTCATTTGGTCAGCAAGGTAAATATACAACGCTTCAACTTGCACAATATACGACAATGCTTGCGAATAAAGGCAAACGGATGGAGCCTCATTTAGTAAAGGAAATCCGTGACGCAGAAGGTAATGTGGTGAAGAAAATTAAACCAAAAGTGTTAAACGAGGTTGATTTTGCGGATGCATACTGGAATGAAGTGCACAAGGGTATGGTTACCAAAGTAAGTTCGTTTGACGGTTTCCCCTACGATTATGCGAGAAAAACAGGAACCTCGGAGCAGGGAACAGGGCCGAACAAAAAGGAAAACGGAGTATTTATCGCATTTGCACCACGGGATAATCCGAAGCTGGCTATAGCGGTTGTTGTGCCTGAAGGTGGCTTTGGATCGGTTAGTGCGTCTCCGATTGCACGTAAAATTTTCGATGCTTACGATGAAGTGTATGGCCTTGATGGGACTCCAAAAGGGAAGAAAGATCAGGGGAAAGATACAGAGTAACGTGAAGAAACGCAAATGAATTAGCACAGATAAGCGAAAAAAGACAAACAATCTAATTAAATCGCCCATATACTCTATTGGACAGGCAGGGGAAATTATCCCTTGCCTTTTTATTTTGCATCGGCTAAAATTTGCACAAGGGAAACATTATTAGTCTTGTATAAATTTTAATACCTTGTACAACAAAATTAGATGAGGACAATTATGTTAGGAGAGGGAAAGGGGCGGTATGAATTGTTGATGGTGAAGATGAGGAGCATTCAGAGAGGGTTGATGACACTGGCAGCTGTTGTTCTGGTTATCGTGCTAACAGCGTGCTCAGGTGCAGCGGAAACAGGAGGTAGTGAAGGGAAGGTGCAGGTCACAGCCACAACAGGCATGATTGCGGATGTAGCGCGTGAAGTCGGCGGGGCATATGTTGATGTGACCGGGCTGATGGGCCCAGGGGTAGATCCTCACTTGTACAAGGCTTCACAGGGAGATATTAGGAAGCTGGAGCAAGCAAAAGTTATCTTCTATAACGGATTGCATCTTGAAGGCAAAATGACAGACATCTTGGAGAAAATGTCCAAGAGCAAAATAGTAACAGCTGTCTCGGAGAACATTCCGGTGGAGGAATTGCGTTCAGGAAAAGATACAGGCGGAACGGAATACGACCCACACGTCTGGTTTGATGTTAGCCACTGGATGCATGCCACAGAGGCTGTGCGCGATACACTCGTGGAAGCAGACCCGGAACATGCAGAAGAGTACAAGGCCCAGGCAGAGCAGTATCTAACCAAACTGGAGGCATTGGATTCCGAGGTGCGGGAAAAAATCCAGGAGATTCCGGAAGCCAGCCGGGTATTGGTTACGGCGCATGATGCCTTTGGATACTTCGGCCAAGCTTATGACATGAAAGTGATGGGGCTTCAAGGAATCAGTACAGCAGCAGAATATGGTGCAAGAGATGTCAGTGAGTTGCGAGATTATCTTGTGGACAACAATATCAAAGCGGTATTTGTAGAATCCAGCGTACCAGCAAAAGCGATGGAAGCCATTATTGCTGGTGCAGCCGAAAAAGGACATACCGTAAGTATTGGTGGTGAACTGTTCTCGGATGCGATGGGTGCTGAGGGAACAGAAGAAGGAACGTATATTGGCATGATCCGCCATAACACTCAGACGATTGTAGAGGCATTAAAATGATAAACGATATGAAGAGAGGAGTGGACAGAGCATGAGCGATACAATTTTATCCGAAAAATCTCAATCACAACCAAATGCTAACCTTCTGAAGGGAACACAGCCTACATCAGCTCCGCTTAGCGTTCGGGACCTGGCGGTGGCTTACCATAAAAAGCCGGTGCTCAGTGGGGTGTCTTTTGATATCCCGGAAGGTCAGCTGATTGGCATTCTTGGTCCCAATGGGGCAGGGAAATCAACCTTGATCAAAGCCGTTCTGGGACTTGTTCCAAAAATGCACGGCGAGGTGAAAATTTTTGGTCAGTCCTACCGAGAACAGCGGCGCCGTATCGGCTACGTACCTCAGCGTGAATCTGTTGATTGGGATTTCCCAACCCACGCCCTCGATGTTGTCATGATGGGGCGTTATGGACATCTGGGCTGGTTCCGCCGTCCTGGCAAAAAAGAACGGGATCTGGCAGCTCACTGCCTGGAGCAAGTGGGCATGGGTGATTATATGTACCGTCAGATCAGTCAGTTGTCCGGAGGGCAGCAGCAGCGTGTCTTTCTGGCAAGAGCACTGGTACAGGATGCCGAATTGTATTTTATGGATGAGCCGTTTGCAGGTGTGGACGCCACAACGGAGAAAGCTATCATTTCACTGTTGGAACAGCTGAAGAAGCAAGGAAAGACCGTACTGGTTGTTCACCATGATCTGGCGACAGTGGAGGAATATTTCGACCATGTGTTGCTGCTTAATGGACGGCTGGTTGCAGGTGGACCCACGAATGAAGTATTTGTACCGGATACTTTGCAAGAGACGTACGGAGGCCGGATAGCGATGATCGGCAGCCGGTCGGAGAAAGGCCAGGTGTAGTGCATGTGGAACTGGATAGTAGCCATTTTGTCCGATCCCAATACACGCTGGATATTGCTTGGCTGCTTGTTACTCGGATTCAGTAGTGGAATTATTGGCTCTTTTACATTTTTGCGTCGTCAAAGTCTCATGGGAGATACGCTGGCTCATGCAGCTCTGCCAGGAATTTGTATCGCGTTTATGTTGACTGAAACCAAATCAGTAGGATTATTTCTGTTCGGTGCGCTTGTGGCTGGGATCGTTGCGACCTTCGGCATATCGTGGATTACACGGTATTCTCGGATCAAGCAGGATGCGGCAATGGGGATTGTGCTGACTGTATTTTTCGGTATTGGCGTAGTAATGCTTACTCGGATTCAGCACGGTGCGAGCGGCAGTCAGAGTGGGCTGGATAAATATTTGTTCGGTCAGGCCGCATCCATGGTGATGACGGATGTGTATGTCATGGGTGGTGTCTGTCTTGTATTATTGATCGCTTGTCTGGCATGGTTCAAGGAATTCAAGCTGGTGAGTTTTGACCCGGGATTCGCACGGGGTATGGGACTGCCGGTTGGCATGCTGGAACAACTGATTCTGCTGTTGACCGTTATTGCGGTTGTTGCGGGGATTCAGGCGGTTGGCGTGGTGCTTGTGGCCGCTTTGCTGGTTACCCCGGCGGCAGCAGCTCGCTGCTGGACGGACTCGCTCTCGCTTATGGTACTGTTGGCCGGCGTATTTGGAGCACTGAGCGGTGCGACAGGTACAATCTTCAGCACATTGGTGCCTAATCTGCCGACAGGGCCAGTAACGGTACTGGCAGCGACAGTGCTATTTGCAGGTTCCGCATTGCTTGCTCCACGGCGCGGACTGTTAGCACGCCGTTTGCGAAGTATGCAGGCGAAATCCGCTTACTTGAGAGAAGAACATGCCACGCTACAGACACTCTCTGCACAGCGAGCACAGCAGGAACGGGGTGAGTTGTAATGGCAACGTTTTGGATTCTATTAACGGCCATCCTGGTATCCTCCGCTTGCGCAATTCTTGGCTGTTTTCTCATATTAAGGCGGATGGCTCTGGTTGGAGATGCGATCAGTCATGCGGTTCTCCCAGGTATTGCGATTGCTTTCCTGTGGAGCGGTTCACGTGATTCGTTATGGATGCTGCTTGGGGCAACCGTATTTGGATTACTGACGGTGTTCTTCATTCAAAGCTTACAGGCTGGAGGACTATCATCGGATGCTTCCATCGGAATAGTGTTTACGGCACTCTTCGCAGTGGGTGTGATTTTGATCAGTTTGAATGCCGGGCATATTGATCTGGATCTCGATTGTGTCTTGTTCGGTGAGATCGCTTATGTCCAGTGGGATACCATAACGCTTGGAGGGACGGATGTAGGCCCAAGGGCGGTCTGGATGCTGGGCATCACCTTGCTGGTCATCCTCCTTGTAATCGGCTTGTTCTACAAACAGTTCAAGTTGTGTGCCTTTGATCCGGCGCTGGCTGCGGCCTGCGGCATTCCGGTGGTGTTGTTCCACTATCTGCTTATGGGGCTCGTTTCCATGACATCAGTGGCTTCATTTGAAAGCGTAGGGTCTATTCTCGTGGTAGGCATGTTGATTGTACCTGCAGCGACGGCTTACTTACTTACGGATCGATTGGGTAAAATGATTCTGTACAGTGTGCTCGTAGGAGCAGCTTCCTCGGTTGGGGGCTACATCATGGCTTACGCGCTGGATGCTTCCATTGCAGGTTGCATGGTGGCGGTAGCAGGAATTCTGTTTGTGCTGGCCCTGTTGCTGTCTCCAAAGCATGGTATTGTCTTCCGATATGCTCGTCGCAAATTCGCGGCACGTTAATGGATAAAAAAGTAGCAGCCGCCTGCATTGCAGGCGGTTTTTTCATGGATACGGGTAAGTTTTATCTTATACCAGACTCTTACACGAATTGGAATAGACACCTGTGCCCTTGTTGCAAAGGTTCACCCATATCGCGGGTTACTTTGTTGCAGGCCGACGATCTGTGGTAAAATGTCGTTAGCTGTGACGTCCGGAGCATCCGCTTACGCGGATGCCGGGCGATCTTTTTGTGAGAGTATTTGGATAGGGAGAAGTAGAGAGACAACTGAGGAGGAAATACGGTATGAGTGAACTAAAATACAAATTGCTTGCATTGGATATGGATGGAACATTGCTTAACGATAATCATGAGATCACACAGGAAACCGCCAAATGGATTCAGATCGCCATTCGTCGGGGAGTGCATGTGTGCCTTTCGACGGGAAGAGCTGTTTTTCATGCGATGCCTTATGCGGTACAGCTTGGGCTGGAGACCCCGATGGTAACGGTCAATGGCAGTGAAGTCTGGAAAGCTCCGCATGATCTGCATATGCGCCATCTGATGGACCCGGCATTGATCCGCAAAATGCAGGAGATTGGCGAAAAATATAATAGCTGGTACTGGGCATACTCCGTGGAAGAGCTGTTCAACCGTGATCGCTGGACGGACAATATTGAAGGTCTGGAATGGCTGAAATTCGGATTCAATACCGAAGTAGATGAAGTCCGTCACCAGATTATGATGGAGCTGCAACAAATGGGCGGCTTGCAAATGACGAACTCCTCACCTGTTAATATTGAAATTAATCCTGGTGGAGTATCCAAAGCGAGTGGCGTAGCTGAAGTTTGCAAGCTTCTGGGCATAGAGATGTCCGAAGTGGTTGCTGTTGGAGACAGCCTGAATGATCTGGCGGTTATTGAAGCCGTGGGTCTTGGTGTTGCCATGGGCAACGCGCAGGAGCAAGTGAAGGAAGCGGCTGACCTGATCGTAGCGAGCAACAACGAAGATGGCATTGTCGAAGTCATCCGTGATCATATTTTGAAGGGGGAATAACCTTTGCTCGCAACCGTTGGCTGGATTTTAATTGTACTGCTGTTTGCGGTGGGGATGGCCGGAACGGTATATCCCATACTGCCTGGTGCTGTAGCGATTTTCTTCGCGTTTCTGGTCTATGGCTGGTTCTTCAGCTTTGTTCCGTTCGGTGTATGGTTCTGGATTATCCAGATTTTGATCGTAGTGGTGCTGTTTGTGGCTGATTATGTCGTCAGTGCCTGGGGTGTGAAGAAATTCGGCGGCTCCAAATTATCGACGACTCTCAGTACGATTGGTGTCATCATTGGCCCATTTGTGATTCCGGCATTCGGACTGGTACTGGGACCATTTATCGGTGCTTTTATCGGGGAACTGATCGGAGGGTCTTCACCTGCCAAAGCTTCCAAAGTCGGATTTGGTTCCGTGGTGGGGCTGTTTACAAGCACCGTTATGAAAATTATTTTGCAAATCGTCATGATTGTTCTGTTTATTATCTGGGTGGTAAGATTCGCATAGACGTTCGGGAGCGGCTTCATCTGGATGCACGTCGTTGTGGGGGAAAGAAGGGGAATTGGTTTGTCTAAGAAGGAAACATTCATTAGAGGTACGCTCATCTTGGCGGCAGCTGCGCTAATTGCGAGGGTACTCGGATTGGTTCAACGGGTGCCGCTGGAGCATATCCTCGGCGATATCGGTAACGCATCGTTTACCATCTCCAATACGGTATATTTAATGCTGTTAACCGTAGCTACAGCAGGCATACCGAGTACACTTAGCAAAATGGTCTCGGAACGTTATGCACTGGGACGCGCAGGTGAAGCTCAACAAATCTACCGTGCAGCCCTGATCTTTGCGGCTGTAGCCGGGGTAGTGATGTCTACTTTATTATGGTTCGCAGCACCTTATTATGCGACGTACGTATCCAAAGTACCGGAATCGGTGAGCGCCATTCGGGCCTTGGCTCCAGCGCTACTGCTCTTCCCGGCCATCGCAATGATGCGTGGATATTTCCAGGGTCGCGGCAATATGACGGCAGGCGGCATTTCACAGATTGTGGAGCAGTTTGCACGTGTAGGTACAGCGATCATCGTGGCGTTTGTTATGCTGCAATGGAATTACGATGATCAAACCATTGCTGCAGGGGCTTCATTTGGGGGCGTATTCGGAAGCATTGGCGCTTTTGCGGTCATGTTGTACTTCACCTTGAAACTTCGCAAAAATGACCGTGCGGCGCAATTGAATTATGAGCGTGCGGAGCAATTGCCCATGCGGGGCATCTACAGCGATATATTCAAACTTTCGATTCCAATCGTTTTATCTTCACTCGCTGTTCCGGCGATTAACTTTATCGATTCATCGCTGGTAGTTCCATTGCTTAGCGGACGAATCGGGATGGATGAAGCGACAGGAGTTCTTGCCATTCTTGGTGCCAAGGCCCAAAGTATTGCAGGTATTCCTCCGATTCTGGCTATCGCACTGAGTCAATCACTTGTGCCAGTCATTTCGGCAGCTTTTGCACGCAAAGATGAAGTTCATCTGAAAAATCAGGTGACGCTTGCTTTGCGCATTTCGATTCTGACAGGAATGCCGATCGTTATCGCTCTGTGTGCGGCAGCGTATTCCGTTAACGGTTTACTGTTTACCAGCCCAGACGGGACACCAATCATTACATTGCTGACGTTCGGTACCATTTTCCAAATTACGATGATGACCACCAACTCCATTTTACTTGGGGTAGGTAAACCACGGATTACAATGATCAGTGTAGCTGCCGGTATCGTAGTCAAACTCGTAGCGAGTTTAATTCTGGCTCCAATTTTTGGCATTTACGGGATCATTATTGCGACCGCATTGTGTTTCCTGGTTATTACGTATCTTAATCTGCGGGTGCTTCGCAAAATTGTTGATTTCTCGATCATGGGTGATCGTTGGAAAGGATTCATCATTACCGTGCTGTGTGCAGCGGGTGTTGGTTTTGCGGCGAACTGGGCTGGGAACTCCATCTTTGATTTATTCCTGCCAACACGTGTATCATTCCTCGTTACCTGTCTGTTTGTGGGTGCGCTTGTGGTTGTCGTGTACTTGGTACTCATGGTTGTTCTACGTGTACTTCGTAAAGACGAACTGGGCAGTTACCCTCGTATTTTGCAAAAAATACTCCGTCCGCTCATGCGTCTACAACGTGGAGCCGGGCAACGTGGATAATCGATTCAACACACAATACACACTTCGTTATATTGTTTGAAATAAGTACAAGCTCTGTCTGCTTTCATAGCGGACAGGGCTTTTTTGTAATACCGAAAAATGTAGTCCATTATTGACTTCTAGACGTATTCCCTGGTAAGGCCTCTGTCCTTAATGAGTTAAGGTTTTGGCATCATGGGCCAATGCAGTTTTCAACATACCATACCGATGTTCATGGCTCATCTCAAACAGCCAAGGGCGGCGCGGGGCCGTGAGATGACCGAGACAATCGCGATTTTGCAGCCAATCCTGCCTTGTAATCGGTTCATACGGCGTATCACCCCATACAGCCAGCAATTCAGGACTATATAACCGTTGTCCTTCCCCTAGCCATTCTTGATCCAACAGCTCCTGACTATAGAGCTCAGCTTCTCCGGCTTCATCTTTATGTGCGGTGAACAGACCAGGCCAGTATTCAGCACGTGAGCCACGGTGGGGAACCGAGCGCGCAAACTCCAATACTTGTGTGTACACTTGTTCCACTCCAAACAGCATCGCATATAAGCCTTTACCAAACATAATCCGCTCATCCAGCTTGCCAAAATGTTCAATAACCCGGCCTGCAAGACCTTTTTCCCGCCCAAGTGGAAACACGATATGATTCAGCCCAGCCAGGTTATGCAGATGGAATGCGGGTTTGGACAGCACTTGTTTTTGAAAATAGGGATGCTGCAACACCCGGCTCTCAATATAGTTCTGCTCATTAATAATTAACGCGACACTGAGCAGCGAGCTGCATCGCTCCAGCCAAAATCGTTCCCAGAACGGTGTCATGAACGCCGATACATGAAAATGGGACAACAAATGAAAACAGCTCCGGCCGATCCGGCGGCTATTCATATATAACAGAAGCTGGGGATAAGCATCTTGGAAAATGAGGGCATTACATCGCTCCAGTAGTCGATACATGTGCTCACGGTCTGTTTGATTTTGCAGATTATGCATAAGGTCACTTTGAAGATCGGTCATGTGATATCCGCCGTTGCGGGATACCATATGGGCAAGCAGGGCCCAATGCAGCTCTGGATACTGTTCGTAACATTCCAGGTATGCTGCTGTGCGAGTGATGTTACTCCGGTTGTTTTCCTGCGTTAATGTCTTGATCTCTTCTAGAATGATGCAGTCCTCTTCACAGACCAGTGCACTGAGCGTATTTCGGGCAAAAGAACTCTCGTTTCCAGGCAATAGGCGCTCCACCTCTGCTTGTAAGGTTGCAGCCATGTCAGAGTCCCAAGCCATATCACGCAAGGGATGACGAAGCTGTGCAGAGGCCTGCCAAGCCGCCTGTTTGCCCCTCCACACTTCCCGGGCCGCACCGGGGATGGATCGAACCATCTGTAATATTGACCCATGATGGGCAGACTCGGAGGAATCCGATTTAACGGAAGTCATGACATGACCTCCTTTCCTGATATTCTGATTACGCTTTTAGTTTAAGAAGCTGTTGATGTCAGTATGCGCCGAATATTTGACTTCCACTCCGCAATTTGCTTCACTTAGAGGATAAGACAAGGTATAGAAAGGAAGATGTTGTAATGGAAAAGATTACATCGAAACCGGAATTTGATGTGGCAATCCAATCTCCGCGTTTGACTGTAGCTGTATTTAAGGCAGATTGGTGTGGTGATTGCAAGTACATCGATCCGTTTATGCCTGAAGTTGAAGAAAAGTTTGCTCGTGAGCTGAAGTTGGTTGAGGTCGACGTAGATCAGGTGGGTACTGTGAGCGAAGAGCAAAATATCCTCGGCATCCCCAGCTTTGTAGCTTACACAGATGGCCGGGAACTTGTTCGTTATGTGAACAAACTGCGCAAGTCGAGAGAAGAGATTGAGCAATTCCTGCAGCGTGCAGTTGAGGTGTATAACACGATTCATAAATAAAGCATGACAGGTTAACCATGTTAAAGGTTATAATTAAAGGAACGCCATTTCTCTTGAAATAGGGAAGTGGCGTTTGTATTTTCCGAGTTTTCGGGAGAAACTAACGTTGTAATAATGTACATATTTACCGATGACCTGCGGGTCAACTTCTCGACAGACGTTAACATTTTGTCACAAAGCGCGGCGTCAATGACACATTTATCCGGTATAATGAATTTAGTTGTGAAATAAGTGTCAAAGTATCGAATCAAGCGGGGGATGTAGTTCTTCGCCATCTTAAACCAACAGCGGGTGAGAAAAAATTGAAACACTTAACCTTGTTTAAATGGTTAACCGTATTAACCTGTCTTGTCATGTTTCTGGCCACATTTGGCGGAGGCGTTGTGACCCGAACGGAATCGGGCCTCGGTTGCGGCGCAGAATGGCCTTTATGTAACGGAAAACTTGTGCCTGCACATACTGTTGCCTCACTAATTGAATTTTCCCACCGCGCCGTCAGTGCACTGGCAGGGCTTTTGTCCATAGCCTCTTTTGTAGCATTTTTGCGTTTTGGCAAATCACGGCGTGATCTGCAATTGTTTTCATTGTTAACACTGATATTTGTTATTGTCCAGGGAATCATGGGTGCTTTTGCCGTCGTATTCTCCCAATCTTCCGCAGTCATGGCACTGCATTTCGGATTTGCCTTAATTGCTTTTGCTAGCTCCTTAATGATGGCGCTTGGTATTCGGCAGGAAGCTCGACATGGTGGATTGGAACGATTGAATCGATATCCGCGAGTCAGCAAAGGGTTCCGAAATCTGGTGTGGTTTTCCACAATCTATACGTACCTCGTGGTATATACTGGAGCATTTGTGAGCCATACGGATTCTGCTGGAGGCTGTTCAGGCTTTCCGCTCTGTAACGGGCAGATTATTCCTGAGCTCTCGGGAGGCGTAGCTGTTGCTTTTGCTCACCGGGTGGCAGCTGTTTCATTAGTAATCGTCATTGCAATCCTCGGTCATTTTGCGTATCGCAAACATCCGGATAACACGGAATTAAGAGCACTTGGCGTCATTTCTGTTGTGCTGGTTTTGTTGCAAGTGGTCATTGGTTTTGGACTGATGCTCACGATGAATCGTCCGGAAGTGTATATGTTCGTGGCGCTGGCGCATATGCTTGATATTGCTATTTTGTTCGGTGTATTAACCTATATGAGTTTCCTGGTGTACAAGTTGCATCGGCCCGTTAATCGGTTCTGATATATCCGAATTATTGTAGTTCAGGGATAATCCAGTGAAGTTCACCATCCGATGATGTACATCATTGGACAGGTGAACTTTGTTTGATGTCAGGCGTGTCAGGGCACCCTATTGTAAGCAGCGGTCATACGTTTACTCTGATTCCGATTTTGTTTAATATGATGAATTATTATTAATTTGATGATCTGCAGAGTGGAAAGAGGAGGCTATATATGCTGCGAACGTTGCTGGGTGAAAAGCCGCGTAAGAACGAAGGCATACTAAAGGACGCGATGGAAGCGATGGCGAATACGCTTGAGCTATTTCAGCGACAGATGCATGTGGACCATGATCCTACCCATGATTTTCGTAAACTGTATATATGGACCCAGGGACTGATCTCTTCGCTGGATGAATTGGAGCAAAGCTGTTTTGCAGCTTCCCATTTCCGTCAGAAAGTCAAAGCGGGCTCTACGGACGATATGACATTACCAGAAAAAGCAGAGTATGCCCGTTACGTCTATTTCTATAAGGATGGCTTCATCCGATGTTTTGCCATTCTGGATAAGTTAGGTACAGTGTTGAATGAAATATTTGAGCTGAACACAACCAATGTTAAAACGCATTATTCTTATTTCACCGTATTAAGACAGTTCGGATATGATAAGCTGCATTATGTTCTTGCTAACGAACTAATCCGGATCAAGGACTCTTACCGTGAGCCAATGAGCAAATTGCGCAAACGGCGAAACATGGAGATTCATTACATGAATTCCGAAATGCAGGATGATCTGTGGCAGCTGCACCAGACTTTGCAAGGGAAAGTGAAGCTGGAAGACCTGGATCAGCATCTCTTGGAACTCCGGCAGGGTGTGGATATGGTATGTGAGACGTTAAAAGCAGCGTATGGCTACATCAACGAGAAGTGGCATAAGCAGGTAATGAATCAACCGACGAACTGATTGGATAGTAATATTTGCCTTTGACAAATCGGAATACTTGGATTATACTGAGTTCCTGATCGACAGTTAGATGGAATTAACATTTATGACATTAACATTATAACTACTACTGAACTTATAAATTAAATATTTCTTATCGAGAGCGGCGGAGGGACAGGCCCGATGAAGCCCGGCAACCGATTTATAACTGCATGACAGCTGTGTCATACTTTATAGATGTTAGGTGCTAATTCCTACAAAATGGTGCAAGGCACGATTTTGGCAGATGAGAAGGTATAATCTTTCACGTGAAGAGCCCTTTTTGTTTCTGCAAAAGGGGCTCTTTTTTTGTACGATGAAGGGGAGTTTTCCTTTCATTCGGGTAAAGATACATGTAGGCAGTGGGAAGGAGCAGTAATTTTGATTGAATTAAAAGGTTTAACCAAGAAGTACGGTAAAGGTTCAAAAAGTATGACGGCCTTATCGGAACTAAATTTGAATATCCGCAAGGGTGAAATATTCGGAGTTATCGGTCATTCCGGTGCAGGCAAGAGTACATTGATCCGTTGTATCAATTTGCTCGAACGCCCCACGGCAGGCGAGGTTTGGGTTGATGGAATCAACCTAACCGATCTCAATAAGTCCGATTTGCAACAACAACGGCGTAAGATCGGCATGATTTTTCAACACTTTAATGTGTTATCCTCAGCTACGGTATATGACAATGTGGCTTTTCCTTTAAAGCTCGTTAATACGCCCAAGGCTGCAATTGATCGGAAAGTGAAGGAAATGCTCGCATTGGTTGGACTGGAGGACCACAGCAATAAATATCCGGCCCAGCTGTCAGGCGGACAGAAGCAAAGGGTAGGTATTGCGAGAGCGCTCGCGAGTGATCCGAACGTGCTGCTGTGTGATGAGGCCACATCGGCACTTGATCCCCAGACAACTGATTCGATTCTGAAGTTATTGCTGGATATCAATGAAAAGTATAACCTCACGATTGTTCTAATCACCCATGAGATGCACGTGATCCAGAATATCTGTGATCAGGTGGCGGTTATCCATCAGGGAGGCATCGTGGAGCAAGGGCCAGTGACGGAAGTATTCCTCAAGCCGCAGCATGCCATTACGCGTGACTTTATGATGCGGGACCATGAGGTGGGAATTGCATTAGAAGAGACCGCTCTGGCGAGTGCAGATGTCTCATTACAGAAGGATGGATCTTCTAAGCTTGTGAAAATATCCTTCCTGGGCAATAAAACCTATGAGGCGATTTTGTCCAGAACGGTTCGCAAAACAGGAGTGGATTTCGCCATTTTGCAAGGCACCATTTCAACGATCAAACAAGTTCCCTATGGGCAGCTGACCGTTCGGTTTGAGGGGCAGTCAGATGAGATTAATCTCACCATTAAAGAATTAGTGGCTCAGGGACTTGATGTGGAGGTGCTTCGTTAAATGGATTTTTCAACAGTACGTTGGGAAGAAATCGGTAAGGCTTCAATTGAAACACTGCAAATCCTAGGAGCATCGGGCCTGTTCACGATAATCATTGGTTTGCCGCTAGGTGTATTGCTGTTTATGACGGCAAGGTCGACTTCGATTCAATCTCAAGTGGTGTACACGATACTATCGTTTATTGTAAATATTCTGCGATCAGTGCCATTTATCATTTTGATTGTTGCACTCATTCCGTTTACGCGTTCACTGGTTGGCACTGCTACAGGAGTACTGGGCGTTATACCACCACTCGTCATTGCCGCAGCTCCATACTTTGCCCGGTTGGTGGAAACTACACTGCGTGAAGTGGATCGTGGCGTCATTGAAGCCGCACAGGCGATGGGAGCTTCAACCGGACAGATTGTACGGCGTGTGCTTCTGCCAGAGGCATTGCCGGGTCTGATAGCTGGTATCACCATTACAATCGTTACCCTAGTTTCCTACACGGCGATGGCGGGGATGGTTGGTGGTGGAGGTCTGGGAACATTGGCAATCAACTACGGGTACTTCCGTTATCAGAATGAAATTATGATTATATCCGTTGTATTTATGATTATTCTGGTGCAAGTGCTTCAGATGGCTGGCGATCGTTTGGTTAAATGGTTCACCAGGAAATAACACATATATAGCATTTACCTGATTCGGTATCGATTTGGGCAAAATGCAAAAAAAATTATTGGAGAAGGGGTTTTACACATGAAAAAATGGTCTTTTGCTCTACTTAGTATTATGCTGATTGCGGTTCTAGCGGCTTGCGGAAACAACAAGGATTCCGACAGCGGCGCTGACAATGCGGGAGGCGCACCGCGCACCGTAGAATTGAAAGTGGGAGCATCCCCTACACCACATGCAGAAATTTTGGAAAGCATCAAGCCTGAACTCGAAGCTGAAGGCATTCGCTTGCAAATCGTGACTTTCAATGACTATGTTCAACCGAACCAACAGCTTGAAGATAAACAACTGGATGCGAACTTTTTCCAACACCAACCTTACCTGGATACAGAGAACAAAGAACGTGGTTTCCATCTCGTTGCTGTAACACCTGTGCATGTTGAGCCATTTGCTGGCTATTCCAAAAAAATCAAATCATTGGATGAGTTGAAAGACGGCGCAAAAGTAGCCATTCCTAATGACCCATCCAACGGCGGTCGTGGACTGTTGTTGCTTGCAAAAGAAGGACTTATCACGCTGAAAGACAACACAAATATCACTTCTACGATTCAGGATATTACAGCCAATCCGAAAAATCTGAATATCATCGAGCTGGATGCAGCCATGATGCCTCGTCAACTGGATGAAGCAGATCTGGTATTCATCAACGCCAACTACGCGTTGGAAGCCAATCTGAACCCAGAGAAGGATGCGCTGTTGATCGAGGACCTGCAAGGTAACCCTTATGCAAACATTCTCGTATCCCGTGAAGATAACAAAGATGCAGATGCCATCCAAAAACTGGCTGCAGCCCTGCATTCCGAAGAGGTTAAAACATTCATCAAAGATCGTTATCAAGGTGCTGTAGAACCGGCGTTTTAAGCTGAACGATTAAGCTGAAAATATATTGTATACTCGGCTCCACTTGTTATGGAACTACTAAAGAAAGCCCTGCATTCTCTTTATGGAGAATGCAGGGCTTTCTGTTTTGTACATCATGTTAAAGAGAACGTTTTGAGGTAAGAGCACTTCGATGTAGGAATACTATAAGTGCTTTACTTATAAGCTTAAGGTTTATTCGGATCAGTATCTGAATGTCCATCTGTCTGTTGGCTATCAGAGCCTGCGGACTCCTGTCCAGCAGCATGCTGTTGGTAAGCTTCCTCTGCAGGAGATAGCGAATTCTGATCTCCTGGGTCAGCATCTTTTTTGCGGCCGGTCAGCTTGCGACGAATCCATCCGAAAGCACCAACAATAGCGGCCACGATGACAAACCATCCTTTCTTAAGTAAAAGCAATAATCCAACTTTCTTAGCTACAGCTACACCAGCACCACCGAGAATCAGACTGGTCAGGCCAAGTTCTGATTTTTTGTCTACGGATGCATCAAACTCTTCATAGGTATTTCCTTTGATCACGTTGAGTTGGTTAAGCACGGAGCTTTCAAACTGTTTGCGATTTTCTTCAAAATTGGCACTATCCGTAACGAGGATAACACCGATGTATCCTTCGCGGGTGAGTACGTTCACATTATAATTGACGAGTTTTTCTCGCTCTGCATCCTCAAGACCAAGAGAATAGATCAATTGATGTTTGCTGCTGTCATAGGTGGGCTCAATTTCCCATCCGGTGATAAACAGTTGGTTTTCGGGGGTTGTTTTCTCATTTTGATCTTCTGTACCTCTTTTGTAGCTATCGAGCAGTTCATCGGCATCCAGATCGTCTTTCTCACTATCATCGACATGACCGGTATCGTTATATTCAAAGATCACATACCAGTTGGAGTTTTCGCCGGCGCCATAGATACTTCCAATTTCCGTTCCATTGGGGAAGGAGTCCGTGTCTTCCAAAAACCTTTGGGTGTTAGCTGCATCGAGATAGGAGAGATTTTCAGCTACGTTTAATGTTGCTTTGTTATCAAGTGCTACGTTTGAAGGCCCATCAATCCATTGATAATCTTCGGTGGAGCTATTGCTTTCACTTTCTGCAGATGCTGTGGTCGAGAATGGAGCTTGAAATGAGGCGATAAGCAAAATTGCGAGTAGAGAGGCTAACCATTTTTTCATTTACGCTGTATTCCTTTCGAAGGTGTCATGCAATGTTGTCATTTACATGAACATATGTATTGTGTCGTTATATTCATAAGAAAATAAGGACTTATCGACATTAACACAGGCATCCAGACCAGACAAGGTAATTCTGGAGATAAAGGGTTAATTTTCCTACAAAAGACCTAATTCATTTTATTTCAGTGGTTTGAAAGATAAGTATTTAGTCCTTAATTTACACTTTTTTGCAAATGGTACAGATTGGTGGGAAACGCGAGTTGTGGGGGGATGATAAATCTTTTATACTGGATGAGTGACTGCTCTTTGAAGAGGGGGATGAACGTGAAGGGAAAGATTGCCCTCATAACGGGAAGTGCCAAAGGTCTTGGTAAAATGACGGCCCTCAGTCTGGCGGATCAGGGTTGCCATATTGCTCTGAATTACGTACATAGCCGTACGGAGGCTGAGGCGTTAAAGACTCAGATTGTAGCCAAGGGTGTGCGGTGTATTGCCGTCCAGGCCGATATTTCCAAGACAGAAGAGATCACTATGCTCGTTGCTCAGGTCGAAGAGAAACTGGGCAGCATTGATATTCTCGTGAACAACGCGGGTCCTTTTGTCCGTGAACGTCGACTGTTTGCCGAGTATTCCGAAGATGAGGTTCAGATGCTTGTGCAAGGAAATCTGCTTGGGCCGATGCTGCTGGATCAGCGTGTATTGCCGGAGATGCGGCGCAAGCAGTGGGGACGAATAATACATTTTGGCTTCAGTCATGCAGGAGAAGCGAGGTCATGGCCTCATCGGGCGGTTTATGCTGCTGCGAAGGTAGGTCTGGTTTCATTTACAAAGACACTTGCTGTAGAGGAAGCTCCCTACGGCATTACGGTTAATATGGTGTGTCCAGGTGATATTCGCGGTGCCAACAAAGAGAAAACGATTGATGAGATGGTAGGTATAACCGACGAGGAAACGCCGAGAGGACGTCCTGGAAGCGGTGAAGATATTGCGCGGGTGATTACCTATCTGTGTCTGGATCATTCCGATTTTATAACAGGTAACATTATGGATGTATCTGGAGGACTTGACCCGATTCGTCCTAACATACAGCGTGAGGATGCATAGCACAAAAAAAGAGCCCTCCGCTTCATGTGAAGCGAAAGGCTCTTGAGGTTTATTTCGTGAAGGATTGATTAGAATACTTGTACGACTTCTTCAACACCCTCAACTTCTTCGAGAAGGGCGCGTTCAATCCCGGCTTTTAAGGTAATGGTGGAGCTTGGGCAGCTGCCGCAGGCACCGACCAGTTTCAGCTTAATAATGCCGTCCTCCACGTCGACCAGTTCCACGTCACCGCCATCGCGTTGCAGGAACGGACGAAGTTTGTCAAGCACTTCAGATACCTCATCATACATGGTGCTTTGTGCGTTTTCGCTCATTTTTTTCAACTCCTTTCCTCACTATAGTATATTACAATTGGCCACAAATTAAAATGGTCAAACAAAGCAGGTGAACCTACATGAGACCGATTATTGAATTTTGTGCCAATAATATGCATTTTGGCACAGATGAAGTCATGGATCAACTGGAAGAAAATCCAGACTATGATGTGATAGAATACGGCTGCCTCAGCAACTGCGGCCAATGTTACATGACTCCATTTGCACTGGTGAATGGCGAGCTTGTCATCACCGACAAAGTGGAGGATTTATATAACGCTATATTGGCCAAAATTGCCGAAGCCGATGCCTGGGATGAGCTGGATCTCGATTAACCGAGATGACGCTTGGACATCCAGAGCACGCCGCTTTTTAGAATACGTGGCACACGTCCCATCATGGACGTTTTGCCCATCAGCCCAAATCCAGCCTTCTTGCCGAGTGCACCGAGTGTGCCACGAAGCTTGAGTGGCTGCGGATTGGGCTTTTCGCCTTTCCAGAGGGCATGCTGAATATGGGCGATTTGTTCACCCTGTACTTCGGCAGCCTGACCGCTTGGTGCATAAGGCACGCTGGCACAGTCACCTACTACATAAACATCGGTATATTCTGGAATTTGATAATATTCGTTCAGTACGACACGACCTTGTGGATC
This sequence comes from Paenibacillus sp. 276b, assembly GCF_900107875.1. Classification (NCBI taxonomy): domain Bacteria; kingdom Bacillati; phylum Bacillota; class Bacilli; order Caryophanales; family Paenibacillaceae; genus Paenibacillus; species Paenibacillus sp. 276b. The sequence continues at coordinate 234,727 of NZ_FNRR01000006.1, read as the reverse complement.
CTTGGTCACATCGAGATCCTGTACGACTTTTACGGGCTGAATGCCGGCAGTCCAGACTACCGCATCCGTCAGAATTTCTTCATCCCGGTTGAAAATGGCGTTCGGTTCAAGTCGGGAAATGGCAATATGCCCACGTGTCTCGACCTGATGTTCACCAAACCATTCATGAACATAAGCGGACAAGCGCTGCGGAAAAGCGGATAATACACGTTCACCACGGTCCAGGATGCTGATGTTCAGATCCGGTCTGCTCTCACGAAGCTCGGCAGCGATCTCGACGCCGCTCAATCCACCGCCGACGATATGCACGTTACCATAAGCTTTGACTTCGTTAAGACGAAGGTAGGTTTCCCGTGTTTTGCTAAAGCTTTGAATCGTACAGCTATATTCCTCGGCTCCCGGTGTATTGTGGAATCGGTCTGTACATCCAAGCCCAATCACGAGCTTGTCATATTCCAACGGGTCCTGTCCTTCAAATTCAATCTGACGCTGTTCCAAGTCAATCGAAGTTACTTCTCCGTAACGATAAGTGACTTTGTCGCTGACTGGAAATTGGATACGCAGGTCATAATCGGATACGGTCCCTGCTGCGAGTGCGTAATATTCAGTTTTCAATCCTTGGAAGGGACTGCGGTCCACCAACACGATTTGTGTATCTGACGGGATCTTGCCTTCCAGAAGTTCCTTGATAATCGTGAGGCCACCGTAGCCGCCTCCGAGAATGACGAAATTTTTCATGACTCGGCTTCCTTTCTGCATCAGTCCCGTGTGAACGGGGCTGTAACCTGTGGAGCAGCTATGCAATAACATAGCTGCTCCTGTTTTTTTAATCTGGATTTGAAATGATTGAAAATGGGCATTTAAAATTACAGATATGTTTCAGTAATCCGCACCACTCCATGCCAAACGCTCCCGAGTTGAATGAAAGTCGCTTATGGGAATGATGCTCATACTACATGCTATTCGTACACTTGAATTTCATTGTAGAACGTATCACGTTCAACCGGAATGCGTCCAGCACCCTTAATTAACCATATAAGCTCTTTGCGGGTGAGGCCTTCAGGCGTTAGTGCGCCTGCGGCATGACTAATCCGTTCGCGAACAATAGTTCCGTGTGCATCCGAAGCACCGAATCCAAGGGCGACTTGAGTCAGCTGTGGACCGATGTTGATGAAGTATGCTTTGATATGATCGATGTTATCCAGCATCAGACGGCTGATCGCAATCGTTTTGAGATCCTCGTATGCGGAGTTACGACGCATGATGCTGGCGTTTTTGCTTTTCGGCTGCATGGAGAGCGGGATAAATACCATGAATCCGTTGGTCTCATCTTGCAGTTCACGAATTTGTACCATATGGTTCACGCGATCCTCATAAGACTCAATGGATCCATAAAGCATCGTTGTATGGGTACGCATGCCCAAATGATGAGCAGTACGGTGCACTTCCAGATAACGGTCAACGTTCGCTTTGTCTACACGCATTTTTTTGCGGTATTCATCGGACAGAATCTCAGCGCCGCCACCAGTCAGTGATTTCAGACCTGCTTTTTGCAGTTCTTGTAGTACTTCCTTGATGCTCAGTCCGCTGATGCGAGTGAAGAAATCAATCTCGGCAGCCGTGTAGGCTTTCAACGTAACGTCCGGATATTTCTCGTTTAAAGCACGCAAGGAATCGACATAATATTGAAAAGGAACATGGTTGTTATGTCCGCCTACAATATGGAACTCGCGTACACCTGGGTGAATATGCTGTTCTACGTAATCGATCATTTCTTGACCGGACAACGTGTAAGAGCCATCTTCGCCCTGATCTTTGCGGAAGTTACAGAAAGCACAGTGGGCTTCGCATACGTTGGTAAAATAAAGGCTCATGTTTTCAATAAAATAAACTTTCTTGCCATTCTTACGCAGGTTGGCCTCATTGGCCAGTTGGCCCAAAGTCAGCAGATCATCCGTTTCATACAGATAAACGCCGTCTTCTACGGTCAGCCTTACGCCGTTCTGCACTTTCTCAACGATTTCAGCCATTCTTTTGTCTGTGAACGGTGTTACCAATGTAGACATTTTGTATCCTCCTATTCTTAACCGGAATCGAGTTGTGTGTAGGACTTACTTACAGAACTACATAGAAAAGATGCGGTCATCTGCCGCTTCTTATATGGACTAACTCTTATTTACCCGGTGCAGCCTATGCTGCGTACGTAAAGCTGATTTTTCATCAAAATGAGTCTTGTGACTCTATATGCATTGGGGACTGCGTACAGTCTCGAAATGTGAAAAAAATTACAACTCTATATATGACCATCGCCTGAATAAGTCATGACAAAATATCGACATTTCAAAGCGATCACCTACTCATTATAAACCTCGTGTCCCGGGGGTTCAATACACTGGGAAGAAAAAGGAGTTAAGGGGGAACGCGGAAACAGGCAAAGATGACTTGAGCCCCTTGACGGGGTGGAGTATAATTTAAAGAAGAGTTAACGAAAGGTTGTTTAAAAAAGTACGCCTTTGATTACGAAGGATGCCTAGCGGCATCTCAGCGTCGAATATGGGATTCAGCCGAAATGTCCGTTGCTCACGTAGTTTTGCCTACGCTCCGCTACTCCATTTCTATCTTCATCCCATCTTCTTGGTACTGAAAAGCGCCCTTTTTGAACATGATTATATATGAAAAAGGAGAGTGACCTGGCATGATTAGCATCAGCGAAACGGCTGCAGACAGATTGAAAGAAATGCTTGAGCAGCAAGAGACACCTGGTATGTTCTTGCGTCTTGGCGTAGCACCGGGCGGTTGTACCGGATTTTCGTACGCCATGGGCTTTGACGATAAAGAGTCCGATGAGGACCTCTATATGGATATTCAGAACATGAAGGTTGTTGTAGAGAAGGAAAACCTGAAATATTTGAATGGACTGGAAATTGATTTTGAAGAATCCGGCATGTCCGGTGGTTTCACCATTCACAACCCGAACGCAGTGGCAACATGCGGCTGTGGCTCATCCTTCCGGACGAGAGAAGAAGCAGGCGTACCGGATAAAGATTGTTAATATTTGTGAATTGCGGCCTCTATAGCGGATTAGTCTTGTACTAATCACGTTATGGAGGTCTTTTTTTTTTGCGTGGTGGTTTGGTATGTATTTTGGTTGTTCATATTAAGAGGGCACCTGGACGCTTTTTTATAGAGAGGTGAAGTTGACAAGTTATGTTGTAACTAATATAGTTACATTATGAAATTTAACAGAACCTAACCAAAGGAGAGATTATGATGAAGATTGGAATTATTGGCGCGACAGGCAAAGCAGGGAATTTGATTTTGAAAGAAGCGTTGGATAGAGGGCATGAAGTGACTGCGATCGTTCGTAATGCATCCAAAGTGGAAGATATAAGTCTGAATGTACTTGAAAAAGATGTATTCGACCTCACGGCAGAGGATGCCAAATCATTCGACGTGATCGTCAATGCATTCGGTGCGCCAGCCGGGAAAGAGAATCTGCATGTGGAAGCAGGACAAGCCCTGATTAACGTTCTGAAAGAGGCGCCGAATACTCGTCTGATCGTTGTTGGTGGTGCAGGCAGTCTGTTCACAGATGAAACTCAAACCTTGCGTGTTGTAGACTCCCCTGGATTCCCTGATGCATACAAAGCAACAGCAACCAACCAGGGTAAAAACTTGCAGGATCTGCAAGCTTCTTCAGGTATCCAATGGACGTTCCTGAGCCCGGCGGGATTCTTCAATCCAGAGGGTATACGCACAGGCAAATACCAATCGGGTAAAGATCAGATTCTGGTGAACAGTGAAGGCAACAGCTACATCAGCTATGCTGACTATGCCATCGCTTTGGTCGATGAGATCGAAAACCCGCAGCATAAGAACGAACGCTTTACGGTTGTAGGCGAAGCGAAGTAAGAATAAGTGAGATTTCCTTCTTTGCGCGGGGAGAAGCCAGCTCTACCACATAAATATGTTACTTAAAGGCTACTGTTACACTTAAGTAAACAGTTATAAAAGCCATCATTTCGCATCCACTATGTGATACGTAATGATGGCTCTTTACATTTTTTATGAACAAATCTCAGAATTAGCTGACAGGTGTCGTTTGAGGTGCTGAAGCTGGAGCAGGAACTGGTACATGGGGGACATTTGAAATTTTCTTGCGTTTGAGGAACCGATTGGTGAAGCGATTCTCTATGAGTTCATAGGAGAGATGGGAGATTACAGTTGCAATAAGCAAGCCACCAACAAATGTGATGGACACCGACACAAAATCAGGCAAATTAAATTTTGACATTACGCGCTGGAAGGGAAACAGGGCAAAAGGATGTAGAAGATAGAAGCTATAGCTGAGGGTTCCGAAGTATTGGAAAAACTTCGTTTTTAACACACTGGATAAATACCCCTGTTCCTTGATGACTAGATAGAAGAAGAACACACCTAATAAAATAGAGAAATAGATATCTCCGAAGTAAGTAGCGAGATAAATAATGATTAAAGATAACAGCGAGTAAAACTTGGAAGGAAGAAAATTATATTTCTCACTTAAAAAGTAGGCTAAGACTCCTGTGAGAAAGAACAGTGCTCGAGGCAAACGAATAATTACAGCCATAGAGATGATCAGGCCAATTGTAATCAGAATCCATTTTACATATTTATTATTTAGAGGTCTGAGTGAGACGAAGAAAATGACACTGACAAGATAGAATGCAAATTCATAACTAAGTGTTCTGGAATTACGTACAGCTTCTTCAAGGGGGAAAACGCCAGGAAGCATCAGTAAGCCATAAACGAAATTTAGAATGTATTCCGAAGTCGTCAAATTTGCCAACCAATCAAAATGAATAATGGGTCCTACGATAAACATAGTTACTAGCAAAGGGAGATACACCGGGTAAATTCGTATAAACCGATTATAAAAAAACTGTCCAACTTTCCTGTGTTTTACCAGACTTTGCACAATAAGATAACCACTGATCATGAAGAAAACGTCAACACCAATCTCCGCCAAAACCAATGTGGAATGCTCATTAAATGTAAGGTAACCACCATTAATCGACATGGATATAACATGTCCGACAAAAACCATTAGTGCACATAACCCACGCAGTCCGTGAATCGTATGGTTCTTACTCACGCCTATACCATCTCCATTTTTATAATATGATTATTTATATTGATGTCAGTGTCATGTATGTATTCACAGCCCACCTTTCGTAACGAGCTACTTTCAGGAGATCGAGTAAACAAGGCAACATTAATCTGATTTATGATACAAAATGTATCATTAGAGTTATTTGTATCATAACATTTGGTAATTTGAATGACAATATCATAAGGAAAATTTGAAAATTACATTTTGTTTTCACACTACAGATAAAAAATAGGCAGGGTAAAAGAAGACAAGGTAATACAAAAAACAAGGCTCTTATTGAAATAGAGCCTTGCCTGAATCTTAAGCACCCCAAATTCCTACTAAACACATTTTAGAAGTGTCTCATAAGCAGCGTGCGTAGTGGAGGGGACGGAATCGATTCTGTAGAAGCGGTAGCGTTCGCCTTTATCCCCGGATTTTGTCCTATGAAATAGGACATTCAAAAAAATCCGGGGATAACAGCGATCAGAAGAACGATCCGTACCCGTAACGGCCACCTACTGCTCACCAGTCACTTATCTCCGTGTTTAGTCGATAAATCCTTCCAACATTACGGTCGGCAAGCCGTTAGACTGCCATGCACCTTTGCTGTAACCACCGTTGTAGCCCGGCGTTGCTTCAGGCTCCCAATAGAATACGCCTTTACCTTTGCTGTTTGGCAGGTTGCGGAATTGCGTTTTCATCGCTGCGACAAAACTTTTACCGGCTGCCGGTTGCGTATTATCCATCCCGATTTCCGATACGATAATCTCCTTACCATACCGGTTGATCAGATCCTTGGCATTGTTCACAGCATTGGTAACAGCCGTGTTCCAGCCGGAAGCGGAAGGATAGAGGGACATGGCAATCATGTCAAAGTTGGCACCATTATCGATCAGACCACCGATATTCCATACATAGAGGGCATTATCATCTCCGCCCGCCAAATGAACGATTGTTTTGGTGCTGGTGCTGATGGATTTTACGGCATTATGGCCCGTATTCACCAGCCACGCATAATTTTTCATGTTGGTGGATGCTTTTCCATCTTCCCATAACATACCGTTGCTTGTTTCGTTACCGATTTGTACCCAGTCCGGGGTTACGCCTTTGCTCTGCATGGCCGTCATAACTTCACGCGTGTGATTCCATACAGCATCCATCAGCTGCTGGAACGTGTAGTTTTTCCAGGCTGCAGGTTTCGTTTGTTGACCCGGATCAGCCCAGGAATCACTGTAATGCAGCGTCAGCATGACACTCATGCCTGCATTTTTGGCACGCAGGGCCAGCGCAGCTGCACGATCTTTGTTCATGTAACCGTTACCATAATCGTTCGAAGGATTAACAAAGACACGAATACGAACGGAGTTGATCTGGTAATCATTTTTCAAAATATCAATAATATCACGCTGTACGCCGTTTTTGTCTTTCCATTTGTAGCCTTGCGCTTCCATCCCGGGCACCCAACTGATGTCGGCTCCTTTGGCGAAGCTCGGTGCTGCACTGGCATGCTGGCCTGCGGGCAGCATAATGGAGGTGAATAACAAAACAAAGACCAGAGCGATGGATGTTTTGAAACCCCTTACATTTTTGAACATTACAATATGCCTCCTCGAATATGGGTTGAGTTGCAACCTAATTATAGCGAGCATTGTTTACTCAGCTACAGGGTCCATTTCCAATATTTTGGTTGTTTTTTCAACCTCTCCCCAAAAAAGACAAAACAAAAAGCCGTCCGAAGACGGCTTTTCTACCCGTGGCGCTTTTTGAAACCTTGATCCGTATCCCGCGCCTCCACCAGAATCAGTTAATTTGAGCTAGTGGATCGGGTAAGGGACACGTTCAACATGTGATTAGATATGTTGACGCACCTCCTTTCCTTGTGCCAAGAGTATACATCACTCTTTTACGGAAAGCTAGTCTTTTTTTTCATATTTACGAAAAATTTATTTTTCGGTTTGGAACATCGTGATATCCCGATCATAATGACTCTTTGTACCGTTATCGTTGCGAATTCTCACGCTGTCTTCGCTGATCTGCTCTACGATGCCGCGACCCACTTCACAATATACGCCAGCTGGATCTTCCTGCCATGCGGTTACCGTGCATTGGGATAGTGCAGCCGTGAAAAACTCTATATTTTTTTGTAACGTTCTAGGTTTGTTTGATTTCATTATATACTCCTTTAACAAAAACAATTTTAGAATGTGGACAGCAACCGGACATTTTACACTGTAAATCACTTTACTCTGTCTCCTGCTCTTTGTAAAGGGATGGAAAAAGTTATCGTCATGAGGTATCATTTACATAAATTTTACATAGCGTTTACACTACGCTGACGCTTGTAGCCAATCACGAATAGTACAATTAGTTCATAACATCTAACCAAGAATAGATATGTAACAAATTCGGAGGCCATACATGCATAGAGATGTCAAAACAGGTAACTACGTTAACCGTGATTTAAGTTGGGTAGAATTCAATCGTCGTGTGCTTCAGGAGGCGCAAGATCCAACAACACCTCTGCTGGAACGCATGAGGTTTCTTGGTATTGTCGCCAGTAATCTGGACGAGTTCGTAAGTGTAAGGGTAGCGGAGACGAAAGAGAAGATCAAGGCTGGATTTACGCAAAAGGATTTTACGGGCTACACCCCTGCCGGATTGTACCGTAGATTGATTAAACGAACGGGGACCATGGTCGCCGAGCAATATAAAACCTATCGGGAGCTCATTCGTCTTCTCGCTAAGAAAGGCGTGAATTTCCAGGAATATACCGATCTGAATATGACCCAACAGCGAGCAATGGACCAGTATTTTCATGAGATCATTTTCCCGGTTTTAACACCGATGGCGATCGATTCCAGCCGGCCATTCCCACTGGTACACAATAAATCTGTATATCTGTCCGTGATGCTGCAGAAGGAAGAAGAGCAGGAGGGCGAGCCATTTTTGGCTATCGTTCAGGTGCCTTCCAATCTGCCGCGCGTAGTTCAGGCGCCTTTAAGGGCGAATAGTAAAAAGAAAACGTTCATTCTGATTGAAGATCTCATCAAACATCATATTCATACCTTGTTCAGCGGATATGTGCCGCTGGCTGTACAGGAATTCAGGGTGACCCGCAATGCGGATCTTTCCATTAATGAAGAAGAAGCTGAGGATTTGCTTGAAGCAATTGAGAAGGAGCTGCGACGCAGACGCCGGGGAGCACCGGTAAGACTGGAAATTTGTAAGGATTTCCGCCCGGATGCGTTGCTAGAGTTGCAGGAAGAGTTCGATATTCAAGACCCTATGTATGAGATCGATGGACCACTGGATTTGAGCTTTCTGGCCGGGTTTGTAGATAGTCTGGAAGGCTTCTCTCATTTGAAATATAGTCCGGTACAGCCTGTGTATCCTCTGGAGTTCCTTCCTCGGGAAAGTCACTTTGAACTGCTGCGTAAACGGGACGTGCTCGTGCATCATCCATACGAATCGTTCGAACCGGTAACGGACTTTATTGTGGAAGCTTCGGAAGATCCGCGTGTGATGGCGATCAAGATGACGTTATATCGGGTGAATGGGGATTCCCGTCTCATCCCCGCACTGGCTCATGCAGCTGAGAGCGGCAAACAGGTGACGGTTGTTGTTGAATTAAAAGCCAGATTTGATGAAGAACGGAATATTGCATGGGCCCGCACGCTGGAGAAGTCAGGTTGTCATGTCGTATATGGATTGGTCGGATTAAAGACTCATGCCAAGATTATTCTCGTCGTACGCAGGGAACAGAGTGGTCTGAGAAGGTACGTGCATGTTGGAACAGGTAACTATAATGAAAGTACGGCCAAAATATACACCGATGTAGGACTGTTTACCTCCAATCCCATCATTGGTGAGGATGCATCGGAATTGTTTAATGAGATTACCGGATATTCAGGACCCAAAGCGTTGCAGGCATTCCGCGTCGCCCCTGACGGCATGAAGGATGAACTGTTCGCGCTCATTCGTCGGGAAAGGGAGCATGCCTTCAAGGGAAGACCGTCCAGGATTATTGCCAAAATCAATTCCTTATCCCATCAGGATATCATTGATGAATTGTATCTGGCATCTCAAGCTGGAGTACAGATCGATCTGATCGTGCGCGGTGTATGCTGCTTGCGTCCCGGGGTAGAGGGGCTTAGTGAGAATATTCGGGTGATCAGCATCGTGGACCGGTTTCTGGAACACTCCAGACTGTTTTATTTTGAAAATAGCGGGAATCCGGATGTGTATCTATCCAGCGCAGACTGGATGACCCGTAATTTGAAGCGGAGAATAGAACTGATGTGTCCCGTGTTTGATCCGGAGTTGAAGAAGATGCTGGTCGATATATTGAATCTGTCGCTCATGGATAATGTGAAGGCAAGAGAGCTTATGCCTGGCGGCAATTATGTTTTTGTACAAAATGAAAAGCCCCCGCTGAGAAGTCAGACGGAGGCGATGGGCATTATTCCCTGGAAGCCTGCTGAATGGAGTGCGTTAACGTAACTCCCCAAGCTTCCTGTAAATCCTTGACGGCATCGTCAAGGCCACTGAGTTCCAGTAACGGCTCGGCTGTACAGATGAATTGCATCTGCAGCGAGTCGTTTTCTTTTGCCGCCTTTATGGCGGTTATACTTTCAGATCGATTAATCGCTTCAGTCACGCGCAGCAGAGAGCCCAAACGATGGGCATGCCGTTCGTCCGAATCCTTGAGAATGTCCTTGTGCTTATGCAGCAGCTGGGGCGTTCTTTTTTTGGGATGATAATCGGCTGCAACAGCACTCAGGATGGTCTCCCGGTGAGATAGTCCGTAGATGCTTGCATTCATGATCCAATAAGCCGAGTGCTGGGGATACCGGAAGTAGTTAATCTGTTTTCCAGCCATGTGCAGCATGGAGACCGTATACAGAATTCGGGCATCCGCTGGATCGGGAGCATTACCTTGTAGGGCAGTATACAGAGTAAGTGCATCATGGTGAATCCGATTCAGACGTTTCTCCGGAATGGGTGGACCAAAATGAATGAAGTTGCGAATGCTGTCCCGCAGCGCATCTGGCACGACTGGCTTACCTTCAGCAAGGAGATCCCTTAGCAAACCATCGCGTAATCCCGCTCCGCTCACGACATAACGATCCCCTTGGATGATTCGGAAGACCGTCCGCAATATGAGTACACCTGGAACAATAATATCGGCACGATCCTTGGCCAGTCCGGGTACTTTCTTGCGCTGTGCCGAGGTTAGATGTGGCAAAGAACGAGCGATATTTTCCATCTCTTCTGCACCGATTTCATAATGATGCGTAACCGGTAGTGAATATTGTGTTCTCTTCTGCTCCACTTTGGCCAGTGTACGCATGGTGCCACCAAGTCCAATAAGAGGTAGTCCGGGATGTTGTCTGATCCAATCCTGACCGCTCAATGCCTGTATAACTTCATTACATAGCGCAGCTGCATTTTCCTCAGTCCACTGATCTTCTCCACCATAACGGGCATGAGAGTTAACCGCACCAATAGGCAGAGAGATGCTGTGCAGTCTTTTTCGATCACGGAATACAGTGATCTCGGTACTGCCACCGCCAATATCCACGACATAACCATCTGCCAGATCAATCGATTGAGTGACTCCAAGGAAACCGTAATAGGCTTCCTGATCGCCGGATACACATTCGATGGTAAGTCCCGTCTCGGCTTCCAACCAACCTATAATTTCTGGGGCATTGCCTGCATTTCGAATCGCAGCCGTGGCTGCAGCGCGGGTAAGCTTGGTTTGATATGCTTCGCAAGTAGCCCTGAATTGCCGCAAAATCGTAATGGCCTTATCCAGTGAATGTCGCAGGATGGTTCCGTCTTGTTCAACCACATTGCTTAGACGAGCGGCATATTTGTCTTCATGAATGATGCGATAGGCTCCATCCTGGTCGAGTTCATAAATAACCAGACGAATGGAATTGGAGCCGATATCGATGATTCCGAGTATTTCGTTATGTGTCATAAGCATCTCCTTCTACAGAGGTTAATCTACCCGACTTTTAGCAAGGCAGCCATGGCTTCCGGTGAACCCGGAGGCGTCGAGGAGAAGGGCGTGGTCAGCATGACCACAATGATGAAGACGATAAAGCAGGCAAACAGAATACAACTTACAGCAAAACCGCGATTGCTTTTCTTCATAAACAGTCGAATACCTGTAACGAATAGAAGTACCGTAATGGCTACCAGAACGATAGAAATTGCAAAATAGGCTACGCCATACAGTGATTTAAAAAATGATTCCATGTCTTCTGAACGCTCCTTAGATCCTCATATTTAAGCCTCTCCAAACCATTCCTTAGTAGCATACGATAGATTGATGCGTTTGAAAAGCAAACCAGGCGCCTGTTCCGGCCTTGAACCAAGCTGATGGACTATATCAACGGAAAAGGGGCCCCAGCCTTGGACAGACATCCAAGAAAGCACGGCTTCTGTTGAGTATGTATAAGGAAGGACTATTGTTCACGAAAGGAGATCAACCCATGTCGAGACAGCTTGCAAGCAAATGGCTGAAGACAGCGGCGCTGTTAAAATATCCGGTAGCTGCTGTCCACATTCCACAGACGAAGGCGTTCAACTCGGGGAATCTGCTAAACATGCTTAGTCATTATGGAATGGTGTATATCAAACCTGTTGTCGGTGGTGGAGGTTACGGTGTCATTAGAGTATCAGGAAGCGGAGGAGCCTATCGTTACACTCATATGAAGATAACCCGTTCATTTACTCAGTTTGATCAGATGTACCGCTCCCTAATCCGTGTAAAAGCCAGACGGAGATACCTTATTCAACAAGGCATTCATCTCGCAACCATTCAAGGCAGACCAATCGATTACAGAGTCAAAGTTGTCAAGACGGAAAGAGGCTGGGTATTCCGTTCTATGGTGGGACGGCTCGCTCGTCCGGGACTTGTCGTGACCAATCTTAGCAAAGGAGGGACGATGCTGTCCGGTAGGAGAGCGCTCGCTCTGTCCTTACCTCATATTTCCGGTAAACATAAACGTCGCGAGATGCGTTCACTGACACTCACCTGTACACATATCATGGAAAGTCAGTTCCCAGGTGTGGGGCAGCTCGGCTTCGATTATGGACTGGATCATTCAGGCAAGATATGGATTTTGGAAGTGAACACCAGACCGCAATGAAAATGGTTAAAAAAGCTAAAAAAATCCAAAGAAAATCCGATAGTAATATAGTAGGAAACTAGATGGAAAACGTTTGAAATTTAACAATTAAGGGTAATTTACTCGCATCAACTCTTGAAACTATGAATTTATTCTAAAAAAAATGCTCTGATAATCGTTCTGTTCGGTAAGCTACGATCCTGTGTATAAATACTGTCCACACTATCCACGTTGATCAATCAACATTTTTACCATTTATCAACAAACTATACACAGGATTTCCACATAACGTTGTGGATAACAAGAACGCTTGTTCTCTTTATAAATCTCTGATATGATAGTTTTGAGGAAAAAAAAGGAAAGGTTGTGGCGGGAAATGGCTATGTTATCCGATGAGATGTTGTTGGATTCCTACCATAAGGCGATTGAGTTGGATCTCGAACGAGATTTCATCGCACTGCTGTTGGCAGAAATCCATAAGCGCAAACTGGGTACCGACGTATCTGCCATTCTTCACTAGAGATCCTCATTGCAGGCAATGCTACAGGTTTCCGGACATGTCCCATAGATTGACAGGCCATAGCGTGCTTGTCTGACAATGGTGACAGTACATCATATGATTGCAAACGTTTTCGGCTTCGTCTGCCGTGTCAGAGGAAGTGTGAATGACGTAGGGGCTGTATGGTCCGGTGTAATCGTCCAATTTGCCGCATTCTGACAGTCCCTGAAGGCAGTGGGGACAAGCCTGCTCCGGTACAACCAGACCGTTACACAGCGGGCATATATAAGACAAGGGTATCCCTCCTGATGTTCAATTCATTCAGGAGTAAGATACCCTTTTTTGTGTCTTTTATGTTCTATTTGATTCCATAAGGAATTAGCGCTTCATGTTACTGCTGTGTCCCGGGGACAACTTAGCGTCTGGGTCGAAGTAAACCTTGGCATTGTTCACTGCGGTTGGTGCTTCACCGAATCCGACAGCAATCAGCTTCAGCTTGCCTGGATAAGTTGTAATATCTCCGGCAGCATAGATACCCGGAATCGAAGTTTCCATGCGGGAATCGACCACGATGGAATTGCTATCAATTTCGATGCCCCATTCTGCAATAGGTCCCAGGGAAGAGACAAAGCCAAAATTGACGATTACATCATCGACTTCGATTTCCTGTGTTTCCTTGGTTTTAACGTGAGCCAAAGTAACTTTGGTAATGCTGTCCTCACCATGAAGCTCCGTAATTTCGGTAGGTGTAACGATGTTCACCTTGGAATTCATCAGGTTTTCGACACTGTGCTCATGCGCGCGGAATTTGTCGCGGCGATGAATCAGGGTTACTTGCTCAGCGATTGGCTCAAGCATAAGCGCCCAGTCTACAGCGGAGTCACCGCCACCGCTGATCAGTACTTTTTTGCCTGCAAAGGCGTTCAGGTCACTGATGAAGTAGTGCAGATTGGTTTTTTCGAATTTGGCCGCACCCTCAAGCTCCAGACGACGGGGTTCGAATGCACCCACACCTGCAGTGATAATTACCGCTTTGGCGTGATACTCATTCACATCGGTTTTTACGACGAAGTGACGTTCTTCTAATTTCTCTACGGATACAACCTTTTCCTCAAGACGAATGTTCGGGTTAAAATGGCTCATTTGCTCCACCAAGTTATTCACCAGTTCCTGAGCGGTAACTTTCGGGAACCCGGCTACATCATAGATGAATTTTTCGGGATAGAGGGCGGCAAGTTGTCCACCAAGTTGTGGCATACTTTCAACCAGAGTAACAGATGCCTGACGCATCCCTCCGTAAAACGCGGCGAACAGACCCGCAGGGCCGCCACCAATAATAAGTAAATCGGTCATGTCATGACCGGCAGTTTGTGCAGTCAAGAATCAACAACACCTTTCTTATTTTAATAGGTAGTTAACAGAAATAATAAAGCCGGGTACGTATGGTAACCAGCGTTTGTTGCTGAACTGTCTTTCTCATTATAAACGGTGTAAACTGGGTTGCAAAGTTGGCAGTTTGATGAATCTGGGAACAATAGATGAAGATCAGGTGAGAATAGGATGAAATTGGAAATGAAAGGTTATGAAAAATAACAAAAAAAACCTTGATCTTTGCCAGAAATACAGATATCCTTGACCTGTACTATGTGTTTTTTTGTCTAATTTAGCCCCAATTTGTAATGTGAAGACAATACCCGCGTTTTGTTGAATCTTGTGTCTAATTTCACAATTTTAATCGATAACTTGCATGCAAAAAGTTCAAATAAATTCGCGAAGTTAACATTTGTCGTCATAATGGATAAGACCTCATCAATATGGGTAAGTAAGAGCCTTTTTACAACAAAACAATCGAACGGCTGATGCAACGAAACCGGAAGGGGTATAGACATGAGCAGTATTCCCAAAATCGTCATCCTCGGCGCGGGCTATGGCGGGATTCTGACAGCCCAGCGGCTGCAGAAGGAATTGAACTATAACGAGGCCGATGTCACATTGGTGAACCGGCATGATTATCATTATATCACTACACATCTACATATGCCGGCAGCCGGCACAGATACCATTGAACATGCAAGGGTTCCGATTTCGAAGTTGATTGACGAGTTCAAGATTGATCTGGTCAAATCTTCGGTGAAGGAGATCCGCCTGCAGGATCGGAAGATTATTCTGGAGGATGGCACGTTATCCTATGATTATCTGATTATTGGATTGGGTGGGGAACCGGAGACCTTCGGTATTCCAGGCATGCTCGATCATGCCATGACAATTCGCAGCATTAACTCGGTCAGAATGATTCGCGAGCATATCGAATATCAGTTTGCTATGTACAAAAACGATAATAAACGTAACCGCATTCGTTTTGTTGTGGGTGGGGCTGGCTTCAGTGGTGTCGAATTCGTGGCTGAACTTGCGGATCGCATTCCTCAGCTTTGCAAGGAATTCGACGTGAATCCCAAAAATGTGCACATCTATAATGTGGAAGCAGCGCCTTCAGCTTTGCCGGGCTTTGATCCGGAACTGGTTGAGCATGCAATGAACGTGTTGAAGAAAAAAGGCGTTACTTTTAAAATCGGTGTTCCGATCAAACAATGTCTGCCAGACGGAGTCATTGTGGGTGAAGGAGAAAAACTCGATGCAGCAACGGTTGTATGGACCGGCGGTATTCGTGGAAACGCCCTGCTTGAGCAGGCAGGCCTTGAAGTGATGCGCGGACGGGTGAAGGTCGATGAATTCCTTCGTGCCCCAGGGCATGAACACGTCTATGTCATCGGTGACAATTCACTCGTGTTCAACAACGAAGGGCGTCCATATCCACCAACAGCTCAGATCGCGATGCAGCAAGGTGTTAACTGTGCCAAAAACGTTGTCGCTGCCATCCGCAAAAAGCAGCCTCAACCTTTTGTTTTTACAAGTAAAGGTACGGTTGCGTCACTAGGCAAAGGTGAAGCTATCGCCGTTGTAGGCGGTAAGAAATACAAGGGATGGAAGGCTGCTCAGCTGAAAAAACTGGTGGATCTCCGGTACTTGTTTATCATCGGTGGCATTCCTTTGGTACTGAAGAAAGGGCGGTTTTTTGGATGAGACATTGCAGTGTTCAGGTCAGAGGACTACTCACACGCGAAGAACTGGATCGTTACAACGCCCTGATGCAGGTTGGCGGTTATCTGGAGGAACAGGATCAATATGATCTAGCTTATATCGTTCAGAAGGAAGTTGATATTCTCATTTTGCCTGCCATTGAGCGGCTTAAGGAGAAGGGACGTGACCGTGACCGGGCAACGGCTGAGTTTTTGGAATCTCTGAAAGCGGTTGATGAAGAGGATCAGGATTAATGAATCACATTTCCAAAAGAAACTGAGTCATCCATTTATTATTGAACATTTCATATTCATTCGAAAAAGTAAAAGCACCGCTGATCCTCTCCTTAATGGAGGTGTCGCGGTGCTTTTTGTAATTTATCCGATTTACAGCTTGAGCATCTCTTCCAATGTTCCTTCGTTCAGCAGGCTTCCTACATAGAAAGAGCCGAATTCGCCATAACGGGCACTGACTTCATCAAAACGCATCTCGTAAACGAGCTTCTTGAACTGAAGTGCATCATCCGCAAACAACGTAACGCCCCATTCCCAGTCGTCGAAACCAACGGAACCGGTAATGATTTGTTTCACTTTGCCAGCGTAACTGCGACCAATCATGCCGTGGCTGCGCATCATCGTACGACGCTCGTCCATCGACAGCATGTACCAGTTGTCGTTCAGCTCGCGTTTTTTGTTCATCGGGTAGAAGCAGATGTATTGCCGCTGTGGCAGGACCGGTTTGAGACGGGCGATAATTTCCGGGTTCTGCATAGGGTCTTCGCCCTCTTTGCCAAGATAATTGCTCAGTTCCACTACACTGACATAAGAATATGATTTGGTGGTGTATTGGGCAAACATTGTTTTGTTGAACGCGTTCTCAACGGCTTTCAGATCTTCCAGCGTTTCACGCAAGTGCATCATGACAAGGTCAGCCTTCTGTCCCACAACGGTATAAACGACAGTGCTTCCTTTGGATGAATCCTCTACTGCTTTCCATTCCTTCCAGAATGCCTGAAGCTCGTCCAGTGCTACGGCGCGTTCCTCATCATCGGCTGCTTTCCAGGCGGCCCAGTTAATCGAGCGGAAGTCGTGCAGGGCGTACCAGCCCTCCAGTGTTGATGCGGCTTCGTTCATTGAATTGATTCCTCCTGCAGGTTATATTTCCAAATCCCGGTAAGGGACGGTTGAGTACTTTATCGTCTTCATTGTATCCCAACAGGAAGCAGAAGGGCAAATGAAGAGAAGGTGAATATAGGGAAATTTGTCCAGAAAGTTCGTTGCTTCGCCACATTTTTTGCGGTACACTATCTACTATCCGTAGTAAGAGAAACCGAGTCAGTGAAAGAAGAGGTGAACGTCACCCGATGCAGTTTATACCTGTGCTGGTATTAATGGTGTTATTTTTCGTTATGATGTTTGGTATCGGTTTCATTCTGAATATGCTGATGAAGACAACCTGGTTTCCTTCCTATCTGTTCATTATTGTCATTCTGCCTGTCGTCGTGTATTCCTTATGGGATCATACGGCATCGTTGATGTCGCATTTGGGTTCTTTCCATATTGTAGACTATATGACGGGCGTAGCTGGACTTGCTGGAGCGGTCATCAGTGGCTGGGCCATTCGCAAACTTCGTCTGGGTGGGTACAAAATGTTTTAATCGGCTAGCCAATTTGGCAGCAAACGCTGGACTGCATTTTCCGTAAAGGTCTTGCCTTTGTCGTAAACGCTTACGAGTGCAAAGGGAAGGCTTTTTGGCATGCATCAAAAAATTGTGCATGATAATGCGGACATGTCTCATATATATCTGGATAACATTTCTCCATATGTTTACTTGTGTTCTAAGGCTGTAGCTTTTATAGTAATCTAGCAACTCTGCGAAAACGTGAATGCTGTCGACCTAGGACGAAACGGAGCGAGAACAGGTCCGTTTTTTACCTGTTTTTGAGCATTTGAGGATCGGACATTTATGATAGAATAGATAAACATACTTTTGGGGAGAAGGAGATCAAGCTATGCGCATGAAGAATTTGCACCATTATACTGAACATCATCGCTACTGCGTATACAGGGAGTTTGGACTTAGTGCCCTGGATGACCGCATGCTCACCGGAGCGTATCAGCCAATGGTAGGTGCCTTTGCGATAGGCTTGTATCGACTGCTATTTCAGCATCTTCCCGGTGAACAGGTCGGTTACTCGCCGCTTGAACAGCAACGGAGGCTGTTCATGACGTTGGGACTCGAGCCCAGCGAGAAAGGGCGCAAGTATTTGGTGGAGCAGGCATCCAAGCTTGAAGCCGTTGGTTTGCTTCAGACTTCTCGGCTGTATATTCCGGAAAATGACGACTACATTTATGAATATGAGCTGCAACCTCCGCTCTCTCCGGCAGAATTTTTCCGTACACAGCATTTGACACTGTTGCTTCGTGACAAAATCGGCAAGTTCGCCGTACTCTCACTACGTTCCGGTTTTTCGGCGATAGAGAGCGGTGACGCGCCTTACCCAGCAGCGAATAAAGAGAATATTTCCGTTCCTTTTTACGATATATTTGAATTGAATACCCATGTCATTGATTATGAACTGGAACAAGCGTTGTCGGAAGTTTCGACTTCGGCCCAGCGCAGCGGGATAAGTGGTGCGGCCGAAGAGAACAGCCTGAATTATGCCGACATTATATTGCGTTTTCCGCGTGAGTCGGTCAATCGCCGTCATGTGGAGCAATTGCGGTTCGATCACGAACAGCTCGGCATTGTGAATTATGTGGTGAACAAGTTCAATCTCAGCGTACAGGATGTATGTCGTTTGTTGGATGAAGATGATATCTTTAACCCACAGGGGCAGCTGGTGCTGGATGATCTTCAACACAAGGCAAGCCTGCAGTTCAGACAGACCAAGAAGCGACATGAGCAGCAGACGGTGCAGGCAGCGAAGGTTGTTGCTCTCAGACAGCATATGGAGGAGCCTGAGCATAAAGAGGATTCCGGTGAACCGCCTGTCGAACATGTGGTACAGATGGAATACTACGTCGAAGTGCCTCCGCAATTTTCGACCAAGTGTGATATTCATCAATACAATATGATGCTGCGTAATGAGCCTTACACACGATTGCTTCAGACGTTCTTCCCTGGTGCCGTACCGGACAACCTGGTGGACATTTTTGAGAAGATCGACCTCAGTTACAAGTTGCCTGGTGAAGTGATCAATGTGCTGATTCATTATTTGATGGCATTGCTTGTATCCGGCGGTGAGCAAAGAATTAACCGTAACTTTGTTGAGGCTATTGCCTCCAACATGCTGCTCAAGCAGGTGAATTCCTATGAGAAGGCGGTACAATACATTCGTGACCAAGCTAAGGTCAAAGGCAAACAGGCTGCTGGTGCAGCTGGAACCCGTTCCCGTACATACGGCAAAGGAACCAAAGCCAAACCCGAAATTCCGATTGTACAAGACATAGGCGCCGACGGCGATGCCGTATCCGAAGAAGAGTTTGAAGAGATGATGAGGTTTGCCCAGCAGATGCAGGCAAGCAAACAAAAGGGAACTTCATAATTTTCATAATATACATCCAAAAGGCGAGTCACCTAAATTAAAGGAGACTCGCCTTTTATTCTTTCAAGAAAAGAGGGGGACTCCCGATGGCGAAATGGGATAACATGCTGTCCATGCTTTGGATGCTGCGATCCGGAAGAAAGCTCACCGCCGCTCAGATCGCAGACAATTTGGAGATTAGCGTCCGCACCGTGTACCGATATATCGACGCATTATGCGCAAGTGGCGTGCCGGTCGTTGCGGAATCGGGCCATGATGGCGGTATTCGTATTCTGGAGAGTTTTAAGGAAACGCCATTGTTCTTCAACTCTGTAGAGTTGAAGGCACTTGTGGATGCGTTTAAATTTGCCCAAGGTGCTGGTTATCCGTATGTGCAGGAGCTGGAGTATGCGTTGAAGAAGGTGGAGAACGGACTGCACGAGGAGCAGCGCCACGATCTGTCTCGCCAGCAGAGCAGATTGGACGTCGTTTCTTCAGCGCGTGCACCTTCTGTAGTTCCGTTGTTGCGGGACTTGGAACAAGCGACGAAAGACGGGCGAACGGTCCGTATGGTCTATCGCAAAGCGAATGCGGAGCAGGCTGACGAACGTGAAGTCGATCCATATGGGCTAGCGTATGACCGAAATGAATGGTACGTTGTCGCGTTCTGCCATCGGTCGCAGGCGATGCGGACGTTTCGCGTCGAACGAATCGAACTGCTGGAGTCAACCGAAGCGAGGTTTGACAAGCCGGAGTCTTTCTCTGCGTCCGCGTTTTTCTGTGAGCAGTCCAACCAGAGACGGGAGGCAGATGGGCCGTTAACCGTTATCCGTATCGAGGGACAGCCTGACACGCTTAATGCGGTTTGCAACCACTGGCATCTGCGCCACTATTTGACGGAACGAACCGATCGGGAGGCACGGTTTCTGATCGATGCTCCGACGATGAACAAGTACCTTCCGACATATCTCCTGACGTTGGGCACGGCCATTCGCATCCGCGAACCACTGGAGTTGAAGCGGCGGATTCAGGAAAAGGCATACGGTATCGCCAAACATTATGAAAACGATCCGAATTGAAGTTTGCTGACAACATTTGTCAGCGAACTTGTTATATGATAAAGACACAGCAGCGGCAGCCAAACCATGCGAAGAAGGGAAAGGTGAATTTATCGATGCTTCAACAACCATACCAACAGTATGACTATCATGTTTGGGCAAACGATCGATTGTTTGCACACCTGGAGCAACTCCCGGAGGAGGTATTCCATGCGGAAGTGACGAGCGTGTTCCCATCTGTATCACAAACATGTGCACACATGTATTTGTTCGAACAGCTCTATATGCTCGTGCTCGCGGAAGTTCCGAACGAGGAGATCTTCCCGAAAATCTCGGGCTGGACAGAGGAAGCGCAGGGTAAAACTGTGAATGAGATGCGGGAGCTGTTTGGCAACGTTGCTGAACGTTTCCGCGATTTACTGCGGAATACGCCTGAACCGGACAAGAAGATGACGATCGAGCATCCAAAATACGGTAAAATGGAAACACGTTTTTCCGACATCCTGCAGCATGTTGTCAACCACGGGACGTATC
Source organism: Paenibacillus sp. 276b (assembly GCF_900107875.1). Classification (NCBI taxonomy): domain Bacteria; kingdom Bacillati; phylum Bacillota; class Bacilli; order Caryophanales; family Paenibacillaceae; genus Paenibacillus; species Paenibacillus sp. 276b. Next base: position 213,755 of record NZ_FNRR01000006.1, on the reverse strand, counting down.
ATCGGGGCAATGTGACGGCGATGTTGAGACAGCAGGGTTATAGCGGTGTGCCAACCGATTATATATTTTATTTGTTGGAACAGCAGAAAGTTCAAGGGTAAATGAATCAGATTAGAGTGAAGAGCGAATCAACCACAAAACAAAAAGTTGTATCGATAGGGTATGCCATGCTGATCGGAGTTATCATGGGGGTGGCAGCCAAACTTGTTGATGTTCCGGGGGTAAACCCTATATTTGACAGTATAGGTGGTCGTCTGGGTGTATGGGTATTTGTTGCAGCGCTTATAGCGGTTTTTAGCTATTCTCCAAAATTGGCGGCAGTAAAAATATTCATCTTTTTTGGGTCAATGCTGACCGTGTATTATGTTTACACCGTGTTATTTCTACATTTTTCTCCAGAGAAGGCTATGTTTTTTTGGGGGATATCTGCGGTGGTATCTCCGATCTGTGCTTATATTATGTGGTATGCACGTGGGAATGGGCTGTTATCTAATGTTGTTGCAGCTCTCCCCATTACATTATTACTGTCAGAAGGGTTTCAATTACGTCACGCTTACTTACCCATTCACACTCATTACTATTTAATTCCAGTCCTTATGATAATATATTTAATCATGATTGTTGTGTTGTTGCTGATCATACCGATAAATAAAAAACAATTTTTACCCATTCTATCGATAGCAGTTATATTGTCATTTATTATGATCTATTTTAATGTTTTAGGTCGGATATTTGGTGGGATGAACGGCGTATTGTAGGGTTAAATTAAAAGTGCCAAACATAAATTAGGCCCTTTCGACTTCCTGTAGGGAAGCGAAAGGGCTGGATTGATTTCTTGTGAATCTTTTATCGCAGAATCGTCGTTGCTTTATTGCCAGCATAATCTTCGATAACGAGCTTCAGGGAGCTGGTGCTGGATGCGGGAGTGAATGTCAGCTCGCTCAGCTTCGTTCTGCCCCGAATGATATAAGGGAATTTTTGCGAAACGTAAGTTACTCCGAATTCGCGTGGTACCTCATTTTCATAGATATAGATTTTGTACCAATCCTCCAAATCAGGCAATGCGAGGGTATACTTTCCATCCTTTACCGTAACCTTTTCCTTGGCATATGGTGTAATCTGAGTATCTGCCAGTTGTCCGGTCGTAGTGACTGGATTCTGTTTGCCAATGGCAATATCAAGGACGTAATGTTCGCCATTGGTCGGAAGACCTGTCAGAATGGCAGACTGTTTTTCTTTTTTGACCTGAAGTGTCTTGGTGAAAGGTTCCTTCGTATACTCCGTTTGGAGTGTAAGCTGGATCGGCTCTTTACCTGGGTTCTTCTTCGGGTTTTTCCAACTGACAATAGCATCGCCATTGTTCTTGAATTTCACATCAATGTCCTGAACAGCTGCATTCAGATCATAGGACAGGACGGTTGCTTCACTTTCGATACCATCTGCGCCTACAGCACGAATGGACAATTCGCCAGCGGGATGTTTGAGCGTTTTAATATAAAATGTGGAGTCATACACGCCGCCGACATAAGCGCCGTTCTCATACAGATTATATTGCTTAACCTTTGAATAGTCCTCGATATCCCATTCGACAACCAACTCATCGGTGTTGGTCAGTGCTTTGGTAATATGGAATCCGGTTGGAGCATTCGGTTTGGCGGCAGAACCGTCGGATATACGAATTTCACCAATGTTCATCTGATATTTTTCAATCGTAGTACCATTAGGGTCGAAGGATAGACCAAAAGCTGCGACGGTCTTCCCTTGGTGTGCACTTAGATCGAGTGAAGTAGTCTTCCAGCCTGCCGTGTGCTGACCTGAATCTGGCACTTTGACTTTGACTACTTTGGTTGGTTCATCCTCAAATATCAGTCCGACATACATGGAGGAAGCGTCGTTGACAGACGGTTTATTATAGGTGAGTTCCAGTTTGGATTGGGCGTTGATCGACAGATCCGTCTTGTACAGACGCAGGAAATTGTCCGCATTTAGACTTCCGTTCACCACAAGAGAACTGCCGCCAGTGAACGCACCAACGGAATCATACGTATAACGAGCACCTTTTTCATAGGTTGGACCATAGTCAAAATCAACAGTGAGTTTGTCACCTTGACTATCCATCCACCACTGCCAGGTGACTGGGATATCCTGAATATTAATATTGGACCATTCGGTTGCATTGGAGACGGTTCCGCCCTCATAATATTTCAGACCGTGGCCTGTATTGAAATTGGTCACAAAATTGGAGCCGTGAATAACGGAGCGTTCGGTGAGATAAGCGGCGATGCCGTCCCACTTTGCACCAGAAGCATACACATCGGACAGATCGACGGATGCCGTACGGCGTGCGTTGGTTGGGTCCTGATTTGGACCTGACCACCAAGCGCGGTCACGAACAAAGGTCATCCATTGGTACTCATCATCGGCTCTATGATTCGTGCTGCCATCGCCCATTTCTTCATCCAGGGCATTATGGGTAAAGTCAGCACCAAGTGTTGCAATACTGTTCATCGGTTGACCGTTCTCGTCCAGATTGTTACGCAGATCGTAGAGCTGCTTCCAACGGCCAAACTGGTCATTCCCACCTTCGACACCGGCAAATACCGTTTCCAGTGGGTCAAGTCCCAAACCAATGGCATGATCGCGTGAATCACGCAGCATGTCATGGTTCCACACGTAATTCAGGAAGATCGAATCCGAGACTCTGCCTAAAGCAGAATCTTGCACAAAAGGACTGTTGAGTCCGTTAAACTGGTTCTGGTATTGAATTTTGCCCGTTGTATTGATGGTGGAGTCATACCACTGAACATATAGTCCTTCGTTTTTTAAATATTTCATGAATTTCTTGTAGGAAGCGATGTCTTCAGGCGCAACGCCTTTGGCAACCTCTTCCTGATTGAAGAAGTATCCGTCGTAATTATAATACTTTGCCATCTCGACCAGCTTTGCAGCAACAGGGAAGTTCCCTTTTTCATCCTGCACAAGCATCTGCTTGTAGGTTTGTGGTCCACGATCATTGTCTGAGAAGAAGATGTTGGCGATGGAACGGACACCGTTTTTGTGTGCAGCATTGGTGTAGGCCGGATTCGGAATGTTCAAAATGCCAAACTCAAAGTACTTTTCCGTCCATTCCTTATTGGGGTCATACAATTCCTCAGGCACGCCAGCAGAAGCCATACCATGCCAATAGCTATAATAGTCTGTGTACTGCCAATAATTAAAGAGGTACTCGCTGAATTCATTCGTGTAAGGGGTGCTATCGAAGAATGAATTGCCATAATCGCCACTCATCGTAAACAGCTGGGTGTCCGGGCTGAGTTCGGGATAAGCCTGCGTGGCCGCAAAGGAATCGTTACGTGGTTGCAAAGGTACATGAGCACGAAGCAGTTCACCATGGATATCACTTTCGGGTGTCCAATTCAGAATCTGGGCAGCGGTGTAGCCATGCTGATAAGGCTGATTTACTCCCTTGGCGCTGTCACCTGTGTAAGGAAGCGTGTCTCCGGCATAAACGGATGAGGCAATGACTTGTCCAAGCAGAGCCGAAGTGAGAACCATTGCGGTTACTTTGGGGATAAGGCCTTTGGGTTTGTGTTTGCGTGTCATGTTGTTCCTCCTTCAAGTCGAATGAATGTAAGGTATTCTTTTACACAAAAATAAACTTATGGTTAACGATAGGGCATGAAAGCATTTTCAAATAGGGAGAAATTAAAGAAAGGAAGGTATAAACTAAAGAAAAGTTCGAGGTGACAAGTTAATGTTAGAAGGCAAATGATATACTTTAGACAGGAAAACAGCATCGGGGGGAACATGTGACTTGAAAATTGTTAGCGTTTACAAAAATTTCTTTAAAAATAATATGTTTATGAAGATGCTGTTCATCTTCTCCATGATCTCAATTGTAACGATTATTACCTTATCCTATATCATTTTCCTGTCGGTGTCCGATGCCACAATTCGCCGAGAACTGGCGATCCAGAAAGCGGCCATGGAGAGTGTTGACCGATATATTCATCAGCAGTATGAATCGGTGCAAAACATGGTGAGGGACATGCATCAGAATGAGGCCTTATCAGCCAATATCACCTATCTGATGAACCACACGTACGCCGAGTATGTACAGCATCTGACGAATGGCTATTATGCGAATCAGGATGATTATTCAGCTGATGTACTGAAACATTTTCAAAATATTATGGATCGCAATTCGGATATCAATCAAGTGATGTTATATAGTGCCGAGCGGCAGGATCTGTCCTCCTTCAATCAACATAAGCAGTTCAGAAAGCTGAACACCAATGTGGCTCATTCCTATATTCCTGACGTGATGGCGATGGAGACACCGAATATCAGCGCACCAAACTATTGGATTCGTAAAGAAATTGATCAATGGGACCCGGCGCTGTATGCGATTCGGGTGCCTATCAACGATACACAGACCCTTCGAAATTTGGGTCAGTTCCTTGTTTTCTTTGACTCAGCAGGTATTGGCAACGCTTTGGATAGTTACGAAAGTAATCTCAAGGGAGAAATTGTGGTGCTGTCAGCCAAAGGTACAGTATTGTTCGATTCCAACAGTAACTATTACGGCAAGAAGTACCCCTATATCAATGTGGCCGATTCCCTGTTTGATCAGACGGATATGGACTCGATGAAAAAGGAGCGAAATATGTATGTGAACAAGTTTGTCTCGGCGGATCAGGGCTATGTGGTCGTTGGCACGGTTCCTGTGGATGAGATGGCTGAGGCCTATGCGGGTACACGCAACACAATCGTTTCGATTAGCATCATATGTATCCTGTTTGCAGTGTTGGTTCCGGCGTTTTTCATTATTAATTTTGCCAAACGCACCCGCAGAATCATTCGTTTCACCCAAAGGGTGAAATATGGCAACCTGACAGCACGCATCGATGATGCCCGTGATGATGAGCTTGGACAGATCTCGCACAGTTTCAACGATATGCTGGATGAACTTAATCAATATATTGAACGCGTCTACAAAGCCGAGATCAAACAAAAGGAGACAGAACTGGTCGCTCTCCAGGCACGGATTAATCCTCACTTTCTCTATAACACGTTGGAGGTCATCCGAATGAGGGCAATTTCGCAGGGGGCGAAAGATGTCGGGGAGATGATCTACAGTTTATCCGTGTTATTCAAGAGCCTTGTTCAACAGAAGAAAAATTATACGCTCAAGGATGAGATGGAAGCTTGCCGTCTGTATCTGGAATTGTTCCGAATCCGGTATAAGGATATTTTCATGTACACGATTCAGTTGGACCCTGTGCATAACCAGCATCCGGTGGTTAAGCTGTCCCTGCAGCCGATTATTGAGAACTATGTGGTGCACGGCATTCAGACAGAACGTTCGGATAATCAATTAGCGATCGTTGTTGAAGAACTGGGCGACGCTTTGCAGGTAGAGGTTAGAGATAACGGTAAAGGCATTGATCCTGAGCGCCTGACTGAAATTTTAGAAGAACTGGAACGTCCGGAAGAGTCGGGTAAAATGTTCGGACTGCGCAGCGTACACACCCGTTTGCGTTTCCTGTATGGACCGGAATTCGGCATCACGATAGAAAGTACACTCGGAGAAGGAACCCTGATCAGGGTTCGTTATCCTCATACAGAAGGGACAGGTTTTTAATATGTACAAGGTATTTATTGTGGATGATGAACCGTTCATCATTGAAGGATTGTACGATATTTTGGATTGGTCGTCGTTTGATATGGAAATTGTAAGTCATGCCGGCAATGGACAGGCCGCATTAAACGCCTTGTCTGCGCAGCCTGTGGACATTCTGATCACGGATATATCGATGCCATTCATGAATGGTCTGGATCTGATTCGGGAAGCAAGGCAGTTGCAGCCTGAGATCAAGGTGATTATTTTAAGTGGTTTTAATGAGTTTGAATATTTGAAAGAGGGCATGCAGCTAGGCATCGAAAATTACCTGCTCAAACCGATCAATGTGGAAGAGCTGGAGTCGACGCTTCGCAATACGGCTTCCAAGCTGGACCATGCGTTGTCTCCTCAAACGGATGATGCTTATGGTGTTCAGATTCTGAAAGACAACATCCTTCACCGATGGTTGACGGGACAGATTGCCGCCACGGAATTCGAGGAACGGGCTCAGTTCTTGAACCTTTCGCTGGATGCACCCGATGTTGCAGTAGCTATCCTGCGAACTAAAGGGGAAGTATCCGGCATGTTCGAGCGAGTGGAGGACATGCTGAAGGATAAGTCCTATGTGAATATATTTCATGACATCGATGGGGACATCGTCATCGTTGCCAATGTGCATGCAGGCGAGGACGAGAAAGAGAAGTTTATGGAGTGCCTTCAGGCATTATCCGCTGCGCTATGTGAGACACATCCTGCTGTTCTGATTGGGGTAGGAAGTCTGATACGTGGACTTCACCATGCGCCGACAAGCTATCAGGAGGCGAAAAAGGCGCTCCAGTATGTGATGATCTATCCCGATCTCAAAGTGATCGATCATGCCATATTGGAGAAGGGTGGAAGCTCTGCTTCTTCCTTCTCGATCGATTGGAAGGAGTACGCGAAGCTCATTCTATCCCGTAATGCAGAGCTGCTTGCGGAGCGGATTCGGGTCGATTTTGAACAGCACCGCGACGGGGTTACTCCGGCTGAGTTGCAGAACATCGCACTGGAAGTGGTCATTCGCTTCAAGATGGAATTGGAGGGCATCAAACATTCGGATGAATCGCCTATTTACCAACGTGGACTTCGCCTTGTATTGGACAGCGGAACGTTTGATGAACTCGTGCAGGCGTTGCAGCAGGTTGGTACGGAGACGATTCAGTCTCTGCTTCAGGATTTAAAGAATCCGATCGTCAACCAGGTGCTTCAACATATTGACAAACATTACGCAGAAGAGCTTTCCCTGAAGCTGCTGGGTGCTCACTATCATCTTCATCCAGTATATTTGGGACAACTGTTCCACAAGGAGACCGGGGAGACTTTTGCCGAATATATCAATAAATACCGGATTGAACGTGCCAAGGAACAGCTGCGCAATTCGAATCTGAAAGTACATGAGATTGCAAGGAATGTCGGGTACTGGGAGACCGGATATTTCTATAAACAGTTCCGCAAGTATGTGGGAATTTCACCTACCGATTTTAAGGTTTTTGGATAATGTTCAGTGGATCACCGATTGGACCAGTGGACTGAAATGAATGAGACATTCTGGGGACAGGAGGGCATGCAATGGAGTTGATGCCAAATGTTACTCAGCATGTCTTTTTGATGTAAGCGATTTATTCAAATAGGTACAAATTAATGAATCAGTACAGATTTCTCTTTAATTTGTACCTCGAAATATTAAGTTTATCTTCTTTTTGAAAATGCTTTCATTCGATAAGGTTAAAGCAGTTAGTTTGTAGAGCTAAAGGGAACACGAAAAGGGAGGATCAAGGAAATGAGTAAACAAAGAAAAAGTTTTTCTCTCGTACTTGCATTATTGATGGCGGTTACACTCGTTCTTAGCGCCTGTGGAGGAAGCAAGGATGCTTCAGAATCAGGGGAAGCAGGAGAAGCTCCTGTCGAGCTGATCTGGTACACCATTGGTACCCCTCAGAAAGATGTTAATAAAGTGATGGAAGAAGTCAGCAAGTACACGAAAGAAAAAATTAATGCCACAGTAACGATGAAAATGGTTGACTGGGGTGACTATCCGCAAAAAATGCAAGTTAACGTAGCATCCGGCGAGCCAATGGACATCCTGTTCACCTCTTCCGGCGGATTCGATTATGTTCAAAATGCCAGAAAGGGTGCATTCCTGGAACTGGATGACTTGCTCCCTAAATACGGTCAGGATCTCATTAAAACCATTGATCCTGCATTCCTGAGTGGTTCGAAAGTTGACGGACACAATTACGGAATTCCGGCCAACAAGGAGCTGCCTCAACAAGAGGTATGGCGTTTCAACAAAACGCTGCTTGATAAATACAAAATGGACATCTCCAATATTCGTACGTTGGACAGTCTGGAGCCTTTGCTCAAAACAATCAAGGAAAATGAGCCAAGCGTGACTCCATTTGGAATGGATAAAAACTTCGTTCCTTATGTTCCTTATGACTATGTCATTCAGAATTTGCCAATGGCGATCAAACTGGATACAACGGATTACAAGATCGTGAACATTCTGGATACTCCGGAAATGAAAGCAGCACTCAAAACGATGAGCAAATACTATAAAGCTGGTTATGTATCTGCAGAGGCAGCAACAACAGGCTCTACCAATGACCTGACTACATCAGGCAACTGGTTCCTGGATCGTGCACAAACTCAACCGCTTGCAGACAACCAATGGTCGGCAAGTTACGGATATCCGGTAGTTTCCACACCAGCTAGTGATGCGATCATCACTAACACGTCTGTACAAGGTTCGATCATGGCCATCTCGGCTAACTCCGAATATCCGGAGAAAGCAATGGAGTTCCTGAACCTGTTGAATACAGATCCAGTCCTGCGCAATATGGTTGATTCCGGTATTGAAGGCGTTCACTACAAAAAAGTGGATGACACGCACATGGAAAATCTCGCTGAATCCAAGAACTACGATATGCCTTCTTACTCCCTCGGTAACAACATGTTGTTGTATCTGAACAACAATGACCCGGATAACAAATGGGATGAGTTTAAGAAGTTTAATGCAGAGGGTGTAAATTCCCCAATTCTGAGCTTTAACTTTGACTCAAGCAAAGTGTCGTCGGAACTGACAGCAGTGCAGAATGTCAAAGAGCAATACTGGGCCGCATTGATGACAGGTACGCTGGACCCAGAGAACAATTTGGAGCAAGTGATTGAGAAGTTCAATCAAGCCGGACTTGAAAAAGTGATGGCTGAAGCCCAAACCCAGCTTGATGCCTGGAGAGCGGCAAATAAGTAAGGGTAAATTCCGGGATCGGGCCGCTGCTTGTTGCGCCCGATCCTTTTTCATTCAAGCCTGAAGGAGGATCTCCATATGACCGCATTTTTGAAAAATCTGATTAGAAACCGAGTCATGCTGTTCATGGTGCTACCAGGCGCCATCTGGTTCTTCTTCTTCTCCTACTTGCCATTGGTTGGTACAGTAGCAGCATTCAAACAATATCGTTTCAGCCGCGAAGGCTTCTGGGCCAGTCTGATGAAGAGCGAATGGGTGGGTTGGGATAACTTTAAATTCCTGTTCAGCACTAACGATGCTTGGCTCATTACTCGAAACACGCTTTTTTATAACCTTGCCATTATTATTCTGGGGCTGGTATTCGCTGTAGGTTTGGCAATTCTGCTCTCGGAGCTGGTCAATAAACGATTAGCCAAATTGTATCAAACAGGTATGTTCCTGCCGTATTTCCTATCCTGGGTTATTGTCGGTTATTTCGCGTTCAGCTTCCTGAGCATGGATCGGGGGATGTTGAACCAGATTATTGGGTGGTTCGGTGTGGAACCGATTCAGTGGTATTCGGAAGCGAAGTATTGGCCGTATATCCTGGTGTTTGTAGCTTTGTGGAAAACGATCGGGTACAACAGCATTGTCTATCTCGCTTCCATTCTGGGGATTGATCGGTCGCTGTATGAGGCAGCGATGATCGATGGCGCCAATAAATGGCAGCAGATCCGCAACATTACGATTCCTTTGCTCTCACCTATCATTATTATTATGACGTTGCTGGCTGTGGGTCGCATCTTCTATGCCGACTTTGGTCTCTTCTATCAGGTTCCAAGGGATTCGGGTACGTTGTATGCCGTTACCAATGTTATTGATACCTATGTGTATCGTGGCTTGAAAACAAGTGGTGAGATTGGCATGAGTACCGCTGCCGGATTGTATCAATCCGTTGTAGGCTTCGTGCTTGTTATCATTTCCAACTATGTTGTACGCAAAATCGATAAAGATAGCAGCTTATTCTAGGACAAGGGAAAGGAGTGAACCACTGTGGCTCAAATCGTAAAAAAACGCGACTTCCATCATGTATCCAATGGCTGGAACGTCATTATGAATATTTTGGCCGGACTATTCGCTTTAATCTGTGTATTTCCTTTCGTGTTTGTAGTGATCATCTCGTTCACGGACGAGAAAGCACTGGCCCGTGACGGGTATCGACTGATTCCGAAGGAATGGAGTCTCGCAGCCTATCAGTTTGTGTGGCAGAGTGGAGACACGCTGCTGCGTGCTTATGGGGTAACCATTTTGGTGACGGTGCTGGGTACCATCATAAGTCTGATTCTAATGTCGCTGTATGCTTATGCAATTTCCCGCAAGAGTTTCCGTTATCGGAGATTTTTCTCCATATTTGCCATTCTGACCATGTTGTTCAACGGCGGGATGATTCCGACCTATATGGTCGTATCCCAACTTCTTCATTTAAAAGATAGCATATGGGCACTGGTTCTGCCGCTTGCAATGAATGCCTTCTATATCATGATCCTACGTACATTCTATTCAACCAGTGTACCGGATGCGGTCATTGAATCCGCGAAAATTGATGGAGCCGGAGAATTTTATACGTTTATGAAGATTGTTATTCCATTATCGTTGCCAGGGTTGGCGACAATCGGATTGTTCAGTACGCTCGGTTACTGGAACGATTGGTTCAATGCGCTGTTATATATCGATAACCCCAACCTCGTACCGCTGCAATCGATGCTGATGCGGATTGAGTCCAGCATCCAGTTCATCCAGCAGAACTCGGCGAACAGCTCGATGAGTCTGGCGGCGATGCAATCCATCCCGCAGGATACTTCACGGATGGCCATGGTGGTTCTCGCTACATTGCCGATTATTTTCGCTTATCCGTTCTTCCAGCGTTACTTTGTACAGGGTCTGACGGTCGGAGCTGTCAAAGAGTAACCGAATCACTTCTATAGGGTGGAGGTATCGAAGGATGATGATATATAAGGACAAAAGTAAATCCGTGGAAGAGCGAGTAGAACATCTGCTGAGCTTAATGACGACGGAAGAAAAGGCGGGTCAACTCATCCAGCCTTTTGGTTGGCAGACATATACGAATGATCAAGGGAACATCACGCTGAATGAATCCTTTAAGCAGCAGGTGGAAAACGGGGGCATAGGCTCCCTGTACGGTGCACTTCGTGCAGATCCATGGACGGGTGTTACGCTTGAAAATGGACTGTCTGCCAGAGAAGGGGCAGAAGCAGTAAACCTCATTCAGCGCCATGCTGTAGAGCATTCCAGACTGGGGATTCCCATTCTGATCGGAGAGGAATGCTCTCACGGACATATGGCGATTGACGGTACGGTCTATCCAGTTCCCCTTCTCTTAGGAAGTACTTGGAACGTGGATCTGTACCGTGACATGTGCCGGGCGGTCGCTCGCGAGACGCGTGCTCAAGGCGGTGCAGTAACGTATTCTCCGGTGCTGGATGTTGTACGTGATCCACGCTGGGGGCGTACCGAGGAATGCTTTGGTGAAGACCCGTATCTCATTGGTGAGCTAGCTGTTGCTTCCGTGCAAGGACTTCAGGGCGAGCGTTTGGACCAAGAGGATGCGGTAGCGGCTACACTGAAACACTTTGTCGGTTATGGCAGCTCGGAAGGTGGACGCAATGCGGGACCGGTGCATATGGGCTGGCATGAGCTGCTGGAAGTAGATCTGTATCCGTTCCGCAAAGCTGTTGAAGCAGGCGCTCAATCCATTATGCCGGCTTATAACGAAATCGACGGTATCCCGTGTACGGTTAATACGGAACTGCTGGATGACGTTCTGCGAAAAGACTGGGGCTTTGACGGTCTGGTGATTACGGACTGCGGAGCCATCAACATGCTCGCAAGTGGGCATGATGTGGCGGCAGATGGATTGGAAGCATCCGTACAGGCCATTCAGGCTGGTATTGATATGGAAATGTCCGGTGAGATGTTTGGACAATATCTGGTGCAAGCGATCTCGGAAGGCAAACTTGAAATGCATGTACTGGATCAAGCTGTCCGCCGTGTGCTGGCACTGAAATTCAAGCTGGGATTATTTGAGCAGCCTTATGTGGATGCCGATCGAGCGGCAGAAGTCATTGGCAGTGAAGAGCATATTCAACTGGCACGCCAATTGGCTGCAGAAGGTGTGGTATTGCTCAAAAATGAAGCTGCAACGTTACCTCTGTCGACGGCAACAGCGGGCCGAATTGCTGTCATTGGTCCTAATGCAGACCAAGCCTACAACCAGTTGGGCGATTATACTTCCCCCCAACCGAAGTCCAAAGTGGCTACGGTACTGGATGGCATCCGCAGTAAGCTTGCTGTAAGTGAGAGTGGGCACGCAGGGGAAGGCTCAACTGGACATTCGAATAGTGAAAATCAGGTTTTCTATGCACCGGGATGTCGCATCAAGGGTGATTCGAGAGAAGGGTTCGAGCACGCAATAGAAACTGCACGTCAGGCAGATACAGTCATCATGGTCGTTGGCGGCTCGAGTGCCCGTGATTTTGGTGAAGGAACCATCGATCTGAAGACAGGTGCTTCCAATGTGTCCGATAACTCATGGAATGACATGGAGTGTGGAGAAGGCATTGACCGCATGACGCTTGGGCTTGCAGGAGTCCAGCTGGAGCTAATTCAAGAGATTCACAAACTTGGCAAAACACTTGTCATTGTTTATATCAACGGTCGCCCGATCACCGAGCCTTGGGTGGATGAACATGCCGATGCCATTCTGGAAGCATGGTACCCAGGCCAAGAGGGTGGGCACGCCATTGCGGACATTTTGTTCGGCGAAGTGAATCCGTCCGGTAAACTGACGGTATCCATTCCGAAGCATGTGGGTCAATTACCGATTTACTATAATGGCAAACGTTCACGCGGCAAGCGTTATTTGGAAGAGGATCTGGAGCCTCGTTATCCATTCGGATATGGGCTCAGCTATACTACTTTTGATTACAGTGAGCCGAAGCTAAGTACAGAATCGATGACGGCCAACGAGACAGTCACCGTATCAGTGGAAGTCACCAATACAGGGTCTTGCAGAGGTGCAGAAGTCATTCAGATGTATGTATCCGACGTGGTTAGCCGTGTGGCACGTCCAGCTAAAGAGCTGAAGGGGTTTGAAAAAGTGAATTTGGAACCTGGAGAGACGAAGACGGTAGCCTTCCATATTGGAGCGGAGCAGCTGCAATATATCGGTCGTGATCTCACGCCTGTCGTTGAACCAGGACAATTCCATATTCATATCGGAAGACATGTGAAAGATACGCAGTTCGCCGAGCTGACGGTAGAGGAGGCGTAAGGAATTGGAACGCATCAGACGATTTATTCGCGAGTTGTCCGAACGTCAGTGGTTGGAGCAAATGGAGCTGCGCAGCTGGGACATCACCCGCGCTTATTATAAAGTGCCAGGACAATATGAAGATCAGAAGGCTTATCCAGAAGGCGAGGGGTTGAATCGTTTCCCGAGTGATCAGGGAACGACCTATTTCTTCCGGACACGGTTGGATGTACCTGCCTCCTGGCAGAAAGAACCTTACGGACTTGTATTTGAATCCGGTGGGGAAGGCTTGCTTCGGGTGAATGGACATTCCTATCAGGGGCTGGATCGTAATCATACGTATGTAACACTCGACCCTTCCCGAGTAGGGGCTCAGCCTGAACTTGAGATTGAGTTATTCGATCCGGTACCCGAGCCTGTAGATCCACTGAACCAACAAGCGGTTATTCAGCCGCCGATTACATCAATTAGCAGTTTGTTGGTGCGACCGAATGAACCTGTCCGCAGCCTGATGTACACGGTCACGATTGTGCGTGATTCCGCAGTGCTGCTGCCGGAAAGTGATTTTCGCCGTGTGCGACTGTTGGAAGCGATCTATCGGGCGATGGATCAATTCGTAGGTCTGACAGAAGACGCTGTCAAGCAGGGGAATGGCATCCACAGTATCGAAGAAGGATTGATCCATGAAGTGCGAGAGATTGGTGGAAACGCCGAAGGCTTGGAGCATATGGTGGGGCAATCGCACATTGACATTGCCTGGCTGTGGCCTGTACGTGAGACGGTGCGCAAGACCAGTCGTACATTCTCCACGGTGGATGCACTCATGAATGAATACCCGGAGTATGTTTATTCCCAGAGCCAGCCTTTGTTGTACGCTTTTCTGAAGGAACATGATCCCGAGCTATATGAACGGGTGAAGAAGCGCATTGCCGAAGGACGCTGGGAACTGGTTGGCGGGATGTGGGTTGAGCCGGATCTGAACATTCCGAGTGGGGAATCCCTGATTCGTCAGATGTTATATGGTCAACGCTTCTATATGGAGGAGTTCGGCAAAACATCACAGATTGAATGGCTGCCAGATACATTTGGTTATTGTGCTTCCCTGCCTCAGATTTTGAAGCATGGCAATGTGGAGTACTTCATGACGACCAAGCTCGGATGGAATGATACGAACGTATTTCCATATGACCTTTTCCACTGGGTAGGTATTGATGGCACGTCCATCCTGTCTTATCTCAATCATGGTGTTAACGAGCATACGCTGCCGAAGGACATTCATGATCATTGGCAGTCTTACCGCGAGAAGGCGGCGCATCCTGAGCATATGCTTCTGTACGGGCATGGCGATGGTGGCGGCGGCGTGACGCGAGAGATGTTGGAGTACGTGGATCGTTCCGAGTTGATGGTGGGCCAACCGAAGAATGGTTATAGTACCGCCGGTGCCTTTTTTGACGGAATCGAGAAGGCGCAGCCTGATCTTCCGAAGTGGCATGGCGACTTGTATTTGGAGCTTCACCGGGGTACCTATACGACCCATGGTCGCAATAAGCGCAACAACCGGAAGGCTGAGGTGCTTTATCGCGAAGCGGAGCTTTGGAACACACTTGCCTTACCGGATATGGAGCCGCAGCAGGATGCTGAAGTACGTTCGGCGCTGCATGATGGATGGAAGCTGATTTTGCTGAATCAATTCCATGATATTATCCCAGGCTCTGCAATTACCGAATCGTATGTAACTTCAGACGAGGAATATGTCCGGGTATTTGAATTGGGTAGAGCAGGTTTGAATCAAGGGGTAGCCGCTTTAACGAGGGGAATAAACACGCAGGGGCCAGAGGGTTCTATACCTTATGTTGTGTTCAACAGCCTTGGTTGGAATCGAAGTGAAGTCGTTCAACTTCAAATGCACGATGGATTGGATCGTTACGTCATCGATGAAGAAGGTCAGCGTTTGCGCATGGATCGGGAAGATGGCCAAATTTCGGTTCTGGTGACGGATATTCCAACGTTTGGTCATAAGACGATTTGGCTCGTACCGGAAAATGCAAGGGAAACGAATGTAAGGGAAATGGCGAGCATTGCCGGGCAAAAGAACTTTACAGATACATGGGAAACCGCGTATTACCATGTTCAGTTTAACGAGCGTGGCGAGATATCCCGCTTGTGGGACAAGACAGCAGAACGAGAGATTCTGAAGCCAGGTGAGCACGGCAATCAATTCCACTTTTTCCATGACCGTCCGACGCTCTGGGATGCCTGGGATATCGACAGCCGTTTTGAGGCTCAGGTTGCTGGAGAAGTGGAGCTCTTGGAGAAAAAGCTGGTTCTGGCAGGTACTACGAAGGATGTACTTCGTTTTCAGTGGAAGCTTCACCAGTCTGTGATTACACAGGATATGTTGTTCTATCATGACAATCGACGGATCGATTTCAAGACCCATGTAAGCTGGAATGAAGATCATAAATTGCTCAAAGTGGGCTTCCCGATCGATATAGTGACTTCCAAAGCAACCTATGAAATTCCATTCGGTGCATTGGAGCGTCCAACTCATCGCAACACGAGTTGGGAGCAGGCTCAGTATGAAGTGTGCGGACACCGCTTCGCAGATGTCGCCGAGCACGGATATGGCGTCAGTCTGCTTAATGATTGCAAATATGGATACGACGTACAGGGAAGCACGATTCGCCTTTCCTTGTTGCGTGCACCGAGATGGCCTGACCGGACTGCGGATATTGGAGAACATGACTTCACCTATTCCCTGTATCCACATGAAGGCGACTGGAGAAGTGCACATACGGTACGTCAGGCGGCCGAATTAAACCATGAAGTGCCTGTGCATCAGGTGGAACAGAACGCAGGCGTACGCCCGGCAACTGGATCATGGATTGAATTCGATAGCAACCATGTCATCTTGGATACGGTCAAACCGGCAGAGGCAGGAAACGGTACAGTACTCCGTTTCTATGAGTCTTCGGGCACACGTGAACGAGTGACGCTGCAATGGCCGCATGCATTTGAGCAAGCTTATCTCTCCAATGCTTTGGAAGAAGCAGGCGAGCCTTTGGATACCACTAATGGTCAGATTACATTATCTTTTAAACCTTACGAAATAAAAACCGTGCTATTACGGTAAACCTTTTTGAAATATTTTGAGCTATATAGGAGTAAACGTATTTACACGATAACGAAGAGGGCAGAAAGAATTCGAAGAAGCGAAGCGTTCGCCTTTATCCCCGGATTTTACCCTTTAGAAAAGGGAATCAAAAAATCTGGGGATAACAGCGATCGGAGGATATTTCTGACCGCGCAGTGGTCCCGTGTAAATTTTTTGTTTCTTCCTCAATAGCTACACCATTCAATTTGTTTAAGGAGTGCACTCATTCATGGAACAATTCAGACTACCCAAAATACCGATGCCACCTGTTGCATTGCCACAAGCTGTACAGGCTGTAATGAAAGAAGCAGAGCAGAAGCTGTCACATCGACCGAAGCTGCTTCAACTATTTAAGAACTGTTTCCCGAATACGATTGAAACAACCACGAAATTAATGGACGACGGCACAACATTTGTCATCACTGGCGATATTCCAGCTTCATGGCTAAGGGATTCTGTGGAGCAAGTGGTGCATTACATTCCATTTGCCAAGGAAGATCAAGACCTGCAACGCATTATTGGTGGTCTGATTAAGCGCCACATCCAGTACGTTCATATTGATCCGTATGCCAACGCCTTCAACGAGACAGCCAATGATTGGCACTGGAACACCACCGACGTGACCGAGATGTCACCTTGGGTGTGGGAGCGCAAATTCGAGATTGATTCCTTGTGCTTTGTTGTGCGTCTCGCTTATTTATATTGGAAAGAAACCGAACTGACCGATATTTTCGATTCCAGCTTCAAAGCCGCCATGCGCAAAATCGTGGATTTGTTCCGGGTGGAGCAGCATCACATGGAGAAGTCACCATACAGCTTTACCCGCAATAACGGCATTGCTACGGATTCAATTCGCAATAACGGACGAGGTATGCCCGTCAATTACACAGGCATGATCTGGTCCGGTTTCCGTTCCAGTGATGATGCGTGTGATTTCCACTACAACATTCCAGGCAATATGTTTGCCGTGGTTGCCCTGCGTCAGATGCAGGAGTTCGCGGAGTGGGTATTCCGGGATATGGAGTTCCTGCAGGAGCTTAAGGATCTGGAAGCCGAAGTAGATCATGGTATTCAGCTGTACGGTATTTACCGTCATCCCGAGTTTGGCCCGATCTATGCCTATGAGACGGATGGTTTCGGCAACTACTGCCTGATGGATGATGCGGGTACACCGGGACTGATGTCTATTCCTTATCTTGGCTACGTCACAGCGGATGATCCGATCTATCAGAATACGAGACGTTTTGCGCTCAGCAAAGAGAATCCGTTCTATTATGAAGGCAAAGTTGCCAAAGGAATCGGCAGCCCGCATACACCGCCGGATTACATCTGGCATATGGGTCTGTCCATGCAAGGATTGACGGCCCAGTCTGCTGAAGAGAAGCTCGAAATCATTCGGATGCTGGAAGCAACGGATGCGGATACAGGATATATGCATGAAGGTTTCCATGCCGATGATCCGACGATTTTTACGAGAAAATGGTTTGCTTGGTCCAACAGCCTGTTCTCCCAGTTGGTCTATAAATCCATGAAGGATGGTTTGCTATGAGTAGCGCACAAGTGAAGAGAACCAAGTTGATTATTTTCTCTGATCCAACGTTTCCAGTGGAGGGTACTTTGCCAACGCAAGGTGCACTTGATTCATGGAAAGCATCGGAAGAGATCATCGTTGTGGGCGCGGATGATTTGGCTTCGGCTTTGAGCACAGCGGCAGGTGAAGGGTGTTTCGTGAACCTGCATGCGCCTTATTTTCCTAAATCCGCTTGGACCGAAATCGCAGCTTTTCTTCATCAGGGGGGAAGTCTGATCAGCATTGGTGGCGCACCATTCAAACGTCCTGTTCGTCAGGAGAATGGGGCATGGATTTCCGAGTCGGAACAAACGGCGTATCACCAGGAACTTTACATTCATGAGGCGTTAAAGGTATCCGCAGCCAAAGTGGATTCACTAACTTCCTCAGAAGATATTCCACTCCTTGCAGGTAAAGAGGGACTGTTCGAGAATGCGGATACGTGGAATCTGGTACCTCATACAACCAAAACAAGCGATTTGCCACACCAGATGGGTTCCTCAGGCCCGATGAGCACGCAGATTTCTCCGCTGCTCCGCGGCCGCAGCAAGGATGGTCGCAGCATCGCTGCCCCAATCGTATTATGGGAAAACTCCCGCAGTACGTTTGCCGGTTCACGCTGGCTGTTTGTGCATCTGCCTTTGACGGCTACCTTCTGGGATCAGAACGGAGCAGCCGAAATCGTGAACTTGGCGCAGTATTGCGCCAAAGGTGTGACCGAGCTATCTCTGAAGCCGAACTATGCTTCGTATGAATTGGGTGAACGAGCTTCACTGATCCTCCAAACTCAAATTCTACAGCGTGCGGGAAGCAGACGAAGTGAGCCGGAGCTGTGGACGTTTGATTTAACCGTTGAACGGGAAGATCGCACAAACGGCACGGTAGAGAAGGTATGGAATCATCAACTGGAGCTGGAACTTTCCGGCGAACAGCGTTTTGAACGCATTCTTCTTCCGGTTTCAATCGAGAGCGGGCTGTATCGAATCGTGGGTCGTGTTCAGGCACCTGATGGAGAAGTTCGCATACTGCGACAGGGCTTCTGGGGTCAGGACGCAGCTTTGTTGGCAGAAGGGGAAGTCATTACACGCAGCAGAGATTATTTTATCAAAGACGGTCGTCCGCTGCCTGTTGTTGGTATGACCTACATGACCTCTGATGTGGCACGGAAATTCCTGTTCCTTCCTAATGCGGATGTATGGGATCGGGATATGGCACAGATGGCGAAGGCCGGCATTAACTGGATTCGGACCGGAATCTGGACTGCCTATCGCAACATGATGCAGGTGGATGGTCATATGTCTGAGGATGTACTGCGTGCTATTGATGCGTTCCTGTTAACGGCAAAACGGCACGGCCTTCAAGTGACGTTCACCTTTTTCTCCTTTACACCCGAGACGTGGGAAGGAACAAATCCATATTTAGACCCGCAGAGCGTAGATGCACAGAAACGCTTCATCCGCAGCATTGTTAGTCGTCACAGACATTCCACACATGTGGACTGGGACTTGATTAATGAACCGTCGATGTTTGATCCTGTGCGCATATTCTCGGATGGGCCACGTTCGGCAAGAGATTCATATGAGCAGCAGGCGTTTATCGAGTGGCTTCAGCAGCGACATCAGACGATTGAAGCGTTGCAGGAGGCATGGAACATGTCACCTAAACAGCTCCCTGACTTCACCGCAGCAGTCATTCCTGAACCGGAAGAGATCAATTTCGATGTACAGGACATGCACAAGGCTAAAAAAGGAACACGCTGGCTTGATTACTGTCTCTTCTCGATGGAGATGCATAATGTTTGGGCGAGAGAGCTTGTAGGCACGATCAAGGATCTTGTTCCCCATCATCTGGTTACCGTAGGGCAGGATGAAGCTCTCGGAGCACAGCGGCCTTCACCGTTCTTCTATGAGCGGGAAGTGGATTATACAACCGTGCATTCCTGGTGGCTCAACGATGACCTGATCTGGGACGGCATTTTCGCCAAAACACCACATAAACCCAATCTCATTCAGGAGACA
Organism: Paenibacillus sp. 276b; assembly: GCF_900107875.1. Lineage (NCBI taxonomy): Bacteria > Bacillati > Bacillota > Bacilli > Caryophanales > Paenibacillaceae > Paenibacillus > Paenibacillus sp. 276b. Next base: position 193,792 of record NZ_FNRR01000006.1, on the reverse strand, counting down.
GGCATCATGTATGTGGAAACCCCGGATGGCCGGGCCAAACGCACAGAGGAAGAGCTTCACAGCATTCTGGAGCGCAAATACGCCTATGCCTTCTCAACAGGCGGTGCAGGAGCAGTGCAATGGATCTGGAATACGAACTTCTATATGGATAATGCCAATGAATCTCATATTGGAGCGCTGAGAGCGGATGGTACGGAAAAACCTGAAGCCGATGTGTCTTACGATTTTGGCCGATTCATGGAGCAGATTCGGGACTTGTTTACCGATCGCGAGCTGGAGGAGATTGCGGTGGTCTTCCCGTATTCCAACGATTTCTCGAACCGTTCCCTGGCTTACGATGCAACTACAAAATTGACCCGTGTGATGGCTTATGAGCTGAAGCAGCCATTCCGGGCTGTATCCGAGTATCATCTGGAAGCATTGAAGCAGCAACCACCGAAGCTGATCATGGTTCCGAGTCCGCACAACATGGACAGTGATGCCTTAAGTGAGCTATTCAACTTCGCGGAGAATGAAGGAGCTACGCTGCTTATTACTGGCCCGCTCGGGTTGGATGCTTATTGGAAGAGAAGTGATCGAGCAGATCATCTTGTTGGCCAGCGCAGTCTGGGCAACGTACAGCGAGAAGAAATGCTGAATATTAACGGGGTGAATCACCGCGTCACGTATGGTCGTCGCCGGATTGCCGAGGTGGCAAAGGAAACGTTGCTTCATGCGGAGAATCATACACCTGATGAAGTAGAAGTACTGCCATTAGGCAAAGGCAAGTTGATCTGGAGCCCGCTGCCGCTGGAGCTGAATGGCCGGGATGAGCCGCTGGCTGACCTGTATCGATATGCGTCAGAAGTGGCTGGTATTAAAAATGAACTGGAATGGATATCTGGCGGTGATCTGGCAGGGATTTATGGCCGGAAGCTGAGCTTCCCGAAAGGCAATCTGTACGTATTTGTATCGGAGTTCGCTTTGAATCATGAGGTGAAAGTCAGAGATACACGTACGGGAGTCATATATACGTTCCTGTTGGAGAAAAATCGCTCGGTGCTGTTTGCCACAGATGATGCCGGACAGCTGCAAGCCGTATATCGTCCGGATGAAGTAGAGATTGTACAACAAGAGGTAGAGGGGGAATAATACAATGACCAAACCAACAAGCAAATCGAAAAGAGCGCATATTATTTCTCACACGCACTGGGATCGGGAATGGTATTTGCCGTATGAGAAGCATCATATGCGATTGGTGCAACTGGTGGATGCCTTGCTGGATCAGCTCGATCAGGGGCCAGATTTTAAAAGCTTTTACCTGGACGGCCAGACGATCATCATCGATGACTATCTTCAGGTTAGACCTGAGCAGAAGGAACGGTTGGAGAAGCATATTCGTGATGGCCGGATTGTCATTGGGCCTTGGTATATTTTGCAGGATGCCTTCCTGACCAGTGGTGAAGCAAACGTACGTAATATGCAGGTTGGACATCGGGATGCCAAACGTTACGGAACACCTTCAAAGATCGGATACTTCCCAGATACGTTCGGACTTGTAGGACAGACACCGCAGCTTATGCTGCAATCGGGCATCGATAATGTCTTTTTTGGGCGAGGCGTGAAGCCAACGGGCTTCAACAACATGGTGTCTGACGATGGATACGAATCCAGTTTCTCAGAGCTAATGTGGGAAGGTCCGGATGGATCTAAAGTGCTCGGTGTTTTATTTGCCAACTGGTACTCTAACGGGAATGAGGTTCCGGTGGACGAAGCTTCAGCTCGGAAGTTCTGGGAAACCAAGCTGGCTGACGCGGAGAAATATGCTTCGACCAATGAATTGCTGTACATGAATGGATGTGATCACCAGCCGATCCAGAAGGATCTGCCTGAAGCCATCCGTATGGCTGAACAATTGTATCCCGATATCGAGTTTGTTCACTCCAACTTCCCGGATTATCTGTCAGCGTTGAAAGCATCTGCGGTTCAGGAGTTGTCTGTTGTAAAAGGAGAGCTGCGCAGCCAGCGTACTGATGGCTGGGGCACTCTGGTGAACACGGCTTCCGCACGCGTTTATCTGAAACAGATGAACCAACTGGGCCAATCCATGTTGGAAAAAGTGGCTGAGCCCCTGGCTTCGTTCGCGCATCTGCTGGGTCATTCATATCCGCATGATCAGTTTACCTATGCCTGGAAAACGTTGATGCAGAATCATCCGCATGACAGCATCTGTGGCTGTAGCGTAGACGAGGTACATCGCGAGATGGTCACACGGTTTGATAAGAGCCGTCATGTCGCTGAGGCCCTGATTGAGGATAGCACCAGCCAAATCGCTGCAGCTGTGGATACTTCAACCTTTGAACGATATGGTGATGAAGCCCGGCCTGTGGTTGTGTTTAACACATCGGGATGGGAGCGCAGCGGTGTGGTTCAGATTGAACTGGATGCGGCCCGTCTGTACTTCCGCGACGGTTTCTCATTGGAAGATATGGCAGCCAAAATGAATGCCATCGACCTGTCAGGTCGTATATTGGTGGATGAAGAAGGCAAACCAGTTCCGTGTACGGTAGAGGATCTGGGTCTGCAATTCGGCTATGATCTGCCGGATGATCGATTCCGTCAGCCATATAGCTGCCGTCGGGTCAGCATTACGTTTGAAGCAGAGAATGTGCCTGCACTTGGCCTGAAGACGTATGCCTTGGTTCGCATGGACAGCAATGCCACGAATTCAAATACACTGCTGCGTGGTGAACGTGGCATGGAAAATGAATGTTTTATCGTAAATATTGCAGACAATGGATCTTTTGCACTTACGGATAAACGGACAGGCCGGACGTATAAAGATCTTGGCGTGTATGAAAATGTCGGTGATATCGGCAATGAGTACATGTTCAAGCAACCGGAGAACGAAGTGGCACTGACTACGAAGGATCTTCGGGCAGAAATTCGGGTTATTGAAGATGCGCCTTACAGAGCTTCGTACGAAATTGTTCATCATTGGGAGATTCCTGAATCCGCCGACGAAACGCTTGATCGTGAGCAGCGGGAACTTATCTATTATCCGCATCGTAAAGCTCAACGTTCCAAACAAATGGTTACGCTCAAGATCCGAACCATTGTGTCGTTAAGCCGCAGTGGAAAAGGCATCAAGCTCGAAACAACCTTCAACAATCAGGCGAAGGATCATCGGGTGCGGGCACTCTTCCCGACGGATCTGACAGCTGCTGTTCATCACGTTGACTCGATGTTCGAAATTGCTACTCGCGATAATACGCCTGCACCGGAATGGCAAAATCCGAGCAACACCCAGCATCAGCAAAGTTTTGTTGATGTGAGCGAGGATCAGGCTGGGTTGGTTGTAGCCAATCTCGGTCTGAATGAATATGAGGTTCTTGAGGATGGACGGAATACGATTGCGGTGACATTGCTTCGTGCCGTGGGAGAGCTTGGAGACTGGGGATTGTTCCCGACACCGGAAGCTCAGTGTCTCGGCGAGCACTCCTTCCAACTGGAGATTATCCCTCATGACGGGAACGGAGCAACATTCGGAGCGTACATTGAAGCTTATCAGTTCCAGATTCCATGGACTGTGGCTCAGACGAACGTACACCCGGGATTCCTAACGCCAAGCAACACACCTTTTGAGTGGCAAGGGGACGGTCTTGCGTTTTCTTCACTGAAGGTGAACGAAGATTCGGGTGATCTGATGTTGCGTTGGTATAATATGGGGTCGAATACAACTGAGTTGAAGTTTGCTGCTTCTGAGTCCATCCCGCAAGCATTGGAAGATGCATATCAGAGCAACATTCTGGAAGAAGAGACAGGCAAACTGAATGATTCGGTGGTAAATGAATCTTCCACTGCCTTAATCAGCAAAGAATGGGCTCTTCAAGCGGGACCTTGTGAGATTGTTACGGTGGGGCTACGTCGTTAATTTTCCAAGCGTGATCGGATATATTTTTTGTGTAGTGTCTAACCGAAGTTCTGCGTACTGTCATGGAATGGATAATGCTTTTTCCAGCTGAAAATGTTGAGTTATTCCTCAAGTTTATATAGAATGAACAGTAGAATTACAAGCGATCGAAGGTTACCCTGCCATCATGATGGTCATCGTAAAATTCAATTGTTCATTCTATATTGAAACTATTAAGGGGGCTTGAAGCCATGGAATCCTTGGGAGGACTGCTTCAGCAGCTGAATCCTTCCTTTCGTGAACAGTCGCGGCGGATTGCGGCGGAATTGATGGAAGATCCGTACGTACGCGAATTCCGCGCAGGTCATCCTGAACTGAAAGATGCACAGCTTATTACCGATCTGAGCAAGCTGTATCAGTATGCCAAAGATTCGAAGAACTGTGCGAACTGTCCGGGGCTCGACAACTGTCCTAACGATTTCCAGGGTCACTTTTGCAAACTGGAAGTAGAGCATTTTAACGGTAAACCCGAAATTATAGATAAAAAAGCACCTTGTTCCAAACATATCGCCCGGCAGAATGAGCATGTTATCAAGCAAAGAATCCGCAGTTTCTATGTGGACGAGCGTGCGCTCAATGCAGGATATAACGATGTGGAAATTATGGGCAAGGATCGGATGCGTGCTCCGGCGGTGAACCAGGTTCTGCGTTATATTAACGACACCAAGGAGAATGGATTGTCTCCGCAAGGACTGTTTTTGGAAGGATCATTTGGAACGGGCAAGACGTTTCTGATGTGTTATTTGCTGCATGAACTCGCGGTTGTGGGCCACACAGGTGTTATTATCTACATGCCTGATTTTGTGGAGGATCTGAAATCCATGATCAGTGAGGGAAACAAGCTGAAGGAAACGACGGATATTCTGAAAAGCTGTGATCTGCTCATCTTTGATGATATTGGGGCAGAGAATCTGAACCCATGGGTTCGAGATCATGTGATGGGTTCCATTCTGAATTACCGTATGAATCGCAAACCTACATTTTACACGTCAAACTACAACTTGGATGGGCTGGAGAAACATCTTAGCTTCACCAGTAGGGACGGCGAGGAAATGAACAAAGGCCAGCGTTTGATGGACCGGATTCGTCCGTTTGTTGATGTCATCTCGGTTCGGGGTGAGAATCAGCGGGGCAAACGTTAATTTCTATTTAGGTTACCGATCTGATCTATTTTTTACTCATATAGTCCCAAAAAAAGCCTGGCTTTCGCATTGTAGCGAAAACCGGGCTTTTCTGGCCTGCGTGCAGCCTGAAGATCCTATTCGGTGATAAATTTGAAAATCACCATTCCGAAAAAGATAACCGTCATCAGGCCGGCCATGCCAGCAACACCCGCAATCAGATCAAACAGATCGTTACGGGGTTCCTCGTTCACATGTTCACGCGGGTCGTTGATCCGCACATTTGCATCCATGGTATTGCCTCCTTATGGGGATAACAGCTTGCCCTTACAGGGAACTGAAGCCCGGAGTAATTTTAGTATACTTGGAAAAGAAAGCGTTTGTAAAGATTTTGCAGTGAACCCGCTAGTTCCGCAATTGTGAAGATTTGATGTTGGGAAGATGAACATTGATGCGTTCATTTCACAACATTAGAGTTGCTGTGTTATACTGGAAGTGTCGTTCGCGACGTTACAGGTTAAAATAAACCGTAAGTATATATAAGGAGGACAATTTCATGGCTATTGTTAACGTATCCGATCAATCCTTCAACGCTGAAGTCGAAGGCGAAGGAACGGTTCTTGTTGATTTCTGGGCGCCTTGGTGTGGTCCTTGTAAAATGCTCGCTCCAATCTTGGAAGAGCTGTCCACCGAAGTTGGCGATGCAGTGAAAATTGCTAAAGTCAATGTGGACGAAAACCCGGAATCCGCTTCCCGCTTCGGCGTAATGAGCATTCCAACATTGATCTTCTTCAAAGATGGTCAACCGGTTGATAAAGTGGTTGGTCTGAACTCAAAAGATGCTCTCAAAGGAATTATCGAAAAACACCAATAATTAACCAAGATTTCACATACGCCTCCGGTTATGCGCCGGGGGCGTTTTGCGTCGAATACTTTCATATAGGACAATATAAGATATACTATTTATTATAAGGTGAAACTGAAATTTACATGAACAACGGAGAGGGCAGAAATGACTTGTAGAAACGAAGTGGTCGCCTAAAAGCTTTCTGAAAGAAAGCTACTTCGGAAGCATGCCCTATCCCCGGATTTATACGTTATAAGAAAAGAATCAAAGAAATCTGGGGATAACAGCGATCAAAAGGTCATTCTGTCATCGGAGTGCCTCATGTAAGGTGAAGCTATCAGCTTTCTCAGTAATCGGGAAGGAGGACCCACCGAATTATGGATGAATTCATTACAAACGTGCAGGAGCAGGAGAAGGCACTAGAGCAGATTCGCCACAAGCTGGCTTTGCTGCCTGACATGTCCGGCTGTTACCTGATGAAAAATAGTGAAGGTACTATTATCTATGTAGGTAAAGCCAAAGTGCTGAAGAATCGCGTAAGATCATATTTTATCGGCAGTCATAATGGGAAGACACAGCGCCTGGTGTCCGAAATCCGTGATTTCGAATATATCGTTACCGGCAGCAATATGGAAGCACTCATTCTGGAGTGTAACCTGATCAAGAAACATATGCCGCGGTATAACGTGTTGCTCAAGGATGATAAGACGTTTCCTTACCTTAAAATTACGAATGAAAAACATCCCCGACTCGAAGTGACCCGGCGGGTGCTCAAAGATAAAGCCAAATACTTCGGACCTTATCCGAATTCATATGCGGCACACCAAACGAAAAAACTGCTTGACCGGATGTATCCGTTACGCAAATGCGGCGTAATGCCGAAGGAAGTATGCCTGTATTATCATATGGGACAGTGCCTCGCTCCCTGTGTGCAAGAAGTGGGCAAGGAGCAGTATGATGAGATCTCCCAGGAGATCAGTTCATTTTTGAGTGGCGGGCATGAGGAGATCAAAAAGGATTTACAGCGCAAAATGCAGGAAGCGGCTGAGGATCTATATTTTGAACGTGCCAAGGAACTTCGGGATCAGGTCATTGCCATTGATGCGATGATGGAAAAACAGAAAATTACGATGGCGGATGCCAGAGACCGCGATGTGTTTGGTTTTGCCATTGATAAAGGCTGGATGTGTGTCCAGATTCTATATATGCGTCAGGGGAAAATGATTGAACGACACGTGTCGACGTTCCCGTTTTACGGTGAGGCATACAGTGACTTTATGTCTTACGTGACCCAGTATTACAGTGATAATCCAGCGTTGCCACAGGAGATTTTACTGCCGGAAATGCCAAAAGATATGGCAACTGATGACGGTGGTGCGGATGATATTTCCGATGGTGATGGAGCGGTACCTGCGGCGGTGACAGCCGAGTCAGAAGAGACAACGCGATTGGCGCAAGATTCTGTGGTTGAGCTACGTGTTGCCGAGGCCCGTGCATCTTATGGTGATAGCCAACCCGAAGCAGAAGCGGAAGAAGCTACGATGGTTATCCTGGAAGACGCTGTTGCTCAGGAAGATGTATCGGCTGATAAACAGCCCCCAGGTCTTGAAGATCCTTCTCAAGTCGCAGCAGCATTGCAGGAATGGCTGGAAATCAAAGTCCACATTCCGCAGCGTGGATTGAAACGGCAGATGATCACCATGGCCGTGGATAACGCACGTGTGGCACTGGAAGAGAAGTTCCGCCTAATTGAGCGGAATGAAGAACGGACATCGAAAGCTGCTGAAGGACTGGGACGTTTTATTGGACTGGATCAGCTTCACCGTATTGAAGCGTTTGATAACTCGAACATCCAGGGTACCAACCCGGTATCTGCCATGATCGTATTTACCGATGGTAAACCGGATAAGAAGGAATATCGGAAGTACAAGGTCCGTTCGGTTGAAGGACCGGATGATTATGAAACGATGCGAGAAGTTATCCGTCGCCGTTACGAGCGGGTGTTGAAGGAAAACTTAACCCAGCCTGACCTGATCGTGGTTGATGGAGGCAAAGGGCAGATCTCAGCAGCCGTGGATATTTTGGAAAATGAGCTGGGGCTGTTTATTCCGGTATGCGGTCTGGTGAAGGATGCGAAGCATAAGACTTCACAGTTGATGATCGGCAACCCACCGGAAGTCATCTCCTTGCCTCGGGATAGTCAGGAGTTCTACCTGTTGCAGCGGATTCAGGAAGAGGTCCACCGTTTTGCGATTTCGTTCCACCGCGAGCAGCGTGGTAAATCGATGGTGACTTCCCGTCTGGATGCCATTCCGGGGATCGGAGAAAAGCGGCGCAAGCTGCTGCTGAAGCATTTTGGCTCTTTACGCAAAATAAAAGAGGCCAGCGTCGAAGACTTCCGGCCTCTATCTATTGGTGACAAGCTTGCGAATCAAATTATTGCAGCACTTCGTGATGAGGAGTCGTGACATACGGCTTCTCTTTTTGTTTTGGATTCATCCTATAGATGACATAACCAACGATGGCCGGAAGCACAATCCAGAAGAGTCCTGCGGAAATGTTCAGTGCATCACCCATGAAGATCAGGCTTAACCCCATCAACAGGCTGTCAAAGATAACATGCGCGAATACAACGGCGATGAAGCCGTGGCGCAGCATGATCAGACTGAACAAAAGTCCGATGACAGTAAGCTCTATTGGACGTGTGATCACCGGATAGATCGGGTACAGGGTGTGTCCCAGAGCCCAGATCAATGTTGGGATAAGGCAGGCGATGAACGTATTTCGTACCACCTTCTGCATCATGCGAATCCCGAACAGGCGATAGACCGTTTCCTCACCGATCCCGGCCATCCAAGCCATAATCGGGAAGATCCAGGCATAACTCATGTTGTATGTGGACTGGTCAGCCGATGTTGTTGACCAGCTTCCAATACTGCGCTCCAGAATAAAGAACAGTACGGATTGCACACCCAGTAGAATCAACGCCCATAAGTAGCCTGTATACATACTGTGCAGTACATATTTGCCGTATCCGGGTTCTTTGGCCCGAGGCCAAGGATTCAGACCGATTTTGCGCCACATGCCGTCACCGGCAACGAGCGACAGATAGATGGTTGCACTCATAACCAGCGTTATCCCAGCTTGCATCACCATCAGGAAGGTCAGCATAAAATTAGATAGCCCCTGCGCCTGAAAGAGCGGGATCATGTTCAGTGTGCCAATCACGGAAGCCGCAAAGTATACCAAGGACAGAACGATTCCGCGTTTGAACGACGTGTTTGCCCTCGTCAGAATACTGTAGATGATCGCGAGCACGCCAAGCACAAAGGTCAGGAAAGCATAACCGCCGTAAGTCATCCAGTTGGCTTGCCGAGTCTGATTTTCTACATAGTCAGTATGGGAGTCAGGGACTGAGAAGACCGATTCGAAGGAGCGAACGGCTCCGTTTTCAAACGTAAAATTCAGTTCCAGCTTGGAATCTCCAATTTGCTTTTCATTATCTGTGTATTGCAGCCCCGCTTCTTCTTCACGGGTGTCCAGTTGAAGTTTCGGTACAGTATACCCGAATTCGCCAAGGACGCTAGCGGCAAGCTGCTCTTTTTCATTTAGAGAAAGGTTATCTTCAGCTAAACGTTGGGCAGCATTCACTTTGCTTTTGTCCTGCTCAGCCTCAATGGATGCATACAGGGAAGAAGGCAGTTCGCGCTTGAAACCGACAACTTTTCCTGTTCTCATATGTACGTCAACATTCAAATAACCGCCTTTGTCCTGATCGGGCAAACGAACGCGGTACACATCGTAAGGATAGGTTGTTTCCCATTTCTTGTTATAGGTTTCTAACTGTTTGGTTTTGGCCATATACCCATAAATATCGGAATGGGTTTGGTACGTCACCAGCTCGTTTCCGGTATCCGTCGGAAGGGTATAATCAGGTAGAGAAGCTGCAAAAGATCGTGCCGACTCCGCCGCTTTCTCCTTGCTTATGAAGGAAGTAGACTGGATATCAGTCGTTTGCGATGAGGTGGCAGGAAAGATTTGAAAAACGAAAAACAGAATCAGACCAATCGCCGCAAGCAACCCTAAACGCTTGAAGTTAGCTTTGAGTACCAAAGGCTGCCCTAAGGGATTCATTTAATATTGTTCCTCCTTTATTAATGTGGATATTAAAGTAAAGATAGCACAGCCCAAGCCCCGAATGCCAATGGCGAAACGAGAAGTGGTGCAAATGCATGAAAACGAATGAAAATGATCGAAACAATCTGATCTATCCGTCGCCATATCTGAGTTTTTCCCTTTTTGACGGAATTCGATGCTATTTACACAAAAATCGTTTTGTGTACAAACGTCGCAGCGCTTATAATTTTGAATCAAATGTCCAATATTCCGCATGTCTTTAGGCTAACAAGGGAACGAATAGAAGGTATAAAAGGCATTCCAACCTAATGTATATGTATTACAGCGAAAATCATACATGTTTACGCTCCGAAATAGGGCTTTCAAAGGGCTTGGCTATTCCGTCAAGTGATATGGAAAAGCACTTCGGAGAAAGGCTCCACGTCGTGGGGTCATTTTCTTTTTGGCAGAGGTGGATGATACTCAAGTGAAAATGAATGTTCAATGGATGCGTCTATCGCCACCCCGAATTCTGGTCCTAGGGTTCGCGGGTATTATATTGCTCGGGACACTTCTGTTGATGCTCCCGACATCCAGTCGAAGCGGAGTCAGCCTTCCTTTTATTGACGCACTCTTCACTGCGACTTCTGCAGTCTGTGTAACGGGGCTGGTTGTGGTGGATACAGGTACTCATTTTTCGACGTTGGGTCAGATTATAATTGCAATCCTGATTCAAATTGGCGGTCTTGGCTTTATGACGATGTCGACACTGGTGGCGATTGCATTCAAACGGCGGATCTCTCTGCGTGAGCGGTTGATTTTGCAGGAAGCGATGAACCAGAGTACGATGGAGGGGATTGTCCGCCTTATTCGCAAAGTTGTGATCTACTCGCTCATATTGGAAGGCATATGTGGCACGTTGTTCGCCATTCGGTGGTCGTTTGATATGCCAATGGGGCAGGCCATCTATTATGGATATTGGCATGCCATCTCCATGTTTAACAATGCTGGGTTTGATATGTTCGGTGAATTCCGAAGTTTAACCGGGTATGTGTATGATCCGCTCGTGAATTTTACAGCCATGTTCCTGATTATTGCAGGCGGTATCGGTTTTGTCGTTCTATCTGATCTGGTGGAGTATCGGAGGACGAAGAAGCTTTCGCTGCATTCCAAAGTGGTATTGCTGACGACAGGTTTGTTAATCGTATTTGGCGCACTGGTTATTTTTGTTTTTGAATTCAGCAATCCCCGGACACTGGGTGGTTTGAACTGGGGTGGTAAAATTCTCGGTTCGTTCTTCCAGTCGGTTTCCCCAAGAACAGCAGGGGCGAATACGGTAGACATTGCTGGCCTGAGACAGGCAACGCAATTTTTCATCATTATATTAATGTTTATTGGTGCTTCCCCCGGTTCTACTGGAGGCGGCATTAAAACAACCACATTCATGATTATGGCCGGAGCTGTCTATGCCATGATGCGGGGACGGGAAGATATCGTCTTTTTCAGATATCGGCTCCTACAAGAACGCATTTTCAAAGCACTGACGATTACACTGCTTGCCCTGTTGCTCATTATTGCCGTTACGATGGTGCTTAGTACGACGGAAGACAGCAGTTTTTTGATGATATTATTTGAGACGACATCCGCCTTCGGTACCGTTGGTTTATCTATGGGGCTTACACTGAAGCTGACCACGATCGGCAAGCTTTTGATCTGTTTCACCATGTTTGCGGGACGTCTTGGACCAATTACGCTCGCGTATGCACTCGGACAGAAAAAGGGTAAAGAATTGTACAGGTATCCTGAAGGCAAAATGATTATTGGATAAGGGGTTCGTGAAGAACAATGAAAACACAGCAGTTTGCGGTAATTGGGCTAGGGCGCTTTGGCTCCAGTCTGGCACAGGAATTAATGGAGCTTGGTTATGAAGTGCTGGGTATCGATAAAAATGAAGAAGTCGTCGAAGACATGAGTGAATTGGTCACCCATGCCGTCGTCGCGGATTCAACTGATGAGGAAGTGCTGCGCTCCCTGGGCATCCGTAATTTTGACTGCTGTGTTGTTGCCATTGGGGCTGATATCCAGACCAGTATTCTCACTGCTATTTTACTGAAGGAACTCGGTGTAAAAACAGTTGTGGCCAAAGCCATTTCAGTCCTTCATGGACGGGCACTGGACAAGCTGGGGATCGATCGTGTCGTTTATCCTGAGCGTGATATGGGAATTCGGGTTGCCCATCAGCTCGTCACCCCGAATCTGCTGGATTATATCGAATTGTCCGATGATTACAGTATTGTGGAGATGAAGGTTCCAGCCTGTCTGCATAATAAAACGCTGTCCACTCTGAATGCTCGAGTACGCTTTGGTTGCAGCATTGTAGCTCTGCAAAAGGAAGCCGGGGTTATCATTGCCCCGACTGCACTGGACTCGCTTCAGATGGGTGATATCATGGTGATTATCGGCATGAATGATGACATTGACCGTTTTGAGGAAGAAGTGATCAGCCAAGAGAGCTAGAGCTGAGTCTATTAAATGAAAGCAGAGCGTTGAGCTCGGCTGATTAATATGAATGCTAAGGCGTCGTAGTCCTCCGTGAGGGCAGCGGCGCCTTTGCTGTAAAGAGAGCAGCCGTTTCCCTGACCCACTGTCTGGAGGTTTGGCTGAGGTCTTCCTTTTCCCCATAGATCATGCAGGTTGTGCGCCGGGTCTGTTGCAGTTGCGGCAGATATACCGAGACAAGATCATTGTCCGCAAGCAATTGAGGGCGGAGATACGACTTGGGCAACAGGGCTGCTGCTTTGCAGGTAGGCAGAAGACGGACAATCGCTTCAAAGGAATCAATCTCCATGCGAATATCCGGCATCACGGCGCAGCGCTGAAACAGGTCGTCGGTTAATTTTCGATACCAGGTTCCTTTGGAGAACGTAATCATCGGCAGATCTTGCAAATGTTCCATTCCGGCTTCTTTACCTGATAGGGGATGCGTTAAGGGCACAACCAGCTCCAGATGATCATCAAAGAGTGGCACACAGTTTAGCCCGGCTTCACTTATAGAAGAGGCAACGATACCTACATCAGCTTTTTTATCCCGCACAAAAGAGACAATTTCATGTGTTTTCCCCGTCACCAGCTTGATTTCCGCATTCGGATGTTTCTCCATAAAGGCATTTACCAGCGGTGGCAAAGTGGTTTGAAGCGTTGTCAGACTGGCTCCAAGTGTAATGGAGCTTTGTTCTTCGTCCTTGTACTGGGCCAGCATGGTCAGAAATTTTTGTTGCTGCTGTTTCTGCTCTACCGCGAAAGTATAGGCGAACTGGCCTACGCTGGTTAATTCAAGTCGTTTACCACGGCGATGAAAGAGCGCTACGCCGAGCTCATCCTCCAATTTGGAGATTTTGCGAGACAGCGCGGGTTGTGACAGATTCAGCAATTTCGATGCACGGTTCAGACTGGACTGCTCTACAACCGCCGCAAAAGCGTTTAATTCCTCGAACATGAGCACTAACCTCTTTTCTAATGAACGTACTTTGCGTGAGGCATCTCCTTGTCAAATATTTCTCCATGTTGTATGGCCTGCACGACCGATGTTTATAACTTATACCTATAGGTTATAACATTTAATAATTATATTGCAATTCCCTTATAAGAAAAAAAGGAGTAACATGAATCGTGACACAAGTTGTTCACACCTGAAGAAAACGGAACAATTTGTCGAACCTTTCCTTGGGAAAGGTTTGTGTCATGATAAGCGAATTTTATTTATGAAAACGTTGTATTTAGCGAAAGGGGATCGACATTTTATGAAAGGGTTTTACTCCAGAAAGCTGCACTCCTTGCTTGGCGTCATTCCGCTCAGTCTGTTTTTCATTGAGCATATGGTGACGAACTTCTCGGCAGTTGAAGGCGGCAAAGAAGGCTTTAACGATGCAGTAGCATTTCTGAATGGCCTGCCGCTCGTGATTGTACTTGAAACGCTTCTCATCTGGTTGCCGCTGTTCTATCACGGTGTATATGGTTTGTACATTGCCTATCAGGCCAAGCCTAACGTGGGACGTTTTGGCAATGAGCGCAACTGGCGCTATACGTTGCAGCGCGTCAGCGGTGTCATTACGTTTGTGTTCGTCATCTGGCACATTTGGGAGACTCGTTTCCAGGTTGCGCTGGGGAATGTCACACACGAAGAGCTTGGCGGTGTCATACATGGCATCGTGATGAATCCGGTAACGTTTATTTTATATCTGATCAGTGTGGTTGCGGCATCCTATCACTTTGCCAACGGTTTGTGGTCGTTCCTGGTTAGCTGGGGAATTACCGTCGGTCCGCGTGCGCAGCGTGTATCTTCCTACATCTGCATGAGCTTGTTTGCTATTGTAGCTCTCATGTTTATTGCATCGCTGCTTGCTTTCCGGAGCATGGATTTCCAGGTAGCCACTTCGATGATTGACGCAGTTAAGACAGTTCTGATTTAAGCATTTGGACTTTAAATGCTGACTTATAAGGGAGTGAACAGCAATGGCATCATCTAATGTAATTATTGTGGGCGGAGGTCTCGCGGGATTGATGGCGGCGATCAAATCGGCTGAAGCCGGAGTCCATGTTCATTTATTTTCACTGGTTCCCGTTAAAAGATCCCACTCCGTATGTGCCCAAGGCGGTATCAACGGTGCGGTAAATACCAAGGGTGAGGGCGACTCCCCATGGGTACACTTTGACGATACAGTATACGGCGGTGACTTTTTGGCGAATCAGCCTCCAGTCAAAGCGATGTGTGAAGCGGCACCAGGCATCATTCACCTGATGGACCGGATGGGCGTAATGTTTAACCGGACACCGGAAGGTTTACTTGATTTCCGTCGTTTCGGCGGAACGAAGCATCACCGTACAGCGTTTGCCGGTGCAACGACAGGACAACAATTGCTCTACGCATTGGATGAGCAGGTGCGTCGCTGGGAAGCGGCCGGTCTCGTGACCAAGTATGAGAACTGGGAGTTCCTGCAGGCGGTTATTGATGACGAAGGCATCTGCCGCGGCATTGTAGCACAGGATCTGAAAACGATGAAGGTACAGACGTTCCCGGCTGAAGCAGTTATTCTGGCGAGCGGCGGCCCTGGCATTATTTTCGGTAAAACAACCAACTCGGTTATCAATACAGGTACTGCCGCAAGTGCGGTGTATCAGCAAGGTGTAAATTACGCGAACGGTGAGTTCATTCAGATTCACCCGACAGCCATTCCAGGCGATGACAAGCTGCGTCTGATGTCCGAATCGGCTCGTGGTGAAGGTGGACGGATCTGGACGTACAAGGACGGTAAGCCTTGGTACTTCCTCGAAGAAAAATATCCGTCATACGGTAACCTTGTTCCGCGTGATATCGCGACGCGTGAAATTTTCAGCGTCTGCGTGGATATGGGCCTAGGCGTGAACGGCGAGAACATGGTATATCTCGACTTGTCACACAAAGATCCGAAGGAGCTGGATGTGAAGCTCGGCGGAATCATTGAGATCTACGAGAAATTCATGGGTGATGACCCACGTAAAATCCCAATGAAAATTTTCCCGGCAGTCCATTATTCCATGGGCGGCATGTGGGTAGATTATAACCAAATGACCAACATTCCAGGACTGTTCGCAGCTGGTGAATGTGAATACCAATATCATGGTGCGAACCGTCTGGGTGCAAATTCCCTGGTATCGGCAATCTACGGTGGTATGGTGGCTGGACCGAAAGCAGTTGAATATATCAAAGGACTCAAAAAATCGTCCGCAGATATCAGTTCTTCCGTATTCGAAGGTTATACTAAGCGCCAAACCGATAAATACGAAGGCATCCTGAACATGCAGGGCAATGAAAATGCCTATGTCATTCACAAAGAGCTTGGCGAGTGGATGACGGCGAATATGACGGTGGTACGTTACAACGATAAGCTGGAAGCGACCATCGGCAAAATTAAGGAATTGAAAGAGCGTTACGGCAAAATCAACATGTACGACACTTCCGGTTGGAACAACCCGGGTGCAGCATTTACCCGTCAGCTGTGGAACATGATTGAACTGGCAGAAGCGATGACTTTGGGCGCACTGCTGCGTAACGAAAGCCGTGGAGCGCATTACAAACCAGACTTCACCGAACGTAATGACGAGGAATTCCTGAAAACAACGATCGCAAGCTGGTCGAAGGAAGGTCCAAAAATTTCGTACGAGCCTGTAGACGTTTCCCTGATCCCACCACGGATCCGGGACTACTCGAAGGATTAAGTAAAGCGAAATTTCGGTCTATTCATAAAGTTAAAGACTTAGCATCTTAACGGAAAAGCAGTAGACACATAGAGGCAAAGCGTACACGGAGCTTCTCAATGTTACTGCCACCAGAATGAATGGAGTGCAGTTTCCAGCAAAGTGACCCTGCGTGCACGACGTAGCGGAGGAAGCGGAAATGCCCAGAAGAAGCGAAGCGCTCGCCTTTATCACCGGATTTTAACCCTGGGAAGGGTTGATAAAAAAAATCCGGGGATAACAGCGATCAGAAGGGCATTCCGCTGCCGGAGCGCCACCCGTGCACCAAAAGAGTAACTTTGCGCATAAGCAACACCAATCATCGTCACCAAAGGAGGGGACAACGATATGACGGACACAGCTACAGCAAAAAAAACCGTCAAGTTTATCATCACCCGTCAGGACAACCCGGAGTCATCTTCGTACAACGAAGAGTTTGAGCTTCCGTACCGTCCCGGCATGAACGTTATTAGCGCCCTGATGGAGATCCAGCGGAACCCGGTTAATACAGAAGGCAAGTCCATTGCCCCGGTCTGCTGGGAATCGAACTGTCTCGAAGAAGTCTGTGGAGCATGCTCCATGGTCATCAACGGCAAGCCGCGTCAAGCGTGTGCAGCCCTGATCGACAAGCTCGAACAGCCAGTTCGCATCGAACCGATGAAAACCTTCCCGGTGGTTCGTGACCTCGTCATCGACCGTACCCGGATGTTTAACGCCCTGAAACGGGTTAAAGCGTGGATTCCGATTGATGGTACCTATGACCTCGGTCCAGGTCCGCGGATGCCTGAGAAGAAACGTCAGTGGGCTTACGAGCTGTCCAAATGCATGACATGTGGTGTATGCCTCGAAGCATGCCCGAACGTGAATGAAAAAACAGACTTTATCGGTCCGGCAGCTCTTTCTCAAGTACGTCTGTTCAATGCTCACCCAACAGGGGAGATGAACGCTGAAGACCGCTTGGAAGCACTTATGGAAGACGGAGGTATTGAGGGCTGTGGTAACTCGCAGAACTGCGTACGCTCTTGTCCAAAAGGTATTCCGTTGACTACCTCCATTGCCGAAATGAACAAACAAACAACCAAACATATGTTCAAACGCTGGTTGGGTGTGTAATCTAGTCATATCAAATGCAGAACTTCGGATCTGCACCATTAGAAGAAGTCGTGATCCTTGGCACATATAGCCTAAGATCCCGGCTTCTTTTTCTGTACTCGCAAAGGAACCGGGCTAGTCATGCAGAATATGGTATACTAAGGGGATGGATTTGGAGCGGAAGAAGGAGGGGGACGCATGGGAGAAACACCGCGTGAGGGCAGCAAGATCTCGCCGCCCCGGCGCTCACAGAATGAATCTGATTCGCAGGACTCCATTTTTCCCGGAGAGGAAAAGGATCATGATCCCTCCCGGCGCAATTTTTTGCTGCGCATGATCTTAATGACGGCGAGTGCCAGTATACTCACAGGAGGATATGCCTGGTTATGGGAGCCTCGTCATCTGGAGATCAAGCACGTTGAATTGAAACTGCCCAAGTTTCCAAAAGCATTCGAGGGACTGCGTGTGATTCAGTTCAGTGATGCTCATCTTGGATTCCATACGGGGCTGAAACAAATGGAGAAGCTGGCTGAAACGATAAGGGAACAGCAGCCTGATCTGATTTGTTTTACCGGTGATATGGTTGAACGGGAAGCAGAACCGATGCGTGAATGTATTCCTGCACTGGCATCAATGCAAGCGAAGTATGGCAAATATGCCGTATTGGGGAACCATGATTATCGAGGCCAGCAGCAGCATGAAGTGGAGCTGATGTTTAAAGAGGCCGGGTTCACGTTGCTTCGAAACAGCCATGTTCTGATTGAACGAGGGGATTCACGTATCGCGATAGCAGGTCTGGATGACGCGCTTACGGGCAGACCTGATCCCGTTGTAGCAATCAAGGGATTGAGTAGAGAGGTCTGGAAAATGCTGCTTATGCACGAGCCCGATTATGCAGACATTGCAGCACCTTACGGTTTCGGACTACAGCTCTCGGGACACAGTCATGGCGGGCAGGTGCGTTTTCCTTGGATTGGGGCACTGACTACACCAAGAGGTTCACTCAAGTATATTCAAGGGTTATATTACGCTGGGGATAAGCATATGCCAGTCTATGTGAACCGAGGCTTTGGCATGACCCAACTGCCGATTCGCTTTTTGTGCAGGCCGGAATTGACGGTTTTTGAACTAAAGGGTTAACAACATAAAGAATATAGAGCATAAAGGGAGGTTAGCCAGATGGAACGAATTGCGATTGTATCCGATATTCATGGCAACATGACTGCTTGGGAAGCGGTATTAAAAGATATTCGGAGTCGCGGATTGAAGCGAATCTTTTGTCTTGGCGACCTCGTTGGCAAGGGGCCTGATCCAGTACAGGTTGTTGATCTGGTGAGAGAGACATGTGAGCAAGTTATCCGTGGCAACTGGGATGAGTTGGTTGCGGTTAATCAGGACAATGAGAATTTTACTTGGCAAGCGAAGCGGCTGGGTAAGGAGCGATTGGCATATCTGGAGAGCTTGCCGTTTAGCCACCAATTAGAGCTGAGTGGTCGTACGATCCGTCTGGTGCACGCATCTCCCCAAAGTGTATATCACCGTGTACAGCCGTGGGATGAGATTGAGAAGAGGTTGGCCATGTTCGATCCTCCGGCAGATGAACCTGAGCTTGGTATGGCGGATGTCGTGGGATATGGGGATGTGCATAATGCATACTTGCAATTTATGAATGGGAAAATGTTGTTCAATGCAGGCAGCGTGGGTAACCCGCTTGATTTTACCCAGGCTTCTTACTGTATTCTTGAAGGAGAGAACAGCAACGATCGGAACACCCCGTTCAACCTTCAATTTGTAAGGGTGCCTTATGATATTGAGCAGGAAGTAAATATTGCTCAGCAGGCCCAGGTACCTTCGCTTGATTTTTATATCCGAGAGCTTCGTACAGGCGTTTATCGCGGGCTGCAAACGAATTAGTTATGTCAGGAATAAACCGCTGTAATGAATTGGCATACTAATGTTCGGCCTACTGAGCGGAGTATTGTGGAGTATAGTGATGTTTCATTGTTTATCTATGTATTTTATTTGCGCCGGATCATCCTCAGAGCATGCTTGTCTTACCGGACTAGAACCCGTTAGGCAAAAGGAGCGATTGTCATGCTGACCCGAAAAATGCTGGGCCAAGGATTGCCTGCTTTATGGACAGAGCGCCTTGTTCTTCGATCATTACGTCAGAGTGATTACAGCACGTTGTCGGAGCTGTTTTCCGACCCGCAGGTGATCCGTTATGTAAACAGGGGGAGTCAGCCCACGCCAATCCGGGCTCGGCGATTATTGAATCAGATCCGCAGCAGCAGTGCCAAGCTGGATTCATTGCATTACGGCATCTGCTGGAAAGGCAGCGAACAGATCATCGGCATCACTTCATTCCAGCATTGGAACGACCAGAATGGTACCGCACAGATCGGATATATTCTGAACAGGTCCTGCTGGGGTAAGGGAGTCGCGACTGAGGCAGTGCAGCGTTTGCTGGAATTCGGTTTTGCCGAGCTTAATTTGTGTAAAGTAGAAGCCCGCTGTTACGAGGCAAATGTATCATCCGAACGGGTTCTCTGTAAAAGCGGTATGATTTATGAACGGACCCTGCCCTCGTTTGTTTTGAATCATGAGGATGGTGAGACGCCGGAAACCCTGCTGGATGTTAAGGTGTATAGTCTCTATCGTGAACAGCATGTCCGTTCTCATTGGGAAAATCGCCTGCAAACGTTGGTATCCGACAAGCACGAGTAACATAGAATAGAGTATATTGCATAAATCCAAAGAGCGTATTTCAATCAGAAAAATATAGATCGAAATGTTTCTATTCGTCTATTTTTTTACTCGGAAGCGAGTTGGGTCGAATTATGCAAAATGCTGAATTAAATGAAACAGCTGAGGTTTGAAACGAACTTCAATTATTTGTTACACAAATGAAATATAGCTGCAATTGAACTCTAACAGACAGCGGGTAAACTTATCTCATGACCCCCTTTTTGATAATAGATAATGCTGTTGGGACCCGCGCTTAGCGGGTTCATTTTTTTTGTCTGTATAAGTTTAACTATGGAATTTCTACGCCAACACTCCGATGACAGAACTACTTTCTGTTATCGTGTAAATATTTAGTTGAACGTATATAACATCTTTTTTTATATTAGGATACAAAGAAAAACCCTCACAGCGTTTTTTTACGCCGTGAGGGCTATTGTGGTGCTCTATGTTTAAAACGGTACAACTTGCATTTGTTTCTGCTTGAAGTATACCCATTCGGTGAATCCAATCTCTTGCAGACGTGTACGAACGTCATCCAGTTCATCAGCAACACGCTGCGGTTTGTGGGCATCCGATCCGAAGGTCACTTTCACTCCGTAATGATGCGCACGCTCCAGAATGGCATCGGAAGGGTACCAGCCCCCACTGAGCTTGGTTTTACCCGATGTATTAATTTCAATAGCCACGTTCGATTCTGCAATGACCTGCAACGTTTCATCGATGGCTTGATCCGCGATAATATCCGAGAAAGGTGGATAATTTCCTTTCATGGCATCAATATGTCCGAGAATCTGGAACATTCCGCTTCGGGCTGATTGCCGAATTAAAGCATAGTAACTCTCTTTCACTTCAACCTTACGTGCATTGCTTAATCCGTTCCAGCGGGTTTTGTTGAATATGCTGACATCTTCCGTATGATGAACTGAACCAATAATATAATCAAAAGGATATTGCCCCAGTGTATTGCGATACAAATCGGCATGGACGGGGAAATAGTCAGATTCAATGCCAAGCAGCACATCAATTTTGCCCGCGTATTCTTCCTTCAGAGCCAGTACTTCTTCCACGTAATGATGCAATTCCGACTTGCCCATCGCGATCCGGGGAAAAGCCTGTTCTTCGTCACTACCGAAGTAAGGTGTATGATCTGAGATACCGATGACCTGAAGTCCAGATTGAATACCTGCCTCAATATAGTCGCGAATATTGCCGTCTGCATGACCACAACGAAAATGATGGGTGTGAAGATCAAATTTCATATGGAAATCCTTCCTTTCTCATGGCTCATTTATCATTCTGAACTGATGAACTGGGTCTCCGGCATGCCTTTGAGATCGCTCAGGAATTGCTGCATGGCCGAATTCACATAACGACTTGATTTGTAAATGACTCCGACAGGGTGACTGACTTCCAGTTCACTCAGTGGAATCATGCGCAGTGTGCCTTGCCGCAACTCGTGGGCAACGGATTGTTTGGATATAACGGCTGCCCCGAGATTAATCTCAACCATCCGTTTTACTTCCTCGCTGCTCGACAACTCCATAACGATATTGGGCTCAATATTATGTTTTTTGAAAATGCCTTCCGTAAAGCGGCGTCCCACTGTATCCGGAGATAGCAAGATCAG
This sequence comes from Paenibacillus sp. 276b, assembly GCF_900107875.1. NCBI lineage: Bacteria > Bacillati > Bacillota > Bacilli > Caryophanales > Paenibacillaceae > Paenibacillus > Paenibacillus sp. 276b. The sequence goes on along the minus strand of NZ_FNRR01000006.1, from coordinate 172,016 downwards.
AGGTGTGCTGCGCAGGACATCCACCGCGGCATGCTTTTGCTTCGCCAGTGGATGGAAAGGAGATACCACAAGCTCGAAAGTATCATAATACAGCACAGACGTATTCAGGTTAGGATTACGCTCTGTAAGATAACCGATACCGATATCGACCATACCATTCTCGACCTGAGTATAGATCTGGGAGGAAGGCAGGGATTGGATACTGGTCTTGATGAGTGGAAATTGATCCTGAAAGTAGGATAAGACCCGTGGCAAAATCTGAATAGCAATGGATGTGGTTGTACCGAGTCTGATATGTCCCTGAGGGGTCTCATCGAGATCCATCAGCTTCTGTTTCAGCTCACCCACGATGTCCAGCATACGTTCGGCATGTTGAAGAAATACCTGTCCGCGATCGGTGAGGGTGACCGGTTGGTTCCGATCGACAAGAACGGTTCTGAATTCATCCTCCAAGCTCTTGATCTGAGCCGAGACGGCGGGTTGGGTCAGATTTAGAAGTTCTCCGGCTTTGCGGAAACTCATCGTTTTCGAGATGGTAATCAGCGTCTCCAGTTGACTGATATTCATGTATGGCCTCCTTGCACGTAAAATGTCTTCTGTCTATCCATAGGTGGAATCCCGTAACTGGTCATTGTTCCGTTCCTTAAATTATAGGTGATTCAGGACAGCAGGGCAATGAAGGGAACATCATGGATTTGGGGAGGTCCATTAGAACGAGAAATTAATTTTATTTCAAGAAATTAAATTTTTAACATTTTAAGAAACAGTAAAAAAGTCCTAAATGCCTTTTGCCATGCCTCTCTATGGCAATTGTTCTTGCAACAGATGCGAAAAGCCTCGTTTTTTCGCTAGAATCAGCTATAAACATTTGCCCCGCCGATGACGATAAATTATAGTACACATGCCTTACCGAATTCTTGGTGAATTCTTGTACGTGATAAAGTATAATAAATTTATTGAATATGGGACTTTTGGTGTGTGACCAATAACCCAGTGTAAGGGGGACATTAGACAGTGAAAGCGGAAGTGATTAATCCTTTCCTGGAATCCGCACGGAACGTATTCGAACAGCTCATCCAGGTTTCGCCTTCCACCGGGAGTCTTGGCGTGAAAAATGTGGAGTACATTGCAGACCATGTCTGGATCGTGATCGGAATGACTGGACAACTGAGCGGAAACATCGTGTTTGGAATACAAGAGTCGGTAGCATTGAAAATCGTTTCTGCCATGATGGGCGGCTTTGTCATTACAGAAATGGACGAAATGAGTAAAAGTGCTATTTCTGAACTTGGCAATATGATTAGCGGCAATGCAAGTACCATCCTGTCCAATCAGGGTGTCGTTGTTGATATTACACCTCCACAAGTGATGAATTCTGAATACGTGAGTTCTTTTAGTGCAACGAAGGCATTGAGCATTCCTTTGCTGATGGACGGAATCGGTGAGATGGATATTCAAGTGATGATCTCGTAGAATAGAACCATACGCCTCTTGGGGCAATATGTGTTCAATACGGGAGGACATCGGGTATGTTGAAAGATCAGGTTGTTTTTATCACAGGTGCGTCGAGCGGAATTGGTGCGCTCTGTGCACAGATGCTGATAGAAGAAGGAGCCATCCCGATTCTGGCTGCCCGCTCGCGGGACAAGCTGGAAGAGATTGGTGCTTCGCTGAAAGGGCAACATGAACTACTCACGTTAGATGTAACGAATACTGAGCAAGTTCAGACAGCCGTGGATGCGATGTTGCAGAAATACGGACGAATCGATATTTTGCTGAATAACGCTGGTTACGGAAAATTTGCAGCGATGACGGATATGTCTGTGCAGGAATTCGATGAGATGATGGACGTTAATTACATGGGCATTGTTCGCTGCACCAAGGCAGTGCTGCCGCAGATGTTACAACGAGGCAGAGGGCAAATCGTGAATGTAGCTTCCATGGCTGGCAAGATCGGAACTGCAAAATCCGCTTCATATACGGCAACCAAACATGCCGTACTTGGCTTCAGCAATGCCCTGCGCCAGGAACTTCGCAAGACCGGAGTCACGGTAACGACCATTAATCCCGGACCCATCGATACACCGTTCTTCCAACGGGCAGACCCCTCCGGTAACTATGTTAATAATGTACGCTGGATGATGCTGAAGCCGGAAGAGGTTGCGGGGCATATGATCCGGGCGATGAAGAAGCGCAAGGAAGAAGTGAATCTGCCCAGACTGGCTTCGGCTGGAGTGTGGCTGTATCAGCTATTTCCGCGTCTCGCTGACAGGCTGTCGCACGGTGTAATGAATCAGAAGTAAGATGCAACAATGGGCATCATATATCGGATAAAAGAAGGGCTCCGCCGAGGGGCTTTTCTTTTTTTTGTGTGCAAAGACATGTTTCGTGAATAAGATTTGGTCCGCAGGCTTTTTTCGCATATAATGAAAGGTAATGTGATGACAGGCTTCGGTTTTATTAGTACAAGCAGGGCTAGAGCATCAAAACGAATAAATTTAAAGGATGGACATACATGACGAATCAAACATTTGCTTCAATTGGCGTAGAACAGGATCTTGAGGCTGTACTCGCCAAACATGGCATCAACGAACCTTCACCGGTACAGGCACAGACAATCCCGGTTATTTTGGAAGGTCGCGATGTGGTTTCAAAATCGCAGACGGGAACAGGCAAGACGCTCGCCTATTTGCTGCCACTGCTGCAATCCATCAAAAGTGATGTAAAAGGGACACAGAAGCTCATCATAGCTCCTACACAAGAGCTGGCGATGCAGATTGTCCGCGAAGCACAGCGCTATGGGGAAGAACGCAAAATTGGCGTTCTGGGGCTAATTGGCGGCGCTGCAGTAAAACGTCAGATCGAGAAGCTGCGTGAGCACCCGGAACTGGTTGTAGGAACGCCAGGACGTCTGAAGGAATTGATCACGCTGAAAAAGCTGAAAATGCACAATGTCTCCACGATTGTTATTGACGAGGCAGACCAGGTATTCCAGCTCGGCGGGGTAAGTGACGTGGACTTCGTATTGCGCAGTGCCCTGCGCGACCGTCAGCTTATTTTCCTGTCAGCAACGATTGATGAGCACACTGCTGGACTTGCGAAGCGGGAGATGAAAGAGCCGGTACAGATCGGAATTGAACCGGACCGGGCAACTGCGGCGGGACTGGAGCATTTTTATTTTGTAGAAGAAAACCGCAACAAAATTGATATGCTGCGCCGTCTGGTTAGACAGTATAACCCGGATCGTGCCATCGTCTTTGTGAATGCTACCGAGGATATTGGCGAGGTTGAAGCGAAAATGAATCATCTGGGCTTCTCGGCAGCTGCGCTGTATGGAGATGCTGACAAAGTGACCCGCAGCAACGTGCTATCCGCTTTCCGTAACGGGAAACTGCAACTGCTGATCGCGAGCGAGGTTGCAGCCAGAGGACTGGATATTGAAGGTTTGCCGATGGTCATTAACTATGATCCTGCATTTGATTCGGAACACTATGTTCACCGTGCAGGAAGAACAGGTCGTATGGGTCGCAGTGGTATCGTGTTGTCGATCGTGGACGAAACGCAAATTTTCATTATGCGCAAGTTTGCGCGGGAACTTGGAATCGAATTGCCGGAACGTGTATTGTTCGGGGGTAAAGTGCTGGAGGCTGATCCGCGTCCGGATACGCGGCCTGAAGGACATTCTTTCTCCAGAAAACCAGGGCAGTCCCGGGATCGTAAACCTGGTCAGGCCAGCCGCAATGGCGGCGCCAGAACTGCTGCTTCGAATCAACGTCCGGCGGGCGGCAAGCCAGCTGGCAATACAGGCAGAACAGAACGGGACCAGGATCGTAAGAACAAGGGCGCTCCTAAATGGAGCAAAGGTAAAGAGCCACGCTCTGAAGAATAAAACCTGACGAAAGAGGTGCAGGGATAGATGGAAAACGTTCAACCACCCGTATTGAAAATCAACGGGCTAAGCGGAGGATATAGTGCCAAACGGCCCGTCCTCCACGGCATCGATCTTGAAGTTGGGCGCGGAGAAATGGTCGGACTGATCGGATTAAACGGTGCTGGCAAAAGTACTACGATGAAGCATATTTTAGGATTGATGACCCCTCAACAGGGAGAAGTGCGGGTCATGGGCAAGAAGCGGGACGAAGATCCACAGGTATATCAATCTGCCATGGCCTTTGTACCGGAATCTCCTGAGCTGTACGACGAGATGACAGTCATGGAGCATCTGGAGTTTACGGCCAGAGCATATGGTGTTTCTGAGGCTGATTTCAAAAAGCGTACGGAGAAACTGCTCGACTTGTTCCGCATGAATGAGAAAAGTACCAGTCTGTCGACCCACCTGTCCAAAGGTATGCGGCAAAAGGTCATGATCATGTGTGCTTTTGTGGCGGGTCCGCCACTCTATATCATTGATGAGCCTTTCCTGGGACTTGACCCCCTCGGAATCCGCTCTTTGCTTGATTTTATGCTTGAAATGAAGGCTTCGGGATCATCCATTTTGTTGAGTTCACACATTCTGTCCACCATTGAAAATTACTGTGACCGTTTTATTGTCCTGCACAGAGGACAGGTCATTGCTCAAGGGACGCTGAATGAGCTGCGTACTCAATTCGGGGAATCGGATGCCACGTTGGAGCATATGTTCTATTCCCTTGTACAAGGCAGGGATTAAGCATGGATCTCAAGCAGTTATGGAAGCAAAGACGCACGGGATTCTGGAATGGAATTCTTCCTTATCTGGGTTATGTCATTCAGAGCGGCGTAGCCATGGTGTTCTTATTTCTCGTCATTGCGTTCTCCGCCTGGTATACATCGTTTGTACAGCACATTCCGGAGGGATTTCCGATTCGCTGGATAACGTTGCTATTGTTGGCGCCACTGGTGCTGTTTAGCAGCTATCGTACATATCTGCATCCGGCAGACATCGTATTTTTACGTCCGCAGGAATATCGGATGCACGAATATCTGAAAAACAGCTTTGCTCGTGGCATTATCTATAAAACCTTGGGTATGCTGCTCGTATTTGTAACGTTGTGGCCGCTCTATGTTCGAGCAGATCAGGATGCAAGGCCATTTGGCTGGTTTATCCTGCTTCTTCTGTTGTGGAAAGGGTTATCGAGCTTCGGGGCTTGGCAAGAACTACGCATGGTGCAAATCGGTGCCGCTAGAGGATATCGTTTGCTGCGGTGGGCTTTGGCTATACTGGCGATTGCCGCCTGGTTGTGGCAGCCTCCACAGCGCAGTATCTGGTTCCTGCTGCTGCTGGCCGTCGTTTATATCGTTGCTCTGCGTATCCCTCTGAAACATCGAGTTTCATGGGACCGTCTCATTCAGGTGGAGCAGGGCCAGGCTGGCCGAGTGATGCGTACGCTGGGATGGTTCGTAGATGTGCCTTCATCAGGCCAAAAAGTAAGTTCTCGCCGCTGGCTCAGCAAATGGGGGAGTGGCCTCCCGTGGAACGCAGGGAAAGCCTATCGCTATCTGATCACCAAAACGTTCATCCGAACTGAAGTGTTCTCTATCGTTGTGCGCTTGGTTGTACTGGGCATGCTGCTGTCCTGGTGGACGGCAGGCAGTTATTTCGGGATTGGTGTATACCTGTTCTTCCTGCTGCTTGTGGGTGTGCAACTGGGTGCACTGCGTCGCAGTCATGGTGAATCGTTCTGGATTATGATTTATCCCATCTCGGGAGAAAGTCGTCGTTCCCAGGTGCTGGGTTTCATCTCGAATCTGCATGCACTGACTGCCTTGCTCATGTGGCTGCCGATGCTGGTTGCGGGATGGAATGGACTGAGCATGATCGGAGCAGCACTGGTTCTTGGTGTGCTGGTCATCTACTTGATGCGACGTTCCCAGGGCAACAAGTGGTTGAAAGAAGAAGAGGATGAATGAACGATCGAGCGAGCGTCTGACTAGTTAACGTTCAATGGCAACGCCGACTAGGGACGCTTGCGTAACATAACAAAAGAAGGGTATTCCGAGCTGTATCCCGGAATACCCTTCTTTGTGCTACAGTCAGCTTACCTTGTTCCGACTCCTGGTGAGGACGTATGAACTAACAGAGGAACGATTTTGTGATAATGACGAGCAAGATGAACAGAACGAGAATGGCACCTGTATTTGTAAATCCTCCTCCGTAACCGTAACCGCCGCATCCATAACCGCCTCTTGTTTCTTCAACTACTCCAGACATGGTCATTCCCCTTTCAAGTGGTGTTGGGCACGCCCTTGCGTACATCGTATATTATGTGCTTTGGGGATAGGCTGATTGGGCCGTTGCCCGGTAGAGCCTGAAAATTCATCGTTTTGGGCCTTTGCCCGTCAAGATAGCCACACGTTTTCAAAGCGTAACACAAAATACCCCTTTATATCGAGAGACATTCATCAGGATACAAAGGGGTTCGTATTTGAGTCAGGCAACGGATGCAAGTCCGCTCCCTGACTTATTTATTTGGATTAGCATTACTGCATATAAATTAAGTTGTCTGTAGATCCAAAACTCCACGATAGATCGTGTCGAACAGATCTTCCAGTCCGGATTCTTCAATACAGGAGAAGGCGATTCGCAGATCCGCCTCACCCAGCGCAATCGTACCGACGCCGTATTTCTGTAGCAAATGGGTCCGGAGCTGCTCTGCGCCGACATCCTTCAGCTTCAGGCACATGAAGTAACCGGAGTTGAACGGATAGTAATCCCATACCTCACCGTATTTACCGCTATCGAGGATGGATTTTACTTTGTTGGCGCGGCCTTTCATGATTTCAAACTTCTCCAGCTTCTGTGCTTCGAACTCAGGTGCTTTCAGCGCATCCAATACAAAAGTTTGGGAAGGATGCGGACCACTGGAGATGGTTGCCCGGATAATACCGAGTGTTTTTTGCTCCAGAGCATGGAGAACTGCAGCATCTTCATGGGCGTACGTGATGAATCCAACGCGGAAGCCCCATACGAATTCTTCCTTCGTGGCACCGTCAACTTTGACAGTTAACACACGTGGGTGGAGGTTCGCCAGTTTGCCAAACAGGGATTCGTGAATGGAATCTTCGAAGAAGAGACCAAAGTAGGCATCATCTGTCACAGCAACGACGTTCACACCAGCCTCAGCCGCTTGATGGATCGTATCCACGATTGCATCTGCTTCTTCGGCTCCAGGCGTATAACCTGTCGGGTTGTTCGGGAAGTTCAGCAGCACGATGGCTTTGCCTTTGTCCTTCTGCGCAAGCAACGCTTCGAGCAGGCCAGCACTGTTGAAGTTCAATTGATCATCGAACAGGGGATAATGAACTAACTCGCCATGACGACGAATTCCGAAGGTCAGCTCATAATTTTCCCAGTTTTTATCCGGATATATAACAGCGTCCCCTTCTTCGGCGAACAGGTCGGCTACGATACTCAGTCCATGAGTTAATGCGTTAGTCACAATGGGGTTACCAAATGTTTTACCTTCAAGGGAAGGTGTTTCCTTCAGCATCTTGTCTCTCCATACGGTCCGCAACTCAGGCTTCCCTGCAGGCGGAGCATAAGGGTACAAATCTTTCGGTTGGTATGCGGACAGCTTATCCTGAATAACAGCTAGGTGCATCGGCACACCGCCCTCCAGAGCAATACCAATCGTAGCATTGTAGGTTTTGGCCAGACTTGCTGCTTCAGCAGACTGACTCAAGATACCTTCTTTTGGAAAATAGATTTCTTTGCCGAGCTGCGACAGCATGGAGTAGACGTGACTGCTGCCTGCCTGAATACTTTCGTTCAACTGTTCAGCCAGTGGATTCATTCTTTTCATCCTTCCAAGTCTTTGGGATTCAACTGCCTAACATTATAACACCTTGCCTTGCCCCCGTCACGGAAATTACGCATAATGACAGTTTTATCACTTCACCGCGTTGTTGCGGGTGTTTTTGAGTGAGGTTAATGTTACTTCTCCCGATTGATTATACTATGGAAAATGAATGTTATTTCTGATGAAAAGGACAATATTTCCGCATCATTTCGGCAGTTTCTGCATCTCGTCCTTCGTTACGCTGTTCCAGTTCGCCGCTAATATGGTCAAAGCGTTCAGCCGAGAGGTTCTGTCCAAATTTGAACTTGGCACTGATCCGTTCAGGAACAATGCGAACCACAGCAACGGCTTTGAGATTACCTTTGTAGCGGGGATCAGCTGCATCAATGGGAACATATCCGCCCTGCGGCTGGAGTTTCTCCATAAAGCGTTGAAGAACCTGGCCCTTAACGTCCAGATCCTGAACCGGCTCTGCCTGTCCGAATGCCATTACACTTTTGAAAAAAGAAGTTGCCGGACAAGCTAATTCGGGATCACTGAAATAAGATGGAATTAGGGAAAACTCTTCTGCCACGGTAAAACTGACGGAGGAATCCTGCTTGATCTGTTTCATTTTCTCTCCGGCAAGACTGCCATGGAAATAAAAACAACCGTCCATATATACGAAGTTTAGCGGTGTTACCCGTGGCTGCCCGTCCGGACTAACCGTTCCCAGAAAACCAAAGGAGCATTGGTCCAGAAATGTTATCATTTCCTGTTCTTCATCTACATTGAATTCTTTTCTTCTCATCGGTGTTCCCCCTTGAATAGCATGTGGATTAAATCACTGTACCTTAGCCATAACAATAGAACTTGCATTGACATATAAAAAGATCCAATTTACATTCACTTTAATAGACCAATTTATTTGGAAAAAGAGGTGCACGATGGAATTGTGGCTGCCTATGGATTCATACGTGGTTCAACACCGTTACAAATACGAGGCATTGTACCATGCTTTGCGTGACGCCATTCATGCAGGGACGCTGGTTGGAGGCACAAGACTGCCTTCCACTCGAGAGTTGGCACGTCAATATGAAATGTCACGCGGCTCCGTGGCACAGGTATATGACATGCTGCTGGCTGATGGTTACGTGCGAGCGCATAGGGGAAGAGGGACTTTTGTTTCGGACACCATAACAGCACAGGACCATGCAGAGCAGGAGGCAATGATTCAACTTTCTCCATGGGGAGAGCGGGTGAGTACGCTGAATATTCAGAATGAAAAGGAAAAACCGTCAGCCATTGACCGGGAGCAACGGATCATCAACTTCCATGTACAGCGTATGCCTGCCGAGCATTTCCCACAAGCGGAATGGAAAAGTGCGCTGGCCGCCGTTCATCGGAGCGGATCGCATGAACGAAGTGGTGCTGCTGGAGACCTTGAACTACGTGAGGCCATCGCATCACATCTGAGGTGGACACGGGGCATTCAGGCTGAGGCATCACAGATCGTACTGTTTAGTGGTTCCATGCAGGGCATCACTTTGATAGCACAGCTGCTTATCCCTGAGGGGGCCGCTGTTGTATTGGAAAACCCGGGATATCAGGGAATTGCTCATGCCGTTAAGTCCTGCGGAGGAAAGATTATTCCAGCGGAAGTAGATACCGGGGGGATTATTCCGCATTCCTGGGAAGCACAGACGTTATTTGTGACACCTACTCGCCAGTTTCCTACAGGGGCTGTCCTTGGTCTGGACAGACGGAGAGCCATACTTGAATGGGCCTCGGAGCGAAATGCCGTCATTATTGAAGATGATTATGATAGTGAATTTCGCTGGGGAGGTAGGCCGATTGAACCGCTCAAAGTACTCGATCGTGAACAACGGGTCATTTATGTCGGATCGTTCTCACAAACGATGGTTGCATCCTTCCGGCTTGGTTACGCGGTTCTGCCACCCAGTCTGGTGCAGCCACTGATCGCTGCAAAAGCACTGTACGAACCCGTACCTCCTGCCCTTCTAGAGCAGCGTGCACTTGCGAAGTTTATGGCCCGAGGAGGGTATTTGCGCCATTTAAGACGGTTAACCCGTCTCTATGGGGAACGGCATGCTTTTTTTGTCAGTGAGATGAAGCGGGAATTACCGGAACCTTTCATCATGCAGCCTGGGGATGCTGGATTGCATATTTATGCTACGTGGAAAGGGGATATTGACAGTTACGAGCGGTTCAAGGCACTGGCTCAGGAAAAAGGTGTCGTATTCCGTGATGCGGTTCGTTATTGGCTGACTCCAGGTCCGCCGGCTGTGTGTTTTGGCTTTGCACATCTGGAGAAAGAGGAGATTGAAGAGGGGATAAGGCGAATGCGGTTAGCATGGGAGAAGTGCACATTTTCGTTTCGGTGAATTCCGCTGTATAATGGAATAAGACGTTTCGCTCCAGCAGGAGCAGAAATATATAAACACATATCGCATCATTTTTGATGCAGTATGCAAAAGAGATTAACTTTCAAGGGGGAGTGGCGACATGCTGCAGGCATCGCCGTCATCTTTTGTTATTTTGCCCGCCGTCGCCAAAATTGTCTGCGAACCGGGATGGAAGTGGCAGAAGCGGGAAAAACCGATGCAAAACTATGACTTATTTTATGTATGGAGTGGTGAAGGGACCGTTGTGCTGAATGACCGGTCGTATGAAGTTGGCAAGGGTAGTTGTTTTCTATTCAGGCCAGGCGATCATCCTACTGCAACACATAATAAGCAAAAACCGTTGGTACTAACGTATATTCATTTTGATGTAGATATACCCGTTAATGATGTTCCCCAGTCCTATCGTGAGGTACTGGAAACGGTGGAATTCGAGCACTTGCTGGCTCGTTATGTAAGACTGTTCCTATCCGATGTATATGGGCGGGATGAGGAGAGCCGACTGATTCTGAAACAGCTGATGATTCATTTGCTGCGAGCAGATACAGAAGCTCCTGTGGAGAAAAAGGTGAGCAACCAGTTGTCCGATGTCATCCAGGAGGTAGCTAACTATGTACGCCAGCATCCGGGGATAACACATCGCGTGGAAGACCTCGCTGCAAGGGCTGGATTATCGCCGCGATACTTCTCGATCAAGTTCAAGGAATTGATTGGTTCGTCCGTGCAATCCTATATCATTCGCATGCGCATTGAGCGGGCTGAGCATCTGTTGGTGCATACCGGCATGAATGTGACCGAAGTGGCAGATGCCCTGGGGTACCGCGATATCTTTTTCTTCAGTCGTCAGTTCAAGCAGTATACCGGCAAAAGTCCGTCCGAGATTCGTTAGGGCCTCTCTGTCCGGTAGAATATGGTAACGTTTCAATTCTGGGAAGCAGGGGTAAGTATGTAGCATTCCAGACGATCGAAAGGGGGAACTTGTGATGAACGGAAAACGTCGGGTCCGCAACCGGGGATGCTCTATCAGGGGCTTTAATATTTTCCGGAACCGCCTGCGCCGCTCCAAACCGGCAGAGGAAATGCAGGACGTATGGTTTTAAGGAATGGTCAGAAAACCAATATGACGAAGCTTAGCTTCGTATTGCATGTATACATGGAATGGGAACGGTAATCATCCTGACTTCTACATAGCTCTGAAGCGGATAATCGGATTCTCTGATCGGCAAAAGGTACTCATAGCCTGGACACTTTACCCTTAAAAGGTGTTCCGGCTGTGAGTACCTTTTTATATTTATTTTTTTATATAGGCCAAAGTTCTGTGTAATCTGTTTCTTGAGATCAGAAATTAAAAAAAGATGACTCCTGTTATTCAGGAATCATCTGCGTATTGCTCAATGGATTGGTTTTAACCGACCGAGCAATTCTCCCATTTTGACGGAGTCGCCAGGTTGCAAGCCTGGGTCCGGTTCGAATGTACCGCTCTGTGTTAACAGCACGACAGTGGAACCGAATTCAAAATATGCGAGATCATCGCCTTGTGCCCATGAACTTACATCCACACCAGCGTACTGTATGCTGCTCACATTCATTGCGCCTACTTTCACGACAGCAACTTCTCCATAATCATGAGCAATATACGTAATGAGCCGTTCGTTCCGACTCAGCACCGATTTCATATGGGTCAGACCAAAATCATTTACGGGATAAACCTTGCCCTTAATATGTTCACTCTCAATGCGGCGACCGTTAACAGGAGCATGAATGCGGTGATAGTCGCGTGGGCTGAGATACAGGACAAAGGCATAACCGTGCTTGTACTTCTCCAGATGTGGTGAGTGGTTTAATAATTCAGCAAGTGTATAATTTTGTCCCTTAACATTCAGGAGCGTTCCAGCAGATACAGGACCGGCTGCCGTGATTTTGGCATCGACCGGACTGATCAGTGCATGTTCTGAAAGTTCAAGCGGGCGCATGCCCGGTTTAAGTTTACGGGTAAAGAAATCATTCAATGAACGATATTCCTTCCAGTCTTTCTCAGCTTCCTGAACAGGGATGTCGTAGGTCCGGACAAAATAAGGGATAAATGCCTTGCTTCCCCGGCTCTTGGAGAAGGCTCCCACAGTCCGGGAGATCCATTTGCGAGAAGAAAGCTCGGTCATTAACCGCAACAGCGTTTTTGCCATGAATATCCCCCTTAGGGTTAGTGCGAACTTCAAGGCCGGCAGGGCCGGCCGTTCTGCATAATATTGACACAGAATGCCCACGAAATCAATATAGGCCGCGATCATACGTCTGGGGTTGCCTTGGTATGCGCGAATTCTGCTCCAGCAGCAGACGTCCATAAGCCATCGGCTGCCGGTAGCTGGCTTTCCAAGTCTCCGTCATTCCGGCCTTGCGGAAACCGTAGCGCTGATCCCTTCCGTTGCATTCGATAAAATAAATCTGGCCCTTCTCTGTGATCCCCAGATCAAGTCCGAGGTCCGCAAGATGAGGCAGGCTCGAAGCCAGCGTCCGTGCGATTCGGAGCCCGACAGACCGGATTCTGGCCTCCAGTTCAAGTGCATGCCAGTCGGTTGCCTGCAAGTCAAGAGCTTCAGCCAGCTTCATGACTTTGCTGCCTTGGGCGATATTCGTGACAAACGTATGCGCCGGAGCCACCTTGGCGAATATGCCTGTGATCGCCCACAATCCGTCACTTCCTCGTTGCACGGATACCCGCAGATCTACAGGTCTTCCCTCAAAACGAACCAGAGGTATGCGTTCTTCAATGAGATAGGCATGCCGGAAAATACGGCGCAGGGTGGCTGATGGCAGTTGTCCCTTATTCAGTCGAAAGGTGGCCCATCCCTTGCGTGAAGTCCTTGTCTCACATGTCAGTTTCCATTGACCATCCTTTTGGAATATCCGCATAATGCCGTGACCGATGCTTCCGCTGCATGGCTTGATCACCAGATCATCGTAATGTTCCATCATATATGCCAAAGAATCAGGTGTAGCCTTGACCGCACGGGGGAGATGTTGCCTGAGACCGGGGTCCTGATAAAGAATCTCGTGAATGTGGTCTTTGCGGTATCGATTGCGGACATTGTAAACCTGTATGCCCTGCAACAGCAGTTTGGTCACCTGATGCTGCTCCGAACGGCGAAGCTGGAGAGCCCGGTTATGAATAACGGAGGGCAATGGCATCCTTTGACGAACGTAAATGTCCTCCTTTTTTACATAAGCCATACAGGTTTTGTTGTCCGAATCCACGTCTTCCAGCCGCAAAAAACAAGGAGTTAATCCATAACAGGCCGCTGCCTGTTCAACATTCGCGAGTGATTCCTGACCCGTCCTTCCAGCCGGTATCCCCCGGTACATGCGTGAATCGAACAGAATACCGATCGTTTCTTGTAGCATGACCGTTCCTCCTTCAATGTTATCGCGACCATGGATCGTCCATCCATGGAATGCCGGCCTGTCACCGCATGGTTGGACATCACGATAACGCAGACCGGAATCATGATGCTTCGATATGCATCAAAGAGTGCTCTTTCCAGCCCTTTGCATCATATGGATTTATGCAAATGGCTTACATGATATCGTATGACATCTCTGGGGTAGGGGCGTGGACAGCCGCCTTACATAAGTGAACGGGTACAGCCTATTTCAATAGGGACAGCTCGATCATTCATACCTTGAAGCTTGTGCAGCGATGAAAATGTAACCCACCAAAGTCATGAATTACAGTGGCAGATGCCCATACTGACGCATATGATGCCGGAGACGAACGTTAGAGGAAGGAGCTAGCTGCATGAGTAAAAAAGGCAATAAGAAGGTTCCTACGCCAAAACTGCGGCATGTGAGTCCTAAATTTAAGGAACTGGATCTGACCAATCGACGGTCAGACACAATGGACTCAGGTTTCACTTCGAATAGGGAAGAACGCTTGAATACAAATAAACGGAATTCGAAGGCCATTCAGGCATCAGAAGAATTCCTATCCGAATCAATGGAGCTACCTGCTTCAACGAACGAGCTGGAAGACCTGGAGATCGTAACCAAAGCCATCAAACCGGAACCCGTAGAGTCTGATAGCGAGAAAGTCGTCGAGACGCAAGATATCCTGGAAAAGCAGATTCAGGTCAGCAGCGTGGCTCCGCTTGTTTTGGAAGAAGAGCTGGGTATCAACAAGCAAGAAACAGCAAGCAGGGACCGGTTGCAGATCCTGAACCAGAACCAGATGCCTGGTCATACCGGACACTATATCTACACGGACGACTTGAGTGAATTTGCTGTTACGGAGAGCAAACTGGCTCCTTTCTCTGTGGATGCCTCCAAGCTGAAACCGGATGCGGTCGGCAGTGAAGCATTGCAGGATTATGCGGTGACCAGCATACACATAGCAGACGGGGCCATTGTTTCAGCGAAACTTGCGGAAGCGTCTGTATCTGAGGAGCACCTGATTGACGGCTCTGTGTCTGGTCATAAAATACGAAATGCTTCTATTGCAGGTGAGAAAATCAGAGATGGCAGCATTACTTCTCAGAAGCTTGGCAACCAGGTCATCGATTCGGCCAAAATTGCCGACGGTTCCATCGGCACAAGACATCTCAGCCGCATGCTGGTAACGGAAGAATTAATCAAGAATCATGCCGTAACTGGAGACAAGATTGCGATTAGCGGGGTGGATACAAGACATCTCACGGGGGGAGCTGTGAATACCTCCAAACTGGCTGACGATGCAGTGACTACATCCAAAATTCGGGAAGCTGCTGTCACAGGCAGCAAAATCGAAGAACTATCCATCGAGTCTCACCATATTCAGGCAGGTGCTGTTAAACAGACACATCTGGCAGAAGGGTCTGTCGGTCGTTCACAACTATTAAATGGCAGTATTGGAAGTGACCAGATAGAGGATGGGTCGATACAAACAAGACATTTAGCTGAGGGTTCACTAAGTGGAAGACATCTCTTGGACGGTTCAATCGGATCAAGCCAGATTCGCGCTCATTCCGTTGGCAAGGAGCAGATTGGCAATGGAGAAGTGGGCAGTGAGCATTTGACGGAAGGTGCAGTAACCAGCAGCAAACTGGCAGACCAGTCTGTGGGAACAGCAAAATTGCTGGAGCAGTCCATTACGGCATCCAAGATCTCTGATCAGAGCGTCATTTCTTCCAAAATTGCGGATGAAGCCGTACAAGGTAAACATCTTGCCAAAGGGTCCATTCGTGCGGAACACATTGCGAATCGGGGAATTACACCGGTACATGTGGACAATTCCGCAATTCACTCCATTCACATTGCAAGTGGGAGCATCGAGGCAACTCATCTATCTACCGCAAGTGTGTCCGGAGATGCTCTCGCAGACGACGTGGTGTGTGAGCGGCATCTTGCAGAGTCGGCCGTGGGTACGTATGAATTGCAGGATGCTGCCGTTACAGACGTTAAACTCGCGGATGGAAGTGTGACAACAGAAAAGCTTGGAACGGCATCGGTGAGTAGCAGAGCGCTTGCCCCGGGAAGTGTTATATCCTCGCATCTTGCGAGTGGTGGAGTCACAGGTACACATCTGGCTCCAGGCAGCGTGGGTTCCGAGGCTCTGAGACCTTATGCAGTGAAATCGGAACATCTGACAGAACATGCCGTAGGTGTGCCTCATCTTCAGCCAGGCAGTGTTGAAACGGATGCGATTGCACGGGCCGCGGTCACAACAGATAAATTGGCTATTGATAGTGTAACTTCAGCCCAGCTGGCTGGCGGGTCCATTTTTCCGCCTCATCTAACAGATCATGCGGTTACCTCCCCCAAGCTTTCACCAGAGAGTGTTGCCACAGATAAACTGGCGGATTTTGCTGTCACGTCAGCTAAACTGGCAGACGGCAGCGTGACTTCTTCCAAGATTATGGCAGAGAGCATTAACGCCAAACATATTCCATCAGGAACCATTCGCGGATATCACCTGAAGCAGCATGCCGTTTCCTTGGAACATTTGTCGGAAGAAATACGCTCGCCGGAATTATTCGCTGATGGCAGTATTACCGGCAACAAACTTCGGCATGACTCCATAAGTGCGGACCATTTGACAGCAGACTCGGTATCGGGGACAGAACTACAACAGGCTGCTGTAGGTAGCGAGCACTTGCAGCCATCCGTTGTACAATCCGTCCATCTGGCTGAAGGCAGCGTGAAATCTGACCATTTGGGAACTCAAGTAGTTAGCTCACAGCATCTGAAGGCAGACATCATTCATGAGGAGCATATTGCTGAACAGGTGGTCACATCGCATCACTTGGCACCTGGATCTGTTGAAACAGACCATCTGGCACCTTTATCCATTACAGCGGCTCATCTTCAGCCAGGTTTAATTAGTGGTTTGCATCTTCAGGCAGAGTCGACAAGTGCTGTTCACCTGCAGCAAGGAGCTGTGCATTCCCGTCATATTCAAGATGGTGAGATTCTTCCTCATCATATCCATGAACGCAGCATCGGAACGTCTCATCTGGAAGAAGAAGCGGTAAGTACGATTATATTGCAGGATGAATCTGTAACACGCTCCAAACTAGCAACTGGTAGTGTGGATGGCAGTAAATTAGCCGCAGGAACCGTATCGGCTACTCACATTGCCAATGAAAGTGTGCAGACCCGTCATATCCAAGAAGGAGCAATCCTTGCTGATCATATTCAAGAGTGCAGTATTGGCTCAGTTCATCTGGATGAGGAGTCTGTAAGTGCGGTTCATTTGCAAAATGGATCTGTAACAAGTGCCAAACTGGCGGATGGCAGTATAAACGGCAGCAAATTGCTTGAAGGAACCGTATCGGGGATTCATATTGCGTCCGAAAGCGTGCAATCCGAGCATATTCAGGCAGACGCCATTCATGCTGACCATATTCAGGAGCGGAGCATCGGCACAACCCATCTGGAGGAGGAAGCAGTAAGTGCGATTCACCTGCAAAATGGGTCTGTCATCAGTGCCAAACTGGCCGACGGCAGTGTAACCGGCAGCAAGTTGATCGAAGATGCGGTGTCGGGAATCCATATCGCCTCTGAAAGTGTGCAATCCCGCCATATCCAGGCAGGAGTAATCCTTGCTGACCATATTCAGGAGCACAGCATTGGCATGCTTCACTTGGAACAGGAAGCAGTAAGTGCCATTCATCTGCAAAATGGATCTGTAACAAGTACCAAGTTGGCCGACGGCAGTGTAACCGGCAGCAAGTTGCTTGAAGGAGCAGTATCGGATATCCACATTGCAGACGATAGTGTGCAATCCCGTCATATTCAAGAGGGAACAATCCTTGCTAATCATATTCAAGAGCGAAGCATCGGCACAGCACATTTGGAAGAGGAGTCTGTAAGTGCGGTTCATTTGCAAAATGGATCTGTAACGAGTGCCAAACTGGCGGATAGCAGTATAACCGGCAGCAAGTTACTCGAAGGTACGGTATCCGGGATTCATATCGCATCGGAAAGTGTGCAATCCGAGCATATTCAGGCAGGAGCCATTCAAGCTGATCATATTCAGGAGCGAAGCATAGGCACAACCCATCTGGAAGAGGAAGCAGTAAGTGCGGTTCATCTGCAAAATGGGTCCGTAACGAGTGCTAAATTAGCTGACGGTAGCATTAGCGGCAGCAAATTGCTCGAAGATGCTGTATTGGGGAGCCATATCGCGTCGGAAAGTGTGCAAACTCGCCATATCCAGGCAGGAGCGATCCTTGCTGATCATATTCAGGAGCATAGCATTGGTACGTCCCATCTGGAGGAGGAAGTAATAAGTGCGGTTCATCTGCAAAATGGATCCGTAACGAGTGCCAAACTGGCCGATGGCAGTGTGAGCAGCAGCAAACTGCTTGAAGATGCGGTGTCGGATGTCCATATTGCCAATGGAAGTGTGCAATCCAGTCATATCCAAGAGAGAGCCATCCATGCTGACCATATTCAAGAGCGAAGCATTGGAATCTCCCACCTCAAAGCGGAATCGGTCAGTTCGATTCATCTGCACAATGGTTCCATAACAAGTGCCAAAATGGCTGACGGCAGTGTAAACGGTAATAAATTGCTTGAAGGTGCGGTATCGGCTATCCACATAGCAGACAAAAGTGTGCAATCTCGGCATATTCAGGATGGAACGATTCTTGCTGATCATATTCAGGAACGCAGTATTCGCACAACCCATCTGGAAGAGGAAGCAGTAAGCGGGATCCATCTACAGAATGGGTCCGTCACAAGTGCCAAATTGGCCGATGGCAGCGTGAACGGCAGCAAACTGAGTGAGCAGAGTATTACCTCTAATCATTTGAATGCGGGGATTGTAGGTCCGGCGCATTTGAGCGAAGAGATATGGAATGCGATTCGTCAGTTCAGTGGAGAAACGCTGGAACAACTGGCAGCTATCAAAAGACAAGAGGGATTGCTTCAAACAGAAAATGAGGTTGTACCGCCATCACAGCCGGCAATTGTCGTGGAACCCTCAAGTGTCGATCTGAAGGAAACGCAGTTTATCCAGACGTCGGGTCAGGAGCTGGGGCAACAACAAGAGCATCCATCGCAAGCTAACCAGCTTGGAGATTCATTGACGACAGCTGGCACGGTCCAGCCACAGCTACCGCTACCACAGCCTGAATTTTCACATGAGATCGATGGAATTAAGGAGTTCAAGCTGAGGGAGCAAGCAGTTAAGCAGGAGCATTTGAGTGATGGAGCTGTTGGAAGCAGCCAGTTGCAGCATGGAGCTGTGGGTCCTGAACACCTGTCATTCCAGCCCGTACGAAGTGTCAGCCGTCAGCCTGTGGTGCAGCAGTTCGGTATGGAGGCCTTTATATTGCCTGAGGATGAACAGTGCGTGGAAGTAACGGTAGCCTTTGAGGAGTCGTTTATATCGGAGCATTATGTGATTGTAGCCATGTGTAATGATCGGGGATTCCAGGTATCGCTCCTCTCCCAGAGTGAGGATGAAGCCGTACTGGAAGTGTCACGAACTACGGGCTCCACACACACCTATGGATTGTTGTCATGGATTGCCGCTGGGCCTTCCGTGTAAGAATGCGAGATCATGTGTCCTCATTCAAGACATCTGTAGACGAATGATTTCACATGTTTAAATAGACAAAAGCGGTTCCCGGATATGTCCGGGACACCGCTTTTTTTCATATATAAGCTTGCTCCGTTCGGACGATGAGGGGTGCCTGAACGATTTAATATGAGTTCAACAACGAATGATTCTTACAGTCCTACAGCTTGATAAGCTTTGGTAATTGCAGTAGCTTCAGCCGAAGTCGCTCCGTACAGATCTTTAGCGGCTTGGATTGTCGCTGTTTTGGCAGCAGCAAATTTGGATGTAGGTGTCAGATAGTTCACGAGTGTGCTGTAGAAGATTTGAATGGCTTTATCACGCCCGATCCCTGTTACAGTGACACCATTATGTGTACCGCCTTGAGCTGCAAGATAGTACGCTTTGTTAATGATACCGCTGTTGGTATGAACGCCTCCGTTGTCCGCTGTTCCAGTATAACGGTCAGCGTATTTGTCAGGTTGTCCATACAATGTAGGGTTGGATAGGGAGCGCAGTGCATCACCTGCAATGTTAGGGGTGTAGACATCGTCGCCAAGCAACCAGTTTTTGCTTTGGATCGTATTTCCGAAAATATCAGCGAAGGCTTCATTTAATGCACCTGGCTCATTGCGGTACTCCAGATTGGCTGTATACTCAATGACACCGTGAGTCAATTCGTGGCCTACTACATCCAGATCACCAGATAGTGAACGGAAAGTCGTTCCATCACCGTCACCAAATACAATCTGTACTCCGTTCCAGAATGCATTATTGTAGTTGGAGCCATAATGCACAGTGGATTTAATGAGCAAACCGTTGCCATTAATACCGTTGCGGTTGAATTTGTTTTTGTAGAAATCATACGTGGCAGCAGCATGGGCGTGGGCATCTACGCCAGCACGATCAGTCCATACGTTATCGGAATCTGTCAGGAGTGTACCTGGAATGGAGGAACCATTGTTTGCAGTGTAAGTTTCAATCCCATTGCCGCGAGTGGTATCTTTCAGTTGGAAGGTACTGCCGGATTGGGTGGTTGTAAGGGTTTTGGTATCACCAAGTACACCTGTACCTGTTCCTGTTGCGAAGTTGATGAGGTCATATTGAGATACGATACTGCCGTCAACGGCATTCACGAAATATTTGGTACGTAATGGGGCAGGATCCAGCACATTGACTTCGGTAATGTAAACAAGGTAGGTTTGGTTGTCCTCTTCATTGTGGTAAATGTTCAACTCGGCTTCAGGGGTTTTCTGTGGTTCGCCAAGCTCTCCAACGCGGGAAGTGGCTTCTTCCGATGCAATCTTGATCGCATCTTCTGCACTGATTTCAGCGACACCGTCATTAGGGATAGCTTGTTCTTCAACCGGTGGGAGATCTCCAAGTGCGGATGAAACCTGGCCTGTTTTGTCTAGGTGGATCGTTTGCTCGGCACCGTAGACTGGAATGCCCTTAATGT
Source organism: Paenibacillus sp. 276b (assembly GCF_900107875.1). Classification (NCBI taxonomy): domain Bacteria; kingdom Bacillati; phylum Bacillota; class Bacilli; order Caryophanales; family Paenibacillaceae; genus Paenibacillus; species Paenibacillus sp. 276b. Next base: position 151,343 of record NZ_FNRR01000006.1, on the reverse strand, counting down.
ACTGCTTCAGGCGGAAGTGTCTTACACCAGAGGTGTCCGTAGTCCTTTTAATAATTTTGAGTTGGGATTTCACGTCGGAATTCAGGAATTGTTCCTGTTGTCCAAGGAAATTGAAGATTGTTTCGTCAGAACCGCTGTTCAACTGGATACCCTCCTCAGAGGCATAAGGGGCCTGCAATGGAATGGACTGATCAGACAATGGAGCTGCAGCAGCAGAAGATACGGAAGCGAGCAAAAGAGCTCCTCCAAGAATTGTTGGCATAACTTTAGCAAATTTCATAGTAAACTCTCCCATTCTCAATATGATTTTTTTGGAAAACACATAATTATGCCAATCTCGGTTGGAGTTCCGTCTGCAACTTGGGCAGCGCGGAGTGTGGGGCTGAATCTGAAACGTGGAATATGACAAGAAACGATAAGGAACAAAGTCGGCAGAGCCTGTATGCCTGTGGTTGGGCGTGTCAAAGGAGTACCGTTTATCCGGTTCAGCCATGAGGCTTAATCGTTCATTGTGGTTCCTCTTTCAGAAGCCAGGGGTCTTGTCCACTTGCGAAGCAGAAGATGTTCTTACGGAGCCGGGGTGTTCGTTCCGGGTTCACATAATAGAGCCTGAACTACGTATTGAACGGCATCACTCCTCTCAAGGTACATGCAACAGAGCAAAAACAGCCTCTTGTATCATCCTGTACGCATAATTAACCCCAGGTCAATTAACAGGAATGAAAAAAGATTACTAAGGAACGTTTGTTCCTCATTAGGATTTTTTTGTCAATATACTGCTTGCAACGTATATTATCACAATGTAAAAGTTTGGAAAAGATGCAATTTTAAATTTTTTTTAAAATTGTGTCTGAAGTAGGGGAGCGGTAGCATATTTCGCATATTTTGACGAATTCTGTCTAAATAAATGGATTGACTGAGCCGGGTGGCAGACAGAACCTGCTCGGTTCAAGGACATACGCCGTTTCCACTGCTCCATGAATACATAGAATAACGTGTACTCCCTTTGCATGCCGATGATGTACACCCGGGAGGTGACTGTGTTGCAAAAACGCGGCAATACAGCTTTTTATGCAACCAAATCGAATCTGGCACAAAGAAAAGCGCAATTAAAGAAGCGTCGTTTGAAATCTGCTTACAAAAAGGGTAAAAAGGCCTACAAGTACGTAATTCCACCCGTGGAGCAAACGGAATTGCCAGCATTCGGAGCTGAGCATGCGATGAGAGAGACACTTGCACAGGATTCGACGTACTCGCATAAACCACTGCTTTCGGTCATTATACCTGCCATGAATGAAGAGCGAACCATTGGTGCAGTCGTGCGTCAGTCGCTGCGGATATGCCGTGATGCTGAAGTGCTTGTTATTGTGAATGGTTCAACGGATGGGACGGCAGTAGCGGCAAAAAGGGCAGGGGCACAGGTGCTTCGTTATGCCGAAGCTTTGGGACATGATGGAGGAAGAAGAATCGGTGCAGCGGCAGCTCGTGGCAGGGTGCTGTTGTTCACGGATGCAGACATTCCAATTCCGGCAGAACATCTCGCGCCTTATGTGCGAGCGGTTCTGGACGGGACAGATGTGGCGCTAAATGATTATAACGGACCGGTGGCGCGTATCCCTGTTCACCCTGTGGTAGAAGCCAAACATGCGCTGAACAGCATGCTCGCGAGACCTGATCTGCAAGGGGCTTCCATGACAGCCATTCCGCATGCATTAAGTCGCAGGGCACTTGAAGTGATTGGGACGGACACACTGGAGATTCCACCGTTGGCACATGCAAAGGCGGTTACCAACGGGTTGAAGGTGCGTGCCGTCCATCATGTGCCTGTAGGCAAAATGAACGCAGTTCGAGTCAAGAAACGAAGCGGACCTGACCCGCTCAGTCAATTGGTCTGGAATGATCATCTGACAGCGATCAGGTGGATAACCGATACACTTGGCCCACGCGGAGGACATTCCGATCTGCAGCGTGTTCGTAGCCTGACGAGGTGAGCATGTTGCCTAAAACAAGAAAGAAACCTCGTCAAAAGATGCAGCATGCTGGAGGTGAGGAAATGAAGGAGCGTTCAGGGGGTGTCCGTCGTCAACGGACAGCAGGCAGACGAACACCAAGGAACAGAACCAGAACCATGGGCAGGAAGAGCCTGACTAAATCGCCGCAAAAGAGTTCAGCATCGAGCAGGTCGGCAATGAACAAGTCCGTATTGCATGAAGCATTCAGCGCAGGGCAACGGGCAGGACGCATGACGTTGGAAAATGAACAATCGATTGAACAACATGCGCGTTCAACATGGCAGGAGCATGGGGCTGCGATCTCAGCGGAGCTAAGGAGTTATTCTGCTGCAATGCAGGCAGGGAAAGCATTCATGCAGGGTTATGCTCAAGCTGCGGGACGCTCGTTGAATATTATTCCACTTGCCCTGAATAAACCTGCCGCTGCAGTCGTCTGTGCCTGCAATGAGGAACTTACGCTGGGGCAAGTACTTGTACAACTGAAACGTTTACCGCTGACAGATATCGTTGTGGTATTGAATGGAACAACGGACAACAGTCTGACACAGGTGCTTGAACAGCCTGGCATCACGCTGGTCTATGAACCTGACCGGGCGGGACATGATGTAGGCCGCGCCTTGGGGGCCAAAATGACGGAGGCGGAGACCCTTCTCTTTGTGGATGGGGATATGGTCGTCCCGGCAGAGCAACTCGCCCCGTTTCTGTATGCGGTCGACCGGGGAGATGACGTGGCACTGAACAATCTTTCATCGCTGTTGCCTCCATTTGCCCGCCAGGATGAAGTGAGCCGGATCAAGGCATATCTCAACCGTGTGCTTAATCGTTCGGATCTGGGTTCCAATTCGTTGACGGCTGTACCTCATGCCCTCTCACGTAAGATGATCCAGATCGTAAAACCGGAGGCGCTGGCCGTTCCTCCCAAAGCGCAAAGTCTAGCCATTCAGCATGGATTAAAAGTGACTGCACCCAGTCAAGTGGATGTCATTCGTTCCAATCGCCTGCGTTCCACCAATACGGGCAGCGGCAACGAAGTCGCCCGATTGATCATTGGCGACCATCTGGAGGCGATTGCAACCTGGCTGGATATGGGCGGCAATAAGTCACAAGCCCGATCCATTTCTCGTGCTGAAGTGGCCTACAGGAGGAACGCCAGATGACACTGACGAGTATTATTATTCCGACGTACAATGGGCTGGAACTGCTGAAGCCGTGTATCGATGCCATTCGAAAATATACCGATTCTCATACATCTTATGAAATCATCGTTGTGGATAATGGCTCGGTTGACGGAACAGCAGCGTATTGTGCACGGGAACGAATTCGTTTTGTTCGGTTGCCGGACAATCGGGGTTTCCCGGCGGCTTGCAATGCCGGGCTCCGTGCAGCCTGTGGTGATGAGCTATTGCTGCTGAATAACGATGTTACAGTTACCACCCGCTGGCTCGCAAATCTGCGGGCAGCCCTCTACAGTGAAGCAAACATTGGCATTACAGGTCCGGTGACCAACTATGCAAGTGGTATCCAGCAGGTAGAGCTTGAGTTCCGGGACATGGCACATTTTCAGGAACTGGCAGCTGCCAACAATATAGTCGATTCTTCCAGATGGAAGGAAGTCAGACGAATTGTCGGCTTATGTATGCTCATGCGGCGAAGTGTGATGGAGGACATTGGTGTGCTTGACGAAGTCTATTCGCCGGGACACTATGAAGATGACGATTATTGCTACCGGGCCTGCCAGAAAGGCTATCGTTTGCTAGTATGCGGGGATGTCCTGGTACATCATCGCGGCAGCGCGAGTTTCCTGAAGACCGATCCTGTAGCATGGAAACAGTTGCTTGAGCGCAATCGATCCATTTTTATCAACAAATGGAATGTCGATCCCCTTAAATATATTGAGACATCCGATGAAGGAGGGATAGTGGAATGAAAGGTGTAATTCTTGCTGGCGGAACAGGAACACGACTGTATCCTCTGACCCGGCTGATTAACAAGCATCTGATTCCAGTCGGCAAGCATCCGATGATTATGTATGGCATCGACAGACTCCGCCAGGCAGGCATTGAAGAGATATTGATAGTGATCAACAAACATTCCGCTGGGTTATACACGGAGTATTTGGGTGGTGGAGCAGATCATGGCGTCAAGCTAACGTATCGGATTCAGGAAAAGGCAGGCGGGATTGCCGAAGCATTGGATCTGGCGACATCGTTTATCCTTCCTGGAGAGAAATTCGTTGTGCTGCTGGGAGACAATCTGTTTAGCGACGATTTGAAGCCTTATGTGGACCGGTATATGCAGCAGCCTGCGGGTACAGCTCGTGTCTTGCTCAAAGAAGTGGACGATGCACGGCGGTATGGGGTGCCGGTGTTTGATCCACAGCATCCGGAACGAATCTCATACATTGAGGAAAAACCGAGTGATCCGAAGACCTCTTATTGTGTTACTGGCATATATATGTATGATGACCATGTATTCAACCTCATTCAGAACATTGCGCCTTCTGCACGCGGCGAACTCGAAATTACGGACGTGAACAATCATTATGCAGCAGCTGGAGGACTGGAATACGATATTTTGCAAAAATATTGGAGTGATGCCGGGACGTTCCAATCGCTTCAGGAAGCAGCCATCCGCATGAAGGGTCAACTGCCCTAAAATATATGCGCCTGATGCTGCCGCTGTGAGAGGTCCCATGAGAGCAGAACAACCTGCGCCGGAGCCGGAAGAATGCTCCGGCGCTTTGTGCAGCGGCGGCACTCCTCGTGCATGCCAAGGGAGGGAATGCCGTGAGAGTAGCAAAACGCAGCGACTTGGGCAGGAAGAAGACACTGGGCGGTCATGCCGGCTCCTTGTACGTATCTGTGGGAGTGCAGCCCAAAGCAAGTTCGAATCACGAATGGGGAAACCAAGGCGCGAAGCAGGGGAATGTGGAACTCGCAGGAATAGAGCGCAAGCTTCTTGCAGAACCGAAAGGCAAAGCCAGCGGGCGCACCGGTGCAAGACGTGGTAGTAGCGCAGGAGCACGAACCAAAACAGGGGCAAAAACAGCCGAAGGGCGAGGCAGTGCAGGCACCCGCGTAAAATCAGGCGAGCGTGCAGGCGTGAGCCGTGGCCGTAAAGGGGCGCGAGCCAAAACGGGCAAGCGCGCAGTTGCAGGCCGCGGGCATGCTGCGCCGCGGGGCGGGCGGGCCCCAGGTGCCCGCGCCAAACAGCGCACGGCTGCGCAGCGTGCGCCCGGGCCAGCACCGCAAGCCAGCACGCCACAGGCGCTGCCTGCCAGCGGTGCTGGCCCCGCCCCGCCGCAAGCGACACACCGACACGGTGGTGTCGCCCCCGCGGGGCGGGAAAGCGCTGCCGCGCATGCTGGCAGCGCAAGGGCAATGGCGCCTGCGCTGCCGGCAGCAGCGCCCGAGAGCGGCTACGCCGAGGGCTTCCGCGACGGCGTGTTCGCGGGCGGGGAGGCGCTGGTGGCGCAGCACATCCCGCCCGATCATATTCTGCCTGCCGTGGCGGCGGCAGATCTGATCGAGGCGGGATTCCGCCAATATGCGCCCACCCTAACCCGGCTGGCCAGCCCTCATGAGATGGCTGTCCATATCCAGGGGGCGCTGGATGCGCAGCGCCCCCTGTCTGTCGTTCGCCTCGGAGATGGCGAACTGCTGACCCTGGCAGCCGATACGGTGCTGCCCGGCGAGCAAGTGCAGGAGCTGGCACCGTTTCTGCCTTATGCAGGGGTGCCACGCTCCACCCCAGACATCCGCGCTGAGCTCGCGGAAGCCATTCGCGGCGCGGATTGGATCGGTGTCCCCATCTCGCGTGCGCCTACTTTTCAGGGACTTTTATTTCCAGTATTGCGCCATTTCGGCATTGACTGGTCCCGTCTGAATCTGACCAGTTCCACGATTAACTACAGCCTGCATCATTCGGGTCTGTTGTTGCCTGTGGTACAGGGGCGCCGGGTGCTGCTGATTGGAAGCCAAGCTGCAGAGCTCGGGGCGTTGTTGAACGGCCATGGGGTGCAAGTGACAGGCATCATAGGAACAGTGGATGGTGTTGTGGATATCCAGAGAGTGATGCAGCAGACTGCGGAGCATTCGTTCGATATCGCTCTGGTAGCAGCGGGAATTCCGGCCGTCATTTTGTGCCGCCGAATCGCTGGTGAACTGGGGCGGGTTGCCATAGATTTTGGACATTTGGCTGACAAATTGGTTACAGGAGAGCTTCATCTCTAATGGACGGTCTGGTGCAACGTTCATCGTAATGTGTATCCAGACGAGGGGAAATGGAGGAAGCAACATGAGCACATCAGGCAGACGTTCAAAACAGCGGAAAGCATCATCATCCGAAACCGTTGTTTTGCATGCAGCTCGAAGCCGGAGTGGAGGGAAGATTAGACGCCAAGGCTCAGGCAAACGGGCAGCCAAGAACGCAAAACTGTATAAGCAGGGCTACCATAGAGGCTATGATGAGGGCGTACGACAGGGGGAAAGCTCATTCGGGCTGGTATTCGAAGGCGTAAGCATTATTATTCCGACGTACAACCAGCGCGAATATGTCCTGCAATGTGTGTCCAGTATTGAAAAGCATACACCGGCCCCCTTTGAAATTATTGTTGTGGATAACGCATCCAAGGATGGCACGGCGGAAGCCGTGCTTCGCAAAGGTGGCATGGTAAGGGTCGCTGCGCTGGATAAGAATCGTGGTTTTGCCGGCGGTGTCAATCATGGACTGATGATGGCGAGGGGGCGACATATCGTCGTGCTGAACAACGATACACTGGTCACCCCGGGCTGGTTGGAAAACATGATGACCTGTCTTGACAGTCATCCCGAGATGGGAGTTGTGGGTCCGGTTACAAATTACATCGGCGGAGATCAGCAGATTGAAGTCCCATACAGTGATGTGGAGGACATGTGGTCTTTTGCTGCCCGACATAATCGCCCGGATGCCACGAAACATCGGGAGACCGACAGGCTGGTCGGATTTTGCTGGCTGTTCTCACGGGAATTGCTGGAGCGGGTAGGTTATCTTGATGAAGGTTACGCCGTGGGCAATTTTGAAGATGACGACTGGATCATTCGGGCGAAGCTGGCGGGATACAGGCTGGGGGTAGCCGGAGATGCCTTCATACATCACTACGGAAGTGTAAGCATGAAGGCGCTGGGAGAACAGGATTATGAAGTCGTAAATAAGGATAACGAACAGTTTTATACTCAGAAATGGGGAGATCCCCATGCGTTGGTTGCCGATACTTCTCGGCTCTCGTTGCGTGCCAAGGTGTCGACCAGTCAGCAGGAGAACAAGACACCCCTGGGCAAGACAGACACCCCTGACCTGCGACAGCGCATTTCCACTAAGGGCAGCAGCGATGTAACTCATAAGCTGAGACGCAGTACGGACTTTTACCCGGAGGGTTGTTTCATCTCTGATATCAAGGGCGATGTTTATCGACTGATGCGTGGACAGCGACGTAAGCTGAATATCCCGGTTCCACGCGGCATTTCTCCTGTTTTGGTTGCAAAACCGGATCTGCTCGGCGTACCCGCAGGTGAGCCACTGGTATCTGCGGGTGAGGTACAGGGCTGGCCCCTGGAAAGAAGTCATGTTCATGCTCAACCCGTTCAGAGCAACCGGGATGCGCTGGAGGAAGGCATGATTGTTGCCGCGACGAATGAAAGGGATACATGGTACCAGATTAGTGGCAATAAACGCAGGAGGTTTGCAACCCCTTATGCTGCGGAACGGTGGGGAGTGCAATTCGGGCATATCGTTCATGTATCTGCGAACCAATTGCGTACGATCGAAGAAGGCTGGCCCATTATAGCTCCTCCCCAGCTCTTGAACGAAGATTTGTAATGACCGGGTTCGGCTGCCTTGTATATCGGCACGACAGCATGATGCGGAATGTGATGTAAAGCGTATCGCTATACATCTGTCCGCATCCGAACTATACATATATCACGAATCACGAAATGAAACGATAGAGAGATTAGCAAATTACTTTTCCACGAGCATTTTGTATAAACTCCAAGAGCGTCATCCGAACATTTTCAACATGGTTAGGGATGCGTTCAAGGGATAATGGGAGCTCTTGCAGAGCTCTTTTCAAATTTAAAATTTAATCTTTCTATCCTCTTATAGGTTTATTCTATTGGCAGATCCATTGACGCTTGAAGAGGTGAGGAGTACATTTATAGCCATAATTCTTATTTAACAGATAGGAATTAATGGTCTGGGTGGTCATCCAACCCTGATCTGACAATGAATCAATCAGGAGGTATGCCGATGTCTTCTACATCGAAAAAAGTAGTGCTCTGGAGCAAAACAGGCTGTCATTTCTGCGGGGAGGTTAAGGCATTCCTAACGGCCCGCAACCAGCCTTTTGAGAACATCGAAGTGCAAGGGAACGATGTGCTGAGGGACGTGCTTGAAGCCAAATATGGCATTCGACATGTACCTGTCATTGAAGTGGGTGGAGACGGCAAGTATGAAGCATTGCTGGAGCCTGATTTGGAGAAACTGGCGGAACTTCTCGCCCAGCCTGATGAAGCAGCAGTCTGACCGGACGTGGCGGATCTCTTGATAAAGCAGTTTCCGGCTGCTAAAGGCTGACATATCAGTGTGCAGCAGTCGGGGACTTTTATAAGCCATAATCCATCCTCTTATACAGATATCCAATCCTTATATAGAAAAGTTCTATAAGCAACGCTGTTGACCGATGTGCGGGGCAGTGATAAGATTTGTGAAATTAAAGCTGACCAAACTCATAGGAATAGTTAACTTTTGAATTTTCTTCATTCGTAATCCATATCAGATCGGACTTTAGAAATTTCTTGATATATCCTAATCCAAGGAAGGCGGAATGGTTATGACGGCTCAACGCAGTTTGAAATTTGGAGCGATTGTCCACGGTGTCGGAGGCAGCATGACGACTTGGAGACACCCGGAGATTCAATCGGATGCCAGTGTGAATTTTGAATTTTACAAACGCCAAACGTTGAAGGCAGAAGAAGGCAAATTCGATCTCGTTTTTATCGCTGACGGTCTTTATATTACCGAGAAATCCATACCTCACTTCTTGAATCGATTTGAGCCAATCAGTTTGTTGTCCGCCCTGGCCGCCATTACGTCACGAATCGGTCTGGTTGGAACACTTTCCACCTCCTATAGTGATCCATTCACAGTTGCCAGACAGTTCGGTTCCCTTGATCTGATCAGTAATGGCCGCGCTGGTTGGAACGTGGTTACATCCCCGCTTGAAGGCTCAGCCAAAAACTACAGTAAAAGCAACCATCCTACCCACCCGGAACGTTACCGGATTGCAACCGAATATTTGCAGGTGACCAAGGGCTTGTGGGATTCGTGGGAAGACGATGCTTTTGTAAGAGACAAAGAAAGCGGCGTTTTCTTCGATCCATCCAAGCTGCACACACTCAATCATGAAGGAGAGTTCTTCTCCGTACAGGGTCCACTTAACATTGCACGTTCAAAGCAGGGGCAGCCGGTTATTTTCCAGGCAGGTTCTTCAGAAGATGGCAAGACCCTTGCTGCCAAAGAAGCGGATGCTGTTTTCACAGGACATGATTCAATTGAGGATGCACAGGCCTTCTACAAAGATGTCAAAACCCGCGCAACAACCTATGGACGTTCCACACAGGATATCGTCATTTTGCCAGGGATCAATCCAATTATCGGACGGACAGAAGAAGAAGCAGAACAGAAATATCAGGAGATTGCCAGCCTGGTCACTATCGATAAAGCGCTGGATTACCTGGGACGTTTCTTCGAGCATCATGACTTCTCCCAGTATCCGCTGGATGAACCATTCCCTGAATTAAATGGCATTGGTAGCAACAGCTTCCGTAGTGGTACGGACAAAATCAAGCGGGATGCCAAAGAGCAAGGATTGACGCTGCGTGAAGTAGCCCTGCGGGCAGCAACACCGAAGAGCAAATTCCTTGGTACACCGGAGCAGGTGGCTGACAAGATCCAGGAATGGTTCGAAGCCGAAGCGGCGGATGGATTCATTATTCATTCCGAACTGCCAAGTGGATTGGCCGATTTTGTGGAACTGGTTGTTCCGATTCTGCAAGAGCGTGGCATCTATCGCACCGAATATGAGCATGACACATTGCGTGGCAATCTCGGTGTGCAAATTCCGGTGAATCGTTACACGGCTGCCCGGGAGCAAGTTGGAACCGAGGCTTGAGAAACAATTAGATAGCTGAAATTCGGTAGTAGTCTAGGAATGAGGTATCCTGATGAAATATTCGGATTGCATATGCGGAAGGTGCCGAATGATGACCTAAAACCAAGTTAACGGATAGGTTATGTTAATAAAAAATCTATAATTCATTAATTCAATGAATCAATGACACCTGTATACACAGAGGGGGAAGCTATATGAACAGGTCTATCTCATGGATGAAATATATGGCATTGGCGGCAGTATTGGTGCTGGTATTATCCGGTTGCGGAGCGGCAGGTAACTCGAACAGTGCAGTTCAGGCTTCCGGTGGGGAGCAGGCGGCTGGGCAAGCAGAAGGTGGGAATCTAACCTACGCACTCGCCACATCGCCGGATACGCTGGACCCACATCGAAGTGGCCTTGCAGTAACCGTACGTGCGATCCGAACGATCTATGACAATCTGGTGGTACAGCTGCCGGATGGTTCCATTAAACCTTGGCTCGCCAAGGAGTGGAGTGTATCGGAGGATGGCAAAAGTTATACGTTTAAACTGCGTGAAGATGTGAAGTTCCATGATGGCACACCATTTAACGCGGAAGCCGTGAAGTTCAATCTGGATCGGGTAATCGATCCGGCCACCAAAGCCGCCAATTCCCTTGCCCTGATTAGACCTTATAGCTCCTCGGAGGTCATTGATGAATACACCATTAAGGTAAATCTGGAACAACCTTCGCAAGCTTTTCTCGGTAACTTGAGTCAGGCCTTGCTAGGAATCGTATCACCTACAGCCGCCAAGAAATATGGGGATCAACTGGGTAAAAATCCGGTGGGGACTGGTCCGTATACCTTTGTGAAATGGGATGAAAATGCGGATATCGTTGTCGCCAAAAACAAGGATTACAACTGGGCTACCGCAACTGTTGAAAATGAAGGCGCCCCGCATATTGATACGATTACGTTCAAAATTGTACCGGAAGAAGCAACGCGTATCGGCAGTGTTCAGAGTAAGCAAGTACTCGCAGCGGAGACTGTTCCGCCGCAAAATATTGCTGCCCTGAAGAACGATCCGAACCAGCAATTGCTTCAAGCCAATACCGTTGGTTTGCCGTATACTCTCTTCTTCAATCTGCGCAAAGCGCCTTGGGATGATGTGAAAGTCAGACAGGCGGTGCAATCTGCAGTTGATGTGGAGTCCATCGTGAAGACACTGTATCTGGGCAACTACGAACGCGCGTGGTCTGCACTGTCTCCGGGAATCCTCGGTTATGATACTTCTCTGGAAGGAAGTATCAATCCGGATATCAACAAGGCCAATCAGCTGCTTGATGAGCAAGGTTGGGTCAAGGGAGCAGATGGCATTCGTGAAAAAGATGGTAAGAAGCTGACCCTGCATTATGTGGACGGTTCGCCGAACCGGGAGAAGCGTAACGACATTGCAGCGATTATTCAGCAGCAACTCAAGCAGGTGGGTATAGCTGTTGAGGTTGAAATTACGAAGGACGTTGCTACGGTCATTTATCAGAACTGGGATTATGATCTCTATGGCAACAGCCAGGTCAATTCTGATCCGAATGCGCTCTATGCCTTCTATCATACGAGTGCAGAAGGTGAACGTCCGACTTTATCCGGTTTATCTGATCCGAAGATCGATAAACTGCTGGAACAGGGAGCGGTGGAGACTGATCCGGATAAACGCGTGGATATCTATAATCAGATTCAACAATATCTGATCGAGCAGGCTGTAATTTTGCCAATCTATGTGTTCCCTTATACGGTGGCTGCATCCAAGTCGGTGCAGGGCATCAAGTTTGATTCACTCGGTTATCCGTTGTTCAACGATGTTCGGATTCAGCCATAATACGAAACGTCAATTATGCAGACAGGAAGGAGACGACCCGGTATGGTTCAAACGATACTGACAAGACTTGCTACATCGCTTCTGGTTATTTTGGGAGCTTCGGTGTTGGTGTACTGCATCATGTATCTGCTGCCGGGTGATCCGGTCCTGCTTATGCTGGACCCGTCATCGGCAACACCCGAGATGATTCAGAATCTGCGGGTTCAGCTGGGTCTGGATCAGCCGTTTTACATCCAGTTTGCCAACTATTTCGGAGACATGCTGCGCGGCGATTTCGGCAAATCAATGATCAATTCCGACCCGGTGCTGCCCAAAATATTGGAACATTTCCCTGCCACACTGGCGCTGACCGCGCTCAGCTCAATCATAGCGATAACCATTGGTATTACGCTCGGCGTATTGTCTGCCATTCATCGTAATGGCGTGATTGATTTCATCGCCCGGCTCGTTGGATTGTTTGGCATCTCCATGCCCACCTTCTGGACCGGCATTCTGTTGATCCTGTTGTTCTCGGTTCAGCTCGGCTGGTTCCCGGCGATGGGCTCCGACGGATTCAGTTCATTGGTGCTTCCTGCTGCAACACTAGGCCTCGTCGGTGCGGGTTTCATCGTACGTATGGTGCGTAACAGCATGCTGGAAGTGGTGAACGAGCCGTTTATCGTGGCATTACGAGCAAAAGGTCTTTCACAGCGGACCATCATGTACGGTCATGCACTGCGTAATGCACTGATTCCTGCGGTGACGGTCATCGGCATGTTGATTGGTGATTTGCTTGCAGGAACCGTCGTGGTGGAGACGGTCTTCTCCAGACAGGGCATAGGCAGAATCATCGCGGATGCGTTGATGGCCAAAGACCTGCCTGTTGTGCAGGGCGTAGTCTTTTTCACAGCAATTATCTATGTCGTGTTGAATTTACTGGTGGATATCTCTTATGCGTACATTGATCCCAGAGTTAGGCGTGCAGTCCGAACGTGAGGACGGATGGAACAGTCTGAAACATCTGAACGCGTAGTGAGGAAGGAGGAGTCTTATGAGCATGAAACCATTGGTGGGTGACGAAAAAGGTTGGACGGCCAGAACAGGGCGTTTACGCCTCTGGAGTCGCCGTCCCCTGCGTCAACGCGTCTCATTCACGGTATCCCGTTTATTCTTTTATGCAGCTTTGCTGGTCGTGGTGTTTACCGTCACTTGTGCAATCGTGCCGGCATGGATTGCACCTTATGATCCAACTCAGATGATGACGGATGCCATCCTGCAGGCTCCCTCTGCTGCGCACCTGTTTGGGACCGATTATTTTGGCAGGGATATCTTCAGTGTGGTTGTGCATGGCAGCAGGGATTCACTGCTGATTGGATTTGCCTCGGTGCTGGTGGGTGGTATTGTGGGCAGTGCTCTTGGCATTATTGCCGGCTATGCAGGAGGTGTTTTGGACACAATCACCATGCGTGCCGTCGATATTCTGATGGCTGTTCCAGGCGTGTTACTGGCATTATCCGTTGCGGCAGCGTTGGGACCTGGACTGCTTAACATTGCACTGGCTGTTGCGGTATCCTCCATTCCAGGATATGCACGGGTGATGCGTGGGCAGGTCATGTCCGTTAAAGGTTTGCCTTTTATTACAGCTACACGTTCACTTGGGGGCTCCAATGCCCGTATTTTCTGGAAGCATGTACTGCCTCATTCGTTGTCACCTTTGCTGGTTATGGCGACGCTGGGCGTGGGTACCTCCATTCTGACAGGCTCCGGGCTCAGCTTTCTTGGACTTGGTGTGTTGAAGGAAATTCCGGATTGGGGAGCGTTGCTCTCGCAAGGGAGAGGTTATCTGACGGTTGCCTGGTGGATCTGTACCTTCCCGGGACTTGCAATTACCATGTTTGTGCTGGCGGTTAATCTGATTGGAGACGATATTCGCGATCGGTTGGACCCCAAAGTAAATGGAGCGGCTTGACCGCTATTCCAAGGAGGAATCATGATGTCACATGTCGTTATTATTGCCGGATCGCCTTCCAAACGTTCGCGTCTGACAGGCCTTACGGATTACAGCAGCAATATATTAAAAGAGGCAGGCATTACCGTTGAGGTGATTCATGTAGCAGACCTGCCAGCGGAAGATCTAGTGCAGGCCAAGTTTGATAGCTCATTCATTCGTGATGCGCTTGCTGTTGTCGAAGCCGCAGATGCAGTCATCGTGGCAACACCGGTATACAAAGCATCGTACTCAGGTGTGCTGAAGCTGTTCCTGGATCTGATCCCTCAGGAAGGACTGCGGGGCAAGCTTGCTCTTCCATTAGTCATCGGCGGCTCGATTGCCCATCTGCTCGCCATCGATTATGCATTGAAGCCTGTTCTGGCAGCACTTGGCGGAAGACATATTCTCGGCGGAGTATATGCAGTTGATCAGGGAATTGATCGACTCGATGACGGAAAATATGTGCTTTCGGCGGACATTACTACAAGATTGAATCGTTCCCTGGAAGAATTGATATTGACTCTGGAAAAGAATGGTATTACGATATCATAAAACCAAGTAAATTCATTGGATAAATAGATATAGATAACGTCTGCGGACGTGGATTCGGGGGGCGCTTATGAATATTGAGAACATTGAAGCATTTGTATACATCAATCATTACGGAAGCTTCAATAAGGCTGCCGAGGTACTCTTTTTGTCCCAACCTTCTGTCACCGCTCGTATTCAGTCCCTTGAACGTGAACTCGGCTGCAAATTGTTTGACCGTCTTGGCAAACAGATTGTGCTCACGGAAGAGGGGAGAAAGTTCCTTCCCTACGCCCAGCAGGTGCTGCAAGTGATTCAGAAGGGCAGACAGAAAATACAGCAACGCCGTACGACGCCCGATGCACTTCGACTCGGCAGTACGGTATCCGTATCTAACTATGTCATTCCCGACTTTCTGCCCAAAATCAAGGAAGCTTACCCTGAGGTGAACATCAAACTGACTACAGCGACGACGGACCAACTCGTCGCCAAGCTGCTGGGTCAGGAAATCGATCTTGCTTTTGTGCGGAAGGTCATGCATCCTGCGATCCGTACGGTTGCTTTTTATGAAGATCCAATCCAGTTATACGTGTACAAAGGCCATCCATTTATTGAACGCGGGCATGTCAGCATGGAGGCGATCAGGAATGAACAGCTGGTCTTTTTTGAATGTGGTTCACTGGACTGGCTGCGCATTCACCGGGCCTTTGACTCGCTGGAGCACCCGCCGGATATTACATATCACGTTGATAATTCGGAAACGGCGAAGAAGCTGGTGAAGCAAGGAGCAGGTATTGCGTTTCTCCCAGGTCTGACAGTGCAAAAGGAAGTGCAGGATCAGGAGCTGTTTCCTATTCAGGTACATGAGGTTGCAGGTGTATCATTGCAGATCAGCGTCGTTACGTTAAAAGAAGAACATTCGCCTTTTGCAGAGCCTTTCGGGGAACTGCTGCGGCAGCTATAGAGACTTATTAACGGAAGTAAGAACGGATTTTAAAAAGTCAGGTTCGGCATGATCGAAGGAGGAGAATAGGATGGGTATTCGTGTTGGCATATTGGATCAAACCCCGATCTATGAAGGGGAGACGCCGATTGATGCTTTTCGGCATACGATTGAATTGGTACAGCGGGCTGAACAGCTTGGATTTCATCGTTTCTGGGTATCGGAACATCATGATTCAGGTCATGTTGCCGGCTCCTCACCGGAAGTGCTCATTTCCCACTTGCTGGCGCATACAGAGCGGATTCGTCTCGGTTCTGGCGGGGTGATGCTGCAACATTATAGTCCTTACAAAGTGGCCGAGAACTTCAATGTGCTTTCTGCGCTTGGTCCGGGGAGAATTGATCTGGGTATTGGACGTGCACCGGGAGGATTGCCCCGCTCCACGCAGGCACTACAGCAAGGGATTCAGGAAGCCGCTTCACTGAAAGAGAAAATCAATCAGGTGAAGCAGTTCATTCATAATGAACCGTATGAAGACGAAACACATCCTTTGGCCGGCTTGAGCGCTGCGCCGGTATCCGAAATCCCGGCCGAGCTATACGTGCTTGGAGCAAGTATCGATAGCGCAGGCATGGCGGCAGAATTGGGACTGCCTTATGTATTTTCATTGTTTATTAATAGCAATACGGAGGTTGCTCTGGAGGCTCTGCGAACTTATAGCGAACAATTCGACCGCTCACATGGACGGGAGCCATATGCCATCCTCGCTATATCATTGATTGTGGCGGAGAGTGCGGAAGAAGCCGAAGGACTGGCAAGTGAACATATGCTGGTCAAGATCCATCTGGAGAATGGCAAGGTATTGACGGTTGGTTCCGTTGAGCAGGCGGAAGAATTCGGACGGCAATCGAACGAGAAGTATCGGATCGAGATTCTGGAGCCAAGTGTGACGAGAGGTACGAAGGAAACGGTTGGTTCGGCTCTGGTGAAATTCCAGCAGGATTTTGCCGTGGACGAACTGATTGTTACCACAGCGACACGTGATTTTGCCAAACGCATTCGTTCATTTGAATTATTGCGTGAGGCGCTGGATGAGCAGGGACTGGGCGAATTTGCGCATGAGTCGACACCTGCGCAAGCGGTGATCGGTTAGGCATATATATGTTATAGAGCATACCTGTTGAAGTGACCCGTGAATATATTAACCCATCTTACATGGCACATACGATGATAAAAGGAGGCAATATCGTGAGCAGTGATCTGAAACAGCCTGAGCAACAGGCAGAGCAAGAAGAACAAAGCCGCAAGCATGAAATTTACGTTGGGCAGGATGAAGAATTCGCAGAGCACTTAACCGCGATTCGGCGACATTTGCATCGTAACCCCGAGCTATCCGGAGAGGAACGGGAAACGACAGAAGCCATTCGAGGCTGGTTGGTGGAGGAAGGGGTACGGATTGCAGATGAATATTCGCTGCGAACGGGCCTTATCGCTGAAATTGGGCAGGGCAATGGCCCGGTAGTGGCCTTACGCGCAGATATTGATGCCCTGCCGATCCAGGAAGAAACGAAGCTGGAGTATGCCTCGCAAATCGCTGGCCGAATGCACGCCTGCGGTCATGATGCACACACCGCCATTTTGATCGGTGCTGCACGATTGTTGAAACAGCGAGAGTCCCGGCTGCCGGGCAAGGTTCGTTTGATTTTCCAGCCTTCGGAGGAGAAGGCGACGGGGGCACGGCAGGTTATTCAGAGCGGAGCGCTATCCGAAGTTCAGTCTATTTTTGGGTTGCATAACAAACCGGATCTGCAGGTCGGTACGGTAGGTATCCGTGAAGGAGCGCTGCTTGCAGCGGCAGATGGTTTTGTGGTTAAAGTGGAGGGTGTCGGAACCCATGCGGCAGTTCCGGAAGCGGGCATTGACCCGATTGTGGTGGCCTCTCATATTGTGACTGCATTACAGGCCATCGTGAGTCGTAATGTTGGAGCACAGGAGAGCGCCGTGATCAGTGTGACCAAAATTAACAGCGGCACCGCTTGGAACGTCATTCCTGAAGAAGCCATATTGGACGGCACCGTGCGTACCTTTGACGAGAAGGTGCGTGCCCGGATTCGCGAGCGTTTCAATCAGGTGGTTGCCGGTGTCGCAGCAGCCTATGGGACACGGGCTACCGTGCGCTGGATTCAGGGACCACCTGCCGTGGTCAATGATGCGTCATTGGCTGCAGCGGCTGAGCAAGTCGCGAGCGAGGTGGGGTTGAACAGTATCCGACCGATACCTTCCCCGGCTGGCGAAGATTTTTCCTTTTACCAAAAGGAGGTTCCGGGACTGTTCCTCTTCCTCGGAACGTCAGGCCCACACGAATGGCATCATCCTGCATTCGATGTGGACGAACGGGCACTGCCGCTTGGCGCACATCTTCTGGCAGCGCTGGCTGAAGAGTCACTGCAAAAGTTGCAGTCAAATGGCGAGTAACTGATAACTGCTAGTTAAATACGTGAATACGTAAGTACGTGAATAAGTGATTAATTTAATGATTAATTAATAAGTTAATATGCTAATACAATAGCGAATGACGCAAAAAACGGTGACCTCAATTAGGTGACCGTTTTTTACTGTTTCCGTATTTTTAATTTAGTAGTTGTGGTTCTCCATATTGTATGAACGAAGAGTGCGGGATCAATCTGACATCAGGCGCAGCAGACCACGGCTGATCAGCAGTGTAGTCATGCTGTTTGCTTCATACGTATTTGGAGCCACCACGACCTTTCTTCCGCTGTATATGGTATCGACCGTGAAGGAGAGCGGGGGTGTTTTTAACGATGACCTATTTGTCATATATGCTGCCTGCCGATTCCAGATATGAGACAACAACGATCGGAGGACGATCCGTGACCCAAGCGGCCACCTCGCGCGAGAAAAACAAAAATGATTTGACAACATGGTTCAACAGGATTATAGTCATTGTTGTTAATCGTAATAATTACTATTAAGGTCAGAGGTATATGGACCACAACCATAAGGAGTAGATACACATGACACAAAAGCAGGTTCCGGTAACTGTTCTTAGCGGTTACCTCGGTTCAGGTAAAACAACCGTTCTTAATCACGTACTGCACAATCGGCAGGGGCTCAAGGTCGCCGTCATCGTTAATGACATGAGTGAGGTCAACATCGATGCCGCTCTGGTGAAGGGTGAGGCGACGTTGTCGCGCACCGAAGAAAAGCTGGTGGAGCTGTCCAATGGCTGCATCTGCTGCACCTTGCGGGATGATCTGATGCAGGAGATTGAGAAGCTGGTGAACGAAGGCAGGTTTGATTATATCCTGATTGAATCGACAGGCATCAGTGAACCTGTGCCGGTAGCACAGACCTTTACATATGCAGACGAGGAGTCAGGTATTGATCTGACAAGTCTGGCGAAGCTGGATTGTCTGGTAACCGTCGTGGATGCCCATCGATTCTGGCATGATTTTGCCTCAGGGCAGAGTCTGCTGGATCGGAACCAGGCCACAGGTGAGGAAGATACCCGCGATGTTGTGGACCTGCTGATTGATCAGATAGAGACTTGTGATGTCCTGTTGCTGAACAAATGTGATCTGGTCGATGACGTGGAGCTGAACAAGCTTGAAGGTGTCATCCGCAAGCTTCAGCCTAAGGCCAAAATCATTCGGACTGTGAACGGACAGGTCAACCCGTCTGAAATTTTGAGTACAGGTCTCTTCGACTTCGAGAAAGCAAGCATGTCCGCCGGGTGGATTCAGGAGCTGGAGAAGGAATCCCATACACCGGAGACCGAGGAATACGGTATTGGCTCCTTCGTGTATCGTCGTCGAAAACCATTCCATCCTTCTCGTCTGGCTGAATTCATGAGCTACTGGCCGGAAGAAGTGGTGCGTGCCAAAGGGCTGGTCTGGCTCGCGGCTAAAGGGGATGTTGCTGCAAGTCTGAGTCAGGCGGGATCGTCGATTCAGTTTGGCCCTGCCGGACATTGGGTTGCGGCATTGCCGGAAGCTGATAAGGAAGAAATTTTGCGTGCGGAGCCAGATGTGCTGGAGAAGTGGGATGCGCAGTGGGGAGACCGTCAGACCGAGTTGGTCATGATCGGGATTGAAATGGAACGCGTCATCATTGAAGACGAACTTGACCAATGTCTGCTCAGTGATGAAGAAATGCAGGCCGATTGGGGGCATTTCGACAATCCTCTGCCTTGGCCAGTTGAAGTCGTATAAAAAATAAATTTATAAAAGGAGCTGTAAACCATGGCTAAAAAATCAAAAGTGGTACGTGAAAAACAACGTCAGGCAACCGTAGCCAAATATGCGGAGCTGCGCCGGGAACTGAAAGAAAAAGGGGATTATGAAGCGCTGCAGAAACTGCCGCGCAATGCTTCCCCAACCCGATTGAAAAATCGCTGTGAACTGACAGGCCGTCCGAGAGGATATTTGCGCAAGTTCAAGGTATCGCGGATTGTGTTCCGTGAGCTGGCTCATCAAGGGCAAATTCCGGGCGTCACGAAGTCAAGCTGGTAAGACACATGCATGATCCATTTGATTATGATTGTGTAATTGTTGGAGGGGGGCCAGCGGGGATCGGCATGGCCTCTGTCCTGCAGGATCTGGGAATGTCTCGTTTTACCGTGCTGGAACGCAGTGAGGTGGGGGCAACTTTTCTGGCGTGGCCGGAGGAAATGCGTCTGATCACCCCTTCGTTCACAAGCAATGCCTATGGCATGATGGATCTGAACGCCCTGGCTTTGAATACGTCTCCGGCGTACACACTGGGAACAGAACACCCAACAGGCTTGGAGTATGCGAAGTATTTGCAGGTGGTGAGTCAGTTCAAGAAATTGCCTGTGCAAACGGGAGTAGATGTTTCGGAGGTTATTCCGGAGGAGAAAGGCTTCAGGGTCTTAACATCCAATGGACAACTGTGGACACGTTATGTCATCTGGGCAGCAGGTGAATTTCAATATCCGAGACTGGACCTGTTTCCTGGGGCTGAGTATGGTGTGCACAGCAGTTTATTTTCCAGCTGGACGGCGGTTCAAGGAGAAGAATGTGTCATCGTTGGTGGCTATGAGAGCGGTGTGGATGCAGCTATTCACCTGAGTAAACTGGGGAAAAACGTAACGGTAATCGACCGTAATGGACGAGGACTCGCCAAGGGCAGCAGTGATCCAAGTGTGGAACTAAGCCCCTATACGAAGGATCGCCTGCGCGCGGCGATGATGGATATGCGAATACACATGATGCAAGGTTATGAGGTCAAGTGGATTGAACCGGATGAACCGGGCGGTTATGTTCTCTATTGCGAGAACGATTCCGGAGAGTCCCGATTGCTTAAGACGGGTCAGGCTCCTATTCTGGCGACCGGGTTCCGCAGCAGTTTGCACCTGATTGAGAATCTCGTCGAGCGCAACAAGGAAGGTCAGCTGCAATTGGGAGCGGCGGATGAATCGACGATTGCCCCCGGACTGTTCATTACTGGACCACAGGTCATGCATGGTCAACTCCAATTTTGCTTCATTTATAAATTCAGACAGCGCTTTGCGGTTGTGGCTCAGGCCATGGGTGAGAGACTTGGGTTGGATCTGGCTCCGCTGGAAACCTATCGCAAAGAAGGCATGTTCCTTGATGATCTGTCCTGCTGCGGTGAAGACTGCACATGCTGAATTCGGTTGTGGAGCAACCCGAAGAACTTCGTAAAGTGGTGCTGGTTGGCTTCGAATCCGCGGGCAAATCGGCTCTGTTTCGGGGACTTACGGGCAGAGATACAGGCGAGGAATCCAATGTGCGGGGCTCCACGGTGACCGTCCGCAGGGCGGAGTTGCTTGAGCACCAGCTTGAACTACTCGATACACCTGGAATCCGGATGAAGGATGACAGTGTCACGACCATGCTGACGTTAAATCAGCTCGCAGCTGGTGACACAGTAATCTTGGTCATCCGCGGCACGGATGTGGTGCAGGAACTGCCTTTACTGCTCGGTATGCTGGATGTCACAGACAAAAATGCTGTATTGGTACTTACGTTTGCCGACAAATGTGGTCCCGGATTATCGGCTCAGGTTAACTATTACCGTAAAGGTCTGGGCATTTCCGTTCTGCCGCTCAATACAAGGGAAATGGATGGAAACACCCAAGACCTGATATGCCGGGCGATTGTTGCCGCCAGACCCATGAAGAGGCATCCGGAGCTCGCATCACCTCCTGAATCGCCTGTGGACGAACCGCAGACAACGATGTTTGAGCATACGGTTTGGGGACGTTTTGTGGCTTTGGCTGCATTGGTATTATTATTTGCAGCACCAGTGTATGTGGCCTATCTGTTCTCCGGCTGGATACAACCGCTCGCAGATGCCTGGATTCTTGAACCGCTCCATCGCATGACTGCGGGATTATGGAGCCCGCTGCAGGCGATAATGCTCGGAGATTACGGCATGATTAGTCTGGGCTTGTATTCGTTTATATGGGCATTTCCGGTCGTATTCCTGATTGGGTTCAGTGTGGCGGCGACGGAGGAAAGCGGACTGAAAGACCGGATTACCGACTCGCTGGATGGGTGGATGCGCAAAATCGGCATGAACGGCAAGGATCTGATTCCGGTCCTCAGTGGTTTTGGGTGCAATGTCGTGGCTGTGTTCCAGAGTCGTACCTGCAGCTCCTGTACACGAAAGGCCTGTGTTTCATTGATTTCCTTCGGTTCTGCTTGCAGCTACCAGATAGGAGCTTCTCTATCCATATTCAGTTCCGGCGGCAAGCCGTGGCTGTTCTTTCCTTATATGCTTGTACTGGTACTTGCGGGTGCAATTCATACACGTCTGTGGAATCGAAATCGGCTGGATGACACGCTCCCGTTACATGCTAACCGGACCTTTCTGCAAAAGCCATCATGGCGCTCTATTAGCTGGCGCGTTCGGTCTGTCATGAAGCAGTTTCTCGTGCAGGCGATGCCTATTTTCATCGGTATTTGTGTGGTGGCTACGTTGCTGGAGCAGACGGGGGTACTGTCTGCCCTGACTGGCGCGTTGACGCCGACACTTGCGATCTTTCATCTGCCGGGCGATGCCGCAGGCGGCATTCTGTTTTCCATTTTGCGAAAAGACGGATTGTTGGTGCTGAATCAGGATCAGGGTTCCTTCGTTGAAGACTTGAGCGGCGGGCAGCTGTTTATTCTTGTGTACCTGGCTTCCACGTTAACGGCATGTCTGGTGACGATGTGGACCATTCGCAAGGAGTTGGGAGCAGTCTTTGCCATGCAACTGGCAGGCAAACAGCTCGTAACGTCACTAGGCAGTGCATTTGTACTGGCATGGCTATGGAACTGGATTGCATAACGATGTTGATGAAAGGGTGTGATCTCCATGCTGGACTCGTTTACCATTCGGAGAATTCAATCGGTGATGAACGGTTATATCCATGAGAAGGTCCCGGCACCACTGCGCACCATGGTGAAATTAACGTATGAGATGAATGACAATGAACTGATTTTGACCGAAGAAAGGCCCGCTGAAGAACGATATCAATGGGAAAAACTGCATATTGCCCGATTTTACTGGGAAGAGAATCAGTGGAAGGTATATGCCAAAGACGGACACAGTAGCTGGAATGTGGTAGACGTTATTGAGCCTTGTCCTGATTTTGAAGATCTGCTAGAGCAGGTTGAGCGGGACGAAGCGGGTCTGTTCTGGCGCTGAATGCGCGGTTTTTAACGCAAATATGTGCTGGAGGGAGGATTTGTAATGCAAAAGGTACAACAGAATAACAGGATTAGCCGAGTAGTGAACGATTCTTTTATCATACCGGATAAAGCTGAGCGCTTGCGGTTATTCGGCTCCGTTGATCCCATACAGGGAGATAAGCCTGTACGGAAAGAAGAGATGCAGGATTTGCAGAATAGCAAGAATGATTTTCTATTTGAGCTGCAGCAAGTCGGTATTGATCAGGTGAAGTATCCTCTGGATGTCATTTCGGCCAAAGATCCCGTTCGATTGTCCAGCATCGGAACGTTCCGGCTGACGACTTCGCTGGATCGCGAATCGAAAGGCATTAACATGAGCCGCTTGATGGAGCAGCTTCAGCACAGTCGCGGAGAAGGGTTAAGTGACCGGATTCCGGATCTGGTTGCGCTGACGCAGCAGATGGCCGAACAGATGAATCAGGCGAAGGCAGAGCTGAAAGTGACCTATCCCTGGTTCTACGAACGAACCGCCCCCGTAACCGGTTTGTCTGGACTAAATCATTCTTTGGCTACGGTTCATGTCATCTGGGAAGCTGGAAAATCCCCTGTTCTGAGAACAGGTTTACATATACAGGTCACGACGTTATGCCCATGTTCGAAGGAGATCAGCGAATATAGCGCGCACAACCAGCGGGGGTTATTGCGTATCCAGGTACAAGCCAACCCGGGAGAAGCGCTGCCGGGCTATTGGAAGGAAGAGCTGCTGAATGTGGCCGAATCCAATGCAAGCAGCTGTCTTTACCCCATACTCAAAAGGCCTGATGAGAAGCGGGTCACGGAACGTGCATATGAGAACCCGCGATTTGTGGAAGATATCGTCAGGCTGGTGGCGGTAGATCTGTATGAGAAGCACTGGGTAAATAAATTTAAGGTAGACTGCAAAAATGAAGAGTCCATTCATCAACATGATGCCGTAGCTCGTATCGTATATGACAAGTCGAGATAACGATAGTGTGAGGGATAAGGAATTCATTTTATTTTATATCACTTTACAATATGAAGAGAAAAAAGAAGAACCACCGTCAGAGCTTCAGCGGCGGTTCTTCTTTTTTTTTTAGCGATCCTATGAGCAATCCAAGTGCCATTGCACTAGACTTCATACAAAATTTCACCCGTTCGGGATACATCATATCCCTCAAATGATTGCAGTTCCTGCCTGAATGCCGGTGATTGCAGAATGCGCAGTACTGATTCGATCCACGCTTCGTTCCCTTGTTTCTTCAGCATGACCAGATCGTAACGTTCCTGAACAAGTGGAATAAAATCAACCTGACCGACAAGTCGTGCAGCCTTCTCGCTGCCGATCCCTACATCGGCTTCACCGGAACTGACCTTGGCAGCTACACCCATGTGACTGGTTTCTTCCACGTCATACCCAATCAGCTGGGAAGCAGGGATACCATGCAGACGCAATTGTTCATCCAGTAATACACGTGCACCCGACCCTTTCTCCCGGTTAGCCAATCGCAGCTCAGGCTGCTTCAGATCTGTCCAGTTTTGCAAGCCCCGCGGGTTACCTCGTTGCACATACAGCCCGGCAGGCCGTGTTAGCAGATTCACGACGACATATGACCAGCCAATCAGGATTTTGCGAATGTAGGGCAGATTATATTCTCCTGTATCTCCATCCAGCAGATGGGTACTGACCAGATCGGATTCCCCACGGTACATGGAGATCAAGCCGTCGAGACTACCCATGAACGAACGCAGTGGACGAATATCCCGTGTGTGCTTTTCCATATATCGCATGAGAATATCGAGGCTGACATCCTGTCCTGTAATGACCAGATGACGGGCCGAATGGGCTGGCGAAGGATTGCCCGTCATGGAGGTAGTGGCTGCGAATGTCCCTCTGGATAGAGGCGAAGCACTTGTAGCGGAATGAACAGCATGATTGGTCGGATCACTTCCCGTCCCGGAATAAGACTCAGAAGGGGGAACTGAATCCACAGCGGCCCGGTGCGCTGGCGATTGAAGCTGCTTGGAGCGCTGTTTATAAGCCTCCAGATCGGTGGCGTCAACACGCATTTGTTTGCCGACGCGATAAGCGACGAGGTCTCCCTTTTTAATTAGATCGTAGACCGTCAGTTTGGATATTTTGAGTAGCTTGGATATTTCTTCGGTGGTATAGGATTGCTCCTCCGTCATCAGTGAAGATCCTCCTTCAAGGTACAGATCATATAACGTTTCGTTCATCAACGCTTATCATCCCGGATAAACGCTGGGGTCTCTTGTACTATACCATTAACAGCCAGAGAGGATAAACTCGCCCACCACAATTCAGCTATCGATGGCTTGCCCATCAACAGACACGTCAAAGACTACCTTCCTATTTCAATGATCTTATGTATAATGAAATATAATTAATTATATCTAGTTATAACTAAACATAACATCGGGGGAGAAGTAGATGAAAAAGAGTATTGGATATGTGTTGGGGAGTATGTCACTTGGACTGGCTCTCGTATTGGCCGGTTGTGGTGCAAGCACAGACAGTAAAGATACATCCACAGCAATGGAACAAACGGGTACAACACCAGCGACATCAGGTGAGAGTTCAACGGCTGGGGCAACAGATCCTCAGGAAAAGGTGGAGCTAACGATCTCAGCGGCAGCCAGTCTCACGGATGCCATGAAGGAAATTGAAACGAACTTTGAAGCCGCGAATCCCAATGTGGAGCTTAACTTCAACTTTGGTGCATCCGGTGCATTACAACAGCAAATTGAACAAGGCGCGCCAGCAGATGTTTTTGTATCGGCTGCGACCAAAAATATGAACGCGCTCGTGGATGAGAAGCTGATTGCATCCGGTGATCAGACGAATTTGCTGCAAAATTCATTGGTAGCCATCATTCCAGCGGATCGTTCAGATACCGTAACAAGCGAGAAGGATCTGACGGCTGATTCTATCAAGACCGTAGCGATTGGTATACCGGAAAGTGTGCCTGCAGGAACCTATGCGAAGGAAGCACTGACCAATGCCAAAATGTGGGATCAGTTGGAAGGTAAGCTTGTACAGGGCAAGGATGTCAGACAGGTTCTGCAATATGTAGAAACAGGCAATGCGGATGCGGGGTTTGTGTACAAAACGGATGCACTCACTTCTGATCAGGTGAAAATTGCTTTTGAAGTGGACAAGAACAGCTATACACCAGCCAATTATCCAGTAGGGATTATTGAAGGTACGAAGCACCGGACAGAAGCAGAACAATTCTACACGTATTTGCAAACGCCTGAAGTGCTTGATGTATTTGCTAAATACGGGTTCTCCATTCCGAAATGAATGTGAGCGCAATAGACTGGGCGGTATTCTGGCCACCGGTTCGTCTTTCTCTTCAAGTTGCGTTGCTGTCCAGTGTGATCGCAGCAGTGTTTGGCATCGCTGTGGCCTGGAAGATGTCGCGTACCTCGTTCCGTGGCAAAATTTTTCTAGAAACGGCATTTATGCTTCCGCTTGTGCTTCCGCCGACCGTGGTCGGATTCATCTTACTCGTGTTACTGGGGCGTAAGAGCCTGCTCGGACAGTGGATTGAAGCCATCTTTTCCGCACCTGTCATTTTCTCCTGGTGGGCTGCCGTGATTGCCTCGGTGGTGGTGGCTTTCCCATTGGTATATCAGACGATGAAATCCGGCTTTAGCGGGATTGATAAGGATCTGGAAGATGCAGGCCGCTCCATCGGAGCGAATGAATGGCAGGTATTTCGTTATATCTCACTTCCGCTTGCAGGGAGAGCGTTGATGACGGCGTTCATCCTGGGTTTCGCTCGTGCACTGGGGGAATTCGGGGCCACACTCATGATCGCAGGTAATATTCCGGGCAAAACGCAAACCGTACCCACTGCGATCTATGTTGCTGTGGATTCGGGCAATCAGACGATGGCCTGGATGTGGACCGGCTCTATTATTATCATTTCGTTTATCATGCTGCTCTTAACCAGACAGCCGCGCGACGGGAAGGCATGATGCGGGCTATATAAAGTGAAAGCGATAAGGATTAGCATTCAAAAACCCGCTCAAGGAATCTTTCCTCGGAGCGGGTTTTCATTTACACAGGCGGCGTATATCGTATATCATGTATGTTTACGTTCGTCCAAGCCGCTATTTGTTCAGCCTGTTTGAACAGAAGGCGTCTCATAACGGGAAGGGTCGAGCGTTTTGACCATAAATACAATCTCTTCCTGCCGTTCAGGTGTCTGTACCGTTTTGTGATGAAAAGGTTCATATCCCCTCCGTTCATACATGGGAGCAAGCCAGGGATGGCGGGTCGCCGTTGCCAGAAATACGGCAGGAGCATCAAGCTTCTGTAGAATGATATGTTGCTCAACCCAATCCAATAGTTTAGAGCCATAGCCCTGGCTTTTATGGGCCGGACTTACCGCGAACCAGCGGATGAAAGGATAGGGGCTGATGGCTTGCCGCTGTACATCTTCGGCTCGATCAAGGGTAACCGTGGCAATGATTTCTCCGGCTTTTTCAAGAATATAGCATTCATGCTGTACAATATTATTCTGTATAACTTCCAGTGTAGCGTGTCCGGCTGGAAAAGGAATGTTCAGGGCCCGAATCGTTTCATAGGCATCAACGGTAACAGCCTGCAATTGTTCGGCATCTTCAAGTGTTGCCAATCGGTATTGTTCGGTCATGGTCGATCAATCCCTTCTATGAAAATTAACTATTCCAACCTGTTAAGTTGGTTTAATATTTTGGTGTTATTTTATCATGAAATTCATGGTTGGAATATAATTCTCGAATCAGATCTGTCTATAAGCCCATCGAAAGCTTCTATATGTAAAAATGACAAAACTTTTTCCAATTTTACTCGTTTCAGGACTCGCCTAAACCATGCTCTATCCTGTAAAATAGAACTAACTGATTCCAGCCAAGAACTGAAATAAGGAGAGACGACTAATGAATACGAAACCTGATTGCGGTATATCGTTGCAAATCGACGACTATCTGGATCTTTTGCATTTTGCCATCCAAATCGAGGATCAGGAATGGCAGCAGTCCCTTATCCACCAGCTCAAAATATTTCAGCCGGAAGCGGAGCAGCGCACACCTGAAGAAGAATTATGGATGAGATTTGATTATATCAACAGTAAACTAACAGGTCTCTGCCACCAGATTCACGCGGCCCATTCAACGGATGAACGCAAGAAGTTTGAAGAACGAATCGGACTCTTGCAACTGCAGCGTATAGAAGTAGCTCGTAAAATTAAATGGGCTAGTCGCAGATAGATGCGTATTTGAATTTAATATGATCTGCAATTGAAGAAGCGATCCCCAGCCTGGTTGGGGGATCGCTTCTTTTGGTTTACTTTTGGATCAGGGAACGGGTGAAGCATAGAGAAGTTCTATAACGTTATCAGGATGTCCTATTAACATATATATTGCCTAGGTATGACATACGATGCTATTCTTTGTTCAACCTAATTCCGACTATACAAGTGTGAATGGTTAGTTAAATCAAAGATGAGGAATGGGAGTACACATCATATTGGCTGAAATAACAGCCTGTGGAGGAGATCGGGAATGGTTAATCAATGGGGGATTCAGAAATTCCGGACAGCATTGCTGTTCATTACTATGTTGGTGGTACTGGCGGGTTGCAGTTCAGGCAATGCATCGAATGAATCGGATTCCGCATCTGCGTCCGGTCAAGATAAAGTGAAGAAGATCATTGTGGGTACAGGTACTCAATTCCCGAATGTTTGCTTTATTGATGAGAATGGCAAGCTGACGGGGTACGATGTAGAACTGATCCGCGAGATTGATAAACGATTGCCTGAATATGAATTCGAGTTCAGTACAATGGAATTTAAAAACCTGCTGCTTAGTCTTGAAACGAAGAAAATAGACCTGATCGCTCACCAAATGGAAGTGAATGAAGAGAGACAGGCCAAGTTCCTTTTTAATGACGAGGCATATAACATTTTCCCTAATAAAATCGTTGTAAGCGAGAAAAACCAGGATGTAAAATCCATCGAGGATCTGAAAGGTAAAAAACTGATTGTTGGCGCTACGAGTAATGCGGCTGTACTGGCTGAGAAATGGAATGCAGCGAATGGAAATGCCATCGACATTGTGTATTCCGGAGCAGGGGAAGATACGAATACTCAGATCAAAACAGGCCGGGTGGATGCAACTATCAGCACGCAGTTTGCCATCGATTATCAAAATAAAGTGGTGGATGCACAGTTAAAGACTGTGGGAGAGGCTCTGTCCAATTCCAAAGTGTATTTCATTCTGAACAAGGATGAGGAAGAGCTCAAAACAAAAATTGATGAAGCGCTCAAATCAATCAAGGAAGATGGAACATTGAGCAAATTGAGCACAGAGTGGCTGGGAGCCGATTACACGGTTGAGGAATAGTTCGTTGAGAAAGGTGAGCGACGGTTATGGGTAAATCATTCGATCTGTCATTGGTTCTGGATTTCGTCCCTGAACTGCTGCGATATTTGCATATTACACTGATTGTACTGGGCGGTTCCATTGTGTTCGGTTTGGTGGGCGGTGTACTTCTGGCGGTCCCGAGGTTATACCGGATTCCGTTGCTGAGCCAGCTCGCGACCCTGTACGTCTCTTTCATGCGGGGCACACCGATTCTCATCAAATTGTTTCTGGTCTACTACGGATTACCTGAATTGCTCAAGCCTATAGGCGTCGATCTGTCCAGGACCGATCCGCTGGTATTTGTCATCGTGACTTATGCGTTAAGTGATGCAGCGTCCTTTGCCGAAATCTTTCGCGGAGCTGTGCGCAGTGTGGACAAGGGCCAGACGGAAGCAGCTTATGCGGCGGGCTTGACCACGTTTCAGTCGTTTCGGCGAATTGTGGTTCCGCAGGCGCTCATCGTTGCTTTTCCAAATATGGCGAATACGTTGATTGGTTCGTTAAAGGATACGTCACTTGCTTTCTCGATTGGGGTCATGGACATGGTGGGCAGGGGGCAAACGCTGATCTCGGCTACATCGCATGCACTTGAAGTGTATATTAGTCTGTCGATTGTTTACTATGTTATCGTGCTTGTTCTTGAAAAAGGGTTTGCTATCGCAGAGCGCAGACTCCAGCGTCACGAACGTAAGAAAGAAGTCCCTGGGCCAGTGGTTAGAGCTGAACGCCTGAAACGAATAGCGGGGTGAGCGAATGTCTATTGATTTCAACTTTATCTACACATCTTTTTTCCAGATTCTAAAGGCATTGCCACTAACACTCGTCATTACGATTGTACCGTTGATCGCAGGCTTTGGCATTGGTCTGGTTACTGCTTTAATTCGAATCTATAAGGTTCCCTGGGTCTACCGGATCGCTGATTTCTATGTTTCGTTTTTTCGGGGGACACCGATGCTGATGCACTTGTTTCTAATCTATTACGGGATTCCGTTGATCATCGACAAACTGGCTGCCCGGTACGGCTGGGCCTTTCAGTCTTCCTCCATCCCCATTCTGGTGTTCGTGCTCATCGCCTTCTCGTTGACTGCCGGATCTTATATGTCCGAGATTATCCGTTCCGGTATTCTTGCAGTGGACACTGGGCAGATGGAAGCTGCACATGCCGTGGGCATGAGTACCTCCCAGGCAATGAGACGCATTATTTTACCGCAGGCGGTGGGTGCGGTTCTGCCGAATCTGTGCAGTATGTTTGTTGGTTTCCTGCATGGATCAACACTCGCGTTTACCGTATCACAGATGGATATTCTCGGGAAAGCGGATGTGGTGGCTTCGGTCAGTCTGAAATTTCTGGAGGCTTTCATTGCTGCCGCATTGATCTATTGGGGTCTGACGGTGATTGTCGAACGGATTACAGCTTTGCTGGAACGCAGAGTTGCCGTGTACAGCAAAGGAGGGGTGTCATGATATCACTGACGAATATACACAAATCTTTTGGTCAGCAGGAAGTGTTGAAAGGTATTGATCTGACTGTGGAGCAGGGGGATGTTGTTGCCATTCTTGGACCGAGCGGGTCCGGCAAAACGACATTGCTGCGCTGTGTGAATTTTCTTGAACGTGCCGATGAGGGCAAGGTACAGATCAGCGGATTAACCGTAGACTGCAAGCATGCCCGCAAACATGACATTGTGCAGTTGCGGCGAAAAACGGCGATGGTGTTCCAGCACTATAACCTGTTCAAACATAAAACGGTACTGGATAACGTAACGGAAGGATTAATCGTCGCTCAGAAAATGTCCAAAGCCGATGCTCGTGAACGAGCCTTGCGTGTACTTGAACAAGTGGGCCTGTCCGCCAAAATTAATGAGTATCCCAGCATGCTGTCAGGTGGACAACAGCAGCGGGTAGGCATTGCTCGGGCGCTGGCACTGAATCCAGAGGTAATTCTTTTCGATGAACCAACCTCGGCGCTTGATCCTGAACTTGTAGGTGAGGTGCTGTCGGTCATTCGATCGATTGCCCAGGAGGGCATCACCATGATTGTTGTCACCCATGAAATGGGTTTTGCCCGCGAGGTGGCAAATCGAGTTGTATTCATGGATGGGGGTTCCGTAGTGGAAGAAGGAACACCGGAGGAAGTATTTGCGCGGCCCAAACAGGAACGTACCCGCCAATTCCTCAGCCGTTACTCATCCGATTGGAGTTACGTCATCTGACGATATAGGCGCAAGCTGGAGTAACTGACGATCCCGGCCCGGCATATGCTGTAGCAGGCAAATGCTGATAGGCCGGGTTTTTCTATGGGTGAAGCAGGCCGTGACGGTAAGGAGGAGGACCATGCAGAGCAAAATCGATGAAATACTCACACATATTGCACATTCTCACCAGCAGGTTGCACGTGTACTGGATGCCAAACGTCAAGTCGCTGTGCGCATGTCTGAAATCATCAATCATTTGCCGGATATCGAACCGGAGCTGGATGGCGTTGACGGTCTGCTGGATAGCTCGGGACAAATCAACAAAAGCATCATCTCCTATTTGGGAGGCCTGGCAGACTTGGAAGAAGCCGTAGCCGAAACGCTGACTCAGGTGATGCGGGAGATGGCGGGTCAAGAGGAAGAATAAGCCCGGAAGGCGGGTGAATGGACATGAGCAGAGAACAAAGTCTCATACTGATGCTGGATGCAGCAGCCAAGATGCAGTGGAATATTGCCCTGATTTTGGAGGCCAAGGCGATTGAAGCCGAGAAGGTAAGGAACTGGGCGTTAAATCATTTGAATGGTGAGTCTTTTCTGACGCATAGCGATCAGGTGGCAGAGCCACTCAAAATGCATGATCAACTGGTGGAAATACTAGAAGGATTGACCCGAATGGAAACCGGATTATGCAACAACCTGAAGGCCATCATGGTGCAGAACGATGGTGAAGAAGGCGGCATGGACGGTGGCATGTTTGGCGGCATGGATATGGGGGATCTCGGAAAATGAGTCTGTTGCGGCGTGAGCAGGAAGCGAAACTGTCCCTCATTGAGTCCATTGCACACAGTCAGCAGGCGCTCGCCCGCATTCTGGACAGTGTGGCCAGCGTGTCTGCCCACTCGGAAGTATCCGCCCGCAGTCTGGCCGAGAACATTCGTTTGCTAAGCCGTTATCAAGAGGAGATGTCCCGGATGGTTACGGGGATAAGGCTGGCCCGAATCCAGCATGGGGAGCCTGGTGTGCCATGGCTCAAAGACCCTGGATATGCGATACGCATGGTCCGGAACATACAGGAGGAATGTTGACATGTTAAAGAAGAAAAAAATACGTCTGAGAACCAAAAGAGCTTTGCTTGCTCGCGGGGCCCGTCTGCGTAAAATCCGTAAACTGCGTGCGGTCAAAGGCAAACGTGTGCTTCACAAACGTACCCTCAAAGGACGCAGTGCGTGGCTCAAAAAAAAGAAACGTGCGGTACGACGGCACCGGAGTGTGAAGCCCGCACAACCTGTCGTCCCGGCTACCCCTACCGATCCGAACCCGGACAGCGCGTACAGCCAGGGGTACAACGAGGCGTACAACGAGGGATTCAACGCGGGTTTCGCCAAGGGATTCGAGGACGGACATCAGTTGGCTTACAAAGCGCAATAACAGAGTAGGTGTACATTTTCGGATGACTATAGATGCATGTCCAGTGTATGACGATTGCCCGGGGGGACGGATCCCTCCGGGTTATTTGTATCGCTGCAAAAGCGGACATGCCCGTGCAGGCGGTTGTGGAGGGCAGACGCCAATTTTGCGCCTTGCAGGACACCCGTCCATGATGCATCTGACCCCGGGGCATATCCTTTAGAGGGAACACCAATCTCGGGGAGAATCTGAAAGTGGGATCTCCTGAAGGAAGACAGGGTGAAGGATGTGGCAAAACGACGACACCGGCCGCCTACAGAAGCGGAGATAGCTTACCGTGGCGGATATGCAGAAGGCCGCAGATTTGGCGGCTGTCAGGCCATGATGGAGCGAGTGCAGATGTTTGAGCCGACCGTGCGGAATATGAAAGTGCTGTACATTCCGCAAGGATTCGATGCCATCGATGAAGGCGTCATTGGAGCCTTGCAGCAATCTGTTCGTGAATGTGTTGTCGGATCGCCGGCAAACATGCTGCAGGAAGCCAGCCAGCACATGCCCGATCTGGTGCTGGTCATGAATGGACTACACGTATTTCCTCCCGATCATCTGGAACAGGTGAATGGCATAAGGGGACTTGGAATACGAACAGCAGTATGGTTTGTGGATGACCCGTATTTTACCGAAGATACGACAACCATCTGTCAGCATTACGATGTCGTGTTCACGCATGAGGAAGCGGCCGTGCCGTTCTATACTGCACATGGAGCAGGTCGGGTGATCTATATGCCGCTGGCAGTGAACCCGGGAATGTTTCAACCAAGGCGTACGGCGCCGCAGCATCAGTATGACATTTGTTTTATCGGCACCGGATTCTGGAACCGAATTGCACTGTTCGATGAGCTGGCTCCTTTTCTGGCGGACAAAAAGGTATTCATTGCCGGCAGCCAGTGGAACCGGCTGAAACGCTCCGACATCCTGGGCCGATTCATCCATGAAGGCTGGATTGATCCTGGAGCGACAGTGGATTATTACAATGGCGCCAAAATCGTGATTAACGTACACCGGACTTGCGAGAATGGGGAAGACAATCGCAATACGCATCATCTCCAAGGCCATTCCATTAATCCGCGGACGTATGAGATCAGCGCCTGTGGCACGATGCAGATAACGGATGCACGCAATGATCTGCCACGTTACTACCGGCCTGGATATGACATCGAGACCTTTACAACCGCGGCTGAACTTCAGCGCAAAATCAAATATTATCTGCACCATGAAGAGGAACGGCGAGCCCTGGCTTGGCGAGGGCTGCTTACCACACTGAACCAGCATACGTTCACTCGTCGTATTGCTCAGCTGCTGGAGCACGTGTAAATTCTCTTTCTGCAGGGCAACAGCGTTAGAAAACCCTATCCCAAAAATAAAAGGAGTGGCGGTATGTCTCTCAAACACCGTAAAACGAGAAAGTCTCATGCACCAGTGCTCAGTCTGGCTGACCAAGCACGCAAAAACGGGCAACATGCCGGATATGATGCGGGCAAGGAAGAAGGATATTTACGTGGCCGTGCCAACTATATCGTCAATTGTGCACAGGAGCCATTGCCTTTCCGGCAGCTTCACGTGCTGTATGTATCTTCGGGTAAAGGATTCCCATATTCCCCACTGGACGAAGCCATCATGGCAACATTGCAGGGCATGGTTGCCCAGGTAACTCTTTCCGATCCACGTCAGCCTGTATCCGAAATTGCGTTGCAAACCCGTCCTGACCTGGTGCTTGTGCTGGATGGTATGGATATTCCGCTGGAACATCTCGATGCGATTCGCCAAGCAGGTATTCAGACGGCAATTTGGCTCACGGATGATCCGTACTATACGGATATGACGCTTGAGACAGTACAGCATTTCGACCATGTGTTCACATTGGAACTGAACTGTGTCGAGTTGTATCGACAAAACGGCTGCCCTTCTGTTCACTACCTGCCCTTTGCTGCATTCACTAATCATTACTTCCCAATCACCACACCATCTGCATTACACCGGGATGTCAGTTTTATCGGATCGGCCTACTGGAACCGGGTGTATTTCTTCAATCCGATCATGGCACAGCTGATGTCACACAATACCGTATTTAATGGCATCTGGTGGGATCGCCTGCCTGACTATGCTGCTTACGGTGAGAAGATCGAACTGGGTCGCTGGATGAGTCCGCAGGAAACGAATGATGTCTATAACGGCACTAAAATTGTCATCAACCTTCACCGCTCCCATGAAGACGATTCCGTTAACAACAACCATGTTAAAATTTCACCAGCTTCCCCGAATCCGAGAACATTTGAAATTGCGGCGTCTACGACCCTTCAATTGACCGATGCGCGGGATGACCTGGCACGTTTCTATAAACCGGGTGTGGAGATCGAGACCTACTCTTCCCCTCAGGAGTTGCTCGATAAGGTTGAATACTACCTCACTCATGAGAAAGAGCGCCGTGAAATTGCACTTCGAGGGCTGGAACGGACATTGAAGGATCACACGTATGGCAAAAGAATCAACGAAATATTGAGCATTATATTCCCTTAATCTTGTCCGGAAGGAGGTGTGCACAGAACCCTGCATATTCGTATTCAGGGTCCGTGCGGCCATGGCGACTAAACCCAAACTCATGTTGTTTTCCCATGTGTGCAACACCCGCAGCATTACGGGTGCGGAGAAGCTGTTGCTTCATTTTATGAGGGAGATGGGTTCCATCTTTGATTGTGTACTCGTGGTTCCTCAGGAAGGAAAGCTTGCCGGACTTGCACGGAGATTCGATATCCAGGTCAAAGTATGCTTCCTGCCGATGCTTCACGGTGTGTACACACCTTACCGGGGGATTGCAACGGATGCAGAACAGCTTCGCCATAAACCAGCTTATCAGGACGTGGTCTCCCTCATCAGGGAGACTGCACCTGATCTGGTGTTAACGAATACCTGTGTCAATGTGATGCCTGCCGTAGCAGCGAAGTCTCTGCAAATTCCGGTGATCTGGAAGATTACCGAGATTATTGCGTTGAATGAACATACAAACGAAGCTGTACAGATGATTGAGCGTTACTCCGATTGGATCATAGGCATATCCGAAAGTGCAGTAGCACCATTCAAACAAGCCGGCATGAGTGCCAAATTAACCGTGATCTCCCCAACCTGGGACCCGGCCTTACCGGACCCGGAGCGATGGGTTCACTTGAGGGAACGTAAACGCAAAGAGCTTGGTTTTAAGCCATCACAGATCTGTATCGGTTACATCTCTTCCTTCATATATGATGCCAAAGGTCTGAAACCTTTTGTGGATATGGCTTTGCAATTGTGTGAAACCCATCCGCGCTGCCGTTTCTGGATTATTGGTACATCAGCGGACAAAAAGTACTATGACGAATGTGTATCACGGGTGAAAAAATCCGGTTATTATCGCAGATTTACCTTTACGCCGTTTGAAGAGAATGTATCTCTAGCCTATACGGCTATGGACATGGTGGTCATTCCGAGCATGGTCAAAGAAGGATTTGGCATGACCGCGCTGGAGGGGCTTTATTTCGCCAAACCGGTTATCGCTTTTGCCCAGGGCGGACTCAAGGAATTGTTGGAATCGGTAGGCAGCGGTGCATTTTTGGCCCCGGCCGGGGATTCTCAGGCGCTTACTACTCTGGCAACAACTCTGCTGAATGATCCTGAACTGGCCTCCGACACCGGTTGGCGTAATCGGACAGAAGCGGAAAAGCTGTACGGTATTGAAACCTACAGGGCAAAGCTGCATACGATGGTGACACAGTGGTTGATTCGTTTTCCCGGATGGTTTCCGTACATTCAGCCTCCGAATGGTCCAGTGTACGCATGGGGTGAGGGTCGTTTGCGAACCGTGCTGATTCTGGAACCGGCTTCGGTTCGGGCACGATTGTTCCCATTGACTGTGATTCAGGCGTTGCCACTCTCGCCCTTGCCTCCGCTTGCCATAGGTCAGCCTGTTCATGAAGATACAGAACCTCGCTCAAGCCATAGATCAGGACGAAGTCGTTACCCGCATTCAACCCACCGCAGCAGGATCCGTGACCGAATGAAACGAGGAACGGGAACAGGCAGGAGGAAGCTGAAGGCAAGCAAAAAGAGGAAACAACGTGTGCGCGTGGTGCAACCGACTGTTCGCAAACGTGCGCCTGGCAAAGCCAAACGAAGCCGGGTTCGCCGGAGATTATCCAATAGACGATGAAGGCAGGGATTACGATGAAGATCATGACGGTGCTGGGTACGCGACCTGAAATTATACGGCTCAGCCTGATCATTTCCAAGCTGGACCAGTACGCGTCCAAACATATTCTGGTACACACGGGACAGAACTTCACGGAAAGTCTCAGCGGTCTTTTCTTCAAGGAAATGGGCTTGCGTGCGCCGGACTACGTCCTTCAGGATGAAGCGGCCTCGTTGGGTCGACAGTTATCCTCGATGTTTACGCAAATGGAAGATTTATTAAATCAGGAGAAACCGGATAAAGTGCTGCTGCTCGGCGATACGAACAGTGCATTATGTGCTGTTCTGGCTGAACGGATGGGCATACCCGTCATTCATATGGAAGCAGGCAATCGATGCTTTGACCTGGATGTGCCCGAAGAGAAAAATCGGAGGGTTATCGACGCCATTTCCACCATTAATATGCCGTATACCGAACAGAGTAAGAAACATCTGATTAGTGAAGGGGTACCTAGTCGCCGAATTGTGCTGACAGGCAACCCGATCTATGAAGTGATGCGTCACTACGACGCACAGGTAAGTTCCAGCAAAATACTGAAGAAATTGAAGCTGAAGTCCGGGCAATATTTTTTGGTTACGGCCCACCGGGCGGAGAATGTGGATCACCCTCCTCATTTGCTGGAGATTATGAAAGGTTTGAACCAGGTTGCTGAAGAACATGCCATGCGAGTCATATGCAGCATCCACCCTCGAACGGCTATTCGAATCGCCGAGCATCTTCAACTGGAGATGCACCCGCTGGTGGAATTTCACGAACCATTCGGTTTTTTCGACTTCGTGATGCTAGAGCGACATGCTCGCTGTGCACTTACGGATAGTGGTACCGTACAGGAGGAGTGCTGCATCATGGGTGTGCCAACGGTAACCATGCGTCGCACGACAGAAAGACCGGAGACGGTGGATTGCGGCAGCAACGTGGTCTCAGGTCTGGATGCGGAGCGTATTGCGGGCTGTGTGAAAGTAATGACTGAAATGTCAAACGACTGGGATTGTCCACAAGGCTACAAAGCAACCGATGTATCCAGTAAAGTGGTCAAATTTCTGCTTGGAGGGAAATTGCATGTTTGAAAATAAGCGTATACTCGTGACTGGCGGTACGGGATCATGGGGTTATGAACTTGTGGCTCAACTGCTGCCCCAGCAGCCCAAGGAGATTATCGTTTACTCCCGGAATGAGTCCAGCCAAGTGGCGATGAGTCGTGAATTCGAAGACCCGCGTCTTCATTTTCGCATTGGTGATATTCGAGACAAGGATGCCTTAACCGTTGCATGTCAACATGTGGATTATGTATTCCATCTCGCAGCGCTCAAGCATGTGCCGGTGTGTGAAGACCAACCTTATGAAGCACTCAAAACCAATGTGATCGGAACACAAAATGTCATCGAAGCTGCGATTGAAAATAATGTAGAAAAAGTCATTTACATCTCGACCGACAAGGCCGCCAATCCATCCAATTTCTACGGCATGACGAAAGCGATTGGTGAGAAGTTGATCGTCTATGCCAATTTGCTGCATAGCAATACACGGTTTGTTACCGTACGTGGTGGGAATGTACTTGGAACGAACGGCAGTGTCGTGCACTTATTCAAAAATCAGATTCGATCCAAAGGCCAAGTATCCATCACGGATATGAAAATGACTCGATTTTTTCTCACGCTGAAAGATGCGATCACTTTGCTGTTCAAAGCTTCGGTGGAAAGTGTCGGTGGTGAGATTTTTGTCATGACGATGCCAACGTGCAAAATCGTAGATCTGGCAGAAGTACTGATTGAGGACTCAGGTGTGGAGAATGTCTCCATTGTGGAGCGTGGTACTCGGCCAGGTGAGAAGATTCACGAGATTCTGATGAGTGAATTCGAGAGCATGACCACAGTGGTATACGATGAGCAATACTTGGTGATCTTGCCTACACTCGGCATACCGGGGTTGAAGGAGCATTATACGAACTGTCCTCCAGTATCCTTCAGCAGCTTCAGTTCCGAGCATCAGCTAATGACCAAACAGGAGATTCGTGACATTCTGCAACGCGGAGGGTTCCTGTCATGAAGTTGTTGATACTTGGGGGAAACGGAATGGCCGGCCATATTATGGTCGACTATTTCCGCCGTCAAGGCGTCCACAGCGTCTTCTATACGACCCGAGATGTATCGGACCCTAATGGTCTTCTGTTGGATGTAAATGACTGCTTTATGGTTGACCGTCTGGTGGAGGTGGTGCACCCGGATGTCATCGTTAACGCGGTGGGTGTTTTGAACAGTTTTGCAGATGAAGACAAAATTACCGCTTATCATATTAATGGATTTCTGCCGCATCGTTTGCGGCGGATCGCTGACACGATCGGTGCACGTCTGATCCACATCAGTACAGATTGTGTGTTTAGTGGGGACCGGGGGGCGTACCGGGAGGATGATGTTACCGATGGAACATCTGCCTATGCAATCACGAAAGCACTGGGTGAAGTTCAGGATGCGGGTCATCTGACGATCCGTACGTCCATTATAGGACCTGAAATTCGGAAAGGCGGCATTGGTCTGATGCATTGGTTCATGTCCTGCACAGGTGAGGTTGGCGGATATACACGCGTCTTCTGGAATGGGGTGACCACCCTTGAACTGGCCAAATGGGTAGATCATTATCTGGCATCTCCGGTCAGTGGTCTAATCCATCTGGCTCATCCGGTGCCTGTCAGCAAGCATGACCTTCTTGTGCTGTTCAAGCAGATATGGGATAAACAGGATGTTGTTATCTTACCCGATGATAGCGTTGTGCAGGACCGCACGTTAGTTTCCACACGTGAGGATGTGAAGACAGACCTTCCGGATTATTCTACGATGCTGAAGGAGCTGGCATTATGGATGGAGCAGAGCTAACTGGCAAAAAGGTACTGATCACGGGTGCTTCTGGCTTTACTGGACGGCATGCGGTTGCTTATTTCAAGTCAGCCGGTACGGCGGTCGCAGCAGTGGTCAGGCGGGCAGGTATACATTCGTTTGGCGATGGTGTGGCTGTACATGTCTGTGATCTTAACGATAAGCAGCAAGTCCGCCTTCTGATTGAAGAAGTGAAGCCGGATTATGTGCTGCATCTAGCAGGTAAAAATTCCGTGCCCGATTCGTGGTCCAATCCGCTGCTGGTGCTAGAGACTAATGTCATGGCTGTTCTCTATTTGCTGGATGCACTAAGAAGCTGTCCGGCGGCACGGACCGTTATTGTGGGCTCCCGATTAAAGTATACTCCTGAACCCGGTAGGCCACCGCAGCCTCCGCACCCGTATAGTCTCAGCAAAGCATTAGAGGAAATGGTATCTCTATCATGGATGTCTCTTTTTGGACAGCAGATTATGCTGGCCGAGCCGGGAAATCTGATCGGGGCAGGCCCTTCAACGGGCATATGTTCGCTGCTGGCACGTCATATTGTTGCCTGTGAACAGGAAGGTAAGACGGAGGCCTTTCGTCTATCCGGCCGGGATAATACCCGTGATTTTCTAGATGTGCGGGACGCAGTCCGGGCCTATGCAACCTTGCTTGTTCAAGGCACAACGGGCAACGTATATCCGGTTGTATCGGGCACGGAGCGCAGCCTCGGAGAGATTGCGGATACGCTGCTAACCATGACCGAAGCGGAGGTGCCGATACGCTGGGACGGAGCTTCTTCCGGGCCGGACGGGGCGGGAGATCAGGAGGAGTTCTCGGCACTGCGCAAGTTGGGCTGGCAGCCGCTGATTCCATTTACCCAATCTCTTCAGGACATTCTGAGCGATGTTCGTACTCAGCAGGGGAGGGCGACTACATGAATCCGAGCGTGTCCATTGTCATTCCGTTTTACAATGATCCTTATGTACCTCAAGCGATCCAGAGTGCACTGAACCAGACATATACCGATGTGGAGATCATTATCGTCAACGATGGCTCTACCCGGAATGAAGAACTGCTTCAGCCGTATCTTCCCTACATTTATGTTCTTGGCAAAAGCAACGGCGGTACAGCTTCGGCTCTGAATCACGGCATTCGTCATGCTTCCGGGGACTATATCGCCTGGCTGAGTTCAGATGACCTCTTATATCCAGATAAGATTCGTCATCAGGTTGAATTTATGCAACGGGAGAATGCGCTCATCTCACATACCAACTTTAATTACATTAATGAGCACTCTACAGTGACCAAGCTGAACGGTGGAGCTCAAGCGATGGCCGAACCGGATTGGCTGCGCCTCTTCGTAAACGGCAATCCGGTGAATGGCTGTACCGTGATGATCCGCAGGGATCTGTTTAGTGGGGTGGGTCTGTTCGATGAACTATTGCCTTATACGCATGATTTGGATCTATGGATGCGTATTCTGCTGAACGGCCATCGTTTTCCATATCTGAATGAATCGCTTACGGCATATCGTCGGCACGGGGGAATGGGGACGGTACGTCACGCGGATGCCATCGGCCGAGAGGCCTCTATGGTATGGTCCAGATATCGGGAGCCTTTGTTGCAGCGCATTGCTGCCATGGGAGGATAAAGAACTTTGGTGGGGGTTATGGAGGCCGTGAGCTGGCCGAATAACGCCCTCTTTATTTATATGCATTTCGATCTATATCTTAATGATGGAAAGCCGCTCTTTGAATTGATGCAAAATGCTCCATGTGCGTAATTTATACGTCGCTATGCAACAGATGCCTGATACCTAACGGACCTATCTACATATAATAGGGAGAATGGTATTATTCACGCGGGGAAAGGGGAGGACCGAATGGAGCCGAAAGTATCAATTGTCATTCCTTTTTATAATTGCGCGTACATCGAGCAGGCTGTTCACAGCGCCATTCACCAGACGTATCCGCATATTGAGGTCATTGTGGTGGATGACGGCTCTACGAAGCATGTGGAGCGGCTGCAACCATTCATGGATCGCATTCGCTATATTCGAAAAAAGAATGGTGGAACAGCAACCGCGTTAAACGAGGGAATTAAGCAGGCGACAGGTGATTACTTTGTCTGGCTCAGCTCCGATGATGTAATGTTGCTGGACCGGGTAGAGAAACAACTGAAGTTCATGCTTGACGTTAAGGCTTCGTTCTGTCACGGGGCTTATCATTATGTAGATGCGAACAGCGTATGGATGGACACGGTGAGACCAGAAGTAGGGAGTCGTCTGGAGATGCTTCAGGTACTGACCGAAGGTTGCCCAATCAACGGTTGCACCGTGATGCTTGAGATGGATGCATTTCGAAAGTTCGGCGTATTTGACACCGATTTTCGCTACACGCATGACTATGAGATGTGGTTGAGACTGTTTCCGCTCTATGAGCTGTTCTATTACAATGAGCCACTGATGTGTTATCGGGTTCATGAATCGATGGGAACCAAGAAGCACTTTGAGGCATTAAAAGCCGAGATGGAACTTGTTCAAGCGAAGCATCGGCCCGTTTTACTTAATCTGCTGCAGGTTGGCGGTTACTGGAAGTAGAGGCTAGAAGTCTTGGAATCACGAATGCTAGATACATGAACCGCACCGCAATAAAAAGAGGGTATTCGGTTGCCGTATAGTGATTGCGGCACGAACGAATATCCTCTTATTTGTTCCTGTTTGTAAAGTACTTGATTCTAATTTTTCTCGGATGTGAGAATGTGCATGGTTGCCGGATCAGGGAAAACGTACCCTTTGGGCAGCTTCCTCATTAATTCGTTCATTACAGCGTAATCTACCTCAATATGTGTCGTCGACACAGGGGTGGAGAACCAACGATTATACAAATCACTGGGGACGAGCAATGTCATATCCTCTGACCTCCCAACTGAA
This sequence comes from Paenibacillus sp. 276b, assembly GCF_900107875.1. NCBI lineage: Bacteria > Bacillati > Bacillota > Bacilli > Caryophanales > Paenibacillaceae > Paenibacillus > Paenibacillus sp. 276b. Next base: position 108,041 of record NZ_FNRR01000006.1, on the reverse strand, counting down.
TGGCTTCCTGGTAGACATGCAGGGTGCGCAATCCCATCTCGTCCAGTGATCGATGTTGTTCAGCCCATGCTTTGGCTGCTGCTCCTACCTTTGCACGGGTGGCACCATCCTGCAGAAGGGCATTTAACAGTGCGCTAAGAGCTTCGACATCCTGTGGTGGCACGACCCAACCAGTATGTTCAGGCTGCACCATCTCAGGCATACCTGCCGTACCGCTTACAATGACAGGCAATCCGGCGAGCTGAGCCTCTGTAACCGAGAAAGGCTGCGTATCCTGCAAGCTGGGCTGTACATAAATGTCAGCATGGCGTAAGAATGAAGGGATGTTGTCGAGTTTACCCCAGAAAACGATGTCAGCACCTACTCCAAGATCATTGGCTAGGGAGCGCAAATCCTCCATCAGATTGCCTTCCCCAGCAATCCAGCAGATCCAATCCGAGCGATTCTTCTTCAGGCTGGAGAGCGCTTTAACCAGAATATGAACCCCTTTGATGTGCTCCAGTCTGCCCGTAAATGCGATCACTTTTTTGCCCGCTGGCTTCCTCTGACGGAACTTGACTGCTGCTTGGGCACGGTAGGCTGGAATATCCACAGCATAAGGAATAATTCGAAATTTGGACTCGGGAACATGGAGATCCGTAAGGGTGCTCTTAATCCAATGGCTGGAGACCAGAATAAGCTGGGATTGCTCAGCGCTTCGCTCTTCCAGTGACAGGAAGTAACGTCCTCGTGTGGATTGCAAATATTCGGGAAGCGTGAGCTTCGCGTTAGAGTTTTGAGCATCGTAAAAGGCTTCGCGCGCAAGCGCTCCGTGATAACTCGTTACCATGGGTGTATTGCGGTTTAATATACGTCTCATCGCGACCGCTGCTACCGGGTCCTGCGCATGGATGACATCGTAATGATCAACGCCGAGATAGGCGGCTCCCATTTCAAAGGCATACCTGTTCAATTCATAATAAGCCACGAGAGAATCGGCAGTGAATTGAGGCAAATCTGTCGGATTAAGTTTGGCTTGAAGCATGGGCCATACTTTATCTTTGGAGAAGGAACGATTGAGATTGCGAATGTATATTTCATTTTTGGCTCCGTTGGTGCCCATAATATCCACCTCTACGCCAAGAGCCATCAGCCTGTCAGCTAGCTGTTTCACATATGTCCATATTCCACCCATCTGTGTAAGCTCCCAATAGGTCACGAGCAGAACTCTCATAGGTACCTCCTTGTCACGGCCTGCACAGGCCGATCTTCTATCCTGTTAGTCTATGAAAAAAAGCAGACGAAAGGGTGGGCATTTCCGTGGAATTGATTAAAATGGGTGATTGCAAATAGCAATGGACGAGAGCAGGCATACCATATCTAGAGAAAGGTTCAACTCTGCTCTACAGGAGGGATATACCGTGGCCGCATATGTGCTGGAGATTCACGAAAACTTGCTGCAAACCGTTGTTCCGGTGAGATATATGGACATTGAATTGTCATTTGTGGGGAATGACGATGTGGATATCTTTGTCGGAGGAATCAGTCACACCCATGGGGAGTTGTATCGCTATCTTTGTCGGATTGGGGCGGATACGGGAAATCACATTATTCATAATCTCGCGGTCTCATCCGATCCATCCGAACTACGCATCATTAGCAACAGTTCTATACCAAGTCATCTGGTTATTCGCATGTACTGCAGAAGTGACCAAGGCCAGACCCTGGGTATACTTTCGGAGCATCAGATGATCAAATTGGCAGATTAGCAAAGATCACCATAATGAGCATCGATTAACCAAATGGGTGGAGCAGGAGAAGACCTGGTCCATTTTTTGGCATACATACGTGATCCGTTATCCAATAAAAAATAGCTTGACAGCAAAGGTATTTTCATTAGAATTAACCTATGCTCAAACAAGAGTTTAAAACGACGGTTTAAAACAAAAGTTTGAAACGTCGTGAATATAAGGCCAATGGAGAGGCACATACAAAGATAATGCCTCCAGGCCGGAAAAGAGAGTGGAGAGATTGAAACAACAAACAGCAGTACCCCAGGACCCGGCGGAATTCTCGATTAAAACGATTATTCTGCCGCTACTGGCTATTATCGTCGGGATGATTATGGTCATCTTAGACAGCACGGTGGTTAACGTGGCAATTCCGAATCTGGTTCAATATTTTGAGACCGATCTGAAGACCATTCAATGGACGGTTACAGGTTACACGTTGGCCTTGTCAGCCGTCATTCCGCTGGCGGGATGGTTGACCGACCGATTCGGTGCCAAAAGAGTATTTCTGTTCACGATTGCGATGTTTACTCTGGGTTCGGTCTTATGTTCGATCGCGCAATCGCCTGAACAATTAATTATTTACCGTATCATTCAGGGACTTGGCGGAGGCATGGTTGCTCCGATTGGTATGGCGATGGTATTCCGTCTGGCTCCTCCTGAAAGAAGAGGCTCTATCATGGGTATGCTTGGGATTCCGATGCTGTTGGCCCCTGCACTGGGTCCGGTATTATCGGGCTGGTTCATTGAATCATTCAGCTGGCATTGGATCTTCCTGATCAATCTGCCGATTGGTATTGCCGCTTTTATTCTATGTATCAAATTCCTGCCGGATACGGATCGTGGACGCACGCCTGCGCTTGATCTGCTCGGTATGATTCTGGCACCAATCGCATTCTCGATGCTCGCATACGGTGTAAGTGAAGGCGGAACAAGCTGGACGTCTGCAACAACACTGACAGGTGTGATTGTCGGAGGCGTGGCGCTGATCCTGTTCGTTATCGTGGAACTTCGTCACAAAAATCCGCTGTTGGAACTTCGGGTGTTCAAATCATCTGATTTCACACGGGGTATTATTCTGGCATGGGTATCACAAGTCGCTTTGTTTGGGGCGATGATTTTGATCCCACTTTATCTGCAACAAATCAAAGGCTACACTGCATTGGAAACAGGACTCATTCTGCTCCCGCAGGCGCTGGCTTCGGGTGTGGGTATGCCACTTGGTGGACGTTTGTTTGATAAAATTGGTGCAAGACCACTTGCTTTCGTGGGTCTGGGTATCATCTCGGGTGCACTGTTCATTCTGTCTTCGATTACGGCGGAAACGGGCCTTGGTCTGATCATTCTTAGCCTTGTCATGATGGGATTGGGTATGGGCTTCTCCATGATGCCACTCAATACGCATGTACTGAATGCTGCTCCACGTAAGCTGGTAGGTCGGGTTACCCCGCTTACTGCTGCTGCACAACAAGTGGTTGTGTCCTTTGCAGTTGCTGGCCTGACTGGATTCCTGACCTCCCATATTGCAAGCAATACAGCTGGAGCTACTGACGCTACAGGTATGGTGAATGGATTAGTGGCTGGTTTTAACGACACCTTCTTCCTGGCCGCGTGTATTGCCTTGTTTGGATGCCTGCTCAGTCTGATTCTGCGCAAACCAAAACGGATGGAGGAAGATACCCTTCAAACAGGGGATCAACCTGATCCTGCAATGATGATGGGACACTAATTTTTATAAGCCGATCTTAAGAAAATAAATTAAGGCAGTTCAGAGCATGCTTCTGAACTGCCTTTTTTGTTTTGTTTAAAAGAAAATGCTCAAGGCTGTCATCATTTCTCGAAATGAAGTGGCGTAACGATCAGGGGAGAAGGAGATGGCCATATGCTGTCTGCCCTGAATACGTATATACTCCCGCAGCTTTTTGTTGCGCATAAGGTCTGCAGCTTCGGATACAGCCGTATTCACGTTGCCAATCGGATAGAATTTACCCGTTCGGTTATGTGTAATAAAGGACCTTACGCCATCCGAATCGGTACTGAGTACCGGACAGCCGCAGCTGATGGCTTCAGCAACGGCGTATCCAAAGCCTTCAAGCAGCGATGTAGATAGCATGATACCCCCGGAAGCTGCAACCATGGAGTAGAATGTAGGCATCTGGGAATGGGGCACGTTGATAAAGATGCCAATCCGATCTTCAAGCCCGTACTCCGCAAGCATGTGTCGGAACATGACCTCGTCCTCGGGATTAGCCAAGGTCGGATCGTGGAACAACCATAGTCTGGCTTTTGGAATTTTTTTAATGATTTCACTGGATATCATCAAATATTCCCGCCAGTTTTTGTTGTGTTCGAGCCTTCCTACCCATGCAATTACTGGATAGGGAGGGGTATCCACCGAAATTGGGGCAAAGGTATTGGTATCCAGCATATTGGGAATGACAAACCGGTGAAGCCATGGGCACATATGGATGAACAGCTCCAGTAAATGATCGGTTGGAGGAATGAGCGCAGCATTACAGTGGGCTTGCAGATAAGGTACTCCCATCTGAATGGTTTCCATAGCTTGCTCACGTGTCCCAAGTCCCTGTGCTTCATAGATAATGCGTCCTTTATACCCGAGGGCTCTTAATCTGCCCGGCATGGCAATATCGGAGGTAACAATAATGGCATCATAACGATGATGATGAATCAAACTGTGAATTTCCTCATCACTGGAAGCGGTGAAGACCGGCGTGCTGGTATTGTTCTGCATTCCCGAGCCAGGGTACAGATACAATACATGCGCTTCGATGCCATGGCGTTGCAGAACGGCTGTGCGCAATCGATTTAAAGTATCCACACCGCCGCTTGGAACAAAAAATGTGAATAGTACTTTCACACGGTTCACCCTCTGACTTTTGTGCAGGTGCTCATGCTCCTGTACTTTAAGGTACGTTGCCCCAGAGTGCAGGGTGTGGGTGAATGAAGTGTTGTTCACATTTTAGACACATATTTTTAAGCTCTCTTTTAAGTGACTTTAAGCTGCATTTAGGATACAACACGTAAGATACAAGGAACTTCCCGTGTTGACCATCAGAAGAAAGCGATGATGGCACACGGGTATTTTAACGGGAAAGGATGAATGATGTGCTCGAAGTGAAACAGGTAAGCAAAGTATTTGATGGACGGCGCGGCGTGCATCAACTGGATTTCACAATGGAGCGCGGTGAGATTGTTGGATTTTTGGGACCGAATGGTGCCGGGAAAACCACCACGATGCGAATGATTACAGGCTATTTACATCCAACGGCAGGCTCCATTGTAGTGGATGGCATCTCAGTGCACGATCAGGGCAGGAGCGTCCGTTCCAAGATTGGTTATCTGCCGGAGACACCGCCGCTTTATCCAGATATGACGGTACAGTCGTATCTGAAGTTCGTCGCTAATCTGAGGGATGTCCCGACACGTGAAGTGAAATTGCGAATCAGTGAAATGGTGAGCAGGCTGGGTCTTCAAGGTCGTGAGAAGCAATTGGTTCGCGGGCTGTCCAAAGGGTACAAGCAGCGTCTGGGTCTGGCTGGAGCCATTATTCACAAGCCGGATCTGCTCGTGCTGGATGAGCCGACTTCAGGACTTGATCCAAATCAGATTATGGAGATACGGGATCTGATCCGTGAACTGGGTGAGAATCATACAGTGCTGCTCAGTACACATATTTTGCCGGAAGTGAGCACGTTGTGTAATCGCATGTTGATTATTAATCAGGGACAGCTCGTATTGGACGGTTCACCGCAGCATTTTGGCTCAGCGATGGGGGATCAGTTCAAGGTGTCCATTGAAGTGAAGGCAACAGAGCAGCAATTACATAATGTGCTGACACCATGGGAGAAGGTACGGAGTGAAGTCATTCAAGCAGCAGATGGACAGACCTCCACTGGTTCTACTGATACGGTCAAAATGCTGCTTACCGGTGAATCTTCCGAGGATTATCGAGAAGAACTGTTCTATCTTTTGTCTGGTGCAGGCTTGCCGATCCTGGAGATGAAGAAAGAAAATCTCAGTCTGGAACAGATTTTCCTGAAGCTGACCACAACGGAAACGGAATCCGAAGTGAAACTGGCAACGCAGGAGACTGAAGCTGATAGAGTGCAGCTCGCCAATCAGGCAACAGAAGAAGAGGCCAATTTGGACACCACTTCAGATCTGAAGCAATCGACTAAGTCCGAGAGCGCTTCATCTGATTCTCACACAGGGGAGGGTTCCAAATGAGACGAATGATGGCGGTTTGCAATAAAGAACTGCAGGCATACTTCCTGTCACCGACGTCGTATTTCGCTTTTGCCGTATATGTACTGATGACAAGTTTGCTGTTCTATTCCAGCTTTGTGTATTACCAGCCAAGCATTGTGGATTATCGCCTGGTGCTCGGAGACACGTTATCCATGCTGCTGTTTGTGGTGCCGTTGCTGACGATGCGACTGGTGGCAGAGGAATTCCGGCAGGGAACGGACGAACTGTTGTTGACTTCACCTGCACGGGTGACCGAGATTATTTTCGGTAAATATTTGGCGTCACTCGCCATTCTTGTTGTACTTATCCTGTGCAGTCTCGTTTATCCGTTTATTATGTCCTTCTTTGGTGAACTAGATCTGACATCCGTATGGTTGTCTGCACTGGGTCTCTTTTTCCTGGGCGGAAGCATGATGGCGATTGGACTGTTTGCTTCCACGTTATCTCAGCACCAGATGGTGTCTGCGGTAGCCGGTTTTATTATTTTGCTCGTATTGTGGATGCTTGATTCATTTGCAGGCAATTCCGGATCTACGTTACAGCAATGGCTGGATCCATTTGCGCTGACGAACCGGTTTGACAGTTTCACGAAGGGTGTACTTAGTGGCCCAGATATATTGTATTACGTGACGCTCTCAGGTGTGTTTCTGCTATTAAGCATTCAAATTGTGGAACGGAAGCGGTGGAGGTGAGAAGATGAAAAAATGGTTGAGTCATACCAACAGTACCGTGCTGTCTGTAGCGGTGATTGGCATCTTTATTTTGCTGACCCTGTTTCTGAATTCGCTTGGCGGCTTCCAACTGGATCTGACCTCAAATAAACAATATACCTTGTCAGACCAGTCTCTTACCGCGATCAAAAACGTAAAAGAAGACGTCAACATTCTGGTGTTAACCGTCGAAAATGCGAATAATACGGTCTTGAACCGCGAAGTATCGGATATGGTTCAGGAATATACAAAACGCAACAGTAAACTGACGATGAAGCAATACAATCTGACGCAGGAGCCTACACTGGCCTCCAAATATGGCATCACAGGCAGCTCCATTGTATTAGAGCAGGGCGATCAGCATAAAGTCATTGATATCGCCAGTCTATTCACGGCTGTCGGGGATGGAAGCGATGGATCGTACCAGTTCACAGGTGAGGAAAAGCTGACACAAGCCCTTATGAATCTGTCTTCCACGGAGATGCACAAGATGGTTTTCCTGACAGGACATGAAGAGCTCGGCCTGGATCAACTGACTACACTGCGCTCATCTCTGGAACAGAATAATATCACGACTGAAGAACTTCAGCTGAATCAGGCAGGTCAGGTTCCGGAAGATGCGGATGTACTCGCGATTGTTGGACCACAGCGGGATATTAGTGATACAGAATTGAAGGCTATTCGGACTTATCTAAGTAACGGAGGAAAATTGCTGTTATCCCTCGGTTTTCATGAAGACATGAAGTTGACTTGGAAAAATATCGATGCACTCATGACGGATTATGGCGTGGTTGATGAGCATGCAGTCATGGTGGATAATCAGCAAGCCAGCACAATGGGCCCACTGTGGGTTGTGCCGGAGTATGGCACACATGCCATCACGGATAAACTATCAGAAAGCAAACTTTACCCGATGTTATCTTTGTCCATTGCTTTGACGAGCAAAGAGCAGGATAAATACACCTTGTCGCCGCTCATTCATTCATCGGATGACAGTTATGGCGAGACGAACATTGCAGGTTTATTGCAAAACGAAACAACCAACGATCCGGATCAGGATGTACAAGGTCCTGTTGAGCTTGGATATGCGGCGGATACAACAGATGGCAAACCGAAGGCTGTAATTCTGGGTTCATCTATTTTCATGCAGGACTCGGAAATAGTGAACGGTGGGAACCGAGATTTTATTCTGAATACCGTCAATTATTTAAGTGAAAAAGAAGATGGATTAACGATCCGGCCTCGGGTGCAATCCGGTTATCAAACGGCGTACCTGGATGGTAAACAAGCCAGAACCATTTTCTTCGTGGCGATTGTCGCATTCCCGCTCATCTTTGTTATGATAGGTGTACTCTTATGGTGGAGGCGCAGACGCGTATGAAAAAATGGGTCCCAACGATTCTAGTCTTATTGGTCTTGATTATCGGGTGGATCTATGCGGCCAGTCAGAATTATTTTCGTGAAGAGGAAGCGGAGAAAGTCAAGTTACTTGGTATTAAGTCTGCCGATATACAGTCCATCACGATTCATGATAACAATACAGACACATCAGGTGCTTCAAAACCCTCATCTTCACAATTGGAACTAAAAAATGGCGTGTGGAGTATGGTGGAACCCAAGGCATATCCTCTGAATGGGTATACGGTTAGCAGCTGGCTTGATGCCTTAAGTGGTGCAGATCAGGAACTGGTTGTGGAGGAAGAGCCGAAGGATCTCGCCAAATATGGATTGGGTTCAGATGCAACGTTGCTGGATATCCAACTGAAGGATAACCGTGAGATCAAACTGAGCATCGGTGGTCAGCTGCCAGCAGATGACGCTCGTTATGTGCGAGTAGACTCCGGACCTGTCGTAGCAGTACAAACGGAATCCATAAGTAATATAGAAAAATCACGGCAGGATCTGCTGGATACAACTCCGTTTAATCTGGATGAAACCAATGTCACTACGCTGGAATGGGAAGGCGAAGCAGCCACCTGGATGCTCAAATCTTCCTCCGAGGAAGGTGCAGCAGAGCAGACGTGGAAGCTTAATGGTGATGCGGTTGAAGCTACCGATGCTGTATCGCTGATTGGCAAAATTAAAAACCTGTCCACAGCTGACGATGTGCGCAAAGCCTCTGAACTGAAAGGCACCGTGCCACGCTTTACTTTATCAGTTGAGCAGACGGTTAATGGAGAAGCTGTTACGGATGTGTACCGGGGACTTACTATTCCATCGGAACCGGATCAGATCTGGGTAGTCACACCGGACGGTCAATGGGCCTATCTGATGGATGCGGCTAGTCTGAAGGAAGCAGAGCAATTTCCGAATTCGATCAAAAAATCAGAATCAGATGCAACATCTTCTTCGAGTGGAGAAGATGCTGATGCGAATTCCTCATCCACATCCAAGTAAGGGAATGGCTCCTTCAACATAATAATGAAGGTTCTCACTTGAACAGGGAATACGCGGTTATAAAGAGCGGTGCTGCACTTTGTGCAAGCATCGCTTTTTTATGTGGAACAGAACCCATTGAGCCCAGATAAAGGAGGCTAATGTTCCATATCCTTTCAGCATATCGCTCCGTACAGAAGAGCATCCTATCCTTGTGACCAAAACCAACATAATTGGAGGATGAGACATGCCAGCAGCCAAAAAGGCGACAGCAATCAGCTTATCTTTGTCTACTGCAATCTTCGTAATGGCCGGATTGACGGGTTGTGGAACAAGTACAAAAGATAACAATCTGCACACCCAAAGTGTTCGTCATGAAGTGAAAGGCATTAACCGTTATGGTGTTGAATCCAATGGGATGGATGGCATTCGTGCGAAAAGTTATCGGACGCATAACGTCACCGACCTGAAATCAAGTGACGAGCTGGCTAAACGCATTACGGAAATGAAAGAAGTGAAGTCAGCACATGTCATGCTGACCGATCGTAACGCGTATGTTGCAGTCCGTTTGACAGATGGTCACACTGGCAAATTGGAAAGCAAATCTTTGCGTAACCGGGCAAATGGCACTATGCGTACAGAAAGCATGGGTCAGGATATGGGCGGTTTGCGTGTAAATGGTGGTAATGGAACCATGTCTCCATACAGCACCAGTGGCATTGCTCCGGGACTGAACACCAATGCAGCTACGGATCGCAACCACATGGGCAATGATCGCAGTATCTATGGCACCATGGGTACTGGATCTTATGGCATGATGCGTGGTCTGACTAACAGTGGCAATGGCAATGCACGTACAATGACCGAAGGTCACTACGGGATGAAGAGTGAAACATCGCGTATTGACAGCACGGATGACAACACATCCGAAGAGATTAAATCCAAAATCTCGGCGAAAATCAAACAATTTGCACCTAACGTCGAGAACGTATATGTATCGGCTAACCCGGAATTTGTTCAACATGTGGAGAGCTATGCCACAGATATCCGTAACGGCAAACCGGTTAGCGGCATGATTAACACGTTCCAATCGATGGTTGAACGTATTTTCCCAACGAATGCGATGAACACAAATCACCGTGACGGCGTGCTTGATGATGGCATCATGAATCGTAACAACAACGATGGCATGATGAACCGCATGAATCGGTAATTTAGGTTGAACAAGTATGCCTTTGCGCTGATGGTCAACATTAGTTGCAGGGGCATGTTTGTTTTTAAAGGGTTATTGAAAATAACGATTAAGAAGGATGATACATAGTATGCTCTATAATACTTAGTCCAAATTGACGATTTTGGATTACTACGTTTGTACCTACATAGCGATTATTCGTTCAAATTACAATTCACTGCCCATTTTTTTGATAAAACTGAACCAACGCCCTTGACCTTACATAAGATGAGTTGACTGTATCCCCTTAACCTTGTTACACCAACACAACCCAGGCAAGGAGGGGTGAACATTGAAGGGTATCGATCATAAAAGCAAATTTCTGTTGACCCACCGTGAACGCGAAGTATTCGAATTACTGGTTCAGGACAAAACGACGCGTGACATCGCAGGGCAGTTATTCATCAGCGAGAAAACGGTGCGCAACCATATTTCGAATGTGATGCAAAAACTCAATGTTAAGGGTCGTTCGCAAGCAGTTGTAGAGCTGATTAAGCTCGGAGAACTGAAGATCTGACGCGATACTGCACAGTTGATTGAAGCAGCATGAAAGTCTTTTTCTATTCTTCATCATGAAGAATGGGGAAAGACTTTTTTGTTTGAAGTTTGAAAGCAAAAACAAGCGAATTCCTAAAATGAAGGAATCGCTTGTTTTAAATAGTCATTCTCAGAAGTCTGGATTCAGAAGCTGCTGATTGCAGTCCGCTATTCTGGTTAGCTCAGATTTTGGATAGCCTAGCCGCTTTGTCTTTTCGCAGCACCACCAGCAGGAACAATGAATTTTTCCTTTGGCAAAAGTCCCTTCGAACTTGTAGGACCAATCGTACCGCATAGCGAGCTGTTTTTTACGTTGAATAACACGCTTTCTGTGGTGCCTGTAGTAGGCTTGATTTCTTTGCTGAGATTTCATGGATCATCACGCTCCCTTGGGAAAAGGCTCAGCCCGCAGAAATTCCAAGGGTATAGATTGCTACGGGCAGAGCGTGATGGAAATCGTATTCGTATATGGCATAAGGGTTCACCTACATATGGTTATTTGAATGTTCCTCAATAAAGGATCTCCATTGTTTCTTTGAAAAAGGCTGATAGAAGAGCTGCTCCAATTCCCTGTATTGTGTTTCATCTAGGTGCAGATAGAGTGCTTTTTTCGCAATTTTGGCAGCAGGTTGGGGGGGAGATTTTGTACCGCCAGTTTTACGTTTGATTGGAATATGAAACTGCAGCAAGTCTGCGAGGCTATTCCAACCTTCCCAGCTCAGTCGCGCTCCGCGCTTCCAGTCGATGGCATAGAGGGCAAAGTATTTACGAGCTTCGGTCTGTTTTATGGCAATAATCCAGGTGGAAGGAATCATTTTTTGACGTTGTCGTTGATTCATCGAGTGTACCCCTTCCTTAGAAATGAAAATGTTCACATTCACTTCAAGGTTTATCTCCAATATAAGCGGAATCCCATTCCTTAATCAAGAAGATACCTTTTCAAAAATTTCATCATACATACCGCGAATACATGGTTAAAATCCTCTTGATTTGCAACAACGTATTGATTAAAATGAAAATATAAAAATAATTTTCTTTATTTATAATGAATTAATAAAAATAATTTTCATAAAAGGAGAACTCATGGCAGCCATACTACATGCGTTGCAGCAAGAGCTGAATGAACTTCCGTCTCAGGAACGACGAATCGCAGAGGTGATTTTACAGTCCCCATCTGATATTCCTGGCTGGACCATTAACCATCTTGCACAGCAAAGCGGAACAAGTGCGGCTACGGTAACCCGCTTTTGCAAATCATTCCATTTCAAAGGTTTTCCTGATTTCAAAATGAAGCTGGCCGCAGAATTGTCGCATTCCACCAATGAAACAGCATATCAGGATATCGTGGCAGGTAATCCTTTATCCAAAATTGTCGAAGCCATTGAAGCCAATCATCTTGCATCCATTGCGGACACTACCCGTTTGCTGGATCTAGGAAGGCTGGAGCATGCAGTTCAGTTACTATGCCATGCCCGTCGCATTGATCTCTACGGTGTTGCAACCTCTTCCATTGTTACGCAGGATTTCTATCAGAAACTTGTACGGATCGGCAAAAGCTGTACTGCCTTCTCGGATTCACATATGCAAATTACGTCGGCTTCTTCACTGTGTGAGGGAGATGTGGCGATGGCGGTATCTTATTCGGGTGAAACGCCGGAGACAATTGATGCTTTGCATTGTGCCAAACAGGCGGGAGCCTCTACCATTTCACTGACATCCTATGGAAATAACAAACTTGCGGGGGTGTCGGATATTCCGCTCTTTACGTCTTCTCTGGAAGAAGGCATGAGGCGCGGGGATATGGCTTCACGTATAGCACTGCTGCATGTCGTCGATATTCTGTTCACAGGCATGGTTAGTGCCGACTTTGACCGTTTTATCCCCAAATTGGAACAATCGTATCACAATGTACAGTCTTATCGAGTTCAACATAACGGAGGTGCCTAAGAAGATGAATATTCGTATTTTTGAAAATGAAGAAGATTTGAATGCAACGGGTGCAGGGGTGATTGCCAGTTTGCTACAGACAAAACCCCGGGCTGTACTGGGACTCGCGACTGGAAGTTCTCCTGTGGGTATCTATAAACAGCTTATTGCTTTGTATCAGAAAGGTCTGGTCAGCTTTGCGCAGGCCTCTTCCTTCAATCTGGATGAATATGTCGGTCTTCCTGTAGAACATCGCGAAAGCTACCGCAGCTTTATGAATGAGCAACTGTTTTCGCATATTGATATCGATCTCGCCAGAACCCAGGTGCCGAATGGACAGGCTTCGGATTTAAATGAGGAGTGTGTTTCCTATGAACAACGGATTGATGATCGTGGACCAGTAGATCTGCAATTGTTGGGTATCGGACATAATGGCCACATTGGCTTCAATGAACCCGGAACCGAACTCACAGGACGAACACATGTGGTGGATCTCAAAGAAGAGACAAGAAAAGCAAACGCCCGCTTTTTTAATCATATTGATGAAGTTCCAACTCAGGCCATCACGATGGGTGTAGGTACGATTTTAAAAGCCAAACAAATCTTGCTGATCGCCCGTGGTGAGGAGAAAGCCGAAATTATTCGTGAAGCCTTTATGGGGCCGATTACAACACAATGTCCCGCTTCGCTACTGCAATGTCATCCCAATGTGGTGGTATTGCTGGACCGTGCTGCGGGGAGGTTGGTGAAATGAACGTAGAAGCTATGGAAAACCAGGAGCAAGAGAGTGAAAAAACCATTTCACTTCTTCGAGGTAAAATCGTACTGCCCGATGGTGTAATGGAGGATGGTGTACTTGTCTGGACGGATGGGAAGATCCTTTATGCTGGCGCACCCGAGGGATTATCTGAACAGATTCGCCGTGAAGCCGTATCTGTGCCTGTTTCCAAGCATGGCGTCATTGTGCCTGGATTTATAGATATCCACGTACATGGTGGCAATGGCGAAGACTTTATGGACGCGAGTAAGGATGTGATGGATAAAATCACTTCATTCCACAGCACACAGGGGACCACTGCCATGCTGGCAACGTCTATGACAGCGCCCAAAGATAGTCTGGACCGGGTATTGGCTGAAGTGGACAGCTACCGTTCCGGTGACATGCCTTATGCACAGCTGGAAGGTGTACATCTGGAGGGTCCTTTTTTCAGTCCGAAGTGGCCCGGCGCACAAAACCCGGATCATATTGTATTGCCTAATGTGTCCTGGCTGGACGCGTGGGAAAAACAATATCCCGGCCTGATTCGTCAAGTCACCCTGGCGCCGGAACGTGAGGGAGCGCTCGAAGTCATTTCATGGCTGCGCGAGCAGCGAATTACGGCAGCATTAGGACATACGGATGCGACCTATGAAGAAGTACAGCTTGCGGTCGAGGCCGGGTTGCACCATGCCGTGCATACATTCAATGCGATGACACCGCTCCATCACCGGAATCCCGGAGCTGCCGGCGCAGTGCTTAGTGATTCCCGCATCAGTGCAGAGATCATTGCAGACGGTATCCATGTGCATCCGGCGGCGATGTCTATTTTGGCTCAACTGAAAGAACAAGCAGATCAGCTTGTGTTAATCACAGACGCGATGTCTGCTGCCGGGCTGGATGATGGTGAATACAAAATTGGCGATCTGCCTGTGATTGTTACGGAAGGTGTGGCACGTTTGAAAGACGGAGGCGCACTGGCAGGAAGCACGCTCACGATGATTCGTGGTTTCCGCTATCTGGTACAGGAAGTAGGCTTGAGTCTGAATGCAGCTTCACGCGCAGCCAGCCTGACGCCGGCACGTCTGCTCGGCATTGATCACCGCACGGGTTCCTTTGCTAAAGGCAAACAGGCGGACGTCGTTTTGCTGAATGGTGATTTGAAAATTGAGGAAGTGTGGGTGAAGGGAAGACGAATCGGCGGTTAATTCTACATTTGTAGTGTTGTCGTGTGCCTCAACAGGCAATAGCTTGCGTAATGTGTTAAAATAGATCTCAAAAAAGCCGGGATCTGCGGATCACGCATTACGGAGGCGTGAAACATGGAACGTAACGCTATGCTCGAATTCGACCCGTTCATCACAGAGCTGGCGGAAAAGCTGCACGTACACGGATATTATGCCTTTTATGGCGAGCACTACAATGAGACCGATATGGAGCAGTACCGTAGACACCTGTTCACCTCATTCAGCAATATCGTATGGGTGGAGCTGGATGCACGCAAAAAGTATATGATTGTGGATCATCGTGGACGCAACGCGGTCATGAAGTTAATCGACGGTATGCTGAACACCCGTAGAACGCTGCGGGCCAATCTGGCGATGGCTGGTACAGACACCTCCGAAGTCCAGCAGGAAATCACGCACATGATGCAGCTTGTGCATATGTTAAATTTCACAACCTTCCGCTCATAAGTGGAGGATGCTACGTGCTAGGTTCGTTAAAAGGTAAATAACGAGCCGTTGTAACGAATGTAACTGTCTCAATTGAGAAGCAAAAAGGGGAGTCCAGTAATGAAGATAACTGAACTCCCCTTTGGTATGTCACTTATAAGGCAAATAGCTTAGCCTAATGCCTGCATGCGGAAAGCTATCATTTTACACCTCTTATAAATTTAAATCTCACTTACGCATAGAATTCACTTTTCTCGAAATAAAAACGACGACCTCTAGGGCCGTCGTTTTTTTGTTGTATCTACCTACCCTACTACTACCCTTCATTTGTAAAGTAAGCTCAGTCTTAAAATAAGTTCATGGAAAAGCTGCAAAGTAGTGAAGGGGACGAAATCGATTCTGGAAAAGCGAAGCGTTCGCCTAAAAGCTTTCTGCAAGAAAGCTACTTCGGAAGCATATGCTATCGTCGGATCTTACCCTTTGAGAAGGGAAATCCAAAAAATCCGACGATAACAGCGATCGAAAGAACGATTCGTATCCGGAACGGCCACTTGCACGCTTTCCAGCACTTATTTTTCACATGAACTATACTTTACAAACTTTTTAAAAACTGAACAATCGTCAACAACCCTTTATCAAAGTTCTCCAGGTTGAAATGCTCATTCGGTGCATGCAGGTTCTCATCTGGCAAACCGAAGCCCATCATAACAGCCGGAATACCAAGCACGCGTGAAAGTTTCTCCACGATCGGAATGGAGCCGCCATCTTTCGTAAACAGGGCACGAACGCCGTACACTTGCTCATAGGCATCAGCTGCTTTTTGCAGTACCGGATCGGAAGGATCGGTATTGAAAGCAAAGGCTTTCTCGATCTGTTTCACATGCAGCGTTGCGCCAGGTTGAACGTGCGCGCGCAGATGTGCTTCGATACGGTCCAGCACCTGCTGTGGATCTTGATCCGCAACAAGGCGGCATGTAATTTTGGCATGAGCTTCCTTCGGAATAACCGTTTTGGTGCCTTCACCTTGGAATCCGCCCCATACGCCATTCAGTTCCAGCGTTGGACGTGCGCCAATACGCTCTACGAACGAGTAGCCTTCTTCCCCGTACAATTGCTCCAATCCGAGGTCTTGACGAAGCTGTTCTTCATTGAAGCCTTGCTTCACGAACTCTTCTCTCATCTCAGGAGAGAGCGGCAGAACGCCATCATAGAAACCATCTACGCTCACGCGACCTTGCTCATCATGCAGCGAAGCGAGCAGGGATACGAGTGCGTGCAGTGCGTTCGGTACACCGCCTCCAAATGAACCGGAGTGCAGGTCCGTGTTGGCTGTATTCAGATCCACTTCAAGCGAGCAAAGACCACGCAGACCCGTAGAGATCGCCGGTTTTCCTTTTTCGAGCAGGGACGTATCCGAGATTAGTACCATATCTGCACGCAGCTTGTCTGTATTGTCGTTCAGGTAGATCGGCAGGTTCGGGCTGGAGATTTCCTCTTCACCTTCGATGCAGAATTTCACATTAACAGGAAGTTCCTTGTTTTCGGCAAGCAGAGCTTCAACCGCCTTGATATGTATGAAGATTTGTCCTTTATCATCCGTAGCACCACGTGCAAACAGTTTGCCATCACGAACGGTAGGTTCGAATGGAGGTGTTTCCCACAGGTTAAGCGGATCGACAGGCTGAACATCATAGTGTCCATAGATCAGTGCGGTTGGTTTGCCGGGTGCATGCAGGTGATCTGCATATACAATCGGATGTCCCGCTGTTGGAATAACCTCTACATTTTCCATACCTGCACGAGTGAGTGCATCTGCAGCCCATTGTGCCGCACGGTTAATATCCTCTTTATGTGCCGAAATGGCTGAAATACTTGGAATGGACAACCATTCGTTCAATTCCGCCAGGTGTTTCTCTCTATTTTCTTGAAAATAAGTTTGTTCCTTCATTAAAAGGCCTCCTTCATGTTTTGCTTTATCCTATTGTAATCCATTTTGATGCGTTAATAAAACATTGGTTAAAAAATGATCTGCTACATACCGTTTCATTCCCCTGGAAATTATGCGTATAATACAAGAAACGGATTCATCCATATATTCTCATGTAAACCATTCAGCAGGGGAGTTGAGGGAGTTCCCATGACAGTCAGAGCATACGCAAGCAAGCAGGTGAGCACTGATGGAACCAGTTAGGAAGGTAAGATCCTCCGGCAGACTCACGCGTTGGCCAGGGTTAACCACAGGACGACATAAAGGGCGTTTTTATCGAAACAGCCTGATGCTTATTTTGCTCATTGCCAGCATTCCCGGACTGATTACAGGCATCGTGATGTATCAGTTGGTCGTTGGCCGGATGGAAAATGAATTTAATCAGATGCACCAAAGCCAGATTGAGAACCGGGCGCGCAACGTGGACGACCAACTCGCTTATTTGGAGATGACCTTGTCCCATTGGGCTTTTGAACCCAGGTTTGGCAATGCGCTGCGAACACTGGATTTTGTGTATTATTTCAACGAAACACAGGAGATCGTCACCACACTATACGTGTTGCAAGGCTCTCATCCGCTCATCAAATCCGCGCAGCTATATTTACAGGAACCGAAACCGATTTTGTTTAACCGGGATTATAACGAGTTGAAGGATGATGCAAAAATACAGGCCTACGACCGCTATCTGACGATGGGCAACCATGTGTATTGGACAGACTGGATTGCGAGCCAGAGCAGTGATAAAGCATCTCAAACGAATGATAGTATACTGCATACCGATCCGGGTAATGCACTGGTTCTTGTACATAAGATTCCGGGTGAAAGCATTAATCCATTTGGTGCGCTGATCATTACGCTGGATAATGAGAAAGTCGCCAGCTTGTTGAAAACGCTTACTCCTTATGATGAAGGGTTAACGTTCCTCATGGATAAACAGGGTAATACACTGGTTACCGGTAATCCGGTAGCAGGGAAGACCGACCTTGCTTTTGAGCAGCAGCTCAAAGAAGAGGTAGCCCTGCATGCAGACAACCATTCATTCCTGTTCAAATATGAGGACGAAACCTATTCCGTGTCCTATGGATCACTGAGTCGGATTGATTCGGACTGGACGTATGTCTCCGCAGCTCCGCTGACATCGGTGACCTCACCGGTGAAGCTCGTATCCAAAATCATCGTCATTGCGAGTGCTGGCAGTCTTATCCTGGGGTTGGTATTATCCTGGTTTGCTTCACGCAGAATATACTCTCCCGTAGCAAGGATGCTCCATTTATTGACGCCGGGCAGGAGTGAAACGACAACAGATACCAGGCTAGATGAATTCCAGCTATTGGAACAACAGTGGAACGAATTGACTTCGCAGAGTCTGACCGCCCATCGACAATTACAGGAGCAGCTTCCCCATTTGCGGGACAGTTTTGTATTACAACTGGTGCAGGGGCATCTGTATGCCTATAACGAGCAGGATCTTCAGCAGCGGATGAGGAATCTTGGTTTTGAGGTGGAAGGCCAGCAGTTTTTGCTGCTTCAGATGTATTTTACGGGCTATGCCCAGTTACAGGGGCGATTTGGGAGCCAGGATACAGGGCTGGTTACCTTTGCAGCAGTTAATATCATTGAAGAAGTTGCTAAAAATGTTTTCAGTCAAATTAGTGTAATGAACTTTCACGACCTGTCTTCAGCCATGCTTGTGATTGCTCCCAACGACGAGCCTGTGAAATCACAAGCGTTATTGTGGGGACAAGAGTTGGTGGAGGTCATAGGTCAGACTTTGAAAATGAACGTGACGGTGATCGTAAGTCGTCCTGCTGCTTCCCCGCAGGAATTGCCGGGATTATTCATGGAGATGGAGCAGGCGGTTGCTTATCGCAGCGTGGAGGACGGGAGCCAGATTCTCGATTTGGAGGATGAGCAATGTTTCCGCAGAACGGAAGAAGCCTCATATCCACTGGGGCTGGAACGTGAGATCCTTCAGGCGATCAGGCTTGGGAAGAAGGATGAGTCTGAGCGTGTACTGGAGCAATTTGTGACCGAGATCACCCAAGCGGGCAGTTCCGAATTCCAGGTGCAGCAGATGATGCTTCAATTGCTGGGAAGTATTCAGCATATGATGCTGCAGACCGGGGTAACGCCTTACAAGCTGTTTGGTGGCTGCAACATGTATGAGCGCTTGTCCACGATTCGCGAACCTGCACAAATGATGAAATGGATGATCGGAGAAGTATTGCTGCCATATGTTCAGGAGATCGAGATGCGTTCCCAAGAGCCGATGAAGCAGGTAGTGGAACGTACGATGTTGTTTATTGATGAGAATTATAGAAACGAACTTTCCCTGGAAGGCTGTGCAGATGCGGAGCAGATGACTCCTTATGCATTAAGCAAGGCATTCAAGCAAGTATCGGGCATGAATTTCATTGATTATTTAACACGGGTACGAATGGATGCGGCGAAGCAATTGCTGCGTGAGACCACGATGAAAATCAATGATATCGCAGGCGCTGTTGGATACCAGCACAGTTACTTTAATCGGATTTTCAAGAAACAGGAAGGTTTAACCCCGAGCCAGTATCGGGATCAATGGCTAGGTAAATAAACCTGTTCATAAGACTTCATCATTGACCGGAATCCCGCTTCATGGGACTCCGGTTTTTCATGTTTCACCTCGGAAACAAAGAAGGATAATGCTGCAAAAATGTGCAATAACCTTTGCCAAAGTATATCCAAATTGAAGAAGGAATGGCGTTATAGCGGGCTTTCGGACCACTTTGCGCAACCATGCAAAAAATGAAGGTTGCCGGAAACAAGGCAGCTGTATAGTCTGAATAACAGGTCGATTGATAACGCTTACATAAATGGGGAGGGGAGACATTATGAACGGGAAGACGGACTGGAATGGAAATGGCGCTACAGCAGCTCAAGTGGATATGGCCGCATTGCCGATGAAGCGGGAGTCCAACTGGAAGAGGCAGATCAAACGAAATAAATGGCTGTACGTGCTTGTGCTTCCCGGATTTTTGTACTTTGTCATTTTTAAATACTTGCCTATGTGGGGGATCGTTATTGCCTTCCAGGACTATCAACCTTTTCTGGGCATTCGCGACAGTCAATGGGTGGGTATGGAGAACTTTACGAATTTCTTCTCCAATCCGGACTTCTTCCGATTGCTGAGGAATACGCTCGTCCTTGCCCTATATGATCTTATATTCTTTTTCCCGGCACCGATTATCATCGCTTTGTTACTTAATGAAATCCGGGTCGCTTTCTTCAAAAGAACGATTCAGACGCTGGTCTATGTACCTCACTTTGTTTCCATGGTCATTATCGCGAGTATCACTTATGTATTCCTGACTCCGCAAGGCGGGGTACTCTATGACCTGATCTCCTGGATCACAGGCAAACCGATCGATGTATTGGCAAGTCCGGGGTCATTTCGTCCGCTCATTATTGTTCAGATGATGTGGAAAGAGATGGGCTGGGGAACGATTATCTTCCTCGCAGCACTTGCAGGTGTGGATACAGAGCAGTATGAGGCTTCAATTGTGGATGGTGCAGGTCGATTACGGCGCATGTGGCACATCACGCTTCCAGCGATCCGCACGACCATTGTTATCTTGCTCATTCTCAGGCTGGGGAACTTCCTGGATACCGGTTTTGAACAAATCTATCTGATGACCAACTCGCTGAATCGTGATGTGGCAGATGTATTTGATACGTATGTATACACCGTCGGGATTACGCAAGGTGCATTCAGTTACAGTACCGCGGTCGGGTTATTCAAGTCGGTTGTCGGAATTATTCTGGTGCTGGGCAGCAACAAACTGGCCAAGAAATTCGGACATCCCGGAATCTATTAAGAGCATGTTCGTCATCCATCGATAAGGAGGAAATTGCCCATGAACAGCCGTCTATACAACAGCCCTGCCGGCAGAGTATTTGATATTTTCAATTACGTCATGCTGGGGATTCTGGGCATATTAACCGTCCTTCCTTTCCTGTATATTATAGGAAATTCATTCGCGACCGAAGCCGAGATTACCGAACGCAGTTTTTTCCTTATTCCGAAGGTGTTTTCGTTCAGTGCGTATGAGTATATTTTTTCCTCGTCCACCATCTTCCGCAGTATAGGGGTTTCGATATTTGTTACGGTTGCAGGTACATTGGTCAATCTCTTCTTCACACTGACGATGGCTTACCCACTGTCCCGAAGTGACTTCTGGGGCCGAAATGTCATGATGAACATGGTGATTTTCTCCATGTTGTTCGGCGGCGGGATGATCCCGACCTATCTCGTCATTCGTGGACTTGGACTTCTGGATTCCTACTGGGCCCTCATGCTTCCTGGCGCGATCAGCGCTTTTAACTTAATTGTTGTCAAAAACTTTTTTCAACAAATGCCGCCAGGGCTGGAGGAAGCGGCCCGCATCGACGGCTGTTCGGATCTTGGGGTACTGTGGCGAATTGTTCTGCCATTGTCCAAACCGGTGATTGCCACCTTTGCGTTATTCTACGCCGTAGGCCACTGGAACAACTTTTTCTCGGCACTCCTGTACATTTCTGACAGTGACAAATGGCCATTGCAAGTCATGCTGAGACAGATCGTTCTGCTCTCACAGGCCAGTGTCGGAGATATGGCAAACATGGACCCCAATTTTGTACAGCCACCGGAGCAGTCCATTAAAATGGCGGTCATTGTGGTTGGTACCATCCCGATTTTGCTGGTGTATCCGTTTTTGCAGAAGCATTTTGCCAAGGGTGTCATGTTAGGTTCAATTAAAGGCTAAAGCCAAGGGGGAGAACGTATGGGACAAAAGACGGGATTCAAAAAAGGCGCATTGCTACTCTCTGCATCATTGGTATTGAGTACGATTCTGGGAGCTTGCTCCACGGACAAAGCAGGTTCAGGAACAGCTGCGGGTGGCACGGATCAGATCACGATTATGCTTCCGAACTTTGAAGCGGAGAATCCGCCGGATAACAGTCCTGTGATTCAGAAGCTTGAGGAATTGACCAAGATGGATGTGAATCTGCAATGGGTACCGAGTAGCTCCTATGAGGATAAATTCAATATCACACTGGCTTCGGGCAAGCTGCCCGATGTTATGGTTGTGCTGGGTAAGTCCCCAAGTTTCATTAATGCGGCTCGTACTGGAGCTTTCTGGGAGCTTGGACCTTATTTGAAAGACTATCCGAACCTCAGCAAGATGAATGAAATTATCACTAACAATGCTTCTATCGATGGCAAAACCTATGGCATCTACCGCGCACGTGCTCTCGGACGTAACGGTGTCACGATCCGCAAGGATTGGCTGGAGAAGCTTGGTCTGGAAGAGCCAAAGACCATTGACGAGTTCTACAATGTATTGAAAGCGTTCACGAAGGATGATCCAGACGGCAACGGTAAAGACGATACCTACGGTCTGGTGGCGAGCAAATTCACAGGTCCTTGGGATAATATGCAGATTTGGTTTGGTGCACCCAACAAGTGGGGCGAGGATGGTAACGGAGGTTTGATGCCGGCACACGAGACTCCAGAATATATGGAAGCTTTGAAATTTTTCCGTCAAATCTATAGCGAAGGTCTGGTCAACAAGGACTTTGCCGTGATGGATGCAACCAAGTTGTCCGATCCGTTTGTGAACGGGCAAGCAGGCGTAATGGTGGATGTAGCAGATAACGCACAGCGCATGGATCAGAAGATTCTGGAGAAAGATCCGTCAGCAACTGGGCATGTGGATGTGCTTCAGGCAATGGAGGGGCCGAACGGTTTGCGTGACATGCCAACATCCGGCTATTCCGGCATGATTGCCATTTCCAAAAGCAGTGTCAAAACGGAAGAAGACTTGAAAAAGGTACTGAGTTTCCTGGATCAGCTGAATGAACCTGAATTGCAGGCGCTGCTGGGGAACGGTCTGGAAGGCAAGCAGTATGAGAAAAAAGAGGGTTACATCATTCCGACAACTGACAAACTGGCGCTGCGAGATGTACAGGGTCTGAATCAGATCCTTATGTTTATTCCAGAGGACAAAACGCTTCGTGTGCAACAGACACCTGTTCGCGAAAAGGTTGCACAAGTGCAGAAAGCCAATGAGGAAATCGTCATTGCTAATCCTGGCGAACCGTTGATTTCCGATGTGTATGCCCAGAAAGGACCACAGCTGGATAACATCATTAATGATGCCCGTATCAAATTCATCGTGGGGCAAATTGATGAAAAAGGTTTCCAGGATGCTGTAGCACTGTGGAAAAGCAGTGGTGGCGACGATTATGTCAAAGAAGTGAATGAGCTGTACGCTGCACTGAAGTAGATTGATGTTCCAGAGCCCGGCAGCCTTTCTTGTAGTGCAAAGGTGGCAGCCGGGCA
Source organism: Paenibacillus sp. 276b (assembly GCF_900107875.1). Taxonomy (NCBI): domain Bacteria; kingdom Bacillati; phylum Bacillota; class Bacilli; order Caryophanales; family Paenibacillaceae; genus Paenibacillus; species Paenibacillus sp. 276b. The sequence goes on along the minus strand of NZ_FNRR01000006.1, from coordinate 84,445 downwards.
TTTCCGTGTATCCCTAGTTAGTTCAGGCTATTTAAAAAACGATCTTCATCTCTTTTTTTGTGAATTATAGCTTCCAGTATTTAGATTTTGATGTATAATCAATGCAAAACAAACCTATTTGAACTTAAATGAACGTTATCGGTAGATGGACGACCACTCTTGCACATACAGGGAGGAAGCGACATGTGGAACGGGGATGCATTTGAAAATCCCGAGGCGCAGTACCGGGTTCATCCCTTTTGGTTTTGGAATGGGGATATGGAAGAAGGGCAAATCAAACGACAAATAGCCGAAATGTCTGCACAGGGCGTAGGTGGTTTTTTCATCTGTCCACGTCAGGGGCTGGAGATTCCCTATCTGTCCGAAGCATGGTTTGACAAGGTACGGATTGCAGTGGAAGCGGCGGCTGCCTGCGGTATGCAGGTATGGTTATATGACGAGTATCCCTATCCAAGTGGGATGGCTGGCGGTGAGGTGACACTTGATTTTCCCGAGGCGAAGCAGCGCCAGCTTGTGCATCAGCAGATTCGTGTTCATGGCGGAGATACAGTAGATCGTGAGTTGCCGTGGGGTCGAATTCTAGTGGCGAAGGCAATACCCAAGGATGCGCAGGGCAAACGATTGTGGCATGAATCCATTGATTTGCGCAATAACATCGGCAATATCCAGACGGATCAGGTCTATCAGGAGACAGGACTCACGTCGTATAATCGCAAGCGGTTTTTTACATACCGAACGGCTTTCCGCCTGTCATGGAAAGCTCCCGCTGGGGAATGGGACGTGATTATATTTCAGGAAGAAGAGATGGATGATTTCAAATATTACGGCAACTTTGTAGACCCGTGTCACAAGGAAGCGATGAGCCGTTTTATTGAACTGACCCACGAACGGTATAAGGAAGCAATTGGAGAACAGTTTGAAAGCGTAATCAAAGGCATGTTCTCCGATGAAATTGCGCCGCTTGGGCGTATCCCCTGGTCTCCACAGCTTCCCGGCTATTTCAGTGAACGCTGCGGTTACAGTCTGATCGAGTCCCTACCTGCTCTGCTGCATGGCGATGTCCCAGACGCAGAACGCATCAGGTATGACTATTATCAGTCGCTACATCTGCTGCTCAGGGAGTCGTACCACAAACAGGTACATGACTGGTGTGAAGAGGCAGGGATTCAGTATGCGGCAGAAGTGCCCGGGGTACGGATGACCACGCAGTTGTTCAGTCATATGCCAGGTGGAGATTCGGCACATGAGAAAATCGGACGCTCCTTATCCTGGATTCTGGAACGGTATGGCAAGAAGATGCGCGACAATCCGAAGATGGTCAGCTCGCTTGCCAGACAGCTTGGCCGAAGCCGCAATCTGATTGAGTGTTTTCACAGTGTGGGCTGGTCGATGACTTTACAGGATGCCAAATGGATGATTGACCGCATGGCAGCCATGGGTACCAACTTTTTTAATTTCCACGCCTTTTTCTATACCATCGGCGGACTCGCCAAGCATGATGCACCGCCGTCCCAGTTTTTACAGAACCCGTATTGGCGTCACTTCCGGCAGTTGGGAGATTACACGGGACGTTTAAGCTATCTGATGAGCACGGGGACTGCGGACATTCGAATTGCTGTGCTTGATCCAACGACCACGTTCTGGAGCTTGATGGGCAATCCGCTTCACGGGTTCGAATATGGCGGAGAAGACGAAGCAGAACGGGCGAAGCTGGATCGTCTCACGAACGATTGGATGCGGATCACCTCGCATCTGCTCGAAAACAGACGTGACTATGATCATCTGGACCCCGAGCTGTTAGCCGAAGCTGTACTGAACGAGGGTACGATTCAGATTGGCGTTGCACGTTATGAGGTACTGATTCTTCCACCGATGCTGAACCTGGAGGCAGCAGCCTGGCAGCAGGTTAAGCAGTTCGTAGAACAGGGGGGAACGGTCATATCGGTAGGCATGCCTCCGCATGTAGCCATCCAGCCAGGAAGCCCTGCAGGAAATGAGGCCGCTCAGTTCTTTGGAGCAGGCAACCAGCCGCACGAGGCATATTGGGGCAATGCGGAAGAAACAGGTCACGAGAGCAGCGAATTGATGTGGCAGCAGGGACAGGGGAATGCCTATTTTCTACCTGCAGGAACAGGTCGCGGGGATGACTTCTCCTTGGAACTGATCTCCCTGCTGCTGGATCAGGTATCGCCCGAACCGATCTGTTGGATCATGGAAGAAGAAAGTGCGTCGCTGCTTATGCAGACCCGTCAATTATCGGACGGAGAGTTTATGATCTTTTTGTCCAACCAGGAAGGACAACAACTTGAAGGGCAATTGAAAATGGTAGCCAAGCGGTTATGGACGGATGTTGATCTTTCTGCGGGTTCAACTCTGCTGGCGGAACGCCTCGATTTGGAGACAGGACAGCGTGAATCATTGCCGTTTACCAGCAGTGGTGGTGAATGGTGCATTTCGTTAAAGCTTGCTCCCTATGAAGCACATGTGGTGAGGCTTACTTTACAACATGCTCAAGAGGCATCAGAGGAGAATTCTTTTGCTCTGAACCAAACAGGGACGAAGTCTGGAGCGGATCGTTTAGTTACTGAGATTGAGAACGCACCCTATACGATTCAGCTTCCTGCGGAGGGGCCATGGCGACTGGAAACGGTGCAGTCCAACACACTTCGGATGGGGCAGTTCAACGTAACAGCTTCCAATGACAACGGTGTAATTTTTGAACGTAATCATGTTACAGTCAAGCCCTTTATTGATCAGGCGGCTGAATTGTCGGAGAACCATCATCTGCCGCTCCAGTTTAATCAGGTATTTGGTACACCGAAGAAAGCATCCGTTGCCTATCCAATCCAGTGCAAGTATACAACTACATTTGAGCTGAGAACGGCATTGGAAGAATGTCTGTTATTCATGGACAGGGCAGCGATATCAGGTGACTGGACCATGGAAATCAACGGTCAACCGATCGGACCTGATCTATTTGAGCCAATTGAAATTACCGATCACCATAATATTGGCTGCAATATAACTGAGTTGTTGCGCAGTGGCCTGAATGAAATGATCGTTACCTTAGAGGTCACGAGGGATGAAGAAGGTATCGTTGATCCGCTGTATCTACAAGGGCGGTTTGGCGTGGAATTCCATCATGAAGGCATGGTCTCTCTCGTTCGTGAGCCGGATACGTCGATCCGAATTGGGCCTGAGCCACAGCCGTTGTATCCCCATTTTGCAGGAGAGATGAGTTACAAACGAAGCTTCTGGGTGGATCAGCCTGCTGAAGAGGTGGCGTCTTTTGAACTGGAATTCAGTAACTGGCAGGTGCAGGATGTGGTAGAAGTACGGGTGAATGGTTACAGTCTGGGCGTTCGATGCTGGTCTCCATATCGCTGGACGGGAGAAGCCTCGTGGCTGCGAGCAGGGGATAACGATATTGAAGTACGCGTTACCAATACACTAATTGGACTGCTGGAAGGTACTTATTTTGACTCGGGCAGCCACAGTTTGCAGGAAGCCGGTCATATATCAGCTGAAGAATAAACCTCCCAAGATAAACGGATTTATTCCTTAAGGAGGAAGAAGGATCGTTGATCTGCTGTTTTACAGCAAGGAAAATGAAAAGCCGGAAAAAGCAATTGAAGTGGGAGGAGGAACAAGATGGGACATCGTATCCAGTTTGACCGCTACCCAGGTGGCGTGATGAAGGCCTTGACGTTCAGTTATGACGATGGTGTGGTGCATGATCGCAGATTGGTGGGAATTTTCAATCAACATGGGCTGCGGGGCACATTCAATCTGAATTCCGGTACCCTGAGCAAGCCTGGCCGAATTGAGACGACAGAAGTTGCGAAGTTATATGCCGGGCATGAAGTGGCTGTACATACGGTCACCCATCCCACATTGCCCTATGTCCCGGATGAGCTGCTGACCGAAGAGATCATGGAAGATCGGAGATCGCTGGAACAGCTTGTCGGTTATCCGGTAAGAGGTATGGCCTATCCGAATGGAGGTTATGACCGTTCACTCAGCACCAAGCTCGAATGGCTTGGCATCGATTATGCACGCACGGTTGAATCCCACGGCAGGTACACACTGCCTGAGCGGCTGCTCGAATGGCATCCAACCTGCCACCACAACCATGATTTGGCGGCCCATGCCGAACGATTTATCCAGCATACGAAGACAGGTACGCCACTCTTGTTATATGTATGGGGTCACAGCTATGAATTCAATGATAACGACAATTGGCAGATTATAGAGCAGTTTGCTGAGCAGATTGGTGGCCGGGATGATATCTGGTACGCAACGAACATCGAAGTGATTGCTTACTGGAAAGCGGTCAAACGCCTGGAGTGTTCAGCAGATAGGTCCATCATCCACAATCCGTCCGCGATCACCGTCTGGTTTACGGCGGATCAGCAGGTGGTTGAAGTGAAGGCTGGCGAGACATTGCGACTAACCAAACGAATCAAGGTATAGGAAGGGAGCTGATGATCATTCGTTATTTTCATGAGAACGAGGCGATTGCAGGCAAGGTGTATGATTCAATTCCGGATATTTTGACTACCATGGCACAGCGTTATATTGGGGACCATCCGAAACACTCCTTTCTGTTCCGAGCGTACCATCGTGGAGGCTTCCGCAGACTTGGGGATTATCGTTATGATCTGAATCTGGATGCCAAGTGGAAAGAGGCTCGTGCAGGACAGTACGTATACGTATGGGGCAAGTTGTGGAGCCAGCAGGAGGCCACGTTAAATACGGGACTGAACTGTTATAGTCCGGTGACGGTCTATGTGAACGGAGAAGAGATTTTCAAATCGGAGCTGTTGCAGGAGTTATTTCCCGAGCGAAGAACCCAGATTCCGATTTCCGTGAAATATGGCTGGAACGATGTGTTGCTTTGTTTTGTAAAAACAGAGGTGGGATTCGGCGGGATCTACGGAACGGCCTCATTTAAAAACTTTCCGCTTCACTTCCTCACACCTGGTGTGAATCGCCAAGGACAGGAGGGCTGGCTGTACTCGGAACCCGTCGATGAACCTTTATCATCACTCCCTCGTGATGGCATGACTGAAGAAGAAACGGGCCTGTCCTGGTATCCGCGCAGGGACTGGACAGAAGGGGAACAGAACGCTGGAGCTTTCGCCAGAATCTTTGGGACAGAGCAGCCTGCTGTTGCGTACGCATGGTCCAAACTGGATGTCATCCAACCAGGATCGTCACCTGTTCTTTTGCAAGGAAAACATGAAGGTGCTCTCACCCTGTACGTTGATGGCAAGGAGATATATTCCGCTGGGCAAAGCGGCAATTACCGCATTGAACTGCCTTGCCGCTACGGTCCATCTGATCTGGTAGCGAAGGGTGAAACCAAGGCTGGGAGCGAGTTGTGGGGATTCACACTGGAAGATGCGAAGGATTCCACTGCAAAAGGATGGAGATTAAGACCACCTCATCCGGTTGCAGGATGTCCCGATGCGTGGCTGTATACGGGTGTATTTTCCCCAGGCTCTGAACCCTCTCACCGAGACATCGTGGTAACAGATACTGTATTTGATGATGGAGCCCAAGGTGTATACTGGCATGTTGATCTACCTGAAACGAGTGTCCGGCCCTATTTGGAAAATACCCATTATGGCAAATGGAATTATCCACTCGGTGTCACCCTCCTTGGACTTCTTCAGATTGGACAGGAGTTGGGACGTGACGACTATGTTCAGTATGTGCGGGACCATATCGGCCTGAGTACGTCGTTTGACCGTTATGGTCTGTGGGATCGGGAAGGGTACGGCGCCGCGGGAATTAATAATCAGTTGTCTGCAATCGACAGTCTGGATGATTGCGGTTCATTTGGATCTACGCTGCTCGCAGCGATGGAACTCGGCGACATTCGTGGAGGTAAAGATACCGCAGATCGTATTGCGGGCTATATTACGGATGAACAGGAACGTCTGGAAGACGGGGCCTTTTACCGTGTTCGTGGCAGCGGGGAGATGCGCCAGGAAACGATGTGGTGTGATGATCTGTATATGAGCACACCTTTTCTGATGCGTTACGGCCAGTTGACGGGAGATACTTCTTATTGGGAGGATGCAATCAACCAGTTCCTGATGTTCCGCAAATATCTGTATATTCCCGAGCAACAGATCATGTCCCATGTGTATGATTTTGTGCGTGGACGGGCGACGGGCATACCATGGGGACGCGGAAATGGATGGGTTCTGTTTTCGCTAACCGAACTACTGTCGATTCTGCCAAGTGATCACGTCAAACGGCCAGAACTGCTGAGCTTCTACCGGGATTTATGTCAGGGGTATCTGGCGCTGCAAGGTGAAAATGGACTCTGGCATCAGGTGCTGAACCGCCCGGATTCGTATGAGGAAACCTCCTGCACGTCGATGTTCATCTACGCTTATGCCCGCGGTATTCGTGAAGGCTGGCTGGAGCAGCCAGAGGCCTACCTGGATGCGGTGCGCAAAGGATGGGAGGGCATGACCCATCTGTCCATTGATTATAAAGGCAACGTCTACGGTGTATGTCGGGGTTCTGGTTACTCCTTTACCGCACTCTATTACCGGGAAGATCTGGGATGGATTCTGAACGATACGCACGGTATCGGCATTGTGCTTCTGGCCGGGATTGAGGCGTATAAAATGAACCAGCAGCTGAGCCAGATTTCGCTCGACCCTTCGGTTACAGCTGGACAACGCTAGTACAGCAATTATGAGAGTTCCTCTGCATACAGCCTAACGACAAATAAAGCGGCACAGCCTGAAGGGCTTGCCGCTTTTTTCGTTATGAATGGAAACAACGTTCAATTTTCGAATTAAATGTGTGGTTAAAACAGTTCCAATTGCTCCGGCCCCTCTTCCTCCTCCCGCTCCGTACGGTCAGGAAAGGGCTTCACGGGCTGCTCCAGCAGCTCCATCATCATCTGTGCATTGGCAGCCGCGTCACCGCCCGAGTTGTTGTTGAAAATCACATAGACATCTTTGCTCTGCTCTTGCAATTGCTCCAAATAACCTTTCCACTCCAGCAGCTCTTCCTGGTTGTAGCGATACAGATAACGGGTCTCGCGCCAATTGGGTGCACCATTCTGATGCCAGCCTGATACATTGCGCCCATGCATACGTACCAGCGTCATCTCGGCATCGGTAGCTTCGGGTACAATAGGGATAGATCCTGGCCCCGCCTGAGGTTCATCACAGACGCTGTGAATCCAGCCTTGTTCCTTCAGAAATGCAAGCGTTCGTTCGCGCATGCCCTCTTCATACCAGCTGCGATGACGAAATTCGAGGGCACACGGGATGCCTTCCATTCTCAGTTTTACTTCACGCAGTTCATTGACATTGTCCCGATTGCATTCAAACCACGGCGGGTACTGGAACAAGGCCGCTTGCATCTTGCCTGCTTCCATGACAGGCTCCAGGGATTCGCGAAAAGCCTTATACATCTCCGAGGTGCTTGTGAAATAGGGTTTTCCCCGCAGATGTCCTGTCATCCCTTGATAGGCTTTGACGATAAAAGCAAAGGACTCCGGCGTCTCCGCTGCCCAGCGTGCCATCCGATCCCGAGGCTGAACGGCGTAGAAGGAACTGTCTACCTCCACGGTCGTAAAATATTGTCCATACAGACGGAGCTTGTCTTTCGCTTTGGTACGGTTCGGGTACAAATCTTCCTGATCTCCCCAGCCCGTAAGTCCAATCCGAATCATAAATAACACCTCCTGCTGCTTCTTCTGATGTCGCGTTATATTTTAGTCGTCTAATGGCGTTCATGAAGTGAAGATGCCATAGTAGTTCTATATCAATCTTCTATGTATAGTTAACCGATTCGCGTGGGCCTGACTATGTTTAACATTATATCGTGTGGTTTCCGGCCGTTCAATGTGGGCGACGCTTGGGAATTTTTGAGTTTGAAGGATAAAGACGGTACAATGGCTAAAAGCTATAGAGATATGATCCGGCTGATATAACAGCGTATTACGGATAGTTGGGCCAGTGACCATGTGGAGGGCGATACGTAATGACGGAATGGTATGAAAAGAGTTTTGGAGAAGACTACCTTCTTGTGTACAAACATCGGGATGTGCAAGGTGCATATCAGGAAGTACATAAAATGATCAATTGGTTAAAGCTTCAGCCAAAGTCCAAGGTACTTGACCTGTGCTGTGGTATGGGCCGACATTCTCTGGCCCTTGCTGACGCTGGTTTTCAGGTGACCGGAATCGACCTGTCTGATGTGCTTCTGCGTGAAGCACGCAGCATGGATACCGAACATCGTGTAGAGTGGTATCACGCCGATATGCGCGAGCTTCCACTGAAGGGCGGATTTGACGCCGTGGTCAATCTATTTACCTCATTTGGCTATTTCCGAGAGGATGGAGAGCAACTAAGAGTGTTACGCGCCATTCATCGGATGCTGAAGCCGGGGGGCAGCTATATTATTGATTTCATGAACACGGCTTATGTGACTCGTCATCTGGTGCAGCATTCAACACGTGAAAGCGAAGGACAGAATATTGAGGAATTTCGCAAGATCCAGGATGGATTTGTGCAAAAAGAAATTCACATTACCGATACCGAATCGGGCCAAAAACCACGAATCTATCAGGAACGCGTCAAGCTGTACACTCGCGAACAACTACGTGATCTGCTTCACGAGGCAGGACTCGTGGTGGATCAGGTACATGGCGGTTATGATGAAGAGAAGTACGATGAGCAGACATCGCCGCGGATGATTTTTGTCGGTCATCGGCCGGAGCAGTAGAGTTGGAGGAGAATATTAATGAAGCGAACGGAATCCATTCCCATGCCAGCAGGCATGCATCGGGTTAAGATTACAATGGCTTTTCCACTGCGTTGGGTGAACAGCTATGTGCTTCATGAACCGGATGGAACAATAACGATTGTTGACCCGGGACCACGCAGTACTGAGACGGAACAGGAGTGGCACGAAGCACTCGCAGATTTAGATTTAACTTTTCAGGATATTAGTCAGATTGTACTGACCCACCATCACCCCGATCATCTGGGGTTGTCCGGCTGGATACAGCAGCAAACGGGTGTGCCTGTTCGAATGTCCACACGATCCCGCCAGGAAGCGGATTACATGTGGGGAACGGAGGCAACTATAAATACAGTTTTGCCTGAATATTATAGTCACCATGGAATGCCGGAAGAAAAGACGCAGCAGATCCGTGAACATATGGAGGGATTCATCTCACAGATTACGCCACTTCCCGTAGTGACACCGATTGAAGATGGCGAATGGTTGGTTATGGGCGGGAAAAAGTGGCGTGCTGTAGAAACAGGTGGTCACGCGCCAGGACATCTATCCTTCTATGCGCCAGAATCCAGGGAGATCTTGTGTGGAGATGCCGTATTGCCGCAGATCTCACCGAATATTAGCCTGCAGCCGGGAAGTGACGATCAGCCTTTATTGTCTTATATGGAAGGGCTGCATCGACTGGGGGCTTTGGATGTAGAAGTGGCATATCCAGGGCATCGGAATCCGTTTGGCCATTTTGGCGATCGAACGGTTCATCTGCTTACTCATCATGAAGAGCGCCTTCAGAAGATGATGGAGCGAATCCGGGAAGCACCGACGAATGCGTATGATATCTGTGTGTTTATGTTTGGTGACCGATTGGGAACACATCAGCTTCGTTTTGCGATGAGCGAGACTTTGGCGCACCTGCAGGAATTGATCCGGCGGGAGCGTATAGTACAGGAGCAGCAGCCCGACGGAGTGTTCTTTTTTATCGAAAATACTTAGGATGACAAGACTTTGACCAGGAGAACTGCCTGTTCAGAGTCTTTTTTTTTGCGTGTAACGACTCCAATAAATGAAAGCTTTAGTCTCTCTTAACCGTTCATTCATCTTCTTTTAAGGCAGCACTTCTATGATAAATGCATGAACTTCGCCAGAGAAAGCAGGGAAGAGCGATGACTAGGAAAAAACGAAATCAATGGAGAAAATGGCAAGCCTCAGCGGCAGCAACGTTGACCGTGGCTGCACTCTTTCAATATGTAAGAACTTCTGATGCCTTTGATGTCGCTTATGCGGCGGCTAATGGTACCGATATAAGCAGTACAGCTTCTACTCAGATAGATGCTCAGGATGATGTCATGGACGAATGGACGAACAACGCAGATGGCAATTCCGATGCATCGTCCAATGAGGGCTATAGCCTGGATGAGGGAACGGCCGATGGAAGCAATGCCATCGGTTCGAATCAAGGCAGGTCTTCGGGCGGTTGGATAACAGATCAGAACAGCAATCAGGATACAGACTCCGGATACAGCCGTGGCAATTATCAGTCACGCACGGGTGCATCATGAGCCGCACGGAGCAAGTCTCCCGTCTTCTTAAGTTCCGCTTCCGGGCGATGAACACGGACGTGGAAGTTCAGTTAGCCGCAGGACGGGAAGAAGCTGAGCATGCGGCAGCCTTGGTGAAGAATTGGTTCGGAGCGCAGGAACAGCGTTTCAGCCGATTTATGGAAGACAGTGAATTGAATCGTCTGAATCGTTGCACAGGATGGATGCCCATCTCCGCAGCAATGGATGAAGTGTTAAGTTTGGCATACGGATATATTGGACAGACGGAAGGGATTTTTCAGCCAGGTATTTCTCAGGCTCTACGGGCTTCTGGTTACGATGTCAGCTTCGAGCAGCTGCAACAAAGAGAGCTTCAGCAATCTGGAACTGAACGCAGATTGGACATTCGACAATTGGATATAACAGATATGCTGAGAGACGAATATGACTATAGCCGCCCACGTTGGATTCAAAGGGAAGGCAGCCGAATGGTTCATAAGGACCCCGGGACTGAGCTGGACCTTGGGGGCATTGTTAAGGGGTGGGCCGTTGAGCGTATCGCCGATTGGCTGCAACGTACACTTCATATTTCGGCCGGATTAATCAATGCAGGTGGAGATATTCAGGCATGGGGGACAACACTTCATCCGATGTGGTCCGTGCAAGTCACCGATCCTTATCAGGAGGAGCGTAATCTGATAGGGAATATTCAATTGAGGAAAGGTGCAATTGCTACTTCAGGAGTGGTACGAAGACAGTGGCAGAATACGGACGGAAGCCTTTCACATCACTTAATTGATCCCCGGACGATGGAGCCAGCAGATACGGATGTGCTACAGTGTACCGTTCTGGGCCAGCATACTTCGCAATGTGAGATTATTGCCAAGACCGTTTGTATTTTGGGAAGTGCCGATGCAGTAGGTTGGTTAAACCGTCATTACGATCGTCATGACGTCCTGTGGATGACCCGGGATGGGAGCACTTATTTTAGAGGAAATACCGATACGCTCGCTGAACGCTGGCCTGGTTTCGATCCGGATCACCGCTTCAGTCTTATATAAACGACAAGTCTATCAGATATGGGGGAGCCGGTTATGGCGCAATGGATTGTAGATTACCTGCCGACGTGGAATATCATTCGAATTAGTGGGATCGCCGCTTATTTGCTGCTCTTTGCGGGGGTATTTCTGGGAATTGCTCAAGGCATGCCCATGGCTAAAGGCAAACCTAAAGCGGCCATGTTTAAATGGCATACCCGAACGACCTGGCTCGCCTTTGGACTTGGGCTCGTGCATGCGTTAACCCTATATATTGATCACTATAGTCCATTCACCTGGAGTGAACTGCTCATTCCGTTTACGGCTTCAGTACATCCGATCGGCAGCGGACTGGGCACGTTATCCTTTTATGGTTTGGTGATCGTTCTGCTATCCAGTGATCTGCGTAACAAGCTTGGCCGCAAATGGTGGTTTATGTTCCATATGTTGTCTTATCCCGTATTCATCGGTTTATTGTTCCATGGCATGGTTACCGGCTCTGATTCAGGCAATGTGCTTATGCGTCTGATGTATGTGTTTACTGGCTTGAGCATTCTTGGTATTACGGTACTTCGTGGCATGCTGAGAGAACGCAAAGGCCCGGAAATTACAATTGGACCCAGTCGTGTACAGCCTAAGCCAGCAGCGGAACAGAAATGGGCTGAGGTGTATCGTTTGGCGGGAGCGGGAAGACAGGAGCATCTGAAATAGCGTATTACAAAAATAAGTGAATCAACACAAAAGAAGCGGCCTTCGTGGCCGCCTTTTTGTCATGATCAGAAGAAGTCTGATTGTTGAATTTACTTGGTTCGTTCATTTCCAACTCCTATTACACATGCAAATTATACGATATCATCGCTGACAGGTTTTTCTCCCAAAGCTTCTTCAAGCTCCGATTGTTTGCGATGCGCAATCCGGCTGCTGGCCGCTGAGGCAATGGCCCCCACGATATCATCCAGAAACGTATGCACAGGCCCGAGGCTCTTGTCGTTTAAACGTTCAAGCACACCGGGTTTTAGCTTGTCTACATAGCCGTAATTCGTAAATCCGATACTTCCGTATACGTTGACGATGGAGAATGCGAGAATCTCATCCACGCCATATAACCCTTCATCATTCTCAATCATCTCCTGCAAAGGAGAAATGAGTAAGCCTTGCTCTGCCAGCAAGTCCAGTTGAATACCTGTCAGGACTGCGTTCTGCACCTCACGTTTGCGTAATACTTTCTCCACATTGTCGATACATTCTTCCATCGTAAGACCTGGGTAATACTTATTCTGCAGCATCATGACCAGTTCTGCGATCTCAGGGATCGTAACGCCCCGCTTGTGCAGCCATTCCCTCGTTGCCTCTGCCACTTTACGGCTATTCAGGCTGTAAGGGATTTTTTCTTGCTCCGGATGTTCCATGGGCGATTCCTCCTCTGAAGTTAGCAATGTCCCTACACTTGTATCCTAATACGTTATTAACCGTTTTGGGTTTCTTTGCTATCCCTCGATGGGGATGGAAAGCCTGTTTTCAGTTTTATGCATGATGAGCTTGTTTAAAAAGTAGTTATTTTTTGGGCAAAGGCTCGTATACATGGTAGTACAAACTGTAAAAATGATGAGGGGGAACGTGATCATGAGTAAGATCCGTTATTTGCGTACAGCTTCTGCAGCTGCGCTGTTGAGTATTCCTGTGGTGTTATCCGGATGTGGTATGTTTGGGGCACAGTCCTCCGAGGCTATTGATCCACCGCCGCCGATTCAGGAAGCGGCCATGATTCAGGCGGCCGAAGGCAACGGATCACTTGCCAAGCTGCCACTTACAACCGTGTATCTGCAGGACCAGCAAGGTTTATTGGCTCCAGTATCCATGACACTTCCGTCAGGCACGGACGTCAGCAGTCCCAAGACCGCTCTGGATACACTTGTGACGGGTGGTCCATATGCTGGGATGTTGCCTGAAGGATTTCAGGGCGTTCTCCCGCAGGGTACCGTTGTTCAGAACGTAACGATTCATTCGGATGATAAACTGGCAGTCGTGGAGTTCTCCGGCAATTTTGCCAAGTATGATGCCAAGAACGAGCGCAAAATGCTGGAGGCTGTCACCTGGACTCTCACGGGCACACCAGATGTGCAGAACGTACAGATTTGGGTAGACGGCAAAAAGTTAACGCAAATGCCAGTAAACAGCACACCGCTGCCGGAACCGCTGAATCGGGCGGTAGGCATTAATCTTGATTTGGGTGATACATTCACGACCAACAGCAGTCCGGTAACGGTTTATTTCTCAGCCGCTTCGCCAGCAGGCATTCAATATTACGTCCCGGTTACACGTCTAGTGACACCAGGTGGAGACCGGGTGCAGGCGGCGTTGAATGAACTGATTAAGGGGCCAGCCAAAGGCGGCGAGCTGGAAGAGGTTATGACCGGCGGAACGCAGCTGCAATCGGTCAAAACGTCTGAGGATGGAACCGTAACGGTTGCACTCAAAGATGATATGTTTACTGAGGGAGATGTCGTGCCAAGTGAACTGCTGCAATCCGTTGTATTGACTACGGCCGAGAATACAGCTGGCAAGGAAGCTAAAGTCCAGATCGAATGGAATGGGCAAAAGACAGTCATGAGTGATGATAATCGGGATTACAGTGCCCCAGTATCGAAGCCTGAATATATCAATGAAATTCCAATTTAAGTCACAATAAGCGGTCTGATGTACGGTTGACAGAACTCTTTGGTGGACAGGATGCTTTTAAGTGAACTCTTTGGTAAAATAGAAGGGATTAGTAAAAGTGTGAACAAGCTCGACATTACAGGATGCTTAAGTCGTAGGAGGCAGAAATGATGAGATCTAACGGACGAACCAGCGACCAGCTGCGCCCGATGAATTTAACAATTAACACGAATAAATACGCCGAAGGTTCTGTACTGATTGAAGTGGGAGATACCAAGGTTATTTGTACAGCTACGGTGGAGGAACGTGTTCCTCCCTTTATGAAAGGGCAGGGTAAAGGCTGGGTAACGGCTGAATACTCCATGCTGCCACGTGCAACACATACTCGTAATCAGCGTGAAGCGAACCGCGGCAAATTGACTGGACGCACCATGGAAATTCAGCGTCTGATTGGCCGGGCACTGCGCTCGGTCGTTAACTTGCAGGCGCTTGGTGAACGTACGATTACACTGGACTGTGATGTAATTCAAGCCGACGGAGGTACACGCACAACGTCCATTACCGGTTCGTTTGTAGCTCTGGCGCTCGCGGTGAACAAAATTGCCCAACAGCATAAATTGCAAGTATTCCCGATTACGGATTTCATTGCAGCGGTAAGTGTGGGTGTAGTTGGAGAACAGCCTGTGCTGGATCTGAACTATGATGAAGATTCCAAAGCCAAGGTAGACATGAACCTCGTGATGACAGGCGGCGGGAAATATGTGGAGCTTCAGGGAACAGGTGAAGAAGCACCATTTGACCGTCGTGAGCTGAATGCGATGCTGGAGCTGGGTGAGCAGGGTATTCTGGAGATGATTGAGCGTCAAAAAGAAGTTCTCGGTCCCATTGCACTCAAGATCGGTGCTCGTGGATTAGGAGAAGCCTAACATGAGTCTGGATAGCCCAATTATCATTGTCGCAACCCGAAATGCGGGGAAAGTACGTGAATTCGCTCATGCATTCGCTCCACTGGGCAAAGAGGTCAAAAGTATGTTCGACTATCCGGAGCTGCCGGATGTCGTTGAGGATGGCGTAACCTTTGCAGAGAATGCCTGGAAGAAAGCCAAAGCGGTGGGCGATGCTCTTGGTCTGCCTGTCCTGGCTGACGATTCGGGATTGTGCGTGGATCTGCTGGACGGTGACCCGGGAGTGTATTCTGCGAGGTATGCAGGCGAGGGTGCAACCGATGAGAAGAACAATGCCAAACTGCTTGAAGCGCTGGAATCGCTCAAATCCGGTGAGGATACGGAGCAACCGCTTTTGAGTCCAGCAAGATTCGTCTGTGCATTGGTGCTGTATGATCCGGCAACCGGAGACAAGTATGAATCAGAAGGCATGGTGGAAGGCTGGATCACAGCTGAGGCAGCCGGTGGTGGCGGTTTTGGATATGACCCACTCTTCTATGTGCCTGAATACGAGATGACGATGGCCGAGCTTACGCTGGAGCAAAAGCAGGCGATCAGTCACCGCGGGAATGCCCTGAGAGCGCTCGTATCCAGCCTGAAAGGCTGAGATTCAAACGAATCGGCTCATATAATTATGAATGTATAAGGTGAATTATGGCCTTGCTTAAATATCAAAGCGTTAGTGGAAGGTAAGAGTCATTCCTGTGGAATGCTTCACCGACCATTAACGTTTTTTTATTTTTCTGGAGTGGAGCCGATGTTAATAAAGCCAGTACGTAGGACCCAAAATAAATCCCGCTTTTTTTAGTGAAAAAATCAGAACGTACGTTCTTATACCTATATAAAAAATGCGGAGATTTCACGTTTGAGCAGAGCATTAGGACCGGGGTTGGAAGAAGTTGCAAGTCTTGTACCGTATGGGTTAACATTCAAGTTAACGAATCATCAATGAACTCAAACGGAGGGGATTTGCTTATGCAAGAAGTGAAGCTTACGGTGTCTTATGATGATTATGAGAACGGTATTCGTATGGAAACGTTGATTAGGGAACTGGCTGCCAAACCGGAGGCTGGTTCGCTGGAGAGTCTGATTATTGGAGACTGGGGGCAGGCTTATGAAAATTCGCCGGATGAATTTATGGGCACGCTCATCGAGCTGGCTCCCAGCTTTCCTTCTTTGAAGAAACTGTTCATCGGAGATATGGGCTTTGAAGAATGCGAAGTATCATGGATTATTCAGACGGATCTCACCCCCCTATTGGTTGCTTTTCCTGAATTGAAGTCATTCTCGGTGAAGGGCAGCAGCGGACTAAGTCTGGAACCCATCGAACATGCCAAACTTGAAGAATTAATCATTATTTGCGGTGGTCTTCCCAAAAGCGTGTTAGCTTCAATTGCCCGGGCTAAGTTGCCTGAATTGCGTAAGCTTGAGCTGTATCTGGGCGTGGATGATTATGGATTCGACGGTTCACTTCAAGATGTACTTCCACTTTTGGAACAGGGCTTATTTCCAAAGCTCGTATACCTGGGTCTGAAAGACAGTGAAATTCAGGATGAGATTGCGAAAGCTGCGGCTGAGGCACCCATTCTGGATCAACTTGAAATCCTGGATCTGTCAGAGGGCACGTTGTCTGATGAAGGGGCAGAGGCGCTGCTCGCTAGTGATAAGATCAAAAAACTGAAACATCTCAATCTTAGTTACCACTACATGACAGACGACATGCTCATTCGCTGGAAACGTTCAGGTATACCTGTAGATGTTAGCGAGCAACAACAGAGTGATGAAGATGACTGGCGTTACCCGTCGTTAACGGAATAAATGATGTCAGGCATGACAGAAATGGAAGAAAATTTGCAAAGCCCAGTTAAGGATTCGGATATGACGCTGGAGCAGCCGTTATTGTTAATTGGAAACCCGAATAATCGCCGAACCCTTGGATTACAGGAGGCAAGACAGCGTATTGGCTTACAACCTGCACTTGTGCTGCCTTATGCCCGGTTGCTAAAGACTTGGAGACGGGGCGGAACCATGGCGGATGCCGTACAGCAATGTCTGGAAGGGCGAGGGACTACACACGTTAAGGGAGAGCCGTGGATATCTTCACCAGCATCGATATTATATGCGAATCATGATTTAGTTCATGGAGTGAATAGTGTACCTCTTATTCGACTGGATGCCCCTGGTGAGGAATGGGAAGTAGAGCGTGAGCTGCTCTTTCTTGGAGCTGTGAATGATGTATCTCCGTTAATCGATGGCCTTTCTGCGGGAATGATTCCGGCAGAACAGACACTCACTCTTGAACAGGAGTGGGGACGGATCTACGCGCCCAACCAATGGTTTCGTGGCTGGAAGGCCTGTTTGGAACGAATTCGCCATGAAGCTCTGGAATATTGGCCTAATGCCCGGTTCATGAATGATCCTCATGACATTGCGATCATGTTTGATAAAAGGAAATGCCAGCAGCATCTATCTGCTCATAGCGTTCACGTTCCCCCAACACTCCAATCTTCGGAGCCGATCCGCAATTATGCGGACCTGCGTACAGCGATGAAAACAGCGGGTATGAATCGCGTTTTCGTGAAGCTTGCGTGTGGCTCCGGTGCTTCAGGCGTTGTTGCCTATCAAATTAATCCACGAACGGGTGCTGAAATTGCCATAACCACTGCGGGAATGGAACGGATCCAGGGAAAGCTCATTTTTTATAATGAAGGCCGGTTGCGCAGGTACACACATACTTCAGATATTTCTGCGCTCATGAATTGGCTGTGTGCTGAGGGTGCCCAGATTGAACGTTGGATGGCAAAAGCGTCCCTGGGTTCAAGCGTATTTGATATTCGCCAGCTTGTGGCAGGTGGACAAGCAGGTCATGCCATCGTACGGCTTAGTCAGACACCAATCACCAATCTGCATTTGCGCAATGAGCGGTTGCTTCCCGCAGAAGCAGGGCTGGATGAACAGCAGATGAATGGAGTTCAGACGGCAGCGAAAGCAGCAATGGCTGCCTTCCCCAACTCATGGTCTGCCGGGATTGATGTAATGCTCAGTGGAGATACTGAGCCGCGTGCCTATATTTTGGATGTGAATCCGTTCGGAGATTTGTTGTACAGAGTGCAATATAACGGACTTGGAACCTATGAATGGGAAATGGAACTTTTACGAAAGGAGCCTTACAACTATGACTGATATGAACACCATCGTAGGCTCCCATGATCTATTAATGATTACACTGGACACGTTAAGGTATGACGTAGCCAAGCTGGAGGAACAGAATTGCCCCAACCTGTGCGGTACGGGTCCTTGGGAGAAGCGTCATACTCCGGGAAGTTTTACCTATGCGGCACATCATGCTTTTTTTGGTGGCTTCATGCCTACACCTGCCAATACAGACAAAGCCTCCCACGTCCGACTTTTTCATTCCCGGAATACCGGATTAAAGACTCATCCGCATACGTGGCTGTTCGACACACCGGATATCGTATCCGGGTTAGCGGCTGAAGGATACCGTACGATTTGTATTGGCGGGGTCATTTTCTTCACCAAGAAAAATCCACTTGCCAAAGTGCTGCCGGGTTATTTTCAGCAAAGCTACTGGCGGATGAATTTTGGGGTAACCAACCCTAAATCAACTGAGCATCAGGTTCAGCATGCCTTGAAGCTGCTGGAGCAAAGCGCACCGGATGAGAGGTTGTTTTTGTTCCTGAATGTGTCTGCTATCCATGGTCCCAATCGCTATTTTGTGGAGGGTGCAAGAGAGGACTCGGTAGAAACACAGCGTGCAGCGCTTCGGTATGTGGACGAGGCCCTTGGGCCATTGTTTGATGCAATGAGGCAGCGTTCACGGCCTACGTTTTGTTTAGCTTTTTCCGATCATGGAACGGCGTATGGGGAGGATGGTTATCAGGGGCACAGGCTTGCGCATGATGTTGTCTGGAATGTGCCTTACCGTGAATTTATTTTATAGAACTAATGATTCATATCATCAACAACTACAAACCGGATTCAGGGAGGAAACCGATGGACGATCAAATTCAACATACGACAGCAGGTCATTCCGCACAGTCCGGATCCAATACAGCTAGAGGTCTCAGAGAAGTGCTTGCTTCCCCCTATCGCTCTTATTTATATTCGTATCCCCACAAGACCGCATATCGGGAGTTGAACCCACCTTTACCGCTCGGTCCATTGTGGGAACGTGAGAATACCGATACGTATTTTTTATATATGCACATTCCGTTTTGTGCCGCTCGTTGCGGATTCTGCAACCTGTTCACGCTGCCGGATCGTCGTGATGACACCCATGTGCGTTATGTGGATGCGCTGGAACGGCAAGCCAAACAGTGGGCACCACTCACATCACGGAGACCCTATTCGAGGTTTGCCATCGGTGGTGGGACGCCCACATTATTAAATGAAATTCAGTTGAACCGCTTGTTCGATATTGCTGAACAGGTGATGGGGCTCGATCCGACGCAAGCTTCGATCTCGGTAGAAACATCACCGGATACCGTGACGGAAGCCAAATTGGCGATCATGAAAGAGCGAAGAGTGGACCGGGTAAGTATGGGCATCCAAAGTTTTATTGAAGCCGAAGCCTCAGCCATTTACCGTCCGCAAAAACCACAGGAAGTGGAACGCGCGCTTGAGAAGCTTACACGGTATGAATTCCCTCTGTTGAATCTGGACCTAATCTATGGTCTGCCGGGACAAACGGTGGAATCATGGCTGTATTCGCTGGAACGTGTCCTTTCATATGAACCGGGTGAGATTTTCATTTACCCACTGTACACCCGCGAGAATACCATTGTTAAACCGGATGATATTCAGCGTCAGGGACCGGATATTCGGATGGAGCTGTATAAGGCTGCGCGTGAGACTTTAAAAAGCAGAGGCTATCTCCAGTATTCCATGCGCAGATTTGCCAAAGAACAATCATCTTCTGGAAGCAAAGAGCTTCTACCCTACAGCTGTCAGGAGGAAGGCATGGTTGGTCTCGGTTGCGGTGCACGCTCTTATACTAGTGAAGTACACTATGCTTCCAAGTATGGTGTTAGTTATAAGGCCACACAGAGCATCATCGCCGATTATGTGGCAACTGAGCGTTATGATGTGGCCGATTACGGCATAGTACTCAACCTAGAGGAGCAGAAGCGCCGCTTTATTCTGAAAGCTCTGCTGCATCGGGAAGGTTTGGCGCTATCTGATTATGATCAACGATTCGGAACGGAAGTCCTGTCAGACTACGGATGGTTGAGTGAACTGTTGTCTGAGGGCATGGCTGAGCTTGAGCAGGACGATAAGGGTAACCAGGTGCTGCGTCTGACAGAAGAGGGATTGGGCTACTCGGATGCTATTGGAGATTGGCTCATCTCCGCTGAGGTTCGTGAACAAATGGAAGGGTTTGTATTCTCATGAGAGCAACCTTGTATTATCGGGGGAAGCTGTCGTCCTGTAATTACGACTGTCCATATTGTCCGTTTAGCAAAACGGTAGATTCCAAGGAGACGTTGGAAGTGGATGAACAACAACTGCGTCAATTTGTGAATTGGGTGAGGGATCAGGAGAGTGCTGGTCATCAATTCTCGATTTTCTTTAACCCGTATGGAGAAGCTCTGGTAAGACGTTGGTATCGGGAAGCGATGATTGAGCTATCGCATATGCCACATGTGGACAAAATTGCAGTCCAAACCAACCTATCTGTCAAACTGGACTGGGTCCGTGAATTGAACCGAGATAAAGCGGCTTTCTGGGCGACCTATCACCCACGTGAGACGAAAGAGGCTTCCTTCGTCAAACAATGTTTGACTTTACGTGAGATGAGACTTGCTTTTAGTGTGGGGACAGTTGGATTGCGCAGTGCATTCCCTGCTATTGAATCGATGAGGCAGGCTTTACCCGATGAGGTGTATATGTGGATCAATGCATTTAAAGATCGACCCAAATATTACAGCGTGGAAGAGGTCGACTTTTTACGATCCATTGATCCACTGTTTGAAGGGAACCTGCGGGATTATGAGAGTCTGGGCAAGCGTTGTTCCGCTGGTTCGGAGGTATTTTATGTGCAAGGGTCAGGGCATGTAAAAAGGTGTTACAAGGACCGTCGAATTATTGGGCATCTCTACCGCGATGGTTTGCAGGCTTTGGCCGCAGATCGGCCGTGTGGCATGAAGAAGTGTGGCTGTTACATCGGTTATATTCATATGGAGGATTCTCCGTTCAGAGATATCTTTGGAAGTGGATTGCTTGAACGTAATCCGGTACTGATCAATCCATAGATATCGGTAAAGGGGTGCTTGATGAACAGCTATGATGCTGCTCATCGGCACCCCTTTTAAGAATGAAAAAATCGCCTTATTATCGAATGGCCACTTTGTACGTACGCAACCACGAGTTGATCTGTGTCAGATATGCAAATAGCTGTGGACCCGACATTAACTGTCCAAACCAGGGCAGGTTCGATGAAGCATCCGGTGAAGAGGCCAATTTACGAATTTGAGCTTTGTCGATTAAAGGCAAGATCGGTGAGCTTGCGTCATCCAGAATATCAAGCACCTGTTGTTTAACGGCAGCAAGATACTGCGGATTATGTGTTTTCGGATAAGGACTCTTTTTCCGGTACAACACATCGTCAGGCAGTACACCTTCCAGCGCTTTACGCAGGATGCCTTTTTCCCGTCCGCCTGTCATTTTCATGTCCCAAGGCACGTTAAATACATATTGAATCAAACGGTGATCACAGTAAGGTACCCGAACCTCAAGCCCGGCTCCCATACTCATCCGATCTTTCCGATCCAGTAGTGTAGGCATGAAGCGGGTGATGTTCAGATAGGACATTACTCGCATTTGGGCTGCTTTACCGGTCTCCCCATCGAGTAAAGGTACTTCAGCCACAGCATCCGAGTAGCGGTCCGCGAGATAGTCGAGTGGCCTGATCCATTCCCGAATGTCCGGGGATAACAATCCTGCTCGCATATCAGGCGCTACAGACCATGGGAATGTACCGGAGTTCAGCATCTCTTCCCGGTGGAACCAAGGATAACCGCCAAATACTTCATCCGCTGCTTCGCCCGAAATGGCAACGGTGGCTCCTTTTTTGATTTCTTTACAGAACAGATAGAGAGAGGAATCTACATCCGCCATACCCGGCAAATCACGCACAAGCATTGCCTGGGTCAGTGCGTGAACCAACTCGCCATTTTCAATCTCAATCCAGTGATGATCTGTCTTCAGTTCATCCACCATACGCTTAATCCAGGGTCCATCTGCACCAGGCTGGAAGGAATGGGCCTGAAAATGCTTTGCATTATCCACATAGTCAACAGAATACGTGCTGACTTGGCCTTGACCTGTACGGTTATAATAATCTACCGCTAACGCAGATAGAGCGCTTGAATCCAGTCCCCCCGACAAAAGAGAGCAGACCGGAACGTCCGAAGCCAATTGGCGTTCTAATGTATCCTGCAACAGTCTGCGTACTTCGGCAGCTGTCTCTTCCAAATTATGTTCGTGATTCTGACTTTCCAGCTTCCAGTAAGCATAGGTTTTAATACCGTTTCGGTTGTAGATAAGCGCATGCGCAGGTTTGAGCTCGTTAAGGGAGGAGTATACGCCGTGTCCAGGTGTCCGGGCAGGACCGACAATAAATACTTCTGCCAAACCTTCGGGGCCTACCGCAGCTTCAACATCCGGGTGGATGAGCAGTGCTTTGGGTTCTGAGCCAAATACGAGTGCATCCTTTGCATGACTGTAGAACAGGGGTTTGACACCCAACCGATCACGGGCGATAAAAACCTGTTCACGTCCGCCATCCCATATGGCAAAAGCAAAAATTCCGTTAAACCGGTCAACGCAGGCCGGACCCCACTCAATATAAGAGGCGAGCAGCACTTCCGTATCACATTGTGTGCGGAAATGGTGTCCGCGCTGGAGCAATTCCTTTTTCAACTCGGGTGCATTGTATAGTTCTCCGTTATACACGACGGTATAGGAGGTGTCTCCCTGTAACGCATGCATGGGCTGTGCCCCGTTCTCCGGGTCCATAACGCTGAGACGCCGATGTCCGAACGCACAAGGATTGGAGATCCATGTACCTGAAGCGTCGGGCCCCCGGTTCGACAAGCTGTCCGTCATCCGGACCAGCAGCTCTGATTCCTGGGTCAAATCCCGATTCCACTGTATGAAGCCGGTTATACCGCACATGGTTTGTTCATCCTTTCTTAGTCGAGTCATTCATCCGTATGGCTTCTTAGTTGCTAACAGCCAGCAAATGTTGTCTTTTTCGTCAGAAGTCGTAACAAATATATGCCGAAAGCAGGCATAAAATGTCTGTCCTCTTCGGAAACTATATCTAGGGACAACGGCCTCAACATGCCTGTGAAGGAGAGAACTTGCAAATGGACAGTATGACCTATTATGTATCTGTCATGGGGCGCTCCGTTATTCCGGACCCGCACGTAACGTCGTATGAATGGGTGATCCAGGCGACGCCTCAGGAGGCGGAACAATTACTGGGACTGCTTAATCTGATGCAGGAAAAAGAGGAAGAGGCCTTTCCAGGAATGGTATTCCCTTGGCCGGATACGCCGGAGGAGTCTGTAAACCGCGCATATGAAGCTGTGTTACAGCAGGTGTATCGGGAGATTTACCGTTTGGGAACACCAGAGACCCGATACCAGATCGAACAAAGTACATGAAATGGACAAAGGAGCGCGATAACAAATGTATGCCATTCAGGATGCCAAAATACGCAGATTAACCGAAGTGGATGGATTGTCTTGTGCAGAAGTTGAGGTACAGCCTGGAAATACGGGTGATCCGTCTTTGCTTGTATACGTTGCGGCTACCCAGCCAGGGAATTCGCTTGAAGTCGTTCGAATTGTACGCAATCATTCGGATGCAGTCCTGGATTGGTACAATAACAATATGCACACCGCGTTTGAAGATGCTACGGAAACGGCGTTTGAGAACAGTGAAGGCATTACAGCAGGAGAAGATAAAGCCCGGTTTCAGAGTGAGTTACTTGCTTTTGGATTACTGGGACCGACGCTTCAGCGTTATTTGGTGGGGCAAGGTTAAGGTGGGCGTTCCAACAAATGCCGATAGCAACAAAGGATAAGCGAAATTACCCGGGGCCATACTATATGCAAGTTCCGGGGAGGTGATAGCAGTGGCTTCCAAGTTCAAGAAAAACAAAGGGAACCTTTATGCGCATCATACCGAGTTTGCCGAGGAAGTGCTCGCCATTAACAGCAAGCGTCCTGCCCAGAGAAATCCGTGGCGTCAGGGAAACAAGTAACCGGAATGCAGAAACCCGCCCTTCTTTCGAAAGGCGGGTTTTTGAATGTTTATTTTAACTTCGTTGTGGAGCTTGTGGTTAGGCATATTCACGCAGTACTTGAATACCTTTGACGATATTGTACACAAAACTTAATGCATAAATGACAAAGAACAGAATTACGAATCCGACAGCGGAACCTAGACTGTGGGCGGTAACGAAGAAATAAAGTAGCGGGATTGCCGCAAGAAACGGGAATATATGTGAGAGTAAGGCTCGTTTAGCATGTCCCTCAATATAGTTGTCTTTAGCTACAATCCAAATAATGATGGGAAACAGGAACGGGGCGAAGAAGATACTAAAATAGGATAATGCTGATAAAAGTTGTCTCATAGCGGTTTCTCTCCTTTATTTGGTTCAGTTGAATGTATGTATGCAAATGATTACCCAGCAATTCTCATCCTGAATATGTCTGCCCATTATAAATGCAACTGAGCTTAATATCCTCAATATTGCCTGCTTAAAGCATTCATATTCTGTATCTGTGTTGAGTATGAAAATAATACGTTCAAGTCATGTGGAATGATGCAATTATTAATTTTTTTATAAAACTATTGAAAAATATAGAAATGAGAGTATAATAGGAATCGCGCGGTATTTTTATTATACATATTTGTCTCAGTAGCTCAGCAGGATAGAGCAACGGCCTTCTAAGCCGTCGGTCGGGGGTTCGAATCCCTCCTGGGACGTTAGAAAAAAGCTTCCTTCGGGAAGCTTTTTTGCGTACAAGGGATGAGAACCCCGAGGTTAGGAGGTTGGTAATTGTTTATAGGTGTAAACTATCAAGTGTATAGAATTTATATATTTAATTAATAAACCATCTTGTGACACAATGAAGATATCAATCATGAAAGCGATGGTGGTATCCATGCAATCGATTAATCAATGGCAAGCGGATGAGTATGACAACAAACTGGCTTTTGTATCGGGTTATGGTAAAAGTTTAATCTCATGGCTTCAACCTCAAAAAGGGGAGTATATCCTTGATTTGGGATGCGGGACAGGGGATTTGACGTACGAAATTACTGCAGCGCAGGCTGATGTAGTCGGCATGGATGCATCACCCGACATGATTCGTCGTGCAAGAGAGAAGTTTCCCAATATCGAGTTCATGGAGGGGGACGGACATCAGTTTGAGACGAACAAGCTCTATGATGCCGTCTTTTCCAATGCAGCTCTACATTGGATGAGAAGTCCGCGACTTGTAGTGGATAGTATATGGAAGTCTTTGAAGCCTGGGGGACGTTTTGTAGCGGAGTTCGGTGGCAAAGGCAATGTACAGATCATTGTAGATGCATTAGAGGAAGTGTTTGAACGACACACTGGCATTCCTGGATCAGAGCGCAACCCTTGGTATTTCCCGACGATCGGGCAATATAGCAACATTTTGGAACAATGCGGGTTTTTGGTGCGACAGGCCTACCACTATGACCGTCCTACTAGACTGGCGGATGGTGAACAGGGTATAGAGGGCTGGTTGGCTCATTTTGGAGGGGACTATTTTGATGGTTTGAGTCAGGAACAAATTCAGGAAATCTGTCGTGAAACGAACCAAATCGTTGTGCCGAAGCTCTGGAAAGAAGATGCAATCTATGCCGATTATAAGCGTCTTCGAATTGAAGCAGTGAAGCCGGGAAGTTAAATAAGCAAAAGATGTATCTTTGTTAAATGAATTAATAGAATATTTTTCATGAAATCAATCGATCACAATTAGGCTAGGAATCTCTTTCAGAATGAAGAGGATCTTGGCCTTTTTTCCTATGCCTTATTTAAAATTTGAAATATTCGATCGACAAATAAATACAATTTCACGCTTTTCTCTTACTCAAGAACCATATAAGTAATTTTGATATCATATTTGTAATTATTTAGAAGGAAAATGTGTTATTTTAGTAGAATAATTTACCAAGGGTCAATCTTCTTGCAGATAGGGCGGTGAGTTGTTCACAGGTATTGCAGTACTTGTCATAGCAGGACCCAAGCGATTGGTGAGGTACTTTCATATTGAGAAGGAGGGGCATAGCCTTGAATAAACGATTGATATCCATATTGTTAAGTATCCTAATGACTTTTTCTATCATCATGCCAGCGGCCGGAGCCGCTCCTGTAGGTGTTCAGCTTGAGAACTCGCTAAGCAAGGGCGAAGCCACACAATGGAGAGAGATTCTTGCCCAGCGGGAAGGAAAGCTTGCAGCAGATCCATTTTTGGACAAGAGCCTAGAAGGTCTTGGGGGAGAGAAAACAAGAGTAATTGTTGAGCTCTCCAATAAACCAGTTGCTGTTGCGCAAGGCGAATCTACCCTCTCAGGAAAATCTTTTACCTCCTCTATGGAAACAAAGGCTGTGACTCAAGTCGAGCAACAACAACAGTCATTTGTACATAGCCTCACTCAGAATAAAATCAAACACGAAGTATTGGAAAATTACGCATATGCCCTGAATGGTGTAGCCATTGAACTTAAGGGTAACCAATTGGGACAGTTGCTTCGCATACCGGGTGTTGTCAGTGTATACCCTGACCTTGAAATTACCGTATCCCCGGAAACAGATGAAGTGAATCCTTATATGAAAGATACCGCACCATTTATTGGCGCCCCTGAAGTATGGAATCTGGGATACAAAGGAAAAGGTGTCAAAGTTGGTGTTATTGATACAGGAATCGATTATGAGCATCCTAATTTGCAAGACGCCTACAAAGGTGGATGGGATTTCGTAGGAAATGACAATGATCCTTACGAAACAACACATGAAGAATGGAAAGTGTCTGGGGCACCTGAGTTTAATGCCAATGGAAGCGCCTATTACACATCCCACGGTACTCACGTAGCCGGTACCATTGCTGCTCGAGAAGCAGGGGACTACGGCATTGTCGGCGTTGCACCCGAAGCAGATATCTATGCCTATCGTGTTCTTGGACCCTATGGTAGTGGACAAACCTCATGGGTATTAGGGGGAATCGATCGTTCCGTTGCCGATGGTATGGATGTAATCAATCTCTCGTTGGGTAACGCTGCCAATGATCCAAGTTACATTACTTCGGTTGCTCTTAACAATGCCATGCTGTCTGGCGTGACTGCAGTTGTAGCAAGTGGTAATGATGGCCCGAATCGTTATACATTAGGTTCTCCAGGAGCATCGGCTATGGCAATCACTGTAGGTAACTCCACAGGGCCTAGCCAAAGCATTACAGCCAACACTCATTTCTGGATTGGTGAGGAAGGTAAAGGTACACTTCCAGAAGAACAGCCTGTCCCTGAAGTTGAGCCATCTCCTGAACTGGGAACAGCACCGGGGACGGAAACTCCTGAAGTTCCGGCTCAAGGTGAACCATCAACAACACCGGAAGGTGCAACAGGCGAAGAAGCTTCATCAACAAACGAAGCGGCATTGTCTGGAACAGCGTCTGCTGATGTTACAGCTCTAGATGTGGAAGCGAGCCAATCCGAAGAGGGTGTTCAGCCAGCCTCGCCTTCGGCACCAGTCGAAACCTCTCCAGAGGTTGCACCTGTGAAAGAAGAGCCTGCGATTGCTCCAACTGAAACAGAGCAAAATCCATTGGCTGTTACTGAGTCGGTGTACCGACTTGATGTAATGGGCTGGAGCCTCTCAGCAGATCCGGAAGCTG
This sequence comes from Paenibacillus sp. 276b, assembly GCF_900107875.1. Taxonomy (NCBI): domain Bacteria; kingdom Bacillati; phylum Bacillota; class Bacilli; order Caryophanales; family Paenibacillaceae; genus Paenibacillus; species Paenibacillus sp. 276b. The sequence continues at coordinate 56,534 of NZ_FNRR01000006.1, read as the reverse complement.
TTTTGACGAATCAATATGATCTTTTATTCGCAGGGTTGGGTAAACCGACCGACTTTGAAGGCAAGGATTTTACAGGCAAAGTGGCTTTTGTACAGCGCGGTGAGCTGGCATTTGTAGAGAAAGTAGCCAATGCCAAAGCTGCTGGTGCAGTTGCTATTATCGTATATAACAATATTCCAGGCCCGATCGGGGTGAGTTTGGGAGATAATTTTGAACTTATTCCAACCTTGAGCATGTCGAAGGAAGATGGAGAAAGTATCAAGGCTGAGCTGGATGCCGGTCAAAGCGTTGAAGTGAGCTTTAGTGACTTCGTTAAAGGTCAAACGGCTGGCGATGAAATGAATCCATCCAGCTCCCGCGGACCAGCCAAGGTGACTCTGGATATCAAACCGGATATAGTTGCACCGGGTACCAGCATTCTGTCTACTGTTCCTGCCTATGGCAAGGACGAACCTGGAGCTGATTATTCACAGGCTTACGATCGTAAATCAGGTACAAGTATGGCCACACCTCATGTTGCCGGACTGGTTGCCCTGTTGATTGAGAAGCACAGTGACTGGACACCATTTGATATTAAAGTTGCACTCATGAACAATGGTAAAGTGCTCGACACGACAAAATACGATGTGTTTGATCAAGGTGCAGGTCGTATTCAAGCGGTGAAAACGATTGATCCTGCTGCATTTGTTAAAGTATTGGATGTAACGAAATACACAGAGAATGGCGTGGCTGTCGAGAAACCAAATGTTACAGGTAGTGTGAATTTTGGTAACTTCCTCAGCACGGACGAAAAAACCGTCAGCAAAACGATCAAAGTGGAGTCGCTGAATGGCAGCGGTGGAAACTACACTGTAAGCGTGAATCCAACTCGTACAATTCCTGGTGTATCCGTTGCGGTGGATAAGAGCTCTTTTACACTGAATGGTGAGGAAGAGTTACAGGTTACTATTACAGTTCCAAAAGGTGTTACTGCGGTAACAGAAGTGCAAGGCTACCTTCAGTTGTCTAATGGAACGGACACATTTAGTGTTCCATATGTCGCACATTTCAACCTTACATTGGCAGGCGTTAAATACATTGAGACTGTGAAAGGTACAGAGAAGAACCCGTTCCATTATCCATTGAAGCCTGATGGTACGCTGGATACACTCAATGTAGCTATGGAATTCTACAATCCCATGAATTTTGCCCTTATTGAGATCTTCGATGGCCTTAACCCGGATGGGGGCTATTATGGAGATGGATATATTGGATCTATTTTTGGAAACTACTATAGTTTCGCTGCTAACACAAGATATACTCTGGCTTGGGATGGACAGTATGCAGACTACACTACCGACGAGGTAACGACGATTCCAGACGGTCTTTATACGGTTGATATCACTGCAATCGGTGTTGATGGTAAAACGTATATCGAAGATACTTCTCCATTTTTGGTGAAAAAAGCAGCTCCGGTTGTAACAGCACCAGAAAAGTTGGAAGTGGTGCAGGCGGACAAAGAAGCTTTGACAGGTAATGTTGATGATCTTTATATCATAGCCGCTCCAGCGCTTAAAAGTGGATGGGATACTGAACTTGATGTAACAGCTTCATTGAAGGCTGGTTACACTGTGAAAGATACAACGAATAAGAAGATTACGGAAGGTGCCTTTGGAGTTGAAACAGACGGCTCATTCACTCTTAGACTCGGCAAGTTGTTAGCTGGGGAGTACATTGTGGAAATGTCTGTTGAAGACTTGCAAGGTTTGATTGGAACAGCGACTACATCACTTCTGGTGAAAAAAAATCCTGATCCGGAAGTTCCTAATCCTGGTACACCATCACCGGGCTCTGGTTCAGGGTCTTCAGGCGGATCTAGTTCTTCCAATTCTTCCCCATCACCTGCACCTACGCCTACAATTAAAGGTGACGCATCTGTATCCGAAAAGAAAAACGCTGACGGAACTACACAGGCTACAGCAGCGATTTCCGAAGCGGTAATTAATACACAGTTGCAGGATGATAAGAAGGAAATCAAGCTGGATTTATCAAGCGTTGAGTTTGACAAATATAGTCTAGTAGATCTGACAATCAGCAAGGCTATTGCTGATAAAATTCAAGCCTCAGGTAAAAATCTGATTATTGAGGGCAAAACGTTCAATGTGACTATACCTGCTGCTTCTTTGACGGATTACGTCACAGATAGAGGATTCAGCTTGAAGTTGCAAGTTGCAGAAGGCAAGGATAACAAACAAAACGAGAACATTGTTTCTCAAATTGTATCTATTGATCTTGATGCAGACAAATTCAAGCACAATATTGGGCTTACTTTGAAATATGATGTGAACTCTGTAAAAGACGTACGTAAAGTTATTGCTTATCATCAAACAACAAAAGATGCTTGGCAGCCTGCGTCTTTGTCCAATGTGTCTCAAAAAGGGCAATTGGAATTCAATGTAACACAACCAGGTTCTTATGTTGTTGTAGAGAATGCTGTAACTTTTGGAGACATCAACAGCCACTGGGCTAAAGATGAAATCGAAGTTATAGCCTCTCAACAAATTGCTAAGGGTATTAGTGCTAGCACATTCTCACCGAATAGTACCATTACTCATGCAGAATTTGCGACGTTGCTTGATCGTATTTTCGGAACGGGAATCGATTGGGAAACACGTAGTAAAGAAGCGAGTGCACAGGACCAATTGACACGCGAAAATATGGTTTTGATGATTGCCGATGCTTTGGAAATAAAACAAGGAGTAACATCCATTGGTTTCAAGGATGAAGATCAAATTTCAGATGGAGCGAAATCAGCTGTTCATTTTGCTGTAGAGAATGGTTTGGTAAAAGGTATGTCTGGCAACAAGTTTGCTCCAAAAGCTACATCAACTCGTGCTCAAGTATCTGTCGTTCTGTACCGTCTACTTGAATATCTGGATAAGCTTTAATAACTATTCTAATCACAGTGTGAGTTTAGCAAAAAAAGACCTTTCCATTGGGAAAGGTCTCTTTGCTTATATAATGGAAGCTCCAATTCATCATGAACTAATCAAACGATTGGCACTTGCTTTCAATCCCATGAAAAGTAACAGAACAGCAAGTGTAACTTGCAAAAGCAATGGAAGGGTCCATCCTTGTGTCCAATCATGAAGCACACCGAACAGCAACGGTCCGACGGCTGCCAGCATATACCCAAAGGATTGAGCCATACCTGAAAGTCCCGCAGCCTGTCTTGCATCGGATGTACGCAGTACAAAAAACATGGTTACAAGTCCGAACGAAGCCCCGGCTCCAACGCCAGCCAAAGCAACACCGACGGTTACGAGAGAGGAAATACCACTTAAAAGGAATGCGTATCCCAGAATCAGACATGAACCTGTAATTGCTGTCAGCCAACGTTGATCTTTCATTCGTCCAGCCAGAATGGGGACGATGAACGTTACCGGAACACTAACCATTTGCATCAAAGACAACATCCAGCCGGCTGAAGAGGAACTGAAACCCTGATCAGATAGAACCTCTGGCAGCCAGGTAATTGTAGTGTAAAAAATTAAAGATTGCAGTCCCATGAACAATGTGACATACCAGGCTAAGGGAGATGTAATAAGACGAACGGGCTTCGCTTCCGTTCTCGAAGCCACGTAAACTTCGCCGCGACGTCCAGAACGGACGTGAGGCAGCCAGAGAATCAGGGCTAGAATGGACAGTATAGCCCACATGCCCAGTGAAGCATGCCAACCCATGGAGGTTAAGCCTGCCGTGGGAACGCTGATTCCTGAGGCGATAGCGCCCCATATATTCATGGACACGGAATAGAGGCCGGTAACGAGACCCACTCGCAATGGGAAATCCCTTTTGATCAGACTGGGCAGCAATACGTTGCTCAGGGCAATACCACATCCAAGGATTGCTGTTCCTGTAAAAAGAACGGGAACAGAGGGCATAAACCGGAGGGATACGCCTATGGTCACAAGAATTATGGCAGTTAACAGAGCGGTTTCTAGTCCGAATCTTCGCGCCAATTGTGGAGCGAACGGAGAGATTGCTGCGAAGGCAAGCAAAGGAAGAGAGGTAAGCAAGCCTGCCAATGTATGACTTATTCCTGTATCTGTACGGATCAGTTCCACAATTGGACCTGTTGCCGTAATAGGTGAACGCATTGTTGCTGCGATAACGATAATGCCTGCCAGCAAGAGTCCAAGTTTCATGGATGCTGACGATGAATTATCGACTGCAGAATGGTCAGGTGAGTTTTGATGTAAAGAGGATGGCATGGTAAATCTCCTATAGTTTATTTGTCTAATATGTATACTTTGATACATACATATACATAAACAAGCATAACATCCCGTGTCAACATCAGCCGATTAACGTATTCAATCATCCCCAGAACGCAAAAAAAAGCTTCCCGAAGGAAACTTTTCTTTAATTACGTCCCAGGAGGGATACTCTCCTTGCAGTCGAGACTGCGAAGTAATTCTACCGAAGCTTATGCTCCGACGAACCATTGGGGTTCTCATCCCCAGAACGAAAAAAAAAGCTTCCCGAAGGAAACTTTTCTTTAATTACGTCCCAGGAGGGATACTCTCCTTGCAGTCGATACTGCGAAGTAATCCTACCGAAGCTTATGCTCCGACGAACCATTGGGGTTCTCATCCCCAGAACGCAAAAAAAAAGCTTCCCGAAGGAAACTTTTTTTTAATTACGTCCCAGGAGGGATTCGAACCCCCGACCGACGCCTTAGAAGGGCGTTGCTCTATCCAGCTGAGCTACTGAGACATGAAATTTTTCAAGCAAAATTGATTTTATCATAAATAATGATGAATATCAAACATTTTATTATTATATATTTTTCGTATATGATATTTGGCGGCAGTAACGTTTTTTTCATTATAATTAAGGTTATGTTAGAATATCAGAAGAACTCAAAAAATAGATCGACTTTCGTTTAATATACATCTATTTATGGTTGATTGCGACTGGAGATTCAGGATACAGAGGAGGTGCTCCTATTAAGGAATCCACGACCCCGGAAACCGAGCACAGTAACAATATTGTGCTGTTTCCTAAGACGCTGGACTATTACCAGATTCAATTGACGGTTATGCTAGAAAATGAACGATATGGTGAAGCGATGGAACTGCTTCGCTTTTTGCTGCAATGCCAAGGGCAGGAAGAACGGCATTACGACGAATGGAGAGCCTTGCTCGAATGGCTTGAAGCTGCGTTTCCTCATTACGGGGAAGATTTACCCGAGGTTCGTGAAGAGCGTGAGGAAGAGGAAATTAGTGAAGAGGACATGGCACGCCAACATGCCCGATCCAAGCTTGAGCAGGATGATGGCTATGCGGATAAACTTCTTCGTACCGTAATGGAGGAGCCTTTATCTGAACAAACAATGCTGGCGCTGGAGCAGCTTGCTTATCTCGATCGGCCAGAAATTGATGATTCGCTTATCGGTTGGCTCAAAGACAAGACGCTGCATCCTTTACTTCAATTCCGCGTGCTTCAGACATTACGTCGCCGAGGTGTTCAAGGCATTATTGCGTTTACTCGTGGGGAAGAACCAGTTGAAGTGGAGATTGATACCGTTCCGCTTAGACCTGAGGATTTCCCGATTCAGATCGTTCAGATTCTTGAAAGAGTGGCAGATCAGACGGAGGTTCATGAACCTACGCTCTTTTATTTTGCACAAGAACTGTGGATTCAATATGTCATGGCTGTGTACGGAACCCGTGATTACATGTCCATGCTGGAAGAAAATGATTCCATGACAGATATATGGGGAGCTGCTCTACATATGACCGTTGCAGACAGTCTGGGCGGTTCGCATGACGAGGAAGATACTCGCTCAATGTATGCTGTGACAGGGGCGATGCGCTTTCGTCTGGAGCAAGCATATCGATCAATGAAGCAGTTTGTTTCTGCCGGTTTGGACGGTCAATAGGACCCGGAAACGTTTTCCTCAAACCGTATCAAGGGATTCCCCTTGAAAAAGAATCTAATCTTGTTTATACTAAAATGGTTATTTTGTACGTGATTGCCTACGTGAACATGCGAATTTTGGAGGGGAAAGTATACAATGAAAGCAACTTGGGAAAAGATAGAGAAGAACCTTGGGGTTCTTGAGGTTGAAGTGGGTGCAGATCGTGTAACTGCAGCACTCGACAAAGCTTTTAATAAAGTAGTTAAACAAGCAAATGTACCTGGATTCCGTAAAGGTAAAGTTCCACGTTCGATCTTTGAAGCTCGTTTCGGTGTAGAAAGCCTGTATCAAGAAGCAATTGATATTTTGCTTCCTGAAGCTTACACAGAAGCAATCGACCAAACGGATATCTTCCCGGTTGATCGTCCTGACGTAGATGTCGAGCAATTCGCTAAAGGACAAGTATTCAAGTTCAAAGCGAAAGTAACAGTTAAACCTGAAGTTACACTGGGTGACTACAAAGGCGTTGAAGTTGCTGTAGCCAAACATGAAGTAACGGATGTAGAAGTGACTGAAGAGCTCGAGCGTCTTCAACAACGTCACGCAGAACTCGTTGTTATCGACGAAGGTTCCGCACAAAACGGCGACGTTGCTGTAATCGACTTTGACGGTTCCGTTGATGGTGTACCGTTCGAAGGTGGACAAGCTGAGGGGTATTCCCTGGAACTTGGTTCCAACACATTCATCCCAGGATTTGAAGAGCAGGTTGTGGGTCTTTCCACAGGCGACTTCAAAGACGTTGAAGTAACTTTCCCTGAGAGCTACCATGCAGCTGAACTGGCTGGCAAAAAAGCGGTATTTAAAGTGAAAGTACATGAAATCAAACGTAAACAACTTCCTGAACTGGATGACGAGTTTGCAAAAGATGTTAGCGAATTTGATACGCTTGAAGAGTACAAAGCTGATCTGAAAACGCAATTGGAATCCCGCAAAGCAGATGAAGCCAAAGCAGCTCAAGAAAATGCTGTTGTAGAAAAAGTGGCTGAAAATGCTGAAGTGGATATTCCTTCTGCAATGGTTGAGAGCGAAGTACAAAACATGATGCGTGATTTCGACAACCGTCTGCGCAACCAAGGTATGAACCTGGAAATGTTCCTGAGCTTCTCTGGTCAAACACAAGCTGACCTGAGAGGACAAATGCAGGAAGATGCTTCCAAACGTGTTCGCAACAACTTGGTTCTTGAAGCCGTTGGCAAAGCGGAAAACATCGAAGTGTCTGACGAAGAAGTTAACCAAGAACTCGAAAAAATGGCTGAGTCTTACAAGCGTCCTGCTGAAGAGATTCGTGGCATTCTCGAGGGTAATGGTTCCCTGGACAGCCTTCGTGATGAAGTGAAACTGCGTAAAACGATCGATGTTCTCGTTGAGAACAGCAAAGTCGTTGAAGCTGTTGAAGCTCCAGCTGAAGAAGTTGCTGCAGAAGCTGACGAAAAATAAGACAAGCTGTTACGTAATGAACAGCTGAATAAACGATAAGGCACGTGAATCATTGCGTGCCTTATTTTTAAATTATGGCATCCATTTTATAGAGGATTCAGTAATAATATGGATGGATTTCGTTGTGGCATTGGTTATGCATATTCAAGGTCCTATGGTTCTCCTGCAAATAAAAAAAAGGTGAAACGGCATAGGATTGCTCCGATTTGCACATACATAGAAAACATGGTTAAATATGATCAGGCAAAAAAGTAAACTTACTCCGTCTTTACACCACTTGTGAAAAATGACATTGTCACAGGAACGTGTTAGAATGAATTTGGGTTTGCTTTACAGGTAGCCTATGTCTAATTACATGTAGAAAAGAGGTTGGTCTCATGAGTCTGGTGCCAATGGTTGTTGAACAAACCAATCGAGGCGAGCGGTCTTACGATATATATTCGCGTTTGCTGAAGGATCGCATTATCTTTTTAACCAGTGCGATTGATGACGATGTAGCCAATCTTGTCATAGCGCAGCTTTTGTTTTTGGCAGCCGACGATCCTGAGAAGGATATAAGTTTGTACATTAATTCACCTGGTGGTTCTGTCACCGCAGGGATGGGTATATACGATACGATGCAATATATCAAGCCGGATGTATCGACCATTTGCGTAGGTATGGCAGCAAGCATGGGCTCGTTATTGCTGACAGCCGGAGCTCCTGGCAAACGATATGCGCTGACTAACAGCGAAGTGATGATTCATCAGCCGCTTGGCGGCGTTCAAGGACAGGCTGCGGATATCAAAATTCACGCAGAATGGATTATTAAAACACGTCAGAAACTGAATCAAATATACGTCGATCGTACAGGTCAACCCCTTGAGAAAATCGAGCGGGACACAGACCGTGACTTTTTCATGAGTGCTGAAGAAGCCAAAACGTACGGCATTATTGACCAGGTGCTCAGCAGACCGATCAATTCCTAAAGGGGTGGTTTCATGTTTAAATTTAACGATGAGAAAGGGCAGTTGAAATGCTCTTTTTGCGGTAAATCTCAGGAACAGGTGCGCAAGCTGGTCGCTGGACCGGGCGTTTACATTTGTGATGAATGTATCGAACTGTGCACTGAAATCGTAGAGGAAGAGCTCGGTCATGACGAAGAACTGGACCTCAAAGATATTCCAAAACCGAAAGAAATCCGCGACATTCTTGACCAGTACGTCATTGGTCAGGATCAGGCGAAGAAATCTTTGTCTGTAGCGGTTTACAATCACTATAAACGGATCAACACACAAAGTAAGATTGAGGATGTTGAATTGCAAAAAAGTAATATTTTGCTGTTAGGACCTACGGGTTCTGGTAAAACGTTGCTTGCGCAAACGATGGCCAAAATCCTTAATGTTCCTTTTGCTATTGCTGATGCAACTTCATTGACGGAAGCAGGTTATGTCGGCGAAGATGTAGAGAACATTCTGCTCAAGCTGATTCAAGCTGCTGATTATGATGTGGAAAAAGCAGAGCGCGGCATTATTTATATCGATGAAATTGATAAAGTAGCGCGTAAATCCGAGAACCCATCCATTACACGTGATGTATCGGGTGAAGGTGTTCAACAAGCGCTCTTGAAAATCCTGGAAGGAACTGTGGCTTCTGTACCTCCACAAGGTGGTCGTAAGCATCCACATCAGGAATTCATCCAGATTGATACCACCAACATCTTGTTCATTTGTGGCGGTGCCTTTGATGGTCTCGAGCAAATGATTAAACGCCGGATCGGTAAAAAAGTCATCGGCTTTAATACCGTTGCGGAACAAAAAGATCTTAAACCAGGTGAATATCTGGGTATGGTATTGCCGGAAGACTTGTTGAAATTCGGTCTGATTCCGGAGTTTGTAGGCCGTTTGCCAGTTATCTCCACTTTGGAGCCGCTGGACGAAGACACATTGGTACGGATTCTTTCCGAGCCAAAAAATGCGCTTACGAAACAGTACCAAAAACTGCTTGAGCTGGATAATGTGAATCTGGTGTTCGAACCAGGAGCATTGCTGGCGATTGCGAAGGAAGCCATTAAACGTAACACGGGTGCACGTGGACTACGTGCAATCATCGAGGGCATTATGCTTGAGATTATGTACGAAGTGCCTTCCCGTGATGATGTTACGAACTGTGTCATTACCGAAGAGGTCGTTGAGAAGAGAGTCGTGCCTGAACTGAGCCAATCCAAGGACGACAAGCAGGAAGAAAGTGCCTAACTAAAGGCGAATATTCCGTTTCAACACTGAAATATAGACTTGTCAGTTCTCCACTCCTGGCAGAAGGCGAATTCATGTCTCTGTCAGGGTGGAGCTTTGACGTTGTGGGGAGAGAAATCACTCATGTTTTTAAGACAAGATACACGACCCGTAAAAGTGGGTAACTTAACGATTGGTGGCAGCAACGAAGTCATCATCCAGAGCATGTGTACAACGAAAACGGCAGACGTTGAGGCAACCGTGGCAGAGATTTTGCGTTTGGAAGAAGCAGGCTGCCAAGTGGTGCGTGTAACGGTGAACAATGAGGAAGCTGCAGCAGCCATCAAGGAAATCAAAAAACGGATTAATATTCCGCTCGTAGCGGATATCCATTTTAATTATAAACTGGCGCTCCTTGCGATTGAGAACGGCATCGATAAAGTACGGATTAATCCCGGCAATATCGGTAAACGTTCCAAAGTAGAGGAAGTCGTCAAAGCTTGTAAAGAGAAGGGTATTCCGATTCGGATCGGGGTAAACGCAGGATCTCTGGAGAACCATTTGCTCGAAAAATATGGTTATCCAACAGCTGATGCTATGGTAGAAAGTGCACTTTATCACATTGGCATTCTAGAAGAATTGGATTTTCATGATATTATCGTGTCTCTCAAAGCATCGGATGTGCCGATGGCGATTGAGGCTTATTCCAAAGCGGCTGAGATCATCAAGTATCCGTTGCATTTGGGCATTACCGAGGCGGGTACATTGTTCTCTGGTACAATCAAAAGTTCTGCCGGTATGGGTGCCTTGTTATCCATGGGCATTGGTTCGACGATGCGGATATCGCTTAGTGCGGACCCGGTTGAAGAGATCAAGGTTGCTCGTGACCTGCTCAAAACCTTTGGTCTGATTTCAAATGCAGCTACGCTGATTTCCTGTCCTACCTGTGGCCGTTTGGATATCGATCTGTTCTCCATTGCTAATGAAGTGGAAGAGTATATCTCCAAACTTAAGGTGCCGATCAAAGTATCGGTGCTGGGTTGTGCTGTTAACGGTCCGGGTGAAGCCAAGGAAGCGGATATCGGTATTGCCGGTGCACGCGGAGAAGGCTTGTTATTCCGTCATGGTAAAATGATCCGTAAAGTGCCAGAAGAGATCATGGTTGAGGAATTGAAAAAAGAGATCGACAAAATCGTGGAGTCTTATGAAGCGACAGGCGTTATTCCTGGCCGCTCGCACTGATTGATTTATATATCGTTTTGTAACAGTCCGTCAGCATTGACGGGCTGTTTTTTGTTCTCAAACATACAATTTCCTGATCACCCGTTTACGTCTCGGTGAAAAGGCTATACTACCAAGTATTAGCATGATCTCGTATGAGAATAGGGATAGAACAGGAGGATGTTGAGACATGGAATTTGGTATGGTCATAATGATGATTCAGTTATTTTTTGGTGTGGTGATCGGTTTGTATTTCTGGAATTTACTTCGAGGGCAGAAAACGAATCGCGGTGCGGTGGAGCGTGAATCCCGCAAGGAACTGGAGAAGCTGCGGAAGTTGCGCTCCATTTCACTCACCAAGCCCCTGTCAGAGAAGACACGTCCGGCAACCATTAATGACATTGTAGGGCAAAAAGACGGACTTCGCGCCCTTAAAGCCGCGCTATGCAGTGCTAATCCACAGCATGTCATTATATATGGACCTCCAGGGGTAGGTAAAACAGCTGCTGCAAGGGTGGTTTTGGAAGAAGCCAAAAAGAATCCGTCATCTCCCTTCAAGGCCGATGCCAAATTCACGGAACTTGACGCCACGACGGCGCGTTTTGATGAACGGGGTATTGCTGACCCTTTGATTGGTTCAGTGCATGATCCGATCTATCAGGGAGCAGGAGCGATGGGCGTAGCAGGCATTCCACAGCCGAAACCCGGTGCCGTTACCAAAGCGCATGGAGGGATGCTTTTTATTGATGAGATCGGTGAACTGCATTCCATTCAGATGAATAAACTGCTGAAAGTATTGGAGGACCGCAAGGTGTTTTTGGAAAGTGCGTACTATAACTCGGAAGACACGCATACTCCTGCTTATATCCACGATATTTTTCAAAATGGTCTGCCAGCCGATTTTCGTCTTGTCGGAGCGACGACTCGATCGTCCCATGAACTGCCTCCAGCCTTGCGCTCGCGGTGCATGGAGGTCTATTTCCGTCCATTGCTGCCGGAAGAAATCGGGCAAATTGCGGAAGACGCTGTACAGAAAATCGGATTCAGTCCATGTCCAGAGGCAGTTGATGTGGTTAAGCGCTATGCAACCAATGGCCGTGAAGCGGTCAATATCATTCAACTCGCTGCTGGGCTGGCTTTGACTGAAAAACGTGAAACGCTGCAGGCGTCGGATGTGGAATGGGTCGCTGGCAGCAGCCAGATTCAGCCCCGGCCAGATCGCAAGGTGCCTATGCGGCCACAGATCGGTTTTGTGAATGGCTTGGCCGTATATGGACCGAATATGGGCACCATTCTGGAGATCGAAGTATCCGCTGTTCCGACTCTTCGAGATCAGGGACGAATTAACATCACGGGAGTTGTGGATGAAGAAGAGATTGGAGGCGGTTCGCGCACACTCCGGCGAAAAAGCATGGCTAGAGGCTCGGTTGAAAATGTGATAACCGTATTAAAGGCCATGGGCATTCGTCCTAACGACTATGATTTACACGTCAACTTCCCAGGTGGAACGCCAATTGATGGCCCATCTGCGGGGATTGCCATGGCGACAGCTATTACATCAGCCATCCAGGGGCGTCCGATTGACCATGAGACAGCGATGACTGGCGAGATCAGTATTCATGGCCGGGTAAAACCGATCGGCGGTGTACTCGCCAAAGTGGAGGCTGCATTCCAGGCGGGCGCCAAAACGGTCATTATTCCGGCAGAGAACTGGCAGTCCATCTTTGAAAATCTGGATGGCTTACGAGTTATCCCGGTCGATACCGTTGAAGACGTATTCCGAGAAGTATTTGACTGGGTGCCTAATGAGGAGCAAGCCAAACAAATCAACCTTGCGGAGGAGACAGCAACACCTGCACCGGAGATTTTCCCGCCGGCATCCGCATCCTATTTACGTGCTGACTTGCCCCGTCCAGGACAGGTTACAGATTCGGGAAGCTGCTAAGCGCTTCCCTTCATTGGTTTTTTATGTGAACATTTGATAGAATAATGAATGACTACAACCTGAGAGCCATTGGAGGTGCGAAAGCGATGGGACCGAGCAAAGCGAAAGGTCGTCGTTTTCCTTTACTGCCTTTAAGAGGACTTCTCGTCTACCCGAGTATGGTACTGCATCTCGATGTGGGCCGGGAGAAATCGGTCAAGGCTTTAGAAAAAGCGATGGTAGAAGAACATTTGATTCTCCTATGTTCCCAAGCCGAGGTAAATATTGAAGAACCAACACAAGAGGATATTTTCAGAATCGGAACGGTTGCCAAGGTCAGACAGATGCTGAAGCTTCCAAACGGGACGATTCGTGTACTTGTGGAAGGCTTGGAACGGGCTGAAATCATTGAATATACGGACAACGAGGAATACTATGAGGTTCTGGCACAAGAGCTTCCTGAAGAGGAGAACAGTCATCCGGAAACAGATGCGCTGATGCGTACAGTTCTGAACCAGTTCGAAAATTATATTAATCTGTCCAAAAAGGTTACACCTGAGACACTTGCGGCTGTGTCTGATATTGAAGAACCAGGTCGCTTGGCCGATGTCATCACCAGTCACCTGTCTTTGAAGATCAAGGACAAACAGGAGATTTTGGAGACCATCGACGTTCGTGAACGGCTGGAGAAGTTGCTGGACATCCTGAACAATGAGCGGGAAGTACTGGAGCTTGAACGCAAAATCAGCCAGCGCGTGAAGAAGCAGATGGAGAAAACCCAGAAAGAGTACTATCTGCGTGAGCAGATGAAGGCGATTCAAAAAGAGCTGGGTGAGAAAGAAGGCCGTGCCGGGGAGGTTGAGGAACTCCGAAATCAAATGGAGGCTCTTGGCTTGCCGGACAAGGTGAAGGAAAAGGTTGAGAAAGAAATTGATCGGCTTGAGAAAATGCCATCAAGTTCTGCCGAAGGTGGCGTTATCCGCAACTATGTGGATTGGCTGCTGGGACTGCCTTGGACACAGCTGACAGCTGACGATCTGGATATTCAAAAGGCTGAAGATGTGTTAAATGCAGATCACTACGGTTTGGAAAAACCGAAAGAACGTGTGCTTGAATATCTGGCTGTTCAGAAGCTGGTGAAAAAGCTTAAAGGACCGATCCTCTGTCTGGTTGGACCTCCAGGGGTCGGGAAAACGTCGCTTGCCCGCTCTATCGCCAGATCCCTTGGACGCGAATTCGTCAGAATATCGTTGGGTGGCGTGCGAGATGAAGCAGAAATTCGCGGTCATCGCCGCACTTATGTTGGTGCAATGCCAGGCCGCATCATTCAGGGCATGAAGACGGCGGGTTCACTCAATCCGGTGTTCCTGCTGGACGAGATCGACAAAATGGCTTCGGACTTCCGTGGAGACCCTTCCGCAGCGCTGCTTGAAGTACTTGATCCCGAACAGAACAACACATTCAGTGACCACTTTGTAGAGTTGCCGTTTGACTTATCTAACGTTATGTTTATTACAACTGCCAACACAGTGCATAACATTCCACGTCCGCTTCTGGACCGAATGGAGATGCTCAATATTCCGGGGTATACCGAGCTGGAGAAGCTGCAAATTGCCAAAAACTATTTGCTTCCGAAACAGAAACAGGATCATGGTCTGGAAGAAGATCAGCTGAATATCGGGGATGACAGCATGTTGCGTGTCATTCGTGAATATACACGAGAGTCCGGCGTGCGGAATCTGGAACAGCAGATGGCTTCGTTGTGTCGGAAAGCGGCCAAAAACATCGTGTCTGGTGTGGAAGGTCAGATTAACATTACAGCAGATGAAGTGAAGGATTACCTTGGTCCGGGTAAATTCCGCTATGGTATGGCCGAACTGGAAGATCAGATTGGTACTGTGACGGGACTGGCGTGGACTGAAGTGGGTGGAGATACCCTCGTGATCGAGGTTACCGTTGTACCTGGTACAGGCAAGCTGACGCTGACAGGTAAACTGGGCGATGTCATGAAGGAATCGGCTCAGGCGGCATTCAGCTACACCCGATCCAAAGCTGCACAGCTTGGCATCCCGTCTGACTTCCACGAGAAGAACGATATCCATATCCACGTTCCGGAAGGAGCCATTCCAAAGGATGGACCATCTGCCGGGATTACGATGGCGACTGCGTTGATCTCTGCTCTGACGAACAAACATGTCTCCAAGGACATTGCTATGACGGGCGAAATAACGCTGCGTGGCCGTGTGTTGCCAATCGGCGGACTTAAGGAAAAATCACTGGCGGCCCACCGCGCCGGTTACAAAAAAATATTATTGCCCAAGGATAACGAACGGGACCTGCGGGATATTCCGGACAGCATCAAAGAAGATGTGGAATTTGTTCCTGTAGCCCATATGGATCAGGTGCTGCAACATGCGCTTGTGGAACAGGCAGGAATACACCTGTAGCTCGTTAAACGAGGGATCGTATGAAGAGTAAACCGTTCTGCGGAAGCTTTGGCGTCCGCTGGAACGGTTTTTTTGGTATGATAGAACAATCCATGGCATAATACCAACAGCAGCTCTAATTAAGAGCACAGGATTCAAGAGAGGACAGATACATTATGAAAGTAAATCAATCCGAATTTATTATCAGTGCCGTTCGGCCTGAACAATACCCCGAGGACGGCCTGCCCGAGATTGCCTTGGCGGGACGATCCAATGTAGGGAAATCATCTTTGATCAACCGTTTGATTAATCGTAAAAACTTGGCACGGACAAGTTCTACCCCTGGTAAGACACAGCAACTGAACTATTATAAGATCAATCAGGATCTCTACTTCGTCGATTTCCCGGGATATGGCTACGCTAAAGTTTCCAAAGAGCAACGCTTTGCCTGGGGCAAAATGATGGAGAAGTACTTGCTGGGACGCGAGGAATTGAAACTGGTCATGCAGATGGTGGATATGAGACATGAACCGTCCAAGGATGACATGATGATGAATGAGTGGCTCCGCCATCATGGCTTGCCTCTGGTAGTTGTTGCGACGAAGATGGACAAGATTCCAAAAACGCGTAGAGCCAAACATATTAAAGTCATCAAGGAAGCTTTGGATCTTCGCCCGGGTGATCTGTTTGTACCGTTTTCATCGGAAGAAGGTTTAGGAAAAGAAGAATTATGGGAGATCATTACCCGCTTTGCCGGAATCGGTCAAGCTTCAGCTGAAGAAGAGTCACAGGCTGAGGAAAACAACGAAATTAACGGATAACCGGGAATTACGCCATTTTGATGCAGGAAAGCGAGCAACTGGGGTGGATCTTTGATGCAATCAAGGATTAATCCATATTTTATGGATTTTCGTGAACATTCATTGTTTTATTTTGGGGCGAAATAGCTATACGGTAGTGTATAATGAGTATAGGTGCATTTGCGCCAACAGTACCAAAGTAGCGGCCTTGCCGACCTGAAGAATTTTGAGATCACTGCCACATGTGCAGGAAGACAAAACAATCGGGAAAGAATTGAGGAGATTTTATGGCTCAGCGATTAGCCACAGAGTATGTTAAAGCCACTTTGAAATTGTCAGAACCCCAGATGCATCAGTTTTTACGCATGACAGAAGATGGCCGGATTCATCAACGAGTGAAGGTGATGGAGAATGGCTGCCAGGAAATTGTGCTCGTAGATGTGAGTGGAGAAGAAGTTCATTTCCCTTTTGATCGTAGGGAAGGGTTTTACATCTGTGAGTTATCTTGCCGCCTGGTAAACCATTATCTGACGAACGTAGTCCGGAAGCTCTTTATGACCTTTAAGGGTGATGGCGTTGTTCATCGCATTTATGAGGAGTTTACCATGACGTATGTTTATACGCAGGGCGTTGTCCGTAAAATTGTGGAGCAGATCGGCGAGAATATCCGTGTCATCTACGAATACAAAAATACGTTGCTTGAATTGCAGCGTGTGTTCCAGGCTCGAGATATTGAACGCGAGATAAACCGGTTATACGCCGAGGTTGATTCGTTACTTGATACAAGAATGGATGCTTCTACTTCTGATCAACTCCAGCAGATTGATGAAAAGCTTGCGCGCCACCAGAAACGGCTGTTTGAGCTTGAAGCCTACTGACCCAAAAGAGTGAATTATACAAGTATTTAACTAACCATCCCCTAATGCTCTGATCTGGTACATTCCAGGTAGAAGCGAAAGGGGATTTCTTGATTTCGGGAGCTTGATGGATACGAATCTTTTATTTTTTGATCTTCCTAAAGGGGTTGCATTCCCTTTGGATAGATGTTATTTTTAATCTCATTGAAATGAAAAGAATAAAGGAACCAAGTACGCAAAGAAACGCGATTGAATAACGACAGCATGAATAATGTTCACATATCGGGATGGAACGAAGATCATCCCAAACCTGAATAGTCATGGAGCCATCCATGGCTATTTGTTTTATATGGGATTTTCATGAATCTTTATCATTAAAACAAGTATTTAACGCATAACGGTGAAGATTGGTGAGACACTACAATAAATGACAATGCATAAGATGATTTACATGGGGATTTCATAAACATTTCATAAAAATGGCCCGGTCATACTATGGATGTGTGATATAATTAAACCATGTCAATCATAAATGGATGAACATATGTAGAAAACACTTTGATTGGAAATTTATTAGGCAGGTGAACTTGCAATGCACATCGTTGTCGTTGGTTTGAATTATCGCACGGCGCCTGTAGAGGTTAGGGAACGATTCACATTTGCAGAAAAGGACTTGTCTGAAGCGCTGCAGCAGCTCAAGCTGACCAAGAGTGTATTGGAAGGTGTAATCGTAGCCACATGTAACCGTACCGAGTTGTATGTTGTGGTAGACCGTCTTCACATGTGTGGTTATTTTATTCGGACGTTCATGGAACAATGGTTTAATGTTCCGCGGGAAGAATTTACGCAACACTTATATATATATGAAGATGATCAAGCCATGCGCCATTTGTTCCGTGTCATTTGTGGGCTGGATTCCATGGTTATTGGTGAGACTCAGATTCTTGGACAGGTGAAACAGGCTTTCTTCAAAGCACAGGAAGAGAAAGCTACTGGGACCTGGTTTAACATGCTGTTCAAACAGGCTGTTACATTGGGCAAACGGGCACATTCGGAGACTTCGATCGGAGAGAGTGCGGTATCTGTAAGTTATGCTGCTGTAGAACTAGGCAAGCGTATCTTTGGTATGTTCACGGATAAGAAGGTGCTGATTCTGGGTGCCGGCAAAATGAGTGAACTTACAGTAAAACATCTGTATACCAATGGAGCCTCCGAAGTCATTGTGGCGAATCGGACACTTGCGCGAGCTGAGGAATTGGCAGCGAAGTTTCGGGGGACCCCTTGTACGATGGAACAGGCACTAGAGCGACTGAACGAGGTTGATATTGTCATTAGTTCGACGGGGGCCGAAAGATATGTACTGGATGCCACTGTGGTTCGAGAGAGCATGAAGCGTCGTCAATCGCGTCCACTGTTCCTGATTGATATTGCTGTTCCGCGGGATATCGATCCGGCGATCGGCGAGTTATCCAATGTATTCCTTTATGATATTGATGATTTGGAAGGAATCGTGGAGAGTAATCTGGAGATGCGTAAGGTGGAAGCTGCCAAGATCGAGAAAATGATTGAACTTGAGATGGAAGATTATTATCAATGGCTCAAAACCTTGGGCGTTCGTCCTGTCATTCGGGCATTGCAGGAAAAAGGTGCTTCCATTCATGAAGAAACGATGGATAGTCTGTTTAATAAATTGCCTGAACTGGATGAACATCAGCGTAAAGTTATCCGCCGTCTGACGAAAAGCATCGTGAATCAAATGACGACAGATCCGATTAACCGGATTAAGGAAATGGCTGGTACCAAGCATGGTGATGAAGCGCTGCGCATGTTTACTCAGATCTTTGCTCTGGAGGATGCCGTAGAGGGGGCCGCTGAGAAAGTAAATCAGAGCGATGCCACGGCTCTGCGCAAACCGGATGCCGTTCATCTTAACGATTCCCGGCAAGACCCCGTGCCGGCTTATGCTCCGGCAGGCGTATAAGGCGGGTGGGCAGCTTGACCCTAGCTGAACAAATCTATGAAGCTTTAATCTATATGTATGCCCTGAGCCTACTGTTCTATTTCTCGGACTGCATTCGACGCAATGCGGGGGCGAAGCGGACAGGCACAGGGTTTCTTGTTGTTGTATGGGCACTTCAGGTGTTCCATGTCATTTTACGTATGTTAACCGAAGGGCATTTTCCAATCTACACAACGTTTGATTTTTTGTTTATATTTTCATTTAGCATCGTACTAATGTCTCTAGTGATGACTCGTATTCAACGTTCCGAATTTGTCATTTTGTTGCTGAACGTGGTTGGTTTCTCGGTTACAGTGTTGAACCGGTTGTGGTTTACAGCAGGTGAGATATCTCTGCATAACTGGCAGACAGTGCATGGATTGCTTATTATGCATATCACCTTGGCCAATCTTGGTTTTGCGGCTTTGACGGTGGGTGCTGTATTTGCCATGTTATATCTGTTTTTGCACCGCAAGCTGAAGAATAAGAAATGGAATGATACCGTACGTCGTCTGCCGAGTCTCGAAGTGATCGGCAAATATATGGATGGGGCTACACTGATTGGCACACCTCTCCTTGGTGTTTCTATCATGCTCGCGGTATTGTCCATTGTAGCCGAAACGCGCTGGAGCCTGCTCTTGGATCTCAAGGTTATTGCAACGGGGCTTGCCATAGCGATCTATGTGGGGTACTTCGTCTTTAAGAGAAGAAAACAGTTCTCCACAGTTATTATGGCGAGATGGACGCTGATCGGATACGGCTTTGTCATTATCAGTTTTTTATCCAATGCGTATTCAGCGTTTCATCGTTGGACGGGAGAGTGAAGGGATGGAACGGTACACGCCAATATTTGTAGATATATCAGGGAAATCCTGCTGCGTGGTTGGAGGGGGACGTGTTGCTGAACGTAAAATAAAAGGTTTGCTTCATGCGGAAGCGCAAATTAAGGTGATTAGTCCGGAAGTTACGCCAACGTTACAACAATTGCATCATGATTCCCGAATTCAATGGCTGGCCCGGTCCTACCGCAATGGAGATTTGCGGGGGGCCTTTCTCGTATATGCAGCAACGGACCATAGTGAAGTGAACACAGCTGTTGTCCAAGAAGCTGAAGATGCGGGTATACTGGTTAATGACGCTATATCTTCTGAGCGAAGCACCTTTATTACACCAAGTGTGGTCAGGCGTGGCAGACTGAGCATTGCGATATCGACCGCTGGAGCAGGGCCTATAGCCGCAGCGGAAATTCGTGACACATTGGAACAGCAATTCGGAGATGAGTACGAGACATATATTGAATTTTTGTATCAGATGAGGATGGAAGTAAAGGCACGTGTATCTTCACCAGGTGTCAGAGCTAAATTACTCCGTCGTTTAACCGAAATGAATGTACTGGAAAAGATCCGTGCAGGTCAGTTTAAGTGGTGGACCGAAGAACAAATTGGGGACTGGATATCCCATAATCAGGAGGACATGTAGACATGCGGACAATTAAAGTGGGAAGCAGACAAAGCGCACTTGCTTTGACCCAGACAGGCCATGTAATTCAAGATTTACGTGATATTTGTGAACGGGAAGGATTAGCTTTTGATTTTGAAGTACATAAAATTGTTACAAAAGGAGATTTAATTCTCGATGTAACCCTGTCCAAAGTCGGAGGCAAAGGACTGTTTGTCAAAGAGATTGAACAGGCGATGATGGATCGTACGATTGATATGGCTGTTCATAGCATGAAGGATATGCCTTCCGAGTTGCCCGAAGGGTTGACAAACGGGGCTGTTCCGCGCCGTGCGGATCCACGTGATGCACTAATTTCGAATGGTGGACTCACATTGGATCAATTGCCAGAAGGTGCAAGAGTGGGAACGAGCAGTCTGCGTCGATCCAGTCAACTGAAAGCATACCGTCCGGATTTACAACTCGAATCGCTTCGTGGCAATATTGATTCCCGTCTGCGCAAGCTGGAGACAGAAGGTTTGGACGCTATTATTTTGGCTGCCGCTGGACTGTATCGAATGGGCTGGCAGGATCGGATTACGGAATATCTGTCAGAGGAAGCTTGTCTTCCCGCAGTAGGTCAGGGTGCGCTTGGCATTGAATGCCGTGAAGACGATGCGGAACTGCTCCATCTGTTGCAGTTGTACAACGATCCGGAAACCGCATTTCCTGTGTTGGCTGAACGTCGCTTCCTTAGTGTATTAAATGGGGGCTGTCAGGTTCCGATTGGAGCTCATGCCGTATGGGTGAAACAGCAAGATGCAGATTCCCCGAATGGACAAAACACGTTACAATTAACAGGTATGGTCGGTACGCCGGACGGTGGACTGATTCTTAAAGAAGCAATGACGGGCAAAGATCCGGTTCGTCTTGGGGAAGAAGTGGCTTGGAGATTGATTGAACGGGGAGCAGAGCAGATACTGGCAGAAGTTAGGGGATGAAGACATGGTGGGGAAGGTCTTTTTGGTTGGTGCAGGTCCAGGGGACGCCAAGCTGATTACGGTAAAAGGCTGGGAATCGATCGGTCGAGCGGATGCTGTTGTTTACGATCGGTTGGCTAGTCCAAGATTACTCAAACAAATGAAGCCCGGCGCGGTTAAGATATATGTGGGTAAACGGCCGGATCGACATACGATGAAGCAGGAAGAAATCAACCAGCTGTTGGTTGATCTCGCACTGGAAGGCAAGGTTGTGGTCCGGCTTAAAGGGGGAGACCCGACGATATTCGGACGCGTAGGTGAAGAGGCTGATCTGCTGCGCAAAAACGACGTTCCTTTTGAAATCGTACCTGGTGTAACCTCAGCAATAAGTGTACCTGCTTACGCTGGAATACCTGTGACCCACCGCGACTATGCTTCCTCTATTTCCATCATTACGGGGCATGAGAGTCCGGACAAGCTTGATCGCAGTATTCATTGGGATAAAGTGACGAATGCAACAGGCACACTGGTATTTATGATGGGCGTCTCCAAAATTGGATATATCAGCGAACAGTTGATTCGCCACGGACGCCCTGCGCAAACACCAGTGGCATTGATTCGATGGGGAACAAGAGCAGAGCAGGATACGATCACAGGTACGCTTGAAGATATTGAAGCAAAAGTCATCGCTGCGAATTTTCAACCACCCGCTGTCATTGTTGTTGGTGAGGTGGTGAACCAGCGCGAACAATTGAAATGGGCGGAAGCACTGCCGCTGTTTGGCAAACGCATTTTGGTGACGCGAGCACGCAGTCAGGCTAGTGAATTGGTCAACCGGATCGAGGAACTTGGCGGTGAACCTTATGAATTTCCGGTAATTGAGACCGTGATGCCATCAGGGGAGTCGGCACAGGAAAGTGTCAAACGGGCGTTTGGTGCGTTAAATACGTTTGACTGGGTATTTTTCACGAGTGTAAACGGGGTGGAATTCTTTTTCCGTCATTTGCAGCAACAGGGAAAAGATATTCGCTCCATTCATCAAGCGAGAATTGCGGCGGTAGGGCCTTCCACTGGGGAAGCTTTGCGTAAGTATGGCATCGTGGCGGAAGTCATCCAAGGACCATTTCAGGCCGAAGGTATGCTTGAAGCTTTTGAAAATGAACTGAAGGAAGGGCAGAGGGTTCTTTTACCGCATGGAGATCTCGCGCGCTCCTGGTTGCCTGAACAGTTGAGGGAGCGGGGACTTCTGGTCACCGAGGCGATTATCTATGACACCATTCTGGCTGGCGAGGATGACGATGAACTGCTGAAGCTGCTTGAAGAGGGCGGCATTCATGCGATGACCTTCACAAGTTCATCTACCGTCACCAATTTTATGAGCATTCTGAAACGGATGGGATTGCAGGACCCCTTGCCTTTATTGGAAAATGTAGAGGTTGCATGTATCGGGCCTGTTACAGCGAAGACGGCAGAAGCAGCAGGCTTGAAGGTCACAATGATGGCTGAAGAAGCAACCATTGAAAGTCTGATTTCTGTGTTGTCTGAGTGGAAACGAAAGCCTGCCACAGAAGCTGTATTTCCCCGTTAAACCTATAAATTGAACCGCAATCGATAGATGAAGCGTGCTGAATTCTTTACGATACCGGCGCGCTTCGCTTTTTGCTCCACATCACTATTCAGGGAGGTTTCACACGTATGAGTTTTCCAATTGTGCGGCATCGCCGTTTACGTCAATCCACAGGTATTCGCAATATGGTGAGAGAGACCCATTTGACTGTGGATGACTTTATCCAACCCATCTATGTTACTTATGGTGAAAATGTAAAATCCGAAATCAAATCCATGCCGGGCGTATTCCGCTTCTCGCTGGATCGTCTGCAGGAAGAAGTGAAGGAGATTGCCGATCTGGGTATTCCGGCTGTGCTCTTATTCGGTATTCCTGAAACCAAAGACAGTGTTGGTTCGTCTGGATTCGCTGAAGATGGTATTGTACAGGAAGCAACGAAGCTGATTAAGTCCTGGTATCCTGAGCTGCTGGTTGTTGCTGATACCTGTCTGTGCGAATTCACCGATCACGGTCATTGTGGTATGGTGCACACCGTGGAAGTGGACGGTCACATTTGCGGAGATGTTCTCAATGACGAATCATTGGAGCTGCTCGTGAAAACAGCGGTATCCCAGGCTAAAGCTGGAGCGGACATCATTGCACCATCCAACATGATGGATGGATTTGTCCAAGCGATTCGTGCCGGGCTGGATGAGAATGGTTTTAGTCATATTCCGATCATGTCCTACTCCGTAAAATATGCTTCGGCATTCTATGGTCCATTCCGCGAAGCCGCGGATTCCACGCCACAATTCGGAGATCGCAAGTCGTATCAGATGGACCCGGCGAACGCTCGTGAAGCATTGCGTGAAGCCGAAACGGATGTGTTGGAAGGAGCGGACATGCTGATGGTGAAACCTTCACTGTCCTATCTGGATGTCATGCGTACAATCAAGGACAATTTTGATCTGCCACTGGTTGCTTACAACGTAAGTGGAGAGTATGCCATGGTGAAGGCAGCGGCGATTCAAGGGTGGATTGATGAGAAGAAAGTGGCCATGGAAATTCTGCTGAGTATGAAACGTGCGGGAGCAGATATGATTATTACGTACTACGGAAAAGACGCTTCACGCTGGTTGGCCGAGAAATAAATTTATATTAAGGAGGATGTTCATGACTGCACAACAAGGAACTCGTCGCAATGATGAGCGCTCACGCAGCGCATTTGAAGAAGCCAAGCAGTACATACCTGGGGGTGTGAACAGTCCCGTTCGTGCGTTCAAATCGGTAGGGCTTACCCCAATCTATGCAGAGCGCGGAGAAGGCTCCAAAATCTATGATATTGATGGCAATGTTTTTATTGATTATGTGGGATCCTGGGGTCCGCTCATTATGGGACATGCGCATCCTGACGTTGTAGAAGCTTTGCGTGAGACAGCCCTTAAAGGAACAAGTTTTGGTGCACCAACATTGCTGGAGACAGAGATGGCAAAACTCGTCTGTGACCGTGTGCCTTCGATCGATATCGTACGAATGGTAAATTCCGGTACGGAAGCAACCATGAGTGCAATTCGGCTGGCACGTGGTGTAACCGGACGCAGTAAAATTTTGAAGTTTGAAGGATCATATCACGGGCATGCCGATAGCTTGCTGATCAAAGCAGGGTCTGGTGTAGCAACACTGGGTCTGCCTGACAGCCCTGGTGTTCCTGAAGGTGTGGCTATGAATACGATTACGGTTCCATACAATGACCTGGAGTCAGTGAAGCTTGCTTTTGAACGTTATGGTGAAGAACTGGCTGCCGTCATTGTGGAACCTGTTGCAGGTAATATGGGAGTTGTGCCACCCGTTTCTGGTTTCCTTGAAGGCCTGCGCAATTTGACGTCTCAATACGGCAGTCTGCTCATTTTTGACGAAGTCATGACCGGTTTCCGTGTAGGGTTGAACTGTGCACAGGGACGATATGGCGTTACACCTGACCTGACTTGTCTGGGTAAAGTAATCGGTGGCGGGCTTCCAGTGGGCGCTTATGGCGGCAGACGTGATCTGATGGAACAGATTGCTCCGACCGGACCGATCTATCAGGCAGGTACACTGAGCGGTAATCCACTGGCTATGGCAGCAGGTTATACGACACTCAAATTGTTGACACCGGAGGTCTATGATCGTCTGGAGACACTGTCTGCACGCTTGCAGGCTGGGTTTGAGAAGAATGCAGCAGAGACGGGTGTAGCCATAACGATTAACCGTGTTGGTTCGATGGTATGTCCATTTTTCAGTGCTGTTCCGGTTACGAATTATGATATTGCCAAAGAAAGCAATCTGGATCAATTCCGTCGTTACTTTGCGGCCATGATTGATCAGGGTGTGAGTGTTGCACCTTCCCAATACGAAGGCATGTTTGTTTCTGGCGTGCATACGGAGCAGGATATTGACGATACGATCGAGGCAAACCGTAAGGCTCTTCAATCATTATGACCATTAAAAGTTGGAAACGTCGTGGGGAATGGCTTGAGCTAATGCCAGGCAAAGCGGTGACAGGCAGTTCAGACAGGCAAACGGCTGCAGAGCAATGGCTCTTGTCTGAGCTTCAGTTACCAGAGAAAATGTTGCGTCAGCTAAAGACGAACCAAGGCATACAACTCGCAGGGGACCGGCTTCGGCTGGCCCTTTTTGCGTCTCAGCCGATCGATGTTGAACCGCGTTGGGCGGATATCGATGTTCTGTATGAGGATGACTTCTGTCTGGTCGTGCATAAACCGGCCGGAATGAAGCTTCATCCCGATGGGAGCCGGGCGGATCAAGCGATTACGCTGGATCATGCGGTTGCGTCTTATTACGAAATGAATGGGATTCAGGCGAATGTACGCCATGTTCACCGTCTGGACGAGAACACAACTGGACCTGTTTTATATGCCAAAAATGCTTTTGCCCTCGCCAAACTGGATGAAGCGATGCGCCGTAAAGACATTGGACGCCATTACGTCGCCATTGCAGGGGGGCAACTATCCCGCGAACTTCACAAAATTGATGCTCCGATTGGGAAGGACAGGCATCACAAGCAACGCAGACGTATCTCTGAAGGTGGGCAGGACGCTGTAACTCACGTGGAGATCGTGGAGGTATGGGATAGGGCGACCCTTGTCCGGCTGACACTGGATACAGGACGCACACACCAGATTCGGGTGCATTTAAGTTATGCGGGGCATCCCCTCATCGGAGATGAGTTATATGAAGGCAGAAGGGATTCTATTGGTCGACAAGCGCTTCATGGTGAGACACTGAGTTTTGCTCATCCACTGACAGGTGCTCGAATTGAAGTGGCAGACCCTTGGCCGCAGGATTTCGAACAACTGGTACAACGGGAAGGCAAGGACCAATAAACTGGGAAGGTTTGCACAAAAGGTGGCATGCTCATCTCATTCAAGGCATATAGATGGGGTAACGAAGGATTTGGACCATGGATCAGTCCCATGAGAAGGATCATGGTGAACATATGCCGAAAGGAGGACGCCACCTTTGTTGAATCAACCTTATGGTTTACGGTTCGATATTTATGAGCGCGTTCATTTGTCAGAGGGAGTTCCTGCAATTGAGGAACTGGAGGAAATTGAGTTATATCCCCGCATTCAGGTGATAGGTCAGGATGATCATGCAACATTGCGAGGCCATCTTTTGCTAACAGGTGCGTATCGGGGAGAGAACGAGATCTCGGAAGAACTCAAACATTTTATTCCGGTGGAGATCACGGTACCCCTGAACCGGGTAAGATCGCTTGAGGATATTTCCATTGAGATCGAAAATTTTGATGTCGATTTGTTATCCAACCGAAGTCTGAACATTACTGGCGTATTGTCGCTTCGCGGTATCGAGGGCTTTCCGGTGGAGGAACCGCAGGTCTGGTCAGCAGATGAGTTTACCGTTGTACATTCGCCCGACCCTCAGCAGGGCGACCGTTCTGCTGAAACAGAGCAGACAGGCAGCTATCCCAATGTGTTTGCTCAGGAGTATCTGCTTCAACGGAGCGAAGAGGAGTTACAGCAGGAACATCTATTTCAAGCTGCTTCCGAACCGTTTCAATCCTGGCAGCAAGGGGATGGGAATGCGGAGCAAAGCAAAATAGCTGAAAACGAAGAGTCCTCGTCCTTGAGGGACAAGGAGGATGAAGCGCAAGCGGATGTGTTGTCCGATACGCCTTCTCCCGTTTCGTCTTTTTTAGCGGAGACAGCCGACAGGTTGGCTTCTTACCCTGAATCTGAGCCTTTGCTTCCTCTGGCTGAAGAGTCGTCTGTCTGGTCCGAGCCTTCCGTCGAGACCTTACATACGAACCTAAGGAATTCGGAGCAGACCGATTCCAAACTGGATCTGCAGCCTTCGGATGAACAGGCAGCGCCGGACGTATGGCATTTTGAATCTGCCCGATCTGAACCAAAGCAGGAGGATCAGACGGTTGCAAATGTTCCGGCAGGTTCGCAGTCAGAGAACTGGCAGGATGTCTTCGCAGCATCTGAACCGGAAATTTCGGAGGAAAACACACCTCCTCTTGAAGCGGTGGAGACGAATGAGCCTGCTGAAAAAGAATCTTTTATCCCTGAACCTGTGGCTGAGACGGAAGACAAGCCGGAGCTTAAGGTTGCTTTTGGCAGCAAGAGAGAATCCGCACCCAAACAGGAAGAGGGCGTAGGCATCTCCTCCTTGTTATCCTCTGGCAGGGTGACACGGGAGGCGGAGGCTGAACGGGAGCAAGAGGCACTTGCTGGAGTCCAGCAGCAAGAAGCATACCCGCCTGATGATGTAGAGTGGAAGAACCTGTTTCTCGGCACAATTGTCGATCAGACCCCGTTCCGTAAGGTGAAGTTATGCATTGTACAGCGTGAAGAGACGCTCGATACCATTGCAGACCGATATCAGTTAAGTACCCGAGAGCTCCAGTTGTATAATCGTTTGTCCGAACAGGTTGTGGAAGAAGGACAGATTCTATATATCCCTTAACCTGTAGGCTGGTTTAATGACCATTTCGACCCGTGATCCCTTGAGGATGGCGGGTTTTTGCTTTGTCAGCCCTCAACCTGCATTGCAGCGCGCTTTTTCCGCTGTTGTCAGGTTGACTATCGGGCACGGGCAGGGTATGATGTGTTTAGGTTTTTTGAAGAACAACGTGGATCGGGAGTAGTAGACAGTATGACCTTTCAGAGAGCGGGATTGTAGCGCTGGGAAATTCCGTAGGAACCAACTGATCGAAGTCGCCCGGGAGTTGCCTGTTTGAATACAAGGGATGAGTAACTTTAGTATCATTCATTCCTAAGGTAGGATGGGCCGGTCGCAGCCGTTATCTGCTTGAAGTGTCACGTAAGTTCAGAAGGGGTAGTCTACCTTTCTATCTGCGTGAAACAAAGGTGGTACCGCGAAAGCTAACCTTTCGTCCTTTGATGGATGAAAGGTTTTTTTGTTTTTTGGCGATGATGAATAAGTAACGGAGGAATGACACATGTCTGAACAAAAAAATTCAGCTGCAACAGAAATGCCAACCACATATGATCCGAAAGCTGCGGAACAAAAATGGTATTCCACTTGGATGGAAAATGGATATTTCAAAGCAGGCCAGCGTAAAGATGCTGAACCTTATACGATTGTAATCCCACCCCCGAACGTAACCGGAATGCTCCATATCGGGCATGCGCTCGATTTCACACTGCAGGACATTCTGATTCGTACCAAGCGGATGCAGGGCTATGATGCACTGTGGCTGCCGGGTTCTGACCATGCAGGTATTGCTACCCAAACCAAAGTAGAGCAGAAATTGCGTGAAGAAGGTCAGACTCGTTATGATCTGGGACGCGAAAAGTTCTTGGAGAAGGTATGGGACTGGAAAGAGCAATACGCAACGACCATTCGTCAGCAATGGGGCAAGATGGGCTTGTCGCTCGATTACTCGCGTGAACGTTTTACACTGGATGAAGGTCTATCCCAGGCTGTGCGTAAAGTGTTTGTTCAACTGTATGAAAAAGGCCTCATTTATCGAGGCAAACGAATTATTAACTGGGACCCGGTGAATCGGACTGCACTGTCCGACATCGAGGTTGAATATAAAGAAGTTCAGGGTCACTTGTACCATCTGCGTTATCCGCTCAAAGACGGAAGTGGGTATGTCACAGTAGCGACAACTCGCCCGGAAACGATGTTGGGAGATACGGCAGTTGCAGTTCATCCTAAGGATGAACGTTACGCAGACATGATTGGCAAGGTGCTTGTTCTGCCTATTATCGGACGCGAAATTCCGGTTATTGCAGATGAGTACGTAGATAAAGATTTCGGAAGCGGCGCCGTGAAAATAACGCCTGCTCATGATCCGAATGACTTCGAAGTGGGCCTTCGTCATGATCTGCCACAGATTACGGTGATGGATGAGACGGGTACGATGAATGCCGAAGCAGGCAAATATCAGGGACTGGATCGCAGTGACTGCCGGAAGCAGATTGTTGCAGACCTGCAAGAACAGGGCGTATTGATCAACATTGAGGATCATACGCATCAGGTTGGACACAGCGAACGTACAGGAGCTGTCGTTGAGCCGTATTTGTCGACACAGTGGTTTGTTGAGATGAAGCCGCTCGCGGAGAAAGCGATTGAGAAGCAACAAAGCGGTGAAGGGGTTCATTTTGTTCCGGATCGTTTTGAGAAAACGTATCTGAACTGGATCGAGAATGTTCGTGACTGGTGTATCTCTCGTCAATTGTGGTGGGGTCATCGTATTCCTGCCTGGTACGACGAGGAGACTGGAGAAGTTATTGTATCTGCTGAAGATCCGACAACATTGCCAGAATACGCTGGACGCAAGCTGAGACAGGATGAAGATGTTCTGGATACATGGTTCAGCTCCGCATTATGGCCGTTCTCTACTTTAGGCTGGCCGGAAAACACGGAAGATCTGAAACGTTATTACCCGACAAGTGTACTCGTAACAGGGTATGACATTATTTATTTCTGGGTGGCGCGTATGATCTTTACCGCTCTGGAGTTCACGGAAGAGGTTCCGTTCAAGGATGTGCTGATGCACGGTCTTGTTCGTGATGCAGACGGACGCAAGATGTCCAAATCGCTAGGCAATGGTGTTGATCCGTTGGATGTGATTGAGAAATATGGTGCGGATGCAATGCGTTACATGATCTCTACAAGTAGTACTCCGGGTCAGGATCTCCGTTTCCGCTGGGAGCGGGTTGAACAGGCTCGTAACTTTGCCAATAAAATCTGGAATGCATCGCGCTTCGCTTTGATGAATCTGGAAGGGTTCACCTATGAAGATCGTGATATTAGTGGAGACCTTGGAACAGCGGATTACTGGATTTTGCACCGCCTGAACGAAACTTCTCGTGATATTACGCGTCTAATCGAAGCATATGAATTTGGAGAAACAGGCCGTTTGCTGTATAACTTTATTTGGGATGACCTGTGTGACTGGTATATTGAATTTGCGAAGTTGTCCTTCTATGGGGAAGATCCGGTTGCCAAGAAGAAAACACAATCGGTTCTTGCTTATGTGCTGGATCAGACTATGCGCCTGATTCATCCGTTCATGCCGTACATTTCGGAAGAGATCTGGCAGCATCTGCCGCATGAAGGCGAAACGATTACGTTGGCTTCCTGGCCTGTGTATGACCCTGCACTGGAGAACCCAGAAGCGGTTGCCGAGATGAACCTGCTTATGGATACCATTCGTGCAGTACGAAACATCCGTGCAGAAGTAAACGTACCAATGAGCAAGAAAATTGAATTGATGGTGAAAGCGAACAACGCAGAGACATCCAGCATCATTGAACGCAACAGCCATTACATCAAACGTTTCTGTAATACGTCCGAGTTCGACAGCGGCTTGGATCTGAGTTCACCGGATAAAGCAATGACTGCAGTCATTACTGGGGCTGAGCTGTACTTGCCGCTGGCGGGTCTTATTGATATTGATCAGGAAGTGGCTCGTCTGGAGAAAGAGTTGCAGAACCTTGAGGGCGAAGTACTCCGTGTGGAGAAAAAGCTGGCGAACGAAGGCTTTGTTGCCAAGGCTCCTGCCAAGGTTATTGAGGAAGAGCGCGCCAAGCAAGCTGATTATTCCGATAAACGGGATAAGGTGATTGCACGAATCAAGGAACTGAAAGGTTAATATATTCGGGTCGGATGGAGTGCTTCTGCGCCATCCGGCCGCTTTTTTCAACCAAACTCAAACCAAAGGTGAATCATATGACGGAACTTAACGGGACAGAAATAGCATCTCCTTTACTTACCTATGACGAGGCCGTGAACTGGATCAATGGCCTTATTCCTTTTGGCATCCGACCTGGATTGGAACGAATCGAGGGATTGATGTCATTGCTGGGTAATCCTCACCAGCGTCTCAAATTTATTCATGTCGCGGGAACGAACGGCAAAGGTTCGACTTGCGCTTTTTTGACGTCAGTGCTTCTTCAGGCGGGATATGATGTTGGAACGTTTACGTCCCCTTATATCACCAAATTCACAAACCGTTTTCAGTACAACGGTGAGGATATCCCGGAAGAAATTTTGCTCAAAATCTCAAACCGCCTGTATCCATTGGTTCAAGAGATGGCTTCAACTCCCCTTGGATCACCTACGATGTTTGAGGTATCTACAGCAATCGCCCTTCTGTATTATGCGGAAGAGTGCTACCCTGACATTGTAGTATGGGAGACAGGGCTCGGGGGAAGGATGGACGTAACGAATATTGTTACACCCGTGGTATCGGTCATTACCAATATCGGTATGGACCATACGGATGTACTGGGAGATACGATTGAGGCGATTGCTGGAGAGAAGGCGGGTATTATTAAGGCGGGGGTACCCGTTGTTACCTGTGCCACGCAGCCAGAGGCTGTGAAGGTGATCCAGGAGACGGCAGAGCGGCTGCGTTCAACCGTGTATCTGGCGGGAGATCGTTTCTCCTATCATAGACTGGACAGTGATGAGAACGGACAATCTTTTCATTTTACAGGACCGTTCCGTGATCTGGACGCTCGTATTCGCATGCAGGGCGTACATCAATGCGACAATGCAGCGGGCGCACTTATGGTACTAGAGTTGCTTCGCCAATACATGGCATTTATGCTGGATGATGAAGATATTGCACTTGGACTGGAACATGCCTTCTGGGCAGGACGGTTCGAGAAAGTGGTTGATCAGCCCCGCATTGTTCTGGATGGAGCGCATAATCCGGAGGGGGCCGAATCGCTGGCCAAGAGCATTATCGACGTATATCCTCACAACAAGTTAATTTTGATGATGGGCATGCTGGCGAATAAGCATCACGAAGCGTATTTGCAGCATATACTGCCACTAGTGGATACGCTGATCCTGACCGAGCCAGATTTCCGACGCAAAATGGATGCAGCCGAATTGCTGCAGATCGTCGAACGGGTACGTCCCGCCATTGCGAAACCGGAGCTGGAAATCATCGTCGAGCCCGAATGGGTAAAGGCACTTGATCTATTGAAGTCACGGACGGAAGCGGAAGATCTGGGGGTGGTGTCCGGCACATTGTACCTGATTGCAGATGTGCGGGCAGCCCTTTTGCATCAAACCGATTCTGAAAAAGGTTGGTGAAAGTTTTGTTAAATACATCGGAACACGTTCATTTTATAGGGATTGGCGGATATGGCATGAGTGCCATCGCGAGAGTTATGCTTGAGATGGGATACACCGTTACCGGATCGGATGTCGCTTCACAGGAGTTGACCGAGAAGCTGGCAGCCAAGGGAGCGAAAATATATATCGGACATACGGCAGAGCATGTAAACGGGGCAGACCTAGTTGTCTACTCCACGGCAGCTCCAGCTGATAATGTGGAACGGGTAGCAGCTGAAAAGCTGAACATCCCGATTCTGCATCGCGCCCAGATGCTCGCGCGTTTGCTGAACGAGCGCAAAGGTGTGGCTGTAGCCGGGGCTCATGGCAAAACAACCACGTCATCCATGATTGCACTCGTTATGGATAAATGTGATACAGACCCGACATACATCATTGGCGGGGAAATCATGAACGTGGGGACCAACGCCAAGGCAGGCCAAGGCGACTGGGTTGTTGCAGAGGCGGACGAGAGCGACGGTTCATTTTTGCAGTATCACCCTTGGCTCGGTATTGTGACTAATATTGAAGCGGATCACCTTGAGAACTATAACAGTGATTTTGAAGAACTCAAAAAGGCTTATGTGCAGTTCCTGAGTCAGATTCGTCCAGAAGGCACGGCCATTGTATGTGCTGACGACGAGAATGTTCAAGCCATTTTACCGGAGCTGAAATCACGGGTGACCACATACGGCATTGATTATGCTGCTGATTATACAGCAACAGATATCGTGCTTGGCGACCGCCGAATTTCCTTTACGATGAGCCATCAGGGCAATGTGTTGGGTAAGGTGGAGTTGTCAGTTCCAGGTAAACATAACGTTTATAATGCGATGGCTACGGTTATTACCTGTCTGGAAGCAGGTATTCCATTTGAGAAAATTACAGCCGCCATTATCCAGTTCCATGGAGCGAAACGCAGATTCCAGGTGCTGGGTGAGGCGCGTGATATGCTGATTATTGATGATTATGCTCATCACCCGACCGAGATTGAGGCTACAATCAGTGCGGCCAAAGCAACAGGGAAACGTATCATTGCGGTATTCCAACCACAGCGTTACACACGTACGTTCTTCCTGCTTGATGCGTTCAGTCGTGCCTTTGCAGAAGCAGATGAGGTTCTCATTACCGATATCTATTCCCCTGCGGGCGAAAAACAGATTGAAGGTGTTCACTCGGCTAGGCTGGTTGAACTCATTGTTCAAAACAGTAATGCTTCTGCGCGTTATCTTCCGACAAAGGAAGAAGTTGTTGCAGATCTGCAGAACCGTCTTCAGCCAGGCGATCTTGTGCTCACGATGGGTGCAGGTGATATCTGGAAAGTTGGCGATACACTTGCCAAAGGGTTGAAATAATTACAATCGTAAAACCGTCTGACTTCATTTCGAAGCAGGCGGTTTTTTTGCATGAAATGGAATGTTTCTAATTCTCTCCGCATATAGCTGTTATAAATGGGACAAAGGAGAGGGTACGGGGTGAGCAATGCTAGAATGACGTTTCGCTTTGGGGATAACGAGTCGGACAAGCCTGAAAACAAGGGGATACCCACATCCAGCACATTTGCAGCTTTGAGTGAAGAAATTCCGCACAGTCCAACGCCAACACCAACGCGGTTGAATTCAACGCCTTCATGGACACCAGAGGATATTCCCGGTGACTGGGGAGAGACGATACTGACAGGCTCCACTGTACCTGAACCTTACCAAAGAACGGACAAGGATTCGAAACTTGATGAGCCTGGATACAATTATAATCATCTTACTGCGTATCCGGGAGATGAGGACGAGAACAGATCGGACGAGAATTATGGAGGTCATGATTGGCTTGCAGATAGTGAAAACTACTCTTATAAGCGAAATCGTCCCCCAAGGGGCTGGAAAATGATTGGTTCAGTAACGGGTGCGCTTGTGACCGGGGCCCTCTTCGGCATGGTAATTCTTTCTTTTTTTAATCGTGAAGGGGCCGTAGATCCTGGCAGCAAGATCCCCGCCAATCAGGCGGTATCGGCCGTAACAGGTCAGCAGGGAGTGGCAGGTTCGGAACAGCAGCTCCAGGCAACAACTACAGGCGGCAGCTATTATGCCCTGCAATATGGTGTATTCAGTTCTCCTGAACGCGCTGAACAGGCGAAGGTGGAACTGTCCCAGGCAGGCATTGCCGCAGGCTCCGACCCGGAGGATGGTAATCGGGTGTATGCTGGCATTTCGGCTGACCGTGAGGAGGCCAAGCTGCTCAGCTCAAGGCTTAAGGCCGAAGGTGTGGAGCTGTACGTCAAGGAAATCGTCAACCCAGAGGTGAACCCGGCAGTATTCGGCGGAAAAGCAGAGGATGTGCAGCAATTCTTCGCAAGTGGATCTGCTTTGGTTGATCAACTGTCTACCCTCTCGATTCAGCAACTTGGTCAGTCTGTTCCAGAAGCCGTCTCAACCGAAACGATGACCTCATTACAGAACCAGCATCAGCTCTGGCTGATCGGGTTGAATAGTATTACACCAGGCCTGAGTGCAGACGTGCAACCCTATGTATCGGCGATGGAGAAATCAATGAACAGTGCGGTAAACGCACTTGCTGAATACAACAAAAATCCGGCTAATGTGCATATGTGGTCTGTACAGTCCGATCTGATGGAATATGTATTACAACAAAAAAAATGGCTTGAAGCGATAAAACAGTAATCACCGCTTTCCCATAACACAGCCTTGAAATACCTATCCGGCAAGGAACTGGAAATAGTTCCCCTTGCCGGATTTGTGTTTGTATTGACGTACAAAACCCCGTATAATAATGTGGGTGTCAAAAAATGGCGAGGGAAGATCACCGATGAAAAAAAACTTCGGCATGTTATTGCTGTTTCTGCTGCTCGGCTGGCTAGCCGGTGCGTGGATCGCCAAGGCACTGCAGCCTGTAAAGGCCGTTGCCTTTCTAACGAAAGCCACGACCATTCGTTGGTCGCCGCAGGCTGATCTGGATATTATCAGTTATGATATTTCACTTCAATTTCAAATGAGCCTCCTGAGTCTGATCGGTATTATTGCTGCTGTATGGCTGTATCGCAGGTTATAGGAGAATGACGAATTTTGACGAAGAAACTAAAAAAATGATATCTACTAGCGTGATCCGACAGGATGTCGCCGTAGCTTAAGGGGCCGGTTATTTTGGATAAAACACAACAGCGTCGTATTATTCTGGCTTCCACTTCGCCGCGGCGTAAAGAACTGATCGCATCACTCCATCTAGCTTTTGAAGTAATACCAAGTCACGCCGATGAAGATACACCGCCGGAATGGACTCCTGAACAGACGGTACAGGAGCTTGCGATGCGTAAGGCGCTTGCCGTTTATCGCGGGCTGGAAGGTCGCGAACAGGATGCTGTTATTGTTGGTAGTGACACTGTTGTCGTTCTGGATGGTGATATTCTTGGTAAACCCGTAGACGAAGCGGACGCTGAACGAATGTTATCTCGTCTACAGGGGCGTGTACACCGTGTTTTCACGGGAGTAGCTTGTATCGATGCAAGTAATGGACAATCCATGGTTCAATATCGACAGACTAATGTAACGATGAAGGAACTGTCTGAAGCTACGATTCGTGCGTATGTTCAGACTGGAGAGCCTTCGGACAAGGCGGGATCATATGCCATTCAGGGCATTGGTGCTTCATTGATAGAACGTGTTGAAGGATGTTATTTCAATGTGGTGGGCCTACCGTTGTCCTTGCTAAGCGACATGCTGGATGGATTCGGCGTACATGTATTGCCACGTATATGAATTTCCGCAATTGACGATCTGAAAAGAGGGAACATATGGAGTCGCCTCAATATATGATGCGCGACATCCCCCAGGAAGAACGCCCGAGAGAACGCATGATGGAATATGGGGCGGGCGCCTTAAGCCATGCTGAATTGCTGGCGATCTTACTTCGAACAGGTACAAGACAGGAATCCGCAGTGCATATGGCACAGCGGATTCTGACTGAAGCGGGTGGAATTCGCTCGTTGATGGATTTGAGCCTGGAAGAACTGACTGCGATGAAGGGTATCGGCATGGCCAAGGCTGTACAGCTGAAAGCTAGCATTGAGCTTGGTCATCGGATTGCGAAGAGCAGACTTACACAGTCAACTTCAATTCGTACCCCACGTGATGCGGCCGATATCCTTACCGAACAATTGCGTTACTTGCAGAAAGAACACTTTGTGTGTCTTTTCCTGAATAGCAAAAACCACATTATTGCCCAGGAAACACTCTCCATGGGTAGCCTTAACGCTTCGATTGTTCATCCGCGTGAAGTGTTCCGGGCTGCCATCAAATGTAGCAGCGCCTCTATTGTGTGCGCACACAACCATCCCAGTGGTGATCCTACGCCTAGTCCAGAGGACATCCAAATAACCAAAAGACTGATCGAAGCCGGCGAAATTGTAGGCATAGACGTGCTGGATCACATTATTATCGGAGATGGAACGTACGTAAGTTTGAAGGAGAAGGGCTTAGTATAATATAATGGTTGGCGTTGATGTTTTCCTATGAATGTTGACGGCGTTGTCCGTAGAAGATAGGTTCACTTTACAAATGCAAAACAATGCAACACAAAACAAATGCGAATATTAGCTCCACCATTATGGTGGTAATGAAAATGAAATGCTCTTGATTTACTGGGGCGGCTATATGAGGCAGAAAAGGAGATTACGTCATGTTTGGTGGTTTTACGAAAGATTTGGGTATTGATTTGGGGACAGCGAATACGCTGGTTTATGTACGTGGAAAAGGAATTGTGGTGCGCGAACCTTCGGTTGTCGCTATACGGACAGATACAAAAACTATCGAGGCAGTAGGTGAAGCCGCCAAAAAAATGATTGGACGTACACCAGGTAACATTCGTGCCATTCGTCCAATGAAAGATGGCGTTATTGCCGATTTCGATACAACGGCAACGATGATCAAATATTTCATCCGTGAGGCGCAGAAACAACGCTCCATGTTCCAACGTCATCCGAACGTGATGGTATGTGTACCATCCGGGATTACTGCAGTAGAACAACGCGCGGTTGAAGATGCAACCAAACAGGCTGGAGCACGTGAAGCCTATACGATTGAAGAGCCTTTTGCAGCTGCCATTGGTGCAGATCTGCCTGTATGGGAACCAACGGGTAGTATGGTTGTCGATATTGGTGGCGGTACAACGGAAGTGGCTGTCATCTCTCTTGGCGGTATTGTAACAAGTCGTTCGGTTCGTGTAGCGGGTGACGAGATGGACGAATCCGTGATTCAATACATTAAACGCCAGTATAATCTGATGATCGGTGAACGTACATCGGAGCAGTTGAAAATGGATATCGGATCAGCTATGCCGCTTGAGCAAGTGGAAACAATGGAAATTCGTGGACGCGACCTCGTTACAGGCCTGCCGAAGACGATTACGATTACTTCGGATGAAATCAGCGAAGCTCTGGCGGATACGGTGAATGCCATTGTTGAAGCTGTAAAAGTAACATTGGAGAAATGTCCTCCTGAGTTGGCAGCAGATATTATGGACCGTGGTATTGTTCTCACAGGTGGCGGCGCATTGCTTCGCAATCTGGACAAGCTGCTTGCTGGTGAGACAGGAATGCCTGTTATCGTAGCAGAGAACCCGCTTGATTGCGTTGCAATCGGAACAGGTAAAGCGCTTGAGAATATTCATTTGTTCAAGAGCAGAAGCAGTTCGGCAGTTCGTTCCAAACGTTAATTGATATATGCTATGCTTGGCTCGTTTATCGACCAAGGGGCATGATATCAACGAAGAGGACCCGGTTAACCCCGGGAGAGCTATTACCCGCATACCCGGGGAGAATCGACTGATATTCTCGATGGGACTATAAGTCTGACAGTCTCCCCGCCGGGCATGGCTCGGAAGAGAATAATGGATGTTAGAGGGTGGTCGAACTGTTTAAACTGCTGGGTAACAAAAGACTTTTTGTTTTGCTGGTGGGCCTTGTTACATTTATCGCGTTAATGGGCTTTACGCTCGGTCCGCGAACCGCTCTATCCTGGCCGGAGAAATTCCTGAAGGATTCAGTCGGATTTGTACAATACGTATTTTACAAGCCCGCTTCTTCTGTAGCGGGCTTTTTCAAAGATTTGGCGAACATGCGTACGGTATATCAAGAAAATGAAGAGCTTCGCATTGCAATGGGTCACTATACCCGAGATCGGCTGAAATACAATGATATGGAGCAGGTGAATGAACAGCTCCAGAAAGCTCTCAATTTTACAGAGGAACAAAAAAATCGGTATAACTACGGTTCACGAATTGCTCAAGTCATCAGTGCTAACTCTGACCCGAACAGCAGAACGATTAATATCGATATTGGTGAAAATGCGGGAATCAAGGCTGGAATGGCTGTTACTTCGCAAGAGGGGCTGGTTGGGGTTGTCAGTCATGTCAGTTCATATACGTCAACGGTTAATCTGTTAACATCCATGGACGCCAATGATCCAACATCCAACGCCATTGCAGCTACAGCGGTTGGTAAAGAAAAAGTGTTTGGTATGATCGAGAGTTATGATCCAAAGACCGGCATGCTCAAAATGACCAAGATCTCGGAAGATTCAGATATCAAAAAGGGTGATGAAATCATCTCCTCCGGGATTATCAACAATTTTCCGAAGTACATGCGTATTGGAAAAGTGGAGAAGGTTGAAGTTGGGGAATATGGTTTGACACGGACTGCGATTATTAAGCCATATGCAAGCTTTCTGGACTGGAAAGAGCTGATTGTGATTATCCCACCTGAGGTAAAAGAATAATGGTAACGCGCAAGCAAGTCTTATTCCTGTTACTGTTCGTTTTGTTCATTGTTGAGGGAACGATCCTTCCGCTGCTCATTCCTTCGGCCTGGCAAATGCGTATTTCTGCCAACCTGGTCTACATCGTGATTTTGTTTATTGCTGTATATCATCATCGGCACACGGCGTTGGTGCTTGGCATATTATTTGGACTCTTGCACGATGTCGTATTCTACGGCGAAATGATTGGACCATACGGATTCTCGATGGGATTATCGGCATATATGATGGGACTTATTTTTCAAGCGCCGCGTGCACCACTGCCGGTTATGGTTTCCGTCGTCCTTTTGGGAAGTCTGCTGAATGACACCATGTTATTCTTTCTGTACAAGCTCTTCCAACTCAATCATGTGACATTTGACTGGGCATTGCTTGAATACATGATTCCCAATTTGTTCATTCATTTTGTGTTCGCGCTGATCATTTATGTTCCTCTTCGGAAACAACTGGAGCGGATTGGTAAGAGAAAGAGCAAAGCACAAGAAGCTTCTTGATACATTTTATGGAGTGAGAAGCAGGAACTTGGGGACCCGGGCACGAAATGTAATGAGATGGGAGGGACAGGCTTATGACGGTAAAATCGAATCACGTAACGATTAAAGGCATCCGAGACGGCCTGGTTTTCCTGTTGGACGATCAATGTGAATTCGAGGAATTGCTCTACGAGCTCCGCTATAAGCTGGAACACAGCCATCAAAATATTTTAACCGGACCGATTGTTCATGTGGATATCAAACTGGGCAGCCGCGAAGTGACGGAGGACCAGAAAGAAGCAGTTCTTGATATATTGAAACAAAAAGGGAATTTGCTCATTCGTTCCATTGACTCACCGGCCCTTAAACCAGAGGTTAAAGGGCCGCCGCCGATTGTAACCATGTGTGGTATGGTACGTTCGGGTCAGGTGCTTCATCATGAAGGGAATCTACTGTTTCTTGGTGATATCAATCCGGGGGGCACAGTAACGTGTACCGGAGATATATATGTTTTGGGTTCACTCAGAGGCATGGCTCACGCTGGAATTGGTGGGGACGAAGACTCGATCATTGCTGCTTCGGTGTTTGCACCAACGCAGCTGCGGATCGCTGACATCATCAGCCGTCCTCCCGATGAGTGGGAGAGCCGAGAGACCGGAATGGAATTTGCTTATTTACAGGACAATCAGATGCAGATCGACAAGATGAGCAATATCGTTCGGTTGCGCCGAGATTTTAATGTGTTTAAAGGAGTGTAGCTCATGGGAGAGGCGATCGTGATCACTTCGGGTAAAGGCGGCGTGGGTAAAACAACCACCTCGGCAAACATCGGGACAGCGCTGGCGCTGCTCGGCAAAAAGGTTTGTCTGGTAGATACCGATATCGGCCTTCGCAATCTGGATGTCGTGATGGGACTCGAAAACCGGATCATTTATGATCTGTGCGACGTTGCAGACGGCCGCTGCCGACTGAATCAGGCTTTGGTCAAAGATAAACGTTTTGAAGAATTATATATGCTGCCTGCAGCACAAACGAGAGATAAGAACTCTGTGTCACCAGAACAGGTGAAGGATATTATTCTCGAACTAAAAAAAGATTTTGAATACGTCATTATTGATTGTCCAGCCGGAATTGAGCAGGGGTTCAAAAATGCGGTTGCAGGAGCTGACCAGGCCATTGTGGTCACTACACCAGAAAATGCGGCTGTGCGTGATGCGGACCGTGTCATTGGTTTGCTGGAGAGTTCGCACATTAAATCGCCAAAATTGGTTGTGAACCGTATCCGTAACAATATGGTCAAATCAGGCGACATGCTCGACATTGACGGCATTTTGCAAGTGCTTAATATTGATCTGATCGGGATCGTTCCTGATGATGAACTTGTCATCAAGGCAGCCAACTCGGGAGAGCCCACAGTAATGAATCCGGATTCACTTGCGGCCATTGCCTATCGAAATATTGCCCGTCGTATTCTGGGAGATACCGTTCCTCTGATGCAATTGGAGCAAAAAAAGGGTGCTTTCACACGTTTTAAGAAGTTTTTTGGAATGGGTTAACTGGCTCTTCCTTATCACATTTATGTATGACAGCCGTGGCCCTCAAGCCCGGCTTTTTGATTATTATGGAGCCTTTGATTAAAGGCGACTTGTATAGAACAGGATATGTACTTCACAGGAGGACTCCACGGTGTGGGGTTATTTTTGCTTCCAGCCGAAGCTTGTTCATATTATGAACGAGCCCCTCATAAGATGTAGTAAACAAGCCTCGGCGGGAGGACATTCCATGAATACGAAACTCAGAATCAAGCAGAGAAGAGAAGAGCGCATTCGGCGGTTAATGGATGGTGCTACGGAAGAAATTATGCAGCAGCGAGAATCGGGCTCGGTATCCGATAAGCGTTCATCTGCGCAACGTAATCCTTTCTCGTCTATGGATATACAAGAAAATCTACGAACGGCAAGATCTTCGTTGGCGGAACAGGAAAGAGATCCGGAGTGGCTGTGGAAAAAAGAGAATGGGCATTATGGTCCTGGCGGCCATCCACGCTTTAATCTGATGAAGTCATTCGTGGGACGAACGGTGGTTAGCATTTTATTATTCGGCGGTGTCTGGGGATTGTTTCAGTTGAACACCTCATGGACGACACCTGCCAAAACCGTAATCGCCGATGTGCTGCATCGGGATATGGATTTTGCTTATGCT
Source organism: Paenibacillus sp. 276b (assembly GCF_900107875.1). Classification (NCBI taxonomy): domain Bacteria; kingdom Bacillati; phylum Bacillota; class Bacilli; order Caryophanales; family Paenibacillaceae; genus Paenibacillus; species Paenibacillus sp. 276b. Next base: position 14,603 of record NZ_FNRR01000006.1, on the reverse strand, counting down.
GCTGCTTGGTACGAACGGCATTTTGGTGGAACGCCGTCATTCCTGCCTGTTCTTGGACATACCACCGATCCTGTGAACGGCTCGGGAATTCGACATCTGCTCGGCAAACCGATCTCGGGAACTGTCGTTCAGCCTTTTGCTCTGAGCATGAAAGGCATTGAGATTGTTCCTGAAGCTGGCGGTACGGGACTTATTCAAGTAGTTAGTTCAGATGCCGGACGAGTACTTCAAGTATTGGATGATCCGGAAAATGGGACAACGGTTGTAATCCAGCACTCTGGTCAAGTCACAGCGATATACGGACGCTTGAACGAGAGTGAAGTCCAGGTGAATGATTGGGTAGAAGCGGGTGACGCGGTCGGCAGCCTAAAGGAGACTGGAAATGATCAACCTGCCACATTGTATTTCGCTGTAAAAGAGGGCGAGCAGTACGTAGACCCTGCGGAAGTGGTTGCCCTTGATTAGGTTGTGGGGTGTACGTATCTCGTTTCATCCTTTTTTTGTGATTATCATGATGGCTTCCCTGTTGACTGGCAACTTTATTGAACTCATCACGCTGTTTGCCATCGTTTTTATTCATGAATGTGGACATGCTGCAGCGGCAGCCCTTCTGGGCTGCCGTGTCCTTTCGATACAGATGCTTCCTTTTGGCGGCGTCGCCGTTATTGAGGATGCCGGAAATATTACAGCCCGGCGGGAGATCATTATCGCTTTGGCAGGTCCTTTTCAAAATATGCTCATGGTTGGAATCGTTTTGATGCTGAAGTATGGGAACCTGGGAGACCCGCTTTTTTTGGATTATATTATACAGGGGAATCTGTTGATTGCCCTATTTAACCTGCTACCCGTGTTGCCGCTGGATGGCGGTAAAATTGTACAGGCACTCGTTAGTCTTGCTGCTCCCTACTATACGACATTGATGTGGACTTACAGAATCAGCATTCTGTGTAGCGCAGGGGTTATCTTGGTTGCCATCGGTCGCTGGTTTACCGGTGATTACGGGCTGCCGTTAAATATCCTGTTGATCGGAATTTTTCTGTTCTATTCCAATGTGACCGATTACCGTAATATTCCCTACCGGTTTATCCGATTTCTGATGAATCGTGAAAGTGCATTCACCCGTCATGCGTCTACAGGCAGTTTGGCGCAGCCGATAATCTCATTTCCGGCGAAACCTTTGGAGACTATTTTGCGTCTATTAAAGAGAGAAAGATACCATATGATATATGTGATGAATAGACAGGGAAGAATCATGGCCGTTTTGCCTGAGCAGCGAATCATCGGTTCTTATTTCAAACAAGACACGGATAAGTTGTAGCATCTTGGTGGATCTGTCCTGAATTGGGTTAATACATGTACAATGAGTATGCAAAGATACAGAATGGATGTGGATGAATTGAATTGTCTTCTAGAGGTGAAGCCATGAAACAAATGATTGTACATAATGAACATAACCTCATGCAAATGGCGCTTCTGGAAGAAGGCAAAGCTGTAGAATTCATGGCAGAGCGTACACGCGAGCGTGGACTGCTGGGTTCGTATTTCAAAGGACGGGTAGTGAACGTGTTACCAGGTATGCAAGCTGCTTTTGTGGATATCGGTCAGAAAAAGAATGCTTTTCTGTATGTGGACGATGTATTGCATCCCAATCTGGAGAAACAACCCAAAGTGAAGCCTTCAATTTCGGAGCTGCTTCGTCCAGGTCAGGATGTAATCGTCCAGGTCCTGAAGGAGCCAGTAGGAAGCAAGGGAGCCCGGGTGACGACTCATTATTCGCTGCCGGGCCGCTGGCTTGTCTACATGCCTTTAGCGGACTATGTAGCCGTCTCCAAGAAAATTGCCCGTGAGGGCGATCGTTCCCGCCTCAAAACGCTGGGTGAACAACTGAGACGGGACGAAGAGGGGCTTATCATACGAACCGTATCCGCAGAGGAACAGAGGGAAGCCATTCAGGCCGACCTGGAAACATTACGTGAGCAGTGGCGTCTGATTCGTGAAAAAGCGGATAGTTTGCCTTCACCAAGCCTGCTGCATCGAGATCACAGTATGGTTCAGCGGATCATTCGTGATGTGTATACGCCTGGCAGCGATGAAGTCATTACGGATAATGAAGCACAAGCCCGTGAATTGAGTGCTTTGCTGGAGGAGATCTGTCCAGGCCATCAACCTAAAGTACAGGTGTACAGGGGAGAAGAATCAATTTTTGCTGCTTATCGTGTGCAGGAGCAGTTGAACAGGGATTTCGCCCGCAAGATATGGCTGCCTGGAGGCGGATATATTGTCCTTGATCATACCGAAGCGCTCACTGTAGTCGATGTCAATACAGGCAAGTACACGGGAGCAGGCGGCGACAGTCTGGAAGAGACCGTAACGGAAACGAACATGCAGGCAGCGGTTGAGATCGCCCGTTTAATGCGTCTTCGGGATATCGGTGGCATGATTATTGTGGACTTCATTGATATGGAGGAAGCGATGAATCGGCATGAAGTTGCGGCAACGCTGGAAAATGAACTCAAGAAGGATCGAACCAAGGCTTTTGTAATGGGTTGGACCAAGCTGGGATTGCTTGAACTTACCCGTAAGAAGGTACGGGAAGAGAGCACGCTCCCTTACGTGGAGCCGTGTTCTTCCTGTCATGGGACAGGCAAAAGATATATTTCGCCGTTGCATTGATTTTTAGTATAGTTGGTGGTATAATCATCAGGTATGTGTTTAGCCTATTGGTCTTGCACATGCTGTAACCGCACTGGCCGGGTACAAGAACAGTTCCGCAAGGACACTGTCACCTGAGACCGGGCGAGTCTGAGACATGAGGAGGTGCAAGGCAAATGTACGCAATTATTGAAACAGGTGGCAAACAGTACAAAGTCCAAGAGGGCGATGTTCTGTTCATCGAGAAATTGACTGCGAACGATGGCGAAAGCGTAACGTTCGACCGTGTCCTGGCTGTATCTAACGATCAAGGTTTGACAGCAGGTACACCATTGGTTTCCGGAGCAACTGTAACGGCTAAAGTGGAGAAACATGGCAAAGGACAAAAGGTTGTTGTATACAAATACAAACCTAAAAAGAACTACCATGTGAAGCAAGGTCACCGTCAACCGTATACAAAAGTAACTATTGAAGCAATCAAAGCGTAAGAAGGTGCGATAAGTGATTATCGTTCAAATCTTTCGTAATGATGACGGGAGCATCGATCGTTTCTCCATCAAAGGGCATGCTAATTTTGCCAAGCGAGGAGAAGACATCGTATGTGCCGGGGTATCCGCTGTTACAGTGGGTACGGTGAACTCGATTGAAACACTGACTGGTGTCGAAATGGACGCCAAGATGAAGAATGGCTTTTTAAGCGCTTCTTTACCGGTGTTGGAGAAAGACGGAACCTGGTCCCAGGTACAATTGCTACTCGAATCCATGGTGCTTATGCTCACTGATATTGCAGAGTCATACGGAAAGTATATTCAGATAGAGCAAGTCAAATAATCAAAGAAGGAGGACAACCAATCATGTTGAAATTAAATCTTCAGTTATTCGCATCGAAAAAAGGTGTAGGTTCCACGAAGAATGGTCGTGACAGTAACGCACAACGCCTTGGCGTTAAACGTGCTGACGGACAAACAGTAACTGGTGGTAGCATTCTCGTTCGCCAACGCGGAACGAAAATTCACCCAGGTACTAACGTGGGTATCGGTAAAGATGACACTTTGTTTGCGAAAGTTGACGGCGTTGTGAAATTCGAACGTTGGGGACGCGATCGTAAAAAAGTAAGCATCTACCCTGTGAATGTTGCTCCAGTAGCAGCTGCAGTAGAAGCATAATATCGGCATTCCGCCTAAGGAGCCTTCGGCATTTTTGCCGGAGGCTTTTTGTATTTATAGGTTATTCGATAATGAACTGGCAGAAAAGACATGTTATACTTGGTTACGGTGGGGTTTAAACCAACCGAGTTTTGTAGAACGGGGAGAAGCCATGAAATCTTGGAAAAGAGTGCCCTGGATTGCGGCATGTTCACTTCTGATTCCTTTGGTTTTCGTTATGCTGTATCCAGTGATTATTTCAATAGCTGTATACGCATTGTGGTCCGTCGCGGTGCTTTTTGTTTCTGTGAATGTGATGAAGAGACAAGCAGAGGCGGAACGCAGAACCATCATACAATCTATGGAAAAGACAGCAATTGCATCATTAAATCATCATAGGCATGATTGGATGAACGATCTTCAGGTATTGTATGGATATCTTAGACTGGGCAAACTTGATAAATCAGTGCAATGTGTGGAAAGAATAGTAGAGCGGGTTAACGAAGAAAGCCGAATCTCCAGATTGGGTATTCCTTCACTCGTATTTTATCTTCAATCTTTCCGGACCAGTGGAGTCGCTCTGGAATTGCATGTGGTCGTAGAGGAAGAGTTGCAGCTTAGTGCTCTGGTCTCTCCCGAGGATGGCGAGTCGCTTACGGGGGCGATTGCCGATGCGATTCGAGCCTATCAATATGGCGGCGGCCGGTCGTCTTGGGGAGAGGTTCGCAAACTGACCTTGAACTTCGGACAGGATCACGGAGATGTGGTTGTCCGGCTGGATGGGGATCAAACACCCGATCCGGAAACATTGCGGCAGCTCAATGCCGTACTCAAAGGAAAAAAAGTCAGAACGGAGCAGCTTCCGTCTGAGGATACGTTTATACAATTCAGAATGCCTTGCGGAATATAGGAAGAAGGGGTTAACCAATGTTTGTAGATAAAGCGAAGATTTATGTGAAAGCCGGAGACGGAGGGGACGGAATTATTTCGTTTCGTCGTGAGAAGTATGTACCGAACGGCGGACCTGCCGGGGGTGATGGAGGCAGAGGAGCTGACATCATTTTCCGTGTGGATGAAGGTCTGCGTACGTTAATGGATTTCCGTTACCAGCGTCACTTCAAGGCCCCTCGTGGTGAGAAGGGACGTAATAAAAGTCAGCATGGCGCGAACGCTGAGAACATGATTGTACGTATTCCACCTGGAACCGTGATTTTGGATGAAGACAGTGGAGAAGTACTGGCTGATTTGACACGTCATGGTCAACAGGTTGTTGTTGCTCGTGGCGGACGAGGCGGACGGGGAAACATTCGTTTTGCCACGCCTAACAATCCAGCGCCAGAACTGGCCGAAAATGGCGAAGAAGGTCAAGAACGTTACATCGTACTTGAGCTTAAGGTCATGGCAGATGTCGGTTTGGTTGGTTTCCCAAGTGTCGGAAAATCCACGCTGTTGTCTGTTGTTTCGGCAGCCAAGCCAAAGATTGGAGCATATCATTTTACAACCATTACACCTAACCTGGGTGTTGTAGGTGTGGGTGAAGGCCGTAGCTTTGTTATGGCCGACTTGCCGGGCCTGATTGAAGGTGCTCACGAAGGTATTGGGCTTGGACATGAGTTCTTGCGTCACGTAGAACGTACACGCATTATCGTTCATGTCGTTGATATGTCTGGTTCAGAAGGACGTGACCCGTTCGAAGACTGGCAGAAAATCAACGAGGAACTCAAATTGTACAATCCTATCCTCGCTGAGAGACCACAAGTTGTAGCAGCCAATAAAATGGACATGCCGGATTCCGAAGCTAATCTCGAAGAGTTTTTGCAGAAGGTTCGTGAAGTTCAACCGGATATTGAAGTTATGCCTATTTCGTCCCTGACACGGAAAGGGATTCAAGAGCTCCTGTATCGTGCGGCTGATCTGCTGGATCAAATTCCGGACGAGCCAGTGGTCGAAGAAGTTGCTGACTTATCCGAACGCAAAGTGTACAGCTTAGACAAAAAAGAGGACGATGGTTTCCGTATTGTACGGGAGAATGAAATCTTTGTAGTCGAAAGTGCCAAGATTGAACGTATGATGAAACGGATGCAGCTGAATTCGCATGAAGCGATTCTCAAACTGGCGCGTACATTGCGCTATATGGGTGTGGATGCGGAACTGCGTAAACGCGGAGCTGAAGAAGGCACCATTGTGCGCATTGGCGAGTTTGAATTCGAATTTGTGGAAGGTAGCAGCTACTATTAAGATAGTGCAACCCTTACGAATATAAAGGATTGAAACATATACGCAGAGTAGTGGGAGATTACCCGCTGCTCTGCGTTTTTTTATTTTTCCTTACCTGCACATGGGATAAACTTGTATACTGTTAGGAATAGTTTTTCAAAAATAGACATGTGAGGTATTGCCCTTTTGAGACAGATCCTATATAATGTCCACTATATGAATACATGAGTCTTTGAGGAGAGGACGTTCTGTGAATGAACGCTATTACTTAGTACGGGAAGACATTTTGCCAGAGGCTGTGGTGAAGACCATGCAGGTAAAAGAACTGCTAGCTTCCGGGGATGTCAAAACAGTTCATGAGGCGGTTGAACAGGTTGGATTAAGCCGAAGTGCTTTTTATAAATACAAGGATGGCATCCATTTGATCAATCAGCTTGAACGGGAGCGAATTGTAACGATCTCCATTGATTTGGAGCATCAGTCAGGAATATTGTCTCGTGTGCTCGGACATGTAGCTGGTTATGGAGCCAACGTGCTAACTATTAATCAAAGTATTCCGCTCCAGGGGAGAGCCAATGTTGTCATTTCAGTGGAGACATCACACCTCCATGGGGAAATCGGAGAAATGCTCGATCGGATGCAGGATATGCCCGGGGTTCGACGCACGCGCATTGTAGGCCAAGGTTAATTAGACGTTATCGTAAAACGTTTAGGAATAAGTTGTATGTATGGTTAAATCGTACAGGGGTGAAGGAGAAAAGACATTGGGGGTAGATCGTTAGTGAAACCGGTAAAAGTGGGATTGTTGGGTCTGGGTACGGTGGGGACTGGGGTCGTTCGCATCGTGGAAGGAAATCAGGAGGATCTGAGCAGTCAGGTTGGATCACCGATCGTTATAGAGAAGATTGCAGTGAAGAATACGGAAAAAGATCGTGTCATTGCTGTAGACCGTGCGAAGCTCACTGAAGATCCTTGGGAAGTCATTCGTCATCCAGATATTGATGTTATCGTGGAAGTTATGGGTGGCATTGATCAGACCAAAGAGTACATTCTTGAAGCACTGGAGCGGGGTAAGCATATTGTAACCGCGAACAAGGATTTAATGGCTCTGCACGGTTCCGAGATTTTGGCCAAGGCACAGGAAAAGCAATGTGATGTATTCTACGAAGCGAGTGTGGCTGGGGGCATTCCGATCATCAGAACGCTGATTGAAGGTTTCTCATCCGACCGGATTACCCGCATTATGGGGATTGTGAACGGAACAACGAACTTTATTTTGACCAAAATGAGCCAGGAAGGCGCCTCATATGAAGAGGTTCTGGCCGAGGCTCAAGCACTCGGATACGCAGAAACCGATCCAACTTCGGATGTCGAAGGACTCGATGCAGCTCGCAAAATGGCGATTCTGGGCACTTTGGGCTTCCGTACCAATGTGGAACTGAAAGACGTAACCGTTAAGGGGATTACATCCGTAACCCGTGAAGATATTACGTATGCCAAAAGACTTGGCTATGAGATGAAGCTACTGGGTATCGCAGATCGTCGGGATGATGAGATCACCATTAGTGTTCAGCCAACGATGGTTAGACAGAATCATCCGATTGCATCCGTCAATGGGGTGTTCAACGCTGTGTATGTACATGGCGAAGCTGTAGGTGAGACGATGTTCTACGGTGCGGGTGCAGGTGAGCTTCCGACGGCAACTTCTGTAGTAGCGGATATCGTGGCTGTGATCAAAAACCTGAAGCTGGGTGTGAATGGTCTTAAAGCCATTGTGCCTTATAAACAGAAGCGCCTGCAAAGTGACGAGCACATTATGTCGAAAAACTTTATTTTGCTGCATGTAGATGACAAGGCAGGGGTACTGGCGCAGATTACACAAATCTTCGCTGAATACGAAGTCAGCCTGGCTTCAGTCGTGCAACAGCCGAACGAGCATAACCCGGATGCTGAGATCATCATTGTTACGCATAACGCTAGCAAGGCAAGCATGGATAAAGTATTGAAACACTTTGAATCCCTTGCCGTCATTCGTCGCATTAAGAGTGTGTACCGGGTAGAAGGATAATTCGTCCCCAAATTCCGGTTTGAATTTTCAGATCTAAATCCAAGTTTAAGGTACACGTTTAACCATATAGATGTATGCAATCATATTCCTATTATTAACGACAAAGGAGTTTACCCACAATGAGATATCAAGGATTACTGCAAACGTATAGAGAGCACCTTCCGGTTAATGAAAACACGCCACTGCTTACGCTTCATGAAGGAAACACACCCCTGGTTCATGCGGAGAATCTGTCCGAGGAACTCGGATTGAATTTATATTTCAAATATGAAGGTCTGAATCCGACTGGTTCATTTAAAGACCGCGGAATGGTTATGGCTGTTGCTAAAGCGATGGAAGAAGGCAGTCGCACGATCATGTGTGCATCGACAGGTAACACTTCAGCGGCAGCAGCAGCCTATGCGGCTCGTGCTGGTCTGAATTGTATCGTATTGATCCCGAATAACAACATTGCGCTGGGTAAACTGGCCCAAGCTATGATCTATGGAGCAAAGGTAATTGCGATTAATGGCAACTTTGACCGTGCATTGGAAATTGTGCGTGAGATTACAGCCAAACATCCAATTACGCTCGTGAACTCCGTGAATCCGTTCCGAATTGAAGGACAGAAAACGGCTGCATTTGAAGTAATTGAGCAGCTTGGTCATGCACCTGATGTACTCGCCATTCCAGTGGGTAACGCAGGGAACATCTCGGCTTACTGGAAAGGGTTTAAAGAGTATAAAGAAGCAGGCAAATCGAATTCCCTGCCACGTATGGTCGGTTTTGAAGCGGAAGGCGCGATGGCAATTGTCAAAGGTGAACCGATTCTTGAGCCTGAAACCGTAGCAACAGCTATTCGAATTGGTAATCCTGCTAGTTGGAAAACTGCTGTAGCTGCAGCTGAAGAGTCTGGTGGACAGATTAATTATGTAACTGACGAAGAAATTCTGACAGCATATCGTACGATCGCCGCTCGTGAAGGGATTTTTGCTGAACCTGCATCCGCTGCTTCCGTTGCTGGTGTATACAAACTGAAGAGTGAAGGGTACTTTAAAGGCGGGGAAACTGTGGTTTGTGTACTGACAGGACATGGTCTAAAAGATCCTAATATTGCAATCAAAACGGTAGCGACTGAGCCGCTTGTTGTGGAAGATTCCGAAGAAGCGGTTATGGCGGCAATTGCACAATTGGAGCAACAATCCGTATGAGTTTGCAGCAAAGGGTAACTGTTAAGGTACCTGCAAGTACAGCCAATCTGGGTCCAGGGTTTGATACCCTGGGCATGGCATTGTCTCTGTATGCATGGCTTGAGATGAAACCGGCTGAGCAGACAACATTTCATTTACATGGAGATCATCTGACGGGTTTGCCAACAGATAAATCCAACTTGATATATGAAGTTGCACAGATGGTGTTCAACGAAGCTGGAATCTCCGTGCCGGAGTTGGAGATTTCCATGTATTCCGATATTCCGCTTACTCGGGGACTGGGAAGCAGTGCATCTGCAATTGTGGGTGCGTTGGCTGCTGCTAATGCTTTAATTGGTACTCCGTTATCTGATGCCAAGCTTCTGGACATGGCTACGTCGCTGGAGAAACATCCGGATAATGTAGGAGCCTCGCTATATGGAGGTATCATTACAGCAGCATGGGATGGCAGTCGGGTAGACCATATTCGCATTGAGCCGCATCAGGATTTGCAGACGTTGGTCATCGTACCGGACTTCGAGTTGTCCACTTCGAAAGCAAGAAATGTAATTCCACAGCAGTTTGACAAGTCTGATGTCATTCACAACATAAGCAGATCATCCTTACTCGTTGCAGCTTTGGCAAGTGGGAGATTGGAAATGATTCAAAAGGCGATGTCTGACCGGATTCATCAACCCTACAGGGCATCTTTGGTACCCGGTATGGCTGAAATCCTTGAACATGCGGTCAATCATGGAGCCCTGGGGGCTGCTTTGAGTGGAGCCGGACCTACCGTTTTGACGTTGGTAGATCGTCATGACACTCGTAAGCTCGAACTGGAGCAATATTTGATAGACACAATGAGCCGTGAAGGTATCACTGCTTCTGCATTGTGGTTGGATCCGGATCTGGACGGTGTTACCGTGCTGCCTGATCAAGATGAAAGTCCTTTTATGGACAGAGTTAAAGGGGAAGTTAACGCATGAAACGAATTGCAGTATTACCTGAAGGTTCAGTTTCTCATGAAGCAGTAGATTTTCTGTTTAATGGGGAGCCTTTGGAATTGCTTCATTCCAAACTGATTTCTGATGTTTTCCGGGCTACGGATAGTGGAAAGTCCCAGTATAGTGTCATACCTATTGAGAATACGATTGAAGGCTCCGTTAGTTTGCATATGGACTGGCTGGTTAACGAAGTGGATATTCCGATGCAAGCAGAATGGGTTTATCCATCCATCCAAAATGTCATTGGGCATGGCTCTGAGTTCAGGACAGAGAGTGGTGAATATGATTTCGGGAAAATTACGAAGATCATGTCCCATCCTGTAGCGATTCCACAGTGCCAGAATTTTATTCGCCTGCATTCACCTGGAGCAGATCTTGAGGGTGTTAACAGTACAGCGGAAGCTGTGGAGATTGTTAAAAAAAATCCTGGCAAAGGCTGGGTCGCGATTGGTACAAGGCTGGCTGCACAGAAGCATGGTTTGGACATTATGGCTGAACGGGTTACCGATCATGACAACAACTATACTCGTTTTGTGTTGATAGGCCATGAGCCTGTTCAGATACCACGAGAGCCTGATCATGTGAAAACCAGTTTGCTGGTTACATTGCCTGAAGATGCACCGGGTGCATTGCATCAGGTGCTTTCGGCTTTTGCCTGGCGGAAGCTGAACTTGACCCGATTGGAATCTCGTCCAACGAAGAAGAGGTTGGGGAGTTATTATTTTTACATTGATGTTGAAGAAAGTGCAGATTCGGTATTGCTTACCGCAGCCATGGCTGAGATTGAGGCTTTGAATTGTCAGGTACGTGTTCTTGGCAGCTATCCGTGTTATACATATCCTTCGTTGAAAACGACCTGAATCAGGACGTACATTGGTGAAGGTTGTCATAAGACTGGGTAATGTGTGCAAGAACAGCTTGTCATTTGTTGTCCAATGAGCGAGATAAATGTAGTTTCGGAATCAGGGGATGGAAATTTTATGGAGGTGCAGTCATCGGTGTCAGAACAATGGATTTACTTGGATGGTCGATATGTGACCAAGGAGAATGCAACCGTTTCGGTATATGATCACGGATTTTTGTATGGAGACGGTATTTTCGAAGGTATTCGTATTTATAACGGTAACATTTTCAGATGCAAAGCGCATTTGGATCGTTTGTACGATTCAGCTAAATCCATCAGTCTGAACATTCCGTTGTCTTATGATGAGATGCTGGAAGTGATGGCTGAAACGGTACGTCGCAATGATATGCGTAACGGTTATATTCGTCTGATCGTTTCACGTGGACCTGGTAACTTGGGTCTTGATCCGCTGCGCTGCCCTAAAGCGTCCGTTATTATCATTGTTGAGCAACTCGCGATCTATCCGGAGGAAGCGTATCTTACTGGGTTGAAAGCCGTGTCTGTATCGCAGCGCCGCAACATTCCTGATGCACTTAATCCAAAAATTAAATCATTGAACTATCTGAACAACATTCTTGTTAAAATTCAGTCTAACTATTCAGGTGCCGGTGAAGCGATTATGCTGAATTCCCAAGGTTACGTTACTGAGGGTTCGAGTGATAACATCTTCATCATCAAAAATGGTGTAGTTTATACGCCACCTTGTTATCTTGGTGCATTAGAGGGAATTACACGGCAGGCCATTATCGATCTGTGCGGTGAGCTGGGTCTTGAATTAAAAGAAGTGCCATTTACGCTACATGATGTGTACATTGCCGACGAAGTCTTCTTCACGGGAACAGCCGCAGAAGTTATTGCTGCATATGAGGTGGACGGCAGAACGATTGGAACGGGTGTTGCAGGTCCTGTAACCTTGAGATTGCTGGAAGCGTTCCGTCAAATTGTCGACAAAGACGGTTACAAAGTTTGGGAAGATTAAAAGGAACGAACTGAATAGGGAAGCAGGAAATCCTTCTTGTCTCAGAAAATCAGCATACCTGGAGTATGCAATTTTTGGGGCGGGAAGGATTTTTTTTGCTTAGTTGATGTCATTGGCCCAATTTCTGCATAGGATGTAGTAACGGTATGGGCGAATGCACTGCCCAAGTATCACGTCTAGGAGGTTAGTTCCAAGTGAAAATACACATGGTGAAAAAAGGCGACACATTATATCTGCTGTCCCAAAAATATAATGTAGCGTTGGACAAAATTATCGCAGCCAATCCGCAAATTTCAAATCCTGACAAGTTGGAGATCGGCATGAAGGTCAAAATCCCTGCGGAGCCTGTAACACCAAAGCCAGAAGGCGTGTTGCACAGTCATAAAGTCCAGCAAGGAGATTCGTTGTGGAAGTTGTCACAGGCTTGGGGAGTTCCGTTGAAAGATATGATCAATGCGAACCCGCAATTGAAAAATCCTAATGCTCTTCTTGTAGGGGAGACCGTGTACATTCCATCAGCGAATGCACCGGGGAATGCGGCTTCAGAGAATGGTGCCTCATCCAATGTTGCTCATGAGAAGCTGTCTCCTGAAGGGAAGGAATACACGGGAGTTAAAGAAGAAACGGCTCCAGTCGTACCAGTAGTCCCAGTACCTGAACCAGCTCCTGTACCGGAAGTCTCCAATGTGGTTCCGGCTCCTGTACCTGCAAATCCGGTCGTACCTAATATCAAGCCAGAAGTGGAAGTGTTACCTCAGTTACCTGAAATTCCTGAAGAGAAACCGCAGAAGGAAGCTCAGAAGAAAGAAAATACCAAATCTGAAGTGCAATTAAAACCGATAACTGAAGCGCCGACGTATACGATGCCTAATATCTCACCTGAAGTCCTGCCTTTACCTGTAATACCTAACAACACGAAATGGCCTACAGAAGTAGCTCCTGCGACCAAAGCTCCATGTGGTTGCGGCAGTAAAATGCTGCATGCTCCTGCCGAGCATCCCTATGCCCAAGTTCCTGTACCTGCACAAGAGGTATACACTGCTCCACAAAACATGTATACGGCTGGGGCGAACGACAATGCTACATTCCCAGGTATACCTGAAGTGAGTCCTTACTCCATAGGTAATACATCCAACACGCCTTGGAGCGGCGCGGAGTATAATCATAACAACGTTATGCCAAACGTATCTGCTGAGATGCAGAACAACTCGTATCCGATCGCTCCATCAGGTCAAGTGAACAGCCCATACCCTCCATTTGCGGCCAATGAGCATATGAACCACCAACCGCCTCATATTTCTCCTTACTCTATGCTTCCGTACCCGCCATGCGGATGTGGCAACCATCATATGCCTAACCATCAATACGCACATCCCTCACATAACTACCAGAACCCAGCGTGGGGCACATACAATCCTTATGGGATGCAACCCGAAATGACCACATCCATGATGCCTAATCAGCCATTGGAGTATGCCTATCAAAATCCATACCCTACTCAGAACATGGTGCCGCCGTCTCCATTGGGTGCATTTGGTGAACTGTATCCTCCACAAGGTAAGGGGGGAGGCAAAAAGGGTGGACGTGACGAGGCTAACTTAAGCCAGTCCTCTACAGAGAGTGAGGCTGAGTTTAATCTTGAAGCAAAGCCTAAACAATCAGCCAAAACAGGGACTGCGAAACGCAGAACAGCCAAACCTGCTGCTAAATCTAAATCTAAAGTATCTGTATCCGGGAAACAAGCAAGAGAGCGCACAGGGATAACCACTAAACGTAGTTCTAACAATAAAAAGCGTAGAAATCCCTGGATACAGCAATGACACTGTAAAGTAAACGGAAAACCGTTAATCTTCAAAAGGCCGACTCTGAGAAGAGTCGGCCTTTTGAGTTTGTATGGAGAGCATGGTAATCCTACTATAGTATGGAAGTGTCACGTTTGTAGAATTCTTTAGCAGTTATCAAGAAAATCCATGAATGTGGACGGGATTGTTAGGGGAATAGAGCCTTATATTCGCTATAGTTTTATTGGGGGCATTGGGGACTTAGAATCTATTAAATGTTTTTTTGAAAAAACTATTGCATTGGTTTCGTCAGTATGATATATTATTTAAGTCGCCGCTGAAACATAGCGCTGACAACGAAAAGAGTAACACAAACGAGTTTGATCTTTGAAAACTGAACAACGAGTGAGTAACGATCTTGCTTGCAAGATCGACGCTGAGAAATCGGTACACGTCTTCGGACTGTATGATTTCGAAGCAAAATAAATGAGATTTTTAATCTCGTCAGTTTCAAAATGAGCTTATCGCTCTTTTCAATACTTTATTGGAGAGTTTGATCCTGGCTCAGGACGAACGCTGGCGGCATGCCTAATACATGCAAGTCGAGCGGACTTGAAGAGAAGCTTGCTTCTCGGATAGTTAGCGGCGGACGGGTGAGTAACACGTAGGCAACCTGCCCTCAAG
>NZ_FNRR01000010.1:0-195728 GCF_900107875.1 Paenibacillus sp. 276b | reverse complement strand
GGCCAAACGCATCAGACTGTAAATCTGCTCCCGTACGGGTTCGGTGGTTCGAATCCATCATCCTCCACCAGTTTTTCGAGTCATTAGCTCAGTTGGTAGAGCACCTGACTTTTAATCAGGGTGTCGAAGGTTCGAGCCCTTCATGACTCATCTTTTGAAAAAGAGTGATTGATCATTAATTTGATTAATCACTCTTTTTTGTTATAGATAAATAAATTAATAATATGGAAACTCTGATAAAGACTGAAAAAGGCGATGCTGCGCAAGATATGATAAAATAATAGAAAAAAGCAGAGTGGTGGCGTTCATTATATGAAGCTCATACCTGATCTAAAAAAACAAATCGAAGCAATTATAGGTACTACATTGGACGAATCCGTGATAACTATAGAAGAATGGAATCAATATGGATTGAGCTCAGCTCACCGTAGAACTGTTCCAGTGGCTCATAATACTCTTACAAAAGAGGCCGAAGGTTTCTTACGTGATGATGAGAAGATGGATGGTTTTGCAAATGATGTAGGCAGTTGGCGTACAGAAGACCTAATATATTTTAAAATCGGGATGAACGAGGAAGAAGGTACTGTTTTATATTGGGGATGCTCTGTTGATGCCGTTACGCTGGAAGTACAGCGTTTAATTGAACTTCTCATTACTAGTCATAGGGAATCGTTAGATGAAGAACAGCCTGTGATATATGAAAACGATAGAGAACAACAGCTTGCTGAATTGGGACAGTGGCTTCGGAAACAGGTTGAGCAAAGAGTTCAGCAGGAACCTATTCCGGATCATTTTTCATTGGATGGAGAATTGAACACAGAGAAAATCCCATTTTTGCTGCAATGTGAGACACCTGATGCTCATCGTATTCGTTCGAAGGAATTGAACAAGTTACTCGAAAGTTACTTCGGTGAAGAGATTATACTGATTCCTGTGGGAGCGCAGGAGTGGGTGTTTCTGGGTGATGAACAGATTGTCACAGGCGAAGCTGAAGAGGATACGACGGAAGCCAGAAAAGATTTGTTGAATGCCTTCTGTCAGGGGCTCTATGAATTGGTAGCCAGTGAATGGGCGGGTGTATTTCATTTGTCCGCATCCTTACCGTGTATCCCTGCAAAACAGCTATCTTCTGTCACGGCACTTCTTCAAGAGAGTGTTCACTTGGGCAGAGCTTTCCATGTCGTGCAACACATTCATCTTCCTTGGGATCTGCACCTTGAGCGTTTGGTAGATAGTATTCCTGTGCAACAGCGACTTCGTTTTATACAGGAAACGGGGAAAGGCACTGTGTTGTTTAGTGATAGTGAAACACTGGCTACACTGGAGACCTTCTTCAATCTCGATTGTAATGTCAGCGAGACGGCAAAGCGACTCTTTATTCATCGAAATACCTTGGTATATCGTTTGGATAAGATCAAACAGGAGATTGGATATGATGTTAGAAACTTCGAAAGTGCTGTTCTGGTGCGACTTTTATTGCTTATGTACAAAGTGACGAAAAAGCTTTGATATTTTTGTGCAGTTTGCGAATAGTCAAACATCATGCAAATGGGTTAATATAAAACTACAAAATGTATTCGATTACAAAATGATCTCTGAGGAGGCAACAATCATGGCTGGTGTACGTTTAGAGCATATTTTCAAAAAATACCCGGGTTCTGATAAAGCAACAGTAGTTGATATTAACCTGGACATTAAAGATAAAGAGTTTCTGGTACTGGTAGGTCCGTCCGGTTGTGGTAAATCAACAACACTGCGTATGATCGCAGGCCTTGAGGAAATTTCTGAAGGTAAACTCTATATCGGTGACCGCGTCGTTAATGATGTTGCTCCTAAAGACCGCGATATCGCGATGGTATTCCAATCCTATGCCTTGTATCCGCATATGAGCGTATACCAAAACATGGCGTTTGGTCTGAAATTGCGTAAAGTGAAAAAAGATGAGATCGACAAACGTGTACGTGAAGCAGCTAGAATCCTGGATATCGAGCATTTGCTTGAGCGTAAACCTAAGGCATTGTCCGGTGGTCAACGTCAGCGTGTCGCTCTGGGACGTGCGATCGTCCGTGATCCACAAGTGTTCTTGATGGATGAGCCTCTTTCCAACTTGGATGCAAAATTGCGTGGTCAAATGCGTGCTGAGATCACTAAACTTGCTAAACGTTTGGAAACAACCGTTATCTACGTAACGCATGACCAGATCGAAGCAATGACAATGGGTGATCGAATCGTTGTTATGAAGGATGGTATCATCCAACAAGCTGCTTCTCCGGAAGAGCTTTACAACCTCCCTGCTAATCTGTTCGTAGCTGGTTTCATCGGTTCCCCGACAATGAACTTTATCTCGGGTAAATTGGCTGAGCAAGGTGCTAGCATGCATTTCGTAGCTCCTGGTGTGGACGTTGAAATCCCACAAGGTAAAGCACAAGTGCTGAAATCAAGAGGATACATTGGTAAAGAAGTCATTCTGGGTGTTCGTCCAGAAGACATTCACGAAGAGCCAGTATTCCTGGAAGCATCCCCGAACTCTGTATTCTCTACACACGTAGACGTAACAGAGAACCTGGGTCACGAAATGCTCCTCTACTTGAGCGGTGTAGGTAACGACACTACAATCGCACGTGTAGACGGACGTTCCAACACTCGTGATGGTTCTACAGTTAAAATGGCAATTGACATGAACAAAGTTCATATCTTTGACAAAGAGACTGAAGCAAACGTTCTTCTTCAAGACTAATAGTACTGAGATTCATCGGTAACGATAGAATCTATCAGTTAACGCAATCATACATTGTAATCTGAGCCCCTTCCGTTATTGCTGGAAGGGGCTTTTTTACTCATACACGGGTGGAAGCCAAGATTGCATTCATCCCGGAATTCATTTAAGATTATTTGAAGGTTAGATGCTGTAACAAACAACATGAATGCGCTATTAATGCAATGGAATGACGCTAATGCTGATGTACATAGAGGGCAGCGAATGCTGAAAGGAAGAGACAAATGGCGAAAAAAGTGAAAGTATCTGAATTGGTACAACAATTCCAGTTGGAGGTTGTTTCTGGATCTCACGGACTGAAGAGAGTCATTACTGTAGACGATTTGAACCGTCCTGGCCTGGAAATGGCCGGTTATTTTGAATATCATCCACAAGAACGGGTACAGCTGCTTGGTAGAACAGAGCTGGCCTTTTTTGCAATGTTGCCAGAAGATGAGCGCCGTGATCGGATGCAACGCCTTTGTACGGAAGAAACGCCATGTATTGTAGTAACCCGTGGACTTGAAGTGCCACAGGAACTGATTGACATCAGTGAAGAACAGAACCTTGCTGTGCTTCGCAGCAACATGGCTACAACGATTCTGTCCAGCCGGATTACTGGATTTCTGGAGAAGAAACTGGCGCCTACAGCAACGATTCACGGTGTACTCTGTGATGTGTATGGAGTAGGGATGTTAATCACCGGAAGCAGTGGCATTGGTAAGAGTGAAACTGCACTGGAACTGGTAAAACGTGGTCACCGATTGATCGCCGATGATGCGGTAGAAATTCGTCAGACATCAGACTTCCAGCTGCACGGAACTGCGCCAGAATTGATCCGTCACCTGCTTGAGATCCGTGGTGTCGGGATCATCAACGTAATGACATTGTTCGGTGCGGGTGCGGTTCGTAATAACAAACGGATTACACTGGTTGTTCGTCTGGAAGCTTGGCAGCAGGATAAACAATATGATCGTCTTGGCCTGGATGAAGAGACGACACGCATCATTGACACAGATGTACCGCTTGTAACGATTCCTGTTCGTCCGGGGCGGAACTTGGCTGTTATCATTGAAGTAGCGGGAATGAACTATCGCTTGA
This sequence comes from Paenibacillus sp. 276b, assembly GCF_900107875.1. Lineage (NCBI taxonomy): Bacteria > Bacillati > Bacillota > Bacilli > Caryophanales > Paenibacillaceae > Paenibacillus > Paenibacillus sp. 276b. The sequence goes on along the minus strand of NZ_FNRR01000010.1, from coordinate 191,872 downwards.
AACAGATGGGGCTGAATGCTGCGTTGCAATTTACGAACAAGCTGACAGCAACGATCTCTGAAGATATGGAAGACATGGACTAAGAAGAGAAGGATCTATTATATGATTAAAGGCCAATTGTTGATGTGTTTTACTCCTTTATAGAGCGTTGGAGACATACAGCAGTTGGTCATGCTTGTGAATGAGTCAATTTATAGGAGTGTGAATGAATGGATACATTATTACTGTTGAACCCGATAGCGTTCTCCATCGGAGCGTTAAAGGTTCACTGGTACGGGCTTATTCTCGGTACAGCGGCACTTGTAGGTTTGCTGCTCGTCATCCGGGAAGGCAAACGGTATAACATTCCGCAGGAAGTGTTCATGGACATGGTTCTGCTTGGTGTGCCTTCTGCCATTATCGGTGCCCGCATATACTACGTGGCATTTCGATGGGACGATTATAAGGATAATTTCTGGGATGTCTTTAAAATATGGAATGGCGGTATCGCCATATACGGCGCACTGATTGGTGCGATCATATGTGCAGTCATTTTCTTCCGTCGTAAAGGGTATAACTTCTGGCGCATGGCCGACATCTGTGCACCTGGATTGATCGTTGGACAAATGATCGGACGGTGGGGTAACTTTGTAAATCAGGAGGCCTATGGCGGTCCTGTAGAAGAATCATTTTTAAGAGACAAGCTTCATTTGCCGGACTTTATCGTTAATCAGATGAACGTGGAAGGTGTATTCCATCATCCTGCATTTTTGTATGAATCGATGTGGAGTCTTGTTGGTCTGATCATCTTGCTGGTGCTTCGTCGTCAGAAGTTCCTGCGTGCTGGTGAGCTGTTTATGTCCTATTTTATCTGGTACTCGATCGGTCGATTCTTTATCGAAGCGCTGCGTACCGACAGTCTGGGATTCCAGGCTCCGCAATGGGTTGCCTCCATGGTTAATGGATTATGGTCACCGATGACAGCTATGGGCTTCGAGCAAGGATATCTTGATCCAGCCTACGGTAACGTAAGAATTTCGCAGCTGCTGGCTATTGGGATCATTGTTGTTGCGGTAGTCTTCATCGTCGTGAGAAGAATGACAGGCAAGGCAGATGTACGTTATAGCGATCCGATTGTATCTTCCAAGGTTCCTTCAGAATCATCGGATGATATGGTGCAAACAGGCCCGGTTGCAGGCAAAGAGGACACGGTAACTCCAGTCTCGACCAAAGAGGATCTGAAGCAAGCTGAAGAGAAAAAGGAGTAATGCAACATGATTGACACGGTTTTGTTTGATCTGGATGGAACGATTATCGACACGAATGAACTAATTATTAACTCTTTCCTTCATATAATGGAGGATTTGCAGTTATCTACCCCTTGGACACGCGAACAGATCATTCCTCATATGGGAGGAACACTGGAGAATCAGATGCGTACGTTTTCTGGGAAAGAGGATGTTGCGGAGTATGTCAAAGGATATCGGGCGTACAACGACGTTCATCATGAGGCGATGGTTCAGCCGTTTCCTCACGTGATTGAGGTTGTTGAGGCTCTTCATGAGGCAGGAATTGTGATGGGTGTTGTCACGACGAAGATTCGTCCATCTACTCTTAAAGTGCTGGAGCGTTTTGACCTGTTGAAGTATATGAAATCGATTGTAACAGTTACCGATGTAACCAATCCCAAACCGCATGCTGAACCGGTGCTAAAGGCGATCGAAGAGTTGGGTGCAGATCCGTCCAAAACATTGATGGTGGGTGACAGCCCTGTCGATATTCAATCGGCACAGAACGCGGGTGCGCTTGCGGCAGGCGTAGCCTGGTCCCTTAAGGGAGAGGCCGTATTGAGCGGCTATAACCCGGATTACATTTTGCACGACATGAAGGACTTGCTTAAGCTGATTGAAACGGAACGTTCATGAGAAAAGTAACCCGCTATCCCGTAGAAGGTCATAACGCACTTTGGCATATCTACAAGACAGTGAGTCCGTGGAAAGGCGTGCGTAATTTTATCTGGATTCAGTTGTCACGGTACTGCCCGATTCTATCGGTCAAGAACTGGATCTATCGTCGCATGCTTGGCATGAAGGTGGGTAAACATACGGCATTTGGTTTGATGGTGATGGTTGATGTGTTCTTTCCGGAGAAAATTACGGTGGGCGAAAATTCCGTGATTGGTTACAACACCACGATCCTGGCTCACGAGTATCTTATTAAAGAGTACAGACTCGGTGAGGTGATTATTGGGGAAAATGTACTGATCGGTGCTAATTCAACCATCCTGCCGGGTGTGACCATCGGAGACGGTGCGGTTGTAGCTGCAGGAGCAGTTGTTCATAAGGATGTAGCTCCGGGAGCTTTTGTTGGTGGGAATCCACTTCGTGATCTGTCTCGCTCGAATGCATCAGCGGAGGATATTGTCATAAAGGCTGATGAGTAATGATTTTGGGAGACGGCCGAGACGGCCTACGGATATATCTGCAAAAGATCATCGCAAAGAATACACGGACGAAAATTAACCTGAATGGGTTCAGTCAGGGGAAGAGCAATAAGTCGAATTGACTGGAGTAAGGAAGCTGCTGATGGCAGCTTTTTTCGTATACAAATAGTTAGACTCATGTTCAGCATTGGGATCAAAATGGAGGATATAGTACAAGCCCCCCCAAAGGGGCTGTATTGTTGACGATGGATAGTCATTCATGTTATCATATCCCATATCCTTTAGTTTGTTAGCACTTTACCATGTTAAAGAAAAGGGACAAAAGTTAAGTATAGTTAAGCAGAAATGAAGAACACTTACTAAACATTTTCTGAAGGCTGCCTGGCAGCAACAATAAAAATTCAGGTTACAAGATAGAATGGGGATTTACACTACATAAATCCTGTTGAAATAGAACGTCTACCAATCTTAAATTACTGACTCGGGGTGAATAATACCAATGTCCAAACCAAAAGGCTTTGAAAAACCGACAGGTTTTCGTGACTATACACCACATGTGGTGACCAAGCTGCGAACCATTGAGCGGAATGTACTGGAATGCATGGAACGCTGGGGTTACCGTCAAATCATTACGCCAACGATTGAATACTACGATACCGTAGGTGTAGCTAGTTCCACATCGGATCGCAAGCTGTTTAAATTATTGAACAGTCGCGGGACTACGCTGGTGCTAAGATCAGATTTGACAGCTCCGATTGCACGGGTGGTCTCTTCTCTATTAAAGGATGAGAAGCTTCCTCTGCGTTTGTCCTATCATGCGAATGTGTTTCGTTCCATTGAAGAGGAAGCAGGACGTGAGGCGGAATTTTTCCAGACAGGTGTAGAGCTTGTCGGTGATGATTCGCCAGAAGCAGATGCAGAAGTTGTAGCACTTGCGATTGCTTCTTTGCAGGCAGCGGGTGTGTCTTCCTTTAAAATTGCGATGGGTCATATGGGATTTCTGAACGGGTTACTGGAAGAAGTCATTCCGGGTCAAACGGTACAACAGGAACAGTTGAAAGAAGGATTGCTGGGACGTGATTATGTCGGCTATCGCCAATCCATTGAAGCATTGAATCTGGAACCGAAACTGAAGGAGCAGCTTGAAGCTATTTTGCGTCTGCGTGGCGGTAAAGAAGTATGTACACACGCAGCAGAGCTGAGTTCAAGTACTGAAGCAGCACAGTCCATTGCACATCTCTGTGCAGTATTCGAAGTGTTGGAAGCGTACGGTGTTTCTGAGCATGTGCTGATTGATCTGACGATGATTGGTGATTTCTCCTATTATACAGGCATGACGTTTGAAGGGTATGCGGCAGAGCTCGGATCCCCGGTATGCAGTGGCGGACGATATGATAATCTGTTACAGCAGTTTGGCCGTTCATTACCGGCTACAGGATTTGCACTCAAAACAAACCGAATTATCGATGGTGTTCATGGAATTACGATGGAAGAGAAGAAACCTATACTTATTCAATATACTTCGGAATGCCGGGCTAAGGCTCTAACAGAGGCGGCGAGACTACGCAGCATCGGTCAAAATGTAGTAACGTACCTCCTTCCTAAAGATGGAGCAGAGACTCTAACAGGCAACAAGTCAATCCAGGCTGAGCAGGTTATCACGTACGGACATGAAAATGGAGGGGGACGCTGAGATGTCGGATATTTTGAAGGTAGCTATGCCGAAGGGCCGAATCTATAAGAAAGCCTCCAAACTGTTCCGTGAAGCAGGGCTTGATATTCCGGAAGACGTGGACGATACGCGCAAGCTGGTCATCGAAGTGCCGGAAGCGGGGATGGAGTTCATCATGGCGAAGCCCGTAGACGTGCCAACGTATGTGGAGTATGGAGTAGCGGATATTGGCATAGTGGGTAAAGACGTTCTGCTTGAGGAAAATCGGGACGTATACGAATTGTTGAACTTGGGTATCGCCCAGTGCCGCATGTCTGTTATTGGACTACCGGACTGGACACCTGGCATTCAGCAGCGAGTGGCAACAAAGTACCCGAGAATCGCTTCCCAATATTTCCGCGAGCAAGGACAGCAGGTGGAAGTAATCAAACTGAACGGGTCCATCGAACTGGCGCCGCTGATCGGTCTGGCAGATCGAATCGTCGATCTGGTGGAGACTGGTCAGACGTTGCGTGAGAATGGACTCGTGGAGATGACGGGTATTCTGGATATCACAAGCCGCCTTATTGCCAATCGGGTCAGTTATCGGATGAAGAATGCACGGATTCAAGCATTATGCGATGCTCTCCAACAGGTCATTCCAGCCTCGAATGAGGTGTCTTCGGGGATCTTTCGGGGATAAATCTAGCATGTAAGATGGAGCAGAAGTAACTAATCGATGATTGATCATATAGCATAAACGGATATTAGAGGTATCACAGGTTATACAGGGATAGGGAGGTTGTACTCATGAAAATTGTACCTGCACGGGAGTTTGATTTGAAGCGGGAAGTGGAATACGGTACACCTGAGCAAAATGAAGCGGTACGGCGCATTGTCAGCGACATTCGCCGGGAAGGAGATACGGCACTGTTGCGTTACACAGAGCAGCTGGATCGCACGAAGCTGACGGCTGCGGAGCTTCGCGTGCCGCAGGAAGAGCTGCAAGCAGCCTATGCAGCTGTGGAGCCTTCCTTCGTGACGGCGATCCGTCAGGCCGCCGCTAACATTCGTGCGTTTCATGAGAAGCAGAAGCGCAACTCATGGATGGATTGGCAGCCGGACGGCAGTCTGCTGGGCCAGGTAATCCGACCGCTGAATCGGGTCGGCGTTTATGTACCTGGCGGCAAAGCAGCGTACCCTTCGTCGGTGCTGATGAATGTGATTCCGGCACAGGTGGCTGGCGTGCCGGAGATTGTTTTGGTGACGCCGCCGTCAACAAATGGCGGTGAAGGTATTAACCCGTACATTCTCGTGGCTGCTGCGGAAGCAGGCGTGAGCGAAATGTACCGAGTTGGCGGCGCTCAGGCAATCGCCGCCCTCGCTTACGGCACGGAGAGTATTGCCCCGGTCGACAAGATCTGTGGACCGGGCAATATTTACGTGGCGCTCGCGAAGCGTGAGGTTTATGGCGCAGTCGATATCGATAGTATCGCCGGGCCGAGTGAGATTGTGGTGCTCGCCGATGATACGGCGAATCCGGTATATGTCGCCGCCGACCTGTTGTCGCAGGCGGAGCATGACGAGATGGCATCGGCCATTCTCGTCACAACCTCGGCCGTGCTGGCGGAAGCCGTGCAGGCCGAAGTGCGGCAGCAGCTAGAAGTGCTGCCGCGGCGTGATATCGCTGCTGCTTCCGTGGAGCAGTATGGCGCAATTATTGTGGTCGATTCCATCGATGAGGGAATCGATGTGGTGAACCGGCTCGCACCGGAGCATCTGGAGATCATGGTGCAGGAGCCCATGGCTTACGCTGGCCGGATTGAGAATGCCGGAGCGATCTTCCTCGGCCCGTATAGCTCGGAGCCGGTAGGGGATTATTTTGCGGGACCGAATCATATTATTCCGACAAATGGAACGGCACGATTCAGCTCACCTGTGGATGTGGATGATTTTATCAAAAAATCAAGTTTGATCTATTACAGCAAGGAAGCGTTGCTCCAAAATGGAGCGGCTATTATAGAGCTGGCCCGGCATGAAGGGCTCGAAGGACACGCCCGTGCGATCGCTGTACGGTTAGAACAGGAAGGAAAGGCGGAATCGGATAATGGATAAGCAGAATAATGGTTTGGACCTTCAGAATAAGGGTGCTGTACGTCAGGCAGAGGTAGACCGCAAAACAAATGAAACGAACATTCAGCTTTCTTTTGCCGTAGATGGAACCGGGCAATCCGAGATTGAAACGGACGTACCTTTCCTGAATCATATGCTCGATCTGTTCACAAAGCATGGACAATTCGATCTGAACGTACAGGCGCGCGGCGATGTTGATATTGATGACCACCACACGGTGGAGGATATCGGAATCTGTCTGGGACAGACCCTTCGTGAAGCATTGGGTGACAAGCGGGGCATCAAACGTTATGCGAGTGTTTTTGTGCCTATGGATGAGGCTCTCGCTCAGGTAGTCATCGATGTCAGCAACCGCCCTCACTTTGAGTACCGCGCACAATACCCATCTCAGCAAGTGGGCAGCTTCTCAACCGAGCTGGTACATGAGTTCCTGTGGAAACTGGCGCTGGAAGCGCGCATTACATTGCACGTTATCGTGCACTACGGACAAAATACACACCACATGATCGAGGCGATCTTCAAAGCATTGGGACGTGCACTGGACGAGGCAACAACGATTGATCCACGTGTAACGGGTGTGCCTTCCACGAAGGGAGTGCTGTAGACGATGGCGATTGCAATTGTCGATTATGGTATGGGGAACCTGCACAGCGTCGGCAAAGCGGTCGAACGTCTTGGCTACGAAGCGCTGGTCACAGGTGACCGGGATGCGATTCTTGGTGCAGATGGTGTGATATTGCCAGGTGTAGGTGCATTTGGCGATGCCATGGTGCACTTGCGAGAGAGTGGCTTGGACGCTGTGGTGAAGGAAGCGGCAGCTGGACCAACACCGCTGCTCGGGATCTGTCTGGGCATGCAGCTGTTGTTCAGCTCAAGTGAGGAGCATGGCGAGCATGAAGGATTGAATATTTTGCCGGGTAAAGTGGTGCGATTTGCACCGGGAGAACTAAAGGTTCCACATATGGGCTGGAATCGATTGCAGTTCCTGCACCCGGAAAATCCGCTATTCGCGGGGCTTGAGGCAAGTCATGTCTATTTTGTCCATTCATATCATGCACGTACGGACGTAGAGAGCGATCTATTGGCAGTAACGGATTACGGACATCCGGTTACGGCGATTGTTGGCAGAGGCTCCAATTTCGGTATGCAGTTCCACCCGGAGAAGAGCGGAGAGCTGGGTATGAAGCTGCTTGGAAACTTCCTGGCGTTGACTGGATCAAAGGCGTAATCATAATCAGCGATCATATGATTTTTTAATTCCATCCTTATAAAATAATACGTAGCTAATCTTATATAGAGCACAAATATGAATATATTCAGGAGGCCTTGTATGTCATCTTTTATCATATATCCGGCAATTGATATCCGGGACGGCAAATGTGTAAGACTTGTGCAGGGAGATTACAATCAGGAGACGGTATATAACGATGACCCGGTTCAAGTTGCTCTTTCCTGGGAGAAGCAAGGTGGTACATACGTTCATCTGGTGGATCTGGACGGTGCAAAAGCAGGTCATCCCGTGAATGATGAGCTGATCGGGCGTATTGCTTCGGCCGTGAACGTGCCTGTTCAGGTAGGTGGAGGTCTTCGTACAGTGGCTGATGTAGAACGTTTGTTGGGTCTCGGTGTAAGTCGTCTTATTATCGGGACAGCCGCTATTGAAGATCGTGCCTTTACAGAAGAAGTACTGGGACGGTATGGAGACAAAGTAGCTATTGGCATTGATGCACGCAATGGCTATGTGGCGACACGCGGGTGGCTGGAGACATCGGAAGTTCAAGCTGAGGTACTGGCGAAGGAGCTGGCGGCATTTGGTGCCGAAACCTTCATCTTCACAGACATCTCCCGTGATGGCATGATGCAGGGTCCTAACGTGGAAGCGATCGTGTCTCTTGCGAAGGCGAGTGGCCGTACGGTGATTGCTTCCGGGGGAGTTAGTGTCATGGATGATCTGCTTCGTTTAAGCAAGCATGCGGAAGATGGTGTCGGAGGAGCAATCGTAGGTAAAGCGCTGTATACTGGTAGTATTGATCTTTCCGAAGCGGTACGTGCGGTAAATAAATAATAGCGATACTATATAGGCTCAAATAAACATTGGCACGATAACGATCATCAGGAGAGAGGAAGAGGAGCATGCTGGCAAAAAGAATCATTCCTTGTCTGGACGTGAAGGACGGCCGGGTTGTCAAAGGCGTTAACTTCGTCAATCTCCGCGATGCGGGTGATCCGGTGGAGCTGGCGGCGCTGTATGACCGCGAGGGTGCGGACGAACTGGTGTTTCTCGATATCTCCGCTTCGGTGGAAGGCCGCGAAACGATGGAAGAAGTAGTGCGGCAAACCGCAGGCGAGATCGCCATTCCTTTTACCGTAGGTGGAGGGATCTCCAAGGTGGAAGACATGAAGCGCATTCTGCGTGCAGGAGCGGACAAGATTGCGGTAAATACGGCAGCTGTGCTTAATCCTCAGCTGATTGCAGACGGAGCACGCCGCTTTGGTTCCCAGTGTATCGTCGTTGCAATTGACGCCAAGTATAATGAGGCTTGGGGCGAATGGGAAGTGTATACGCATGGTGGACGTAAACCTTCAGGGATAAAGGCGCTTGACTGGGTTAAACAGGCGGAGGCCTTAGGCGCTGGAGAAATTTTGCTGACAAGCATGGATGCGGACGGAACGAAGGACGGATTCGATCTGAAGCTGACCGCAGCGGTATCCGAATCGGTACGTATTCCGGTCATTGCTTCAGGCGGTGCGGGCAAGGAATCGCATTTCTATGATGTGTTCACGACAGGCAAAGCGGACGCAGGTCTAGCAGCAACGATATTCCATTACAAAGAAATCGCCGTTCCGGCGTTAAAACAACATTTGAGAGACCAAGGGGTGGAGATCCGTGACTAATGTAAGCAATGAGATTAAGGAGCAGTTATCCTTGGAGCAGGTTGTGGAACACATTCGCTGGAGCGATGGTTTGGTACCTGCCATTGTGCAGGATGCAGAGACACGTCAAGTTCTGATGATGGCTTATATGAATCGGGAATCCCTAAAATTGTCGCTGGAATCCGGTGAAACGTGGTTCTGGTCACGCTCGCGTCAAGAGCTGTGGCACAAGGGCGCAACTTCAGGTAACGTACAGACGATTACTTCATTGAAATACGATTGTGATGGTGACACCTTGCTGGTTGAAGTGAAGCCGAACGGACCTGCTTGCCACACCGGAGCAATGACGTGTTTCCATAATGAAATCGTGGGCTTGCCAGAGCAATCAGCAAATCAGACTTCAGGTGATTCTATTGCAACGACTGCAAGTGCCAGCTCCGAAAGCCGTTTTGAAGTACTGGCTGAACTGGAATCGGTCATTGCAGAGCGTGAACGTGAGCGTCCGGAAGGTGCATATACGACGTACCTGTTCGATAAAGGCGTTGATAAAATTCTGAAAAAAATCGGTGAAGAAGCGTCCGAGACGATCATTGCCGCCAAAAATAAAGACAATGACGAGCTTCGTCTTGAGGTCAGTGACCTGATGTACCACTTGCTCGTTCTGTTGCAAGAGCGCAAGCTGCCGCTGGATGACATTATGTCAGAGCTGAGCCGTCGCCACGAGCGGCCTCGCCGCGATTAGGAGGCGAGCCTGTGCTAATAGACTATCATACACACCATGAGCGGTGTGGTCATGCGGTTGGCAAGCTGGAGGCTTATGTGCAGCGTGGGGTGGAGATTGGCTTGTCGCAGATTGGGCTGTCGGATCACATGCCTTTGCTGCATGTAGACCCTGCTCACTATTATCCTGAGATGGCAATGCCTATGGACGAGCTGCCGCGTTACGTGGAAGAGTGTTTCTCTCTGAAAGAGCGCTACCGTGGTCAGATTGATGTGCGTGTCGGCCTCGAAGGCGACTATATCGAAGGCTGGGAGACAGAAATTCGGGCCATTATTGAGCGGTATCCATGGGACTATGTGATTGGATCGGTTCATTTTCTCGGGGAATGGGACATTACGGATTTTCGCCAGACCCATCATTGGGAAGGGAAAGACGTACTAGAAGTCTATCGTCAGTACTATGATGCTGTGAGCAAAGCGGCAGCGACGGGAATGTACGATATTATGGGTCATACAGATGTGATCAAGCGCTTTGGCTTCACTCCGGCACCAGAGCAGACTGAAGAGCGTATAGATCTGGAGAATGCGGCGCTGCAAGCTATCGCAAAAAGTGGCTGTGCTATGGAGCTCAATGCATCAGGATTATCGAAGCCATGCGCAGAGATGTTCCCTGGTCGCCGGATGTTAACGGAGGCCATTCGATTGGGAATTCCGCTGACCCTTGGCTCCGATGCACATGATCCGCTGAAGCTAGGCGATTATCTGCCTGAGGCCGAGGCGCTCTTGCGTGAGCTGGGCTGTACGGAGGTAGCCGTTTTTGAAGGTCGACAGCGCTCGTTCCTTTCTTTAAATGTATAAGGTAGTGGAGTATAATGAGGGTAGGAAATAACCTTTTTAGAGGTAGTTCAAAAAAGTCCGCTTTTGATTACGAAGGATGCCTAATGGCATCATCAGCGTCGAAGCTGGAATTCAGCCGAAATGTTCGTTGCTCACGTAGTTTTGCCTACGCTCCGCTACTCCATTTCTAGCTTTATCCCATCTTCTCGGTACTGAAAACGGGTCTTTTTGAACATTCACTTTTAGACTGATAAAGGATTATATTGGGACTTCAACCCTCGGGAGGGCATTATGCAGCATTCGTTACGTATTTTTTCCGGTTCATCGAACCCTAAGCTGGCAGAACAGGTATGCGACAAGCTGGGTGTACAACTAGGCAAGATCAAACTGTCCCGGTTCAAGAGCGGAGAAATATACGTTCACTACGAAGAGACGATCCGCAACTGTGATGTATTTCTGATACAATCATTATCTCATCCGATCAATGAGTTGTTCGTAGAACTGCTAGTCATGATTGATGCAGCCAAAAGGGCTTCTGCGCGTACGGTAAATATTATTGTTCCTTATTACGGATATGCCCGTCAGGAACGCAAGTCTGCTCCGCGTGAGCCGATCTCGGCCAAGATGGTTGCGGATGTGTTAACTACTGCTGGGGCAAACCGGGTAGTTACCATTGATCTGCATGCAGCGGCAATTCAAGGATTTTTCAATATTCCTGTGGATCACATGACATCATTGGATCTCATCAGTGATTATTTGCTGAGTAAAGGGATTGAAAACCCGGTAGTTGTCTCCCCTGATGCGGGACGAGCCTCGATGGCAGAGAAACTGGCGAATCGTCTGGATTCACCTTTTGCCATTATGATCAAGAAGCGGCCAAGCCACAATGAATCGATTATTACGCACGTTATTGGGGATGTTGAAGGTCGAACTCCAATTATTATTGAGGATCTGATCGATACCGGAACGACAATTCTCAATGTTGTTGAAGGATTGAAGGAGCGAGGCTCCAAAAACGTATATGTATGTGCAACACATGGTCTGTTCTCGGACGGAGCTCTAAGTAAACTTAATCACCCGTCTATAGCCGAGGTGGTGGTCACAGACTCCATCGCACTGCCGGATGATCACCCAGAATGCTTCAAAGTGTTGCCCGTAGCTCCAATGCTTGCACGTGCTGTTCGCATTATTGTGGATGGCGGCTCCATGGCGACGTTGTTTAAAGATTCAGGGATTTAATCATGCAGCACAGATCTGTGCGAATCCAGGTGTATTGTACCGTGTTTGAGTGGTTTGCTACTCAGCACGGTTTTTGTTTTTTTATGATGGATTAGGGTAAAGATGCGGATGAGTTAAGGAGAAGGAGGGAATCGATTACTGATTTGCTGCCTGGGGGCTTGTGCTATAATAACTTAAAATTGATTTTATGGCTGCGTATATAGGGAATTCAATCCCAGAGATGTAACTGATGTGATGAACAGTAGAACCACGGCTATTATACAACGGTGTCGTGGAGTGAGGAGTGGGGTCTATTGTCCCGGACTTGGTATTATCGTTTACTGTTTTCTTATTTTCCTATTTTCTTTCTTACCATGACCGTACTCATTTTTATCGCTTTTGTTTTCATTAATGACATCTCCAGGGAAGAAACAAGGAAAGCAGACCGTATCTCCTCCAGCTATTTGGTGGACAGTCTGGACCGGACGATCCGGGATATTGAGTTGTCGGTTATGGAAGCGGTGCAGAGTGAGCAGGCCTATAAGTACTATTTTAATAGCCAGAACCAGGTGGGCAAAGAGACCGTGTATAGCATTGCTCAAAACTTGCGTGAGCTGACGAGTTCCAACCCTTGGATCCAATCCATTTATTTGTATGACAAGAAAAATGAAAGCGTTTTAACCTCAAGCGGCTCCAAGGAGGTAGATAGCTTTTCAGACAAGGCATGGATCGACCGAATCGACTCTGGTTCTCTTACTTCAGGCTGGCAGCCTGTCAGGGAATACGATGCAGGAGTTAATCAGCGTACGCCTATTCGGGTGTTGACGGTAGATAAGGATATGCCCTTGCCATTTGGCTCTGATGGGGTGCTTGTCATTAATATCAAGATGAGTAGCATCGAGCAGAGCATTGATAGTATGGTTAATGGACAGCTTTCTTTCATGAGCATTCTTGACCATGACGGTCAGGTTGTTTACGATGCACATTCAGATCGTGAAGGTGCTGTAGAAGGCCAAGAGCTGAACACCCTTTCGCTGGAAAGATTGGGTTGGACGATCTCCAGTGGGATCAAGGAGGGGAACTTATATGGGTGGGTCTCGGTGGTTTCCTATGTATGGGTGATTATTGCGGTTGTTACCGTCATTTGTGCGATCGTCTATATTATCTATATCACTCGTCGCAACTATAAACCCATCCAGATTATTATGAATCGGATTGAGGCGCATCAGATTCGGGTGCTGGAGCAATCGGGCTCACGGACCGATGAGATGAAATTGATTGATGGCGTGTTGGAAAACCTAATAAACCATATGATGGATTCGGACAAAAAGAGCAGAGAAAACGTGCTGCTGCAGCGCAGCAAACTTTTTAACGATCTGCTGAATGGGGAGAATCTGGATCATGCGGTAGAGCGATTAAAGGATCTTTCCCCGTTAACTGGCGTGGATACTTCGTCATGCTTCGCTGTTGTGGTTGGCGAAATCAACCGATATGAGAAAGGATTCCAGGAACGGTTTACGAGAGGCGAGCAGAATACACTCAAATTTGCGTTAATGAATGTGCTGCAGGAGCTCTCACGCGATGCGGGTATGCAATGCTGGACCGAATGGGTCAGCTCAGATCAGATTGCGATCCTTTTCCTGTCCACAGACGGTAACGCGGATATGACGGAGCAAATTCGCTTAGTTGCGGAGGAATGCCGATCCTGGGTTGAGCAGAATCTGCGTATATCATTGAGTTTCGGTATCGGACCGATCGCGGAGGGCATCAAGGCTATTCGTGAATCATACGTAGCGGCTGAGACTGTGATGCACCGCAGATTGCTGAGAGATGGTGATATCGCTCTGGCCGGGTATGGAGAAACCCAGCAGCAGCTGCTTGATACCTATACCTATTTGCAGATGATTGCTGATTTTGTTAAACGGTTTCGGATGTCGAGCAGTCAGTGGCGTGATCAACTGGAGGAGATCTTCGCGGCTTTTGAACGTGATAAGCTGCCAGATGATGAGATTCACTCCTTGATTCAGGCGATGCTACAGATGCTCAGCCGGGAAGTAGCGGTCATGTCCGAACAGCTGCAGGAGAAATTATCGGAGGAAAACATAAACAAGTGGTTGATGCTGATGAAAGAAGCGGAGACACTTGAAGGTGTCAAAGACATTCTGTTTGATGACCTGACGGACTTGTTCAGAACTTATGTGTCGGTAACTGAAACCAAGAGCTACAAAGCGATGGTCAATGAAATGAAAAACTATATCGAGGAACAGTTTGCGAATCCTGATCTTTCGCTGAAACATCTGAGCGATCGATTCCAGATTACCGGCAAACATGCAAGTTATTTGTTCAAGACAGAGTTCAATATGAAGTTTGTAGACTTTCTTACAGAATTGCGGATGAAGGAAACGGAGCGTCTTCTGCGGAGTACGGATCTTTCCCTACAGGACATTGCCTTGAAGGTGGGGTATGCCAATGGAATTACCTTGGGACGTGTATTTAAACGGGTTGAGGGTATTACACCGGGAGACTATCGCCGTATGAAACGTGAACATCACGATTCCGAGTCGTAATTCAAAGGCTCATGCTACGTATTATACCGTGCTAAGCACAGGGTGGAATTCATGCAGGTTTTTCTCAGGAGAAGCCATGTAGGAGTCCGCCTTTTTTGCTGCTAGTGTAAACCTATATTCCGTCTTGGAAGCTTGCGCTTATGCAAGAAATCCTTGATTTACGCCTGTTTTCGGGTCCTTTACGAATATAGTCAGTCTGCGAAAATCGTCGCTCGGGATAAACCATTATCCTTATGTAAGCGTTTCCGAAACGAGTTTATTGCCAGAGCGCGGAAAGATGTGGAATACTCTGGGCAAGCTTTAAACATTCACGCAATGCTAAGGAGATGACAAAATGACAGGAAAAGCAACCAAAGGGAGTCTAAAGAAATGGATGGGATTGGCGCTTACTATGGTAATGGGAGTTTCCTTGCTAGCCGGCTGTTCATCTGCATCGAATCAGGAATCAGAAGGCAGTGCATCAGGCAATGGCGAGCGTGTCACTTTAAAAGTGGAGGTGTTTGACCGCGGGAATAGTCCTTCACCTTATACCATTACGAATAACTATTTGTCCAAACTGATCCAGGAACGGTTCGGCGATCCGAATAACATTGATATACAATTCGTACCGATTCAGCGCTCGGAGGAAGTAACCAAGCTGAATGTCCTAATGGCGAGTAATACGGATGTTCCGGATATTGTATTTGTTTATGACTCAAGTGTATTTTATCGTTACGCCGAACAAGGCGGTCTGACTGATGTGGGAGAGTTGATTGATCAATACGGACCTAACCTGAAAAAATTCCTTGGCGAGGACACCCTTAAGTTTGGTCAATTAGAGGGCCAGCAGTTCGCAGTTCCTGGCAAACGTGCCATCACAGGCAGATATAGCTCTTATATTCGTCAGGATTGGCTGGATAAACTGGGATTGCCAGTACCGAAGACGACGGATGAATTGTATACCACTTTGAAAGCATTTAAAGATAAAGACCCTGGTGGACTTGGCAGCAAAAACATTCCAATGGGAATGGCACTGGCGCCAGCTCAGTTCGAAACATTAATTTACTCATTCATCAAGCCGATCAGCGGGGATCTGACTTATGCCCAACGTTATGAATTGCCTCTCCATGAGGGCTTCAAGGATGCCATGAAGTTCATGAACAAGCTGTACAATGAAGGCTTGATCAGCAAGGACTTCAGTTTGGATGAAGATAAGGCCCAACTGGTGAAGGATGTACAGAACGGAAACATCGGCTACTGGTCTGAGGATGTCGACGCTATTTTCTATGCAGATGGCACTCTGGATAACTTGCTTAAAAATACGCAGGGCAGTAAAGTGCTTCCGGTTGATGCGTACACCAACGCAAACGTAGACAACAAACATATCAAATCCCGTTACGGTTCAAACGGCATGTACATCATGATTCCGAAGAGCAGCAAACGTTCGGTGGAAGCAATCAAATATTTGGATTGGATGGCATCAGACAATAACCTGATTGATATTTACAGCGGCGTGGAAGGAGAGAACTACGATCTGGTAGACGGAATTCCTGTTGTCAAAGAGGATGCTTCACAGGAAGCGAAGGATCGTCTGTTCAACGCAGGGGATACAGCTATTATCTCAAATGGTAAAAATATCGGTGATCAGGCTACCAACGAAAAAGCATGGATCATGGGCTTCCCGCAAAATAATCAGGAGATGCTTAAACAGTCGATTGATATTGCTAACACCGATACGGTAGGACCCATCATTTTTGACAAACCGATTCAGGCAGAGATGAAGTACAGCACGGCGCTCAAAGATAAGCTTAATGTCATTATCGTAAAAACAGCAATGGCTAAACCGGAAGAATTCGACGCAGTGTATGAACGGGAAATGAATGATTTCATGTCCCTGGGCGGCACAGAATTGAAGAAGGAACTGGATCAAGCGGTTCAGGAGCTTGCTGCGAAGTAGCAGTCGGAGATATGTGTGAACGTACGAATCCAAAGTAATCCAACTTACACAAGCTTGATATCGGATCATTTATGAAGGGACTTGTGCCGTCGGCTGAGGTTAAGGCGGCACAGTGTTTCTTCGTTGTTAGGAGGAGACCGACTTGACCGCATACTTGAAGAGGTATTGGCAATTATACGCGTTGATTTCACTGCCCCTCATCTATTTCGTGGTGTTTCGCTACGGACCGATGTATGGCGTTCAGATCGCATTTAAAGATTTTAATCTTTTTCAAGGTATTAACGGCAGTGAGTGGATCGGTTTTGATGCCTTTCGCGAGGTATTCGGGATGCGAGATTTCTACACCACGTTGCGCAACACCTTTATGCTGAATTTTCTTGATCTGATCGTTTCGTTTCCTGCTCCCATTATATTAGCCATCATGCTCTATGAAATCCGGTTTAAATGGTTTCAAAAAATATCGCAGACGATTCTGTATATCCCTCATTTTATTTCGTGGGTCATTATTGGGGGAATTGTGTACCAGTTATTCGGCAACCAATCCGGTATGGTAAACGGTGTACTTGAAAGTATGGGCTTAAATCCGATTCCATTTTTGACGGAGAAAAACCCGTGGCTTGTGACCTACCTGTTCACAGGTGTCTGGCAAAGTGCAGGCTGGGGAACTATTCTATATCTGGCTGCGCTGACGGGTGTTAATAAGGAATTGTTCGAAGCGGCAGAGATTGATGGAGCGACACGGCTGAAGAAAATCTGGCATATAACCCTGCCAAGCATCAAGCCTACTATTGTTACTCTGCTCATTCTTAATTTGGGACATATGGTCAGCATCGGATTTGATCGTCCTTATATTATCGGGAACACGGCAGTACGTGAATATTCTGATGTGCTCAGTACCTTTGTATACCGGGTCGGGCTGGAATCGGGACAATATACGCTGGCAACCGTCGTTGGACTGTTCCAGGCAGTCGTGGGACTTATATTTGTACTCGGTTCGAACTATATATCGAAAAAGACAACAGGTGAAGGAATTCTTTAAAAGAACAGAAGGTACGCTTAGCTGCTTTATATGTATACCATCAGTAAAGGAGTTGTGCGCATATGAGTGAACGCACCTCAAACCGGATTTTTGATACCGTTATCATTCTATTTATTAGCTTGTTCGTCGTGTTCTGTCTCGCTCCGTTTCTGCACACGATTGCCATATCATTAAGCTCCAATCGTGCCATTACATCGGGTGAAGTCACCATTTTTCCTAAGGAGTTCAATTGGGATGCGTATGTTAAGGTGTTCTCCGATCATTCGATGCTGTATTCCTTGGGATATACGACCCTGTTAACGATTGTGACAACGGTGTTATGCATGGTGTTCACAATCGCAGCTGCATACCCGTTGACCAAGAAAAAAATGAAGGGCCGCAAGCTCTTCATGTACGTGATCATCATTACGATGTTCTTTAGCGGGGGGATCATTCCTGAGTACTTGCTCATTCGTGACCTGCACTTGCTTAATTCGCCGTGGGCGCTAATTCTGCCAGGTCTGGTCAGTCCGTTTAACCTGATTATCCTGATCTCATTTTTCAATGGTATACCAGAAAGTCTGGAGGAGTCCGCTGAAATTGACGGCAGTTCACATCTGCATACACTGTTGAAAATCATATTACCGCTTTCAATGCCGGTCATGGCAACTTTGGCGTTGTTCTATGCTGTTGGCCGCTGGAATGGCTTTCAGGATTCCCTGATGTACATTAATGATCCTAAGCTGTATCCACTTCAGCTCAAACTGTTCCAAATGGTGCAAAACAACATGGTGAGTGAGCTCACACAGATGGAAGGTGCCAACCGCGCTCCATTAACCCCGGAAAGTCTCAAGGCGGCCACCGTTATTTTTGCAACCGTACCGATTCTGCTCGTCTATCCATGGCTGCAAAAATATTTTGTTAGCGGTGCCATGCTTGGAGCTGTTAAGGGCTGATCATAGGTTTTCTTAAGCCAATCGTGATTAACCAGATGACAAGAATTATTGCGCCGAATATTCCGTTCATCGGCATTTGTTTGGAGGGACTGGACATGTACAGACAACTGGTGGAAAGCAATGACAGAGCAGTGCAAAAAGGGATATCGCGGCAAGTGCTTGATCCGGACAGCCGCTATTATGGAGGAACGATTGACCCCTCTACAGGTATCGCCTGGGTCAACCATACGACCGGAACACCTACGGACATGTGTTACTGGGGAGCTGCACTCGCCAATCCGGATTCGATCTATTATCGGGATGAAGATCTGTTAAATCGTCTGCAGCTTGCATCGGAGTACGTACTCCGTAATCAGCATGCAGACGGCTCCATCTCCCCCGGTTGGACCAATTCCCATTCTCCGCCGGATACCGCATTTCTTGTCGTGGGATATGCCCAGTTATATCAACTTCTTCAGCAGCAAGACTGGGAGCCATTGCAACCTGTGCTGGACAATATGCGCCTGTTTCTGGAACGAACTGCTCCAGTCTTGCTGACTGGAGGCTGTCATACGCCGAATCATCGCTGGGTGCTATGCGCGGCGCTCGGTTTCCTGCATCAATTGTTTGACCTGGAGGAAGCTGTGCAGCGTGCAGAGCAGTGGCTGGCTGAAGGTATGGATATTACGCCTGATGGGGAGTGGACTGAACGAAGCAACGGAATCTAC
This sequence comes from Paenibacillus sp. 276b, assembly GCF_900107875.1. Classification (NCBI taxonomy): domain Bacteria; kingdom Bacillati; phylum Bacillota; class Bacilli; order Caryophanales; family Paenibacillaceae; genus Paenibacillus; species Paenibacillus sp. 276b. The sequence continues at coordinate 172,833 of NZ_FNRR01000010.1, read as the reverse complement.
AGCGCGGTTAGCGACATCATGCTGATTCATGCGGCACGCCTGTTGAACCGTCCCGAATTGCTGGACCCGGTGAGACTCAATCTTCGTATGATGGTGTATCTTGTACATCCAACAGGTGAGGTTGTTACAGAATACTCAGGTCGCCAGGATCTGGGGAGCGTGCATGATTTATCACCGTATTACTTGCCGTATGCCATTATGGCTCGGTTGGACGGTGATCCGATCTTTGCCGGCATGGCCGATTGGGCTGGAGAAATGTTAACAGATCCCGGCGTCTGTTCGGTCAATGCGCTCGTTCGGCTGCTGCTGGAGCCTGAGCTTCAGCAGCAGGCTGGTAAGGCACGGGAACAGCTGCCTGAGCGGTACGAGATCATACTGAACGAACGATTTGTGCGGGAGGGCTATTTACAGCGAATGGATTCGGCAGGTCATCATGGACACATCTCGCACAGCCGGTTGCATACGGACTTCGGCGCACCTGTAGCACGTATTCGTTCCGGTAATACAAGTGCGACTGTAATGACGGAGGTGCCTTCATTCTTTGCCCTTCGTCATGGTGCCGTACGTCTGCTGGCCGTTCAGTTGGCCTCCTATTTTAATCCAGGGTATGTGCCGATGCAGCAGATGTCTCGATTGCCAGCAGGTTACCGTCTGACGGGCGAACAGAGGAAAGGCTACTACGGCCCGATCCCGGATAGCCAACTGCCTGAGACGGCGGGAACAGCTATCAGTCCGTGGTATTTGTTGCCCCATCAGAGTCGAGATCTCACCCATGAACAGACGTTCCTTGTACAGACGGAAGTATTAAGAACGGAAAATGGCTGGACCCTGAAGCTGGCGGGAGAGCAGCCGGAGCAGCTTATGGTGCAGCTGTCTTTCGTGTTCAGCAGCGAGGGCGAGCTTTCCCAGGGGGAATTGCTTGAGACAGATGAAGGCCATTATCTGTGGAAGAGCGGCACATTGCGTTATTCCTGTGGAGATGACTGGATTGAGCTGACCGGAGGCGAGGTGGGGCATTTGGCACCAACCGTACGTGAGGCAAAGCTGCCAAATAAGTGTAAGGTTGTACTGGTTAACTTTATGACCCCTTTCCACAAGACAGTTCATATCTCTCTTTCGCCATCCATGGCGTTGAAGCTGTAATTCTGATGAATCTCTCTATAAGGAAGAGTACATGAAGCAAAAAGATGACATTTCATTCGAAAGGGATGAGGGGGTGTCATCTTTTTTTGCGCATTTTTGGCATAAACGACATGAAACTACATATTGAGAAGTGGGCCTTAAGATGTGGTATACTGGAGAGTATGAATGAAAGCAAAGAGGAGGTGCCTTGGAAGATGAAGGGCAAGCTACTGCGGGCTGAGGGACACCTTGCCAATGTAATACCGATTCACTTGGATGCTTCTTTCTTTTTTGAGAGAGCTGTCCGCTCGCTGGACCGTAATCACGTCGACAAGGCATTAAAATATTTTCGTAAAGCTGTTGAATATGAGCCGGAAAATCCGGTGAATCATTGTAATATGGCGGGTATATTATCAGAGAAGGGGGATTACGAGGCTTCCAATGCCGTTCTTGCGCATGTGCTCGACGTGGTAGATCCGTCCATGACGGAATGTTATTTCTACATGGCGAACAATTATGCGAATATGGATCGGTTTGAAGAAGCTGAGCAAGCGCTTGTTACGTATTTGGAGGAGGATACCCAAGGTCAGTTTATGACGGAAGCCGAAGAGATGATGGAGCTTCTTTACTACGAGCTGGATCGACCAGCCAAACTGAACCGGATCAAATCACGTAAGGGTGTCGTTGAACACGATCAGGCGCGGGAATTGTTGGAACAAGGGAAGTTTGCACAGGCGGCTGAGCTGCTGGAAGGCATGTCACCCGAGTATCCTGATTATTTGGCTGCTCGCAACAACTTGGCGCTTGCCTATTATTATATGGGGCTGTTTCCCAAGGCGAAAGAGACGATTGCCGAGGTACTGGAGCAGGAGCCTGGTAATTTGCATGCACTGTGTAATCTGGCGATCTTTCATCAGAACGAGAATCGAGCCGACCAAGTGCTGCTTCTGATCAAAAAATTGCGTGTCATCGTGCCTTTCCAGCACGAACAGGTCTACAAACTGGCTACCACGATGGGTATCCTAGGTCAACATGATACGGCTTATGTACATTTCCGTCGCCTGTTGAAGGATGAAGAAACCGCTGCGGACCCAGCTCTCGCACATTATGCAGCAGTCGCAGCTTATAATACCGAACGTTACGATTCCGCTGAACGTCTGTGGCGTCATGTAGGCAAGCTGGATCCAGGTTCGGAAGTATCCCGGTACTATCTGTCGGGTCTTGAGGCTGTGAGACAGGGAGAGAAAGATCCGGAGAAACTAAGTTATCACTATCATCTGCCATTTGACGAGCAATTCAGACAATGGGAGAACTATGGCAACGGCATACCTGAAGAGATGAAAAATGATCCCTTGATCCGTTCCTCTTTCTTCTGGGCGTTGCGACATGGGGACCGGGCAACTAAGCTCCAGGTCATTCATGCTCTTGGCATGATTGGTGATTACGAGGTGCAGCAGGCGCTGCAATCCTTTATCGAGGAACCTGGTGAAGATCAGGATCTGGTGGAAGCCGCTCGTTCCGTATTAAACGGTCTTGGTTCAGAAGGAACTAAGCAGGATGATTCTCCTGTTCTGCGACCGCTAACTGCGTTGAGCAAACGCACTATTCCGAAGATCGAGTCGATGACGGAACAAACGGAGACGAAAGCTTCTTCGCATTGGCAGGCGGTCGTGGACCGTGCGTTACAGATGTCTGAAGCCAAAGCCGAATTGCAGCAAGAAATGGAGCGGTTGTGGACCGACTATGTATCTCGCGTACACCTGGAGGTGCCTGGCACGAAGCAAATTGAAGGCTTGGCTGCGGGATTGGAATATCTGGCTGCTAAAATTCATAGTCGTCCAGTGACCTACCAAAGCATAGCCGACCGGTATGGCATATCAGCTGCCACAGTCAGCAAATATGCACGGCAAATCAATAAAGTGTGCAATTCCAACCCACCGGTCCAGTAAATGTTCCTTGAAATTCTCGCTTTGGGATAGACTTCATTGCGTGAAGGATACATAAGCCTGGAAAACGGGTAAACTTAACGAATAGGTCTCGACATGCCTGTAGGATATCATCATAGCAAGTTAATCGCCACTCAACACACTCTCAACCTTATTAAGGAGGCTGTATCTATATGTCTAAATACAGAACGATTGTGATCGGAACCGGACCTGCGGGTCTGACAGCAGCGATATATCTGGCTCGTGCTAATCTTAACCCACTGGTTATCGAAGGTCTTCAGCCGGGTGGTCAATTGACGACGACAACGGAAGTTGAGAATTTCCCTGGTTTTCCGCAAGGCATTATGGGTCCGGAACTGATGGACAATATGCGCAAGCAAGCGGAGCGTTTTGGAGCTGAGTTCAAAAATGGTTGGGTGGAAGAAGTGGATTTCAGTAAACCGCCCTTCAAGGTTAAAGTTGGAGGCATCGGTGAACTGGAAGCCGAATCAATCATTATCTCTACCGGTGCATCGGCCCGTTATCTCGGTATTCCCGGAGAGCAGGAGAATGTGGGACGTGGGGTAAGTACATGTGCCACCTGTGACGGATTCTTTTTCCGTGGTAAAAAGATCGTCGTTGTTGGCGGTGGAGACTCCGCGATGGAGGAAGCCAGCTTCCTGACCCGTTTTGCAACAGACGTTACCTTGGTTCACCGCCGGGACGAATTACGTGCATCGAAAATTATGCAGGATCGGGCTCGCAGCAACGAGAAGGTGAAATGGGCTTTGAACCGTACACCGCTCGAAGTTGTGCCTGAGGCTCTTGGTGTTAAAGGGCTTAAGGTACGTAATAACGAGACTGGACAGGAAGAATTGCTTGAAGCCGATGGCGTATTCATTGCCATTGGACATACACCGAATACGGGTTTCCTGAGCAACCAGATTACTTTGGATGAACACGGCTATGTTGTCGTTAAACCGGGTACAACCGAGACCAACATTCCGGGTGTGTTCGCCTGTGGTGATGTTCAGGATACGAAGTATCGTCAGGCCATTACAGCAGCAGGTTCAGGGTGTATGGCCGCAATGGACTGCGAGAAATTCCTTGAAGGCAGTATTGTGCATGACTGGAGCGAAACACTGGATAAGTAAGCATGAAAAGGGTATGGTTTGGCATAAATTAAGTAGAAGAGACAACGGGAAGTCTCATAATGTGAGAAGCCGGAAGGCTTCTCTTTTTTTGAAACCAAAGTGGGCATGAGATCGTATACATAATGGGCATATTAGCTGTGAGGTGAAGACTTTGGGGGAAATGATAAAAGATTGGTTACAGAATGCAACAGTGCGGCGATTTTTGATCCTGCTGTTGTTTTGTTTGGTTCTATTCAGCATGGGGAGTATGCTGCACATGATTTTGCTGTTATTCCTGGTGACGTATGTCATGAACAGGTTGCAGCATTTTATCACAGAGAAGTTAAATCGTTTATTTCCGGTTAACTATAAAGTTGTAGTCATCCTGCTCTATCTTATCGTTATTGCAGCCATTGTACTGGGCATCTCCAAGTATTCACCACGAATTGTGGATCAGGTCGTTCAGTTAACGAATGAGATCATGAAATTTCTTGATACCGCTGACGGAGATAATTTTGCTTCCAAAATTGCTGGTTATCTTCAATCGTTCGATATCAAAAACTATACCAACGATGCATTGAAGTATATTTTTGCGTTAAGCAAATGGTTGGAGTTCATTCTGTTGGTTATCATCCTGAGTCTGTTCTTCTTGTTGCAGAAGCGGGAGATTTCCAAGTTTACCTCCAAGTTCAAAACAAGCAAAATCGGCTGGTTCTATAATGAAGTGGCCTATCTCGGAGATAAGTTTGTATCTTCTTTTGGTAAAGTAATCGAGGCACAATTGATGATTGCTGTGTTTAATACGGCTTTGACGATCCTAGGATTATGGATACTTGGTTTCCCGTACTTGTTCGCCTTGACCATTCTGGTGTTTATGCTGAGTCTGGTACCCGTTGCGGGGGTTATCATCTCACTAGTTCCGCTGTGTCTGATCGGTTATCAACTGGGAGGATTACAGCTCAGCGTGATCGTGATTATTATGATCATCATCATTCATGCGCTGGAAACGTATTTCCTGAATCCGAAGCTGATGGCTCACAAAACCAAATTGCCGATGTTTTACACGTTTATCGTACTGATTCTGTCTCAACATTTCCTGGGGATCTGGGGGCTTATCATCGGTATACCGATCTTTGTCTTCCTGCTCGATATTCTGGACGTCAACAAGATGGAAAAAACGGAAGAGCCCGTACGTGTGGAAACGAAGCTGTGACCAGTAGCTGAATAGCTGCTGAAGGTATAGGTTTAGGTAATGTTCATAAAAGTAGATAAACGCCTCCTGTTATGGGAAGGCGTTTTTTGCGCCGTTAGGCTAAGGGTTGCAACAACTGAACCACGAGTGAACTTATCCTGAATCACGTCTGGTCTATAAGATATTTCCATTTTACCGAACTGTCTGAGACGTGATTAGTAAGGATTGTCATGAAATTCAGATGACAATTGTCATCTTTTACGCATGGAACGAGTGGATATGCAATATCATGAGTTGAGGCTTCCTCCTCTATGGAGGAAGGAATGAAGCCTGCGTTTTTAATAGAGACAAATAAGGTTGTATACGTATTCAAAAATAGCCTGTGATGTTGTTCACAATAGCGAGGAAGCTAATCACAGCAAAGGTCTTATCGTCTTGACCCAGGCGTATCCTTCAATTATAGTTGGTACGTAGGATTAAACTATTATAGATAGATAAAGGTGGCTTGTAGCATGTCTGAGAAAATCTACGTTGGGGTCGATCTCGGCGGAACAGCAATCAAGGTCGGTATATGTGATGAACACGGTCAGCTTATGCATACGTATGAAGGACCGACTGAAGTGGATAAGGGCGTTGACACGGTCATTGCCAACATCGAGAAGTATGTCCGTCATATCGTTGCTGAATCGCCTTACAGCTGGGAACAGCTTGAAGGTGTGGGAGCAGGAGTGGCTGGGTTCACCAATGTACGCGAGGGAATTATCGTTCTTGCCCCTAACATTGGATTTCGGAATGTAGCCATTCGTTCGATTTTGGAAGAACGTCTGGGCAAGCCAGTCAAAATAGATAACGATGCAAACGTGGCTGCACTGGGTGAAGCTTGGGCAGGTGCTGGCAAGGGTGTGGACAACTGTGTATGTTATACGCTTGGTACAGGCGTTGGTGGCGGACTGATCTTGAACGGCAAGATCTATCAAGGTTTCTCCGGTATGGCTGGTGAGCTTGGTCATGTCAGTGTTGTTCCTGATCTGGAAGCCATTCAGTGCGGATGCGGCAAAATGGGATGCGTGGAAACTGTATCTTCAGCAACCGGAATTATTCGTATGGCCAAAGACGCTGTAGAGCGAGGAGATCATACATCACTGGCACTCGTGGACAAGATTGCAGCTAAAGAAGTATTTGATGCAGCTAAAGCGGGCGATGAAGTTGCTCTTCGTATCGTCAATCGTGCAGCGTTCTATCTGGGCAAATCAATGGCGGCTGTAGCGGCTGTGATTAACCCTGAGATGTTCATTATCGGTGGCGGTGTATCCAAAGCGGGTAATATTTTGTTTGATGAAGTACGCACTGTATTTGCGAAACTGACACCTGAACCGCTACAAGAAGGGGTTAATATTCTTGAAGCAACGCTTGGCAATAATGCAGGGATTGTTGGCGCGGCTGGTCTTCTCTTGCGTTCCTAGTAACCTCGTAACAGTATAATCCGACAGCAATATGATAAGGAGGGGACATTTATGCTTGAAGGTGAAGTTTCACCGGGCACAGGCGCCACGCTCATTATCATTACGGGCATGTCCGGAGCAGGCAAGACGATTGCAGTACAAAGCCTGGAGGATCTTGGTTTCTTCTGTGTGGATAATCTTCCACCGGTATTGATTCCAAAATTTGCGGAGTTGATTGAGCAATCGAACGGCAAAATTGGCAAGGTCGCACTGGTTATCGACCTTCGCGGTCGTGAGTTCTTTACGGCTTTGTCCGAGTCACTGAACTATATTAAAGATCATTTTACCATTCATTGTGAAATATTATTCCTGGACGCGACAGACTCTGTATTAGTCCAGCGCTATAAGGAGAGCAGGCGCAGACATCCACTGGCTCCTGAGGGCATGCCGCTGGACGGCATCCGGCTGGAACGTAAGATGCTGGAGGAACTCAAAAATTCCGCCACTCAGGTACTGAATACCAGTACGATGAAGCCTGCTCAATTGAAAGAGCGCATCATATCCCGCTTTTCTCATCTGGAAAGCCATATGCTGTCGGTAAATATTACGTCGTTTGGGTTCAAATACGGTATTCCTATCGATGCGGATCTGGTGTTTGATGTTCGTTTCTTGCCAAATCCGCATTATATTGAACATTTACGTCCGAATACGGGACAGAATAGTGATGTATATGAATATGTTATGAAATGGCCGGAGACGCAGGCGTTTCTGACCAAGCTGCTGGATATGCTGCATTTTCTGATTCCGCAATACCGGAAGGAAGGCAAAAGCCAGGTTATTATTGGAATCGGCTGTACCGGAGGCAAGCATCGTTCGGTAGCAATATCGGAATATTTGGGCAAAATGTTGGGAAGCAGCGAAACTGAGGCTGTCACCGTGAGCCATCGCGACGCCGACCGGGACCGTCATTGAAGAGGGTGAAGGGATGAAAGAAGCCGGACCACGAAGAGAACGTCCGAGAATTGTAGTCATGGGCGGCGGAACCGGATTATCCGTGATGCTGCGCGGTTTGAAGGAAAAGCCGCTGGACATCACGGCCATCGTGACGGTGGCGGATGACGGAGGAAGTTCGGGCATCCTGCGTAATGAGTTGCAAATGCCGCCTCCGGGCGACATTCGTAACGTACTCACGGCGCTAGCAGATGTGGAACCGTTGTTGTCGGATATGCTGAATTATCGCTTCAATACAGGCGCGGGGCTTGCAGGCCACAGCCTGGGTAACTTGATTTTGGCTGCAATGACGGATATATCGGGCGACTTTGTGACCGCTGTGCGGGAACTTAGCCGCGTGTTTGCCGTTCGGGGTGAGGTATTACCCGCAGCCGGGCAGGCCGTTATACTGCATGCAGAGATGGAGGACGGATCGATTGTTACTGGCGAGTCCAAGATCCCTGAAGCTGGCTTACGGATCAAACGCGTTTTCCTTGAACCGGATCACGTGGAGCCGTTGCCAGAGGCTGTTGAGGCTATTCGTCAGGCAGACGCCATTCTGATTGGACCAGGTAGTCTCTACACGAGCATTCTGCCCAATCTGCTTGTACCTAAGCTGGCTGAAGCTGTCGTTGAGGCTGACGCAGTAAAAATGTTTATTTGTAATGTGATGACACAGCCAGGAGAGACGGATAATTACACGGTGAGTGACCACCTCAAGGCGGTACATGAGCATGTAGGACAACAAATTTTCGACTATGTCATTGTAAATAATGGTGATATTCCGCTGCAGGTGCAGAATAAGTATGCGGAAAAAGGAGCTAAACCAGTTGTCCTGGATATGAATGTGCTGAAGAGTGCCGGCTATCAAGTGGTTGCGGATACTTTGGTCCTATTCCGGACTTATCTGCGTCATGATGCCGACAAGCTGAGCCATCACATCTATCAACTTGTACAAAATTGGATGTTACGGAAGAGGTGAAGTCCCATGTCGTTTGCAGCACAGACCAAAAAAGAACTAACGATGATCGAAAGCGAACCGTGCTGCGAAAAGGCGGAACTTTCAGCCCTCATCCGTATGCTTGGTGCGGTGCAGTTATCGAATAAAAAAGTCATCTTGGATATTTCGACGGAGAATGCCGCCATTGCAAGACGGGCATACTCTCTGCTTAAAAAGCATTTTCAAGTGCATACGGAATTGCTTGTCCGCAAAAAAATGCGGCTGAAAAAGAACAATGTATATATTGTTCGGATTCCAACCATGGTACAGGTGATTTTAAAAGATCTGTACATTGTTTCCGAAGGATTTCTGTTTACTCCTGGGATCAGTGGAGAGCTGTTCAAAAATAACTGCTGTAAACGTGCTTATCTTCGAGGAGCATTTATGGCAGGAGGCTCAGTCAACAATCCTGAAGGTTCATCCTACCACCTGGAGATTGCATCCATGTACGAGGAGCACTGTCAGGCCCTGGTGGACCTGGCGAATGAATTTCATCTCAATGCCCGGTGTATAGAACGCAAAAAAGGATTTATTCTATACATTAAGGAAGGCGAGAAAATCATTGAACTGCTCAGTATCATTGGTGCACATCAGGCCCTTTTCAAGTTCGAGGATGTGCGTATCATGCGAGATATGCGTAATTCCGTCAACCGAATCGTCAATTGTGAGACGGCGAACCTGAACAAAACGATTGGAGCAGCCGTCAGACAGATCGATAACATCAGACTGTTGCAAAAGGAAGTTGGTCTGGAGTCGTTGCCCGAAAAGCTTCGTGAAGTGGCTGAAGTCAGACTCGCTCATCCGGATATCAACTTGAAGGAAGTAGGCGAACTGCTTAAAGGTACAGTAAGTAAGTCCGGGGTGAATCACCGGCTTCGCAAGATTGATGAGCTGGCAGAAAAGGTTCGTACCGAGCGTTATGGTTAAATGAAGGGTAGGCTGCTGGCAAAACTGATTGCTTTGGTTTTCACCAAAAGGTCAGCTTAAAGTCAGCCTGTAATTATCTTGGAGAGCTACTCAGGTGTAATGAGGTGATGTAAAAAGGCTAAAATGGGTCATAATAATGACATCCAATCACCCTGAGTTTTTTCTTCTAGTGTCCTGCTCTGGTTATATGGTATAATGTTATAAATATAATTGTGTATTTAATGTCCAGATTTCATAATAGGGGGTAAGTTTCCATGACAAAGCACCCGGTAGTTGTCCGTTTGAAAACGGGTCTCCATGCCAGACCTGCGGCACTGTTCGTTCAAGAAGCGAATAAGTACTCATCTGAAGTGTTCGTCGAGAAGGACGACAAAAAAGTAAATGCAAAAAGTATCATGGGGATCATGAGCCTTGCAATCAGTACTGGTACGGAAATCCAGATTAGTGCAGAAGGCGCGGACGCCGAACAGGCTGTAAACGCTTTAGTTAGTCTGGTAAGCAAGGAAGAGCTTGAGAACCAATAAGATATGATTTGAACTCAATGAAGAAGTCCCGAAAGGGGCTTTTTTGCGTTTTATGACTGTCAAGTGCAACATTATGGAATTAAGCCCGTCTGTTAGGTATCAAATCGATTTGAGTTTGAGATGTTAAAACTTAAGGAGGCTAACGTAATGGGTAAATTATGGATGAAACCGCTGGGCGCGGTGATGGTCGCAGGTACATTGCTAGTAGGAGGTACTGCGTGGGTGGCACCAAGTAACTACGCATATGCTGCTGAGATACAGGGGGTACAGCAAAACGTGATTAACGTTGTGGGTACAGGTGAGATTCAGGTGAAGCCTGACATCGCTTATCTTTCCATTGGAGTGAACAGTACGGCAGATACCGCAGCCTCTGCGCAAAAAGCGAATGCAGCGAAAATTCAAAAGGTTAGCAATCTGCTGAAAAGTACGTGGAAAATCAGTGCGGATGATATTCAAACCAGCCAGTTCTACGTACAGCCTGACTACACGTATAGTGAAAAAGACGGACAGAAGATCAAAGGGTACACAGCTCATCACACATTGACTGTAACTTACCGGGAGATGGACAAGATTGGTGAACTCCTGGATGCTGCATCCCAAGCTGGTGCCAACAATATTGAAAATGTACGTTTTACGGTAGAAAAACCGGAGAGCTTTGAAGCTCAGGTAATTGAAAAAGCTGTTGCTAATGCTGATGTAAAAGCTGGAGCTATTGCAAAAGCGGTTAAACGTCAACTGGGTGCTGTTCTCTCCGTGAGCCAAGGTGACGCCAATGTACCTGTGTTCTATGCAAGTGAGGCTTTGATGTCCAAAGCAACAGCTGATTCTGCTGGTAGCACAGAAATTGAAACAGGACAGGTTAAAGTAAGCACAACGCTGAATATTACTTATGAAATGAAATAAGTGAAGTAAAGTAAATAAAGGCTGGATGTCCGTTAAAAAATATGCTTGAGCGGGCGAAAGGCAATAATGACAAAGACGTTGTCCATCGGACAGCGTCTTTTTTGTTGTAAAGGCGCACTTTGATGAAGTTTGGAAAGAAGAGATGAAATATGCCGAAATAAATTGCTGGTTTTTGGTATCTTTTTTGTCCATTTGTTCGTAACAAAACCTTCATTATAGGTATCTGGATCGAACAACATTGTAACTGGAGCTGTAAACCTTTCCGCAATTGGGTTAATTATAATAAAGAGGTGAGCGTATGAGGCATACGATCAAATCAGGATACATACGCAATGACACTCAAATTTGAATTCGAGAGAGGAGTTTTATATATGACATCATGGAAAAAATGGACTAGTGCACTACTGGCGGCAGGAATTATTGTGGGGAGCGGGGCTGTATGGCAGGATAGTTCTGTACAGGCAGCTTCAGTATCCACGAAAGTGACAACACCTACTGAGGTAACTCTGAAGTCGGGAGGCAAAACTCTTACTCAAAAAGGACTGCTTCAAGGTGGCTCCACTTGGGTATCGCTTACCGCAGTGAAAGATGTTGCAGGTGGAAGCTTGAAATATGATGCAAAGGCTAAGGAGTACTCCTTAACGGCAGCTAATAATACGATGACCATCAGCCTGATTGATGGGGCACCGAGTGTTAGAATTAATAACTACTATCCACAAGTGGAAGCGAAGCTGATCAATGGCCGATTTTATATTCCGTTTTCTGCAATGAGAGATTATTTGGGTGTTCAGGGCAACTGGGATGGCAAAGCCAAGACACTGACGCTGAGCAAAGTGAAGCAAAATAGCGTGACAGTCAAAGCGGCAACAGTGAAAGTCAGCATCAAGAACGCTGAAGTCGATATTCAATATCCTCAGGTTAGCGGACTGGCTAACGATAAAGCAGAAGCAGCTATCAACAAGGTGCTGAAAGATGAAGTCGATGCTTTTGTAGCAGATTTCAAAAAACAAACTAAGGAATTTGGTGACGCAGCAGCGAACCGTCCATATGCATTTGAGAGTTCTTATGTCGTGACATACAACGAAAATGGTGTGCTTGGACTCATTACGCAAAGTTATCAGGACTATGCAGGTGCACATGGCATGACGTTCCGTTCAGGTCACACCTTTGCTCTGGATTCCGGCAAGGAATTGAGTCTGGATGATGTAATTCAAAATAACAAAACTGTGCGTCAGACAGTAAGCAAAAAAGTTGGAGATCAGCTTAAAGCTAGCGGTGGTTACCTTGAAGGCTATAAAGGTCTGAATAAAGATCAGGATTTCTATGTAACACCAACAGGTGTAGTTGTATTCTTCCAGTTGTATGAGTATACAGCTTATGCGGAAGGCTTCCCAGAATTCCCGTTCACATACAAAGAGTTGCTTCCTAAAGGCACAGAGCCGTTCAGTGGCTTAACAGCAAACAAGTAAAGTATTAGAATTTCATTTCGTTGAAATGATGGCTAATAGCGTATGCGTAGCTCGGTTCGTAAATGTAACTTTAGTATTAGTCTTGGGCTTATTGCAAACGTAACGCTAAGAGAGTTAAAGTGAATCAATTAAATATTTATCATGCACTTTTAAATTATCTTCAAAAAAAGGACGCCCTCGTCATATTGACGAGAGCGTCCTTTTTTCATATAGCCCACTCAACTGGGCGTTGCCGTTTGAGTGGGCTATATGGTATATCCGTTTAATTGGCGATTCGCCTCGGCTTAGATGCCTTGGGAACCTACGTTTTCAATAACTTTATCGATGATACCGTAATCGGCAGCTTCAGCAGCGCTCATAAAGTAGTCACGATCTGTATCTTTCTCAATACGCTCCAGCGGTTGGCCTGAGCGCTCAGCGATGATGCGGTTCAACGTATCACGCATTTTCAGGATGCGGCGGGCACGAATTTCGATGTCCGAAGCTTGACCTTGCGCACCACCAAGTGGTTGGTGAATCATGATTTCGCTGTTAGGCAATGCAAAACGTTTACCTTTGGCACCTGCATTCAACAGGAATGCACCCATCGAAGCCGCCATACCTACACAGATGGTAGATACATCCGGTTTGATGAATTGCATAGTATCGTAAATCGCCATACCGGCTGTAATGGAGCCGCCGGGGCTATTGATGTATAAGTGAATGTCTTTCTCCGGATCTTCCGCAGTAAGGAACAACATCTGTGCCATGATGGAATTCGCCACAACGTCATTTACATCACTGCCAAGGAAGATGATACGATCCTTCAGCAATCTGGAATAGATGTCATAGGCGCGCTCACCGCGGTTGCTCTGTTCAACGACCATTGGAATATAACTCACGTGAAAAACCTCCTCAGAAATGTAAATGTTAATTGGTGTTATATATAAACTGTTACCGTATTACCCACATCATAAACAATTCCAAACAAAAAGTCAAAGAAAGTCAAACTAAGTTTGAAAAAAAAAGAAACCTATTCGGTTTCATTGGTTAAGAGTGTTATGAGCTACTAATTAAGAATGGCGCGCCCGCCAAGAATCGAACTTGGATCTCAGGCTTCGGAGGCCTACGTCATATCCATTGGACCACGGGCGCACATTGATTATTGCTGCAAACATAGTTGCATAAAAGCAGTTTTGTAATAGAAGCTTCAAATATGTGACAGCAATAATGATTATAGCTCATGAGTAATTTAATTGCAAGCTGATGTTCGCTGTTTTGGTTTGGAATACCCTGAAATTGATCATGATGAAAATAAGTGGATAAAGAGCGCAAATAGGTAAATGCTAAAAGAGGTTTTGGACATGCCATATGAAAAACCATAGCAAGCAATATGTAGATGAGAATTTTACTTTGCTTCTATATATGGTGTCGAACAGGTTGTTCTCGATCATAGTAGATTGACATTGTGAAAATAGGCGCGTACAAACGCCTGAAACGTGTCGATTTAACGCTTCGAAACACTTGCATGTCACGTCAGTTTTAGGTAGAATAGACGTGGGACTTAAAAAGTTAACCCGGGACGTTTTGGGGCCATGAAAGAAAGCTTGGAACGAGAAGCTTGCGGGAGTGGAAAGCATGCGAACGATTTTAGAAGTGCAAAAGCAGCTTCTGCCTGATCTCATGGATGTCTTGAAGAAGAGGTATACGATTCTGCACCAGATCATGTTATCGGATGTGATCGGACGAAGAACGTTAGCTAATTCCATGCAGATGACCGAGCGGGTTCTGAGGGCTGAGACCGATTTGTTAAAGGCTCAGGGACTTATTGAAATTGACAGTGCAGGCATGAAGATCAGTGAGGCAGGGCATGAATTGCTGCAGCAGTTGGAACCCGTCGCCAAAGAGCTGTTCGGATTATCCGAACTGGAAGAGCGCATCAAGCAAGCCTACGGTCTGCAAAAGGTAGTTGTGGTTCCTGGTGATTCGGACATTTCTCCATTTGCCAAACGGGAACTGGGTAGAGCCGGAGCGAAGGCTCTGGGTAATATTATGACTGATAACGATGTTGTCGCCGTAACTGGCGGTTCAACAACGGCTGGAGTCGCAGAGCAACTGACTCCGCCAACATCGCTGAAAGGTGTCTGGTTTGTACCGGCACGCGGTGGGCTGGGAGAAAGCCTTGAAATTCAGGCCAATACGATTGCATCCACGATGGCAAAACGGGTAGGGGCCCAATACAAACTCCTGCATGTACCGGATTTGCTTAGTGATCATGCTTACGAATCACTAATCCAGGACCCAAGTGTTCAGGAGATTCTGCAGCTGATTCGAAAATCGCGGATCGTCATTCATGGAATCGGTGATGCCGTAGAGATGGCACGGCGCCGTAAACTTGCGACAGAGATCATAGATGAACTTCAGGCGCAAGGGGCCGTATCTGAATCCTTCGGTTATTACTTTAATGATCAGGGTGAGGTGGTACACACCATGCTTACGCTGGGCATGCGACTCCAGGATATTGAACGAACCGATGTCGTGATCGGAATTGCAGGTGGCAAAAGCAAAGCTGCTGCTATTCACTCCGTGCTGCGATTTGGCCAGGAAGATATTCTGATTATTGACGAGGCTGCTGCCGAAGTCATCGTTGCCGAAATGGAATAAGAGTTTACTTTTCACCACAACCATTGTTGTCTTGACGGACTTCACGGTCTGTCTTGAATATATAAGTTTCATAAAAAAAATTAATCAAAACTTGGGAGGAACTTACTCATGATTAAAGTAGGTATTAACGGTTTTGGACGTATTGGACGCTTGGCATTCCGCCGTATTCAAAATGTAGAGGGCATTGAAGTAGTAGCAATCAACGACTTGACTGATGCTAAAATGCTGGCTCATTTGCTCAAATATGATACAACTCAAGGTCGCTTCGATGGCGATGTTGAAGTACACGATGGCTTCTTCAAAGTGAACGGTAAAGAAGTTAAAGTATTGGCTAACCGTAACCCAGAAGAACTTCCTTGGGGCGACCTGGGCGTAGATATCGTTCTGGAATGTACTGGTTTCTTCACAACTAAAGAAGCAGCTGAGAAACACCTGAAAGGTGGAGCTAAGAAAGTTGTTATCTCCGCACCAGCTACTGGCGACATGAAAACCATCGTTTACAACGTAAACCATGAAATCCTCGACGGTACTGAAACTGTAATCTCCGGCGCATCTTGCACAACAAACTGCCTGGCACCTATGGCAAAAACACTGCAAGACAAATTCGGAATCGTTCAAGGTTTGATGACTACAATTCACGCTTACACTGGCGACCAAAACACTTTGGATGCTCCACACCCTAAAGGTGACTTCCGTCGTGCTCGCGCAGCAGCTGAAAACATCATCCCTAACACAACTGGTGCTGCTAAAGCAATCGGTCTGGTTATTCCAGAACTGCAAGGTATCCTCGACGGTGCAGCTCAACGTGTGCCAGTAGCTACTGGTTCCCTGACTGAGCTCGTAACTGTTTTGAACAAAAAAGTAACTGCTGAAGAAGTTAACGCAGCTATGAAAGAAGCTTCCGATCCACAAACTTTCGGATACACTGAAGACGAAATCGTATCTTCCGATATCCAAGGTATCACTTTCGGTTCCCTGTTTGATGCAACTCAAACTAAAGTTCTGACTGTTGGCGACCAACAATTGGTTAAAACTGTAGCTTGGTATGACAATGAAATGTCCTACACTGCTCAACTGGTTCGCACTTTGGAGCACTTTGCAAAAATGATTAAGTAATATCTGCAATAACATAGAGCGGAAACAGATGCTATTGTTTCCGCTCTTTATATATCAACATTTTGCAAATTTCTCAAAAACACCAGGATTGACAAGGGATTTCAGCTCTTGATTGGTCCACCAAATACATGGGTGCGGAGGAAATACAGATGAACAAAAAAAGTGTACGCGATATCGAATTGACAGGAAAACGGGCTTTTGTCCGTGTAGATTTTAATGTGCCGCTCGAAGATGGTAAAATTACAGATGACAAACGTATTCGTGCCACGCTTCCTACGATCAACTACTTGATCGAAAAAGGCGCTAAAGTTATTTTGGCAAGCCACATGGGCCGTCCAAAAGGCGAAGTGGTTGAATCCATGCGTTTGACTCCAGCTGCTGAGCGTTTGTCCGAATTGCTCGGTAAAAAAGTCGTTAAAGCGGATGATTCCGTTGGCGAAACAGTAAAAGCTCAAATCGCTGAACTGAACAATGGCGACGTATTGTTGCTTGAGAACGTTCGTTTCCACGCAGGCGAAGAGAAAAACGATCCTGAATTGGCAAAACAATTTGCTGAACTGGCTGACGTATTCGTTAACGATGCATTCGGCGCAGCTCACAGAGCACACGCTTCGACAGAAGGTATCGCTCATTTGTTGCCAGCAGTATCCGGTCTATTGATGGAGAAAGAACTTGAAGTGTTGGGCAAAGCAATCTCCAACCCTGAGCGTCCTTTCACAGCAATCATCGGTGGTTCCAAAGTTAAAGACAAAATCGATGTGATCGACAACCTGTTGAACATTGCAGACAACGTAATCATCGGTGGCGGCCTGACTTACACGTTCTTCAAAGCACAAGGACATGAAATCGGACAATCTCTGTTGGATGATTCCAAACTGGACGTTGCTCTTGGTTTCATTGAAAAAGCAAAAAAATTGGGCAAAAACTTCTACCTGCCGGTAGATATCGTTGTATCTGACGACTTCAGTGCAAGTGCAAACACACAAATCGTTGGTATCGACGGCATCCCTGCAGACTGGGAAGGCGTGGACATCGGACCGAAAACTCGTGCAATCTATGCTGAAGTGATCAAAAACTCCAAGCTGGTTGTATGGAACGGACCAATGGGCGTATTCGAAATTGAGCCTTTCTCTAACGGTACACGTGAGGTTGCCGAAGCTTGTGCAGAGACAGAAGCATACACCATCATTGGTGGTGGTGACTCCGCAGCAGCAGCTGAGAAGTTCAAATTGGCTGACAAAATGGACCACATCTCTACAGGTGGCGGTGCATCGCTCGAGTTCATGGAAGGCAAAGTGCTTCCTGGCGTAGTTGCATTGAACGACAAGTAAGCTTTAAGCTATAGCATGAAGGAGTTGAAAACCATGAGAACACCGATTATCGCAGGTAACTGGAAAATGTTCAAAACGGTTTCCGAATCCAATGACTTCATTCAGGAAGTTAAAGGAAAAGCGGAAGTTGAAGGCGTAGAGACTGTTATTTGCGCACCGTTTACGAATCTGCCATCCCTGGTAGAAGCCGTTAAAGGCACAAACATCAAAATTGGTGCACAAAATCTTCATTTTGAAGACAACGGTGCATTCACAGGTGAAATCAGCGGCGTGATGCTGAAAGACCTGGGTGTGGATTACGTCATTATTGGTCACTCGGAGCGCCGTCAATATTTTGCGGAAACCGATGAGACTGTCAATAAAAAGTTGCATGCAGCATTCCGTCACGGATTGACTCCAATCTTTTGTCTTGGTGAGACGCTTGAAGAGCGCGAAGCTGATCAAACGAAAGACGTGTGCAAAGTGCAAACGGAAGCTGCTTTTGCAGGTCTGTCCGCAGATCAGGCAGCACAAGTGGTTATCGCTTATGAGCCAATCTGGGCGATTGGTACAGGCAAATCCTCCACTTCCCAAGATGCGAATGAAGTTATTGCTTACATTCGTACGCTGGTGAAGGATCTGTACGACCAAAAGGTAGCAGATGCAGTTCGTATTCAATACGGCGGCAGTGTTAAACCTGAGAACGTAACAGAATACCTCGGACAAAGCGACATCGACGGCGCGCTTGTTGGCGGTGCCAGCTTGCAGCCGGCTTCGTTCATCGCGCTTGTTGAGGGGGCGAAGTAATGACAGCTCCAAAACCTGTAGCACTGATCATTATGGACGGCTTTGGTCTTCGTAACACGGTGGAAGGCAACGCGGTAGCGCAAGCCAAGAAACCGAACTATGACCGTTTTATGAGCCAATTCCCACACACAACTCTCACTGCTTGCGGTGAAGCGGTAGGTTTGCCTGAAGGGCAAATGGGGAACTCCGAGGTAGGTCACCTGAATATTGGTGCCGGCCGGATCGTATACCAGGATTTGACTCGTATCTCCAAATCGATTCGTGACGGTGAATTTTACGACAATGAGACACTCGTTAAAGCTGTTCGCGAAGCGAAACAAAGCGGTAAAAAGCTTCACTTGTATGGTTTGTTGTCCGATGGCGGCGTACATAGTCACATCGACCACTTGTTCGCTATGCTGGATCTCGCCAAAAAAGAAGGAATGAATGACGTATACATTCATGCTTTCATGGATGGCCGTGATGTTATGCCAGATAGCGGTAAAGAGTTCATGCAGAAGCTGATTGCCAAAATCGAGGAAGTCGGTGTAGGACAAATCGCAACGGTTCAAGGTCGCTACTATGCGATGGACCGTGACAAACGTTGGGAACGTGTTGAGAAATCATATCGTGCCATCGTTTATGGTGATGGACCAAAATACACTGATCCACTCAAAGCAGTTGAAGAATCGTATGAAAAATCCGTATTTGACGAATTCGTTGAACCAACGGTTATCGTTAAAGCGGATGGCCAGCCGGTAGGTTTGGTGGAGAGCGGCGATTCCGTCATTTTCCTCAACTTCCGTCCTGACCGTGCGATCCAACTGTCGCAAGTATTCACGAACCAGGATTTCCGTGGTTTCGACCGCGGTCCGAAGTTCCCTGTGGGCTTGCACTTCGTGTGCCTGACCTTGTTCAGCGAGACCGTTGAAGGTTACGTGGCTTACTCGCCTAAAAACCTCGACAACACGCTGGGTGAAGTTCTGGTACAGAACAACAAGAAACAATTGCGTATTGCAGAAACCGAGAAATACCCGCACGTAACCTTCTTCTTCAGCGGCGGCCGTGATGTTGAGCTTCCGGGCGAAACACGCGTGCTGATCAACTCACCAAAAGTTGCAACGTACGACTTGCAGCCGGAGATGAGCGCGTATGAAGTAGCTGACGCATGTGTTCGTGAGATTGAAGCAGACAAACATGACGCCATCATTCTGAACTTCGCTAACCCTGATATGGTTGGACACTCCGGCATGCTGGAGCCTACCATTAAGGCAGTAGAAGTAACAGACGAATGCATGGGCCGTGTTGTGGATGCAGTTCTCGCTAAAGGCGGCGTTGTGCTGATTACTGCGGATCATGGTAACGCGGATATGGTGTTCGATGAGCAAGGACGTCCGTTCACTGCTCACACAACGAACCCGGTTCCACTCATCGTTACAGATGCTAACGTTACCCTGCGTGAAGGCGGAATCCTCGCGGATATCGCTCCAACGATTCTTGACCTGATGCAATTGCCTAAACCGGCTGAAATGACAGGTACATCTGTCATCGCTAGCCGTAAATAATATAATTTTAATAGGTTATTGAATAAGGCCTAAGTTGAACCTTAACGAAGCGGGCAGAACCGATCTGTAGAAGCGAAGCGTTCGCCTTTATCACATGATTTCAACTTATAAAAATAAGTTCAGAGAAATCAGGGGATAACAGCGATCGGAAGACGGTACTGCATGCGGAGTGGCCTGGTGAAACTCAACTATTCTGAACGTATTAAAATAAAATTCCAAATTAAAAGGAGATTATCACTCATGACTATTATTTCTGACGTGTACGCTCGCGAAGTCCTCGACTCCCGCGGTAACCCTACAGTTGAAGTTGAAGTATACCTGGAGTCCGGCGCAATCGGACGCGCAATCGTTCCATCTGGTGCATCTACTGGTGCCCACGAAGCTGTTGAGCTTCGCGATGGCGACAAATCCCGTTACCTGGGTAAAGGCGTTCTGCAAGCTGTTAAAAACGTAAACGAAACAATCGCTCCAGAAGTAATCGGTATGGATGCATTGGATCAACTGGGTATCGACAAATTGATGATTACTTTGGATGGTACGCCAAACAAAGGTAAACTGGGTGCTAACGCAATCCTGGCTGTATCCATGGCTGTAGCTCGCGCAGCTGCTGACGCTTTGGATCTGCCATTGTACGTTTACCTGGGCGGATTCAACGCTAAAGTACTGCCAGTACCAATGATGAACATCATCAACGGTGGTGAGCATGCTGACAACAACATCGACGTTCAAGAGTTCATGGTTCTTCCAGTTGGAGCACCAAGCTTCAAAGAAGCTCTTCGCGTAGGAGCGGAAATCTTCCACAACCTGAAATCCGTACTGAGCTCCAAAGGTCTGAACACAGCTGTAGGTGACGAAGGCGGCTTCGCACCGAACCTTGGTTCGAACGAAGAAGCAATCACTACAATCATTGAAGCTATTGAAAAAGCAGGTTACAAACCAGGCGTTGACGTATTCCTGGGTATGGACGTAGCTTCCACTGAGTTCTACAAAGATGGTAAGTACACACTTGCTGGCGAAGGTAAATCTTACACTTCCGCTGAGTATGTTGACCTTTTGGCTTCATGGGTTGAGAAATACCCAATCATCACAATCGAAGACGGTATGTCCGAAGATGACTGGGATGGTTGGAAATTGCTCACTGAGAAATTGGGAGACAAAGTACAACTCGTTGGTGATGACCTGTTCGTAACGAACACAGAGCGTCTGGGTAGAGGTATCGAACAAGGTATCGGTAACTCCATCCTGATCAAAGTTAACCAAATCGGTACATTGACTGAAACATTCGATGCAATCGAAATGGCTAAACGTGCAGGATACACTGCTGTAATCTCCCATCGTTCCGGTGAGTCCGAAGACAGCACAATCGCTGACATCGCTGTTGCAACAAACGCGGGTCAAATTAAAACGGGTGCTCCTTCCCGTACAGACCGTATCGCGAAGTACAACCAATTGCTCCGCATCGAGGATCAACTGGGCGAACTGGCTCAATACAATGGTCTCAAAGGTTTCTACAACCTCAAAAAATAAGTTGTCTTACGACAACTCATGGGCAAGCCGGGTAACCGGCTTGTCTTTTTTATTAAGTTGATTTTAATTACTAAAGAAGATTAAAAGGGTTGAAAATGTTGGCTATATCTCAGTAATTGAGGAAATGCCACTACTTGTATCACGTTAATAGCTGTGTTACAATTAAAGTAACTGTTTTTATGGTGAGATGTTATGCCCACATGGGTAGGAGGTGGAAAGAATGGATATTGCTTTGAAATTGCTGCTCGTGGTGTTTTCGATCGGTCTAATCACTGTAGTATTGCTGCAGCACGGGAAAAGCGCTGGTTTGGCGGGTGCCATCTCCGGTGGTGCGGAACATCTTTTCGGTAAAACGAAAGCGCGCGGACTGGATCTTTTCCTGCAACGTGCAACAGTTGTACTGGGTGCAGGATTCTTCATTTTGTCTATCATCGTTACGGTTGTCTCCAAGTAAGAGTTGGAGTGCCTTATGTAACGCGATAGTTTCGAGCAGGAACGCTTGAATGATTAACCTTCGTTTCGAGAAGAAACGGAGGTTTTTTAATAAATTCATTCATGACCAGTCTTTTCCAATGAACTACATGATTCTGATCTTCGATTTCTTCTCACTTCCGTTCGGTAACCTTCCTACATATTCGCCCTGTTCTGGGCCGATTCTTTTCTGTCTTTTCGAGAGCAAAACACATGTAGCATAAATGCTGTTATGATGCATGAAAGCGCGGTTATGCAAGGGGCCATGCATGCTTGGTTTATTTTGCAGGGTACGGATGCGCCGGATTGAATTCGTGTATACTAGGGTATGAGATAGTGAGGCCTGAGTTAATTGGTTTTTCTATTTGTAAGGTTTCTGATACATAGAGAGATGAGACAAGATTACACTTTTATGTTTCCCGAGGTGAATATTAATGATAACAGAACAACAATTGCTCG
Source organism: Paenibacillus sp. 276b (assembly GCF_900107875.1). NCBI lineage: Bacteria > Bacillati > Bacillota > Bacilli > Caryophanales > Paenibacillaceae > Paenibacillus > Paenibacillus sp. 276b. The sequence goes on along the minus strand of NZ_FNRR01000010.1, from coordinate 150,329 downwards.
ACTTTATGCGGGATACCGCTTATAAACCGATGACTTATCAGGAACTGGAACAGCACTTCGAGATTGAAGACGCGGCTGATTTCAAAGCCTTTTTAATTATGCTTAATACGTTGGAGGAATCCGGCAAAGTCTTGCTGACTCGCAATAACCGCTACGGCATGCCAGAACGTATGGATTTGGTGCGCGGACGTTTGCAGGCTCATGCGAAGGGGTTTGCTTTCCTCATCCCTGAGGATCGGGAACACCCGGATGTGTACATCCATGCCAATGATATGAAAAGCGCGATGAACGGAGATACGGTATTTGTTAAAGTGACTTCTCAAGGTCCTTCCGGTGGGCGTTTGGAGGGCGAGATTGTCCGTATTGTTACCCGTGCGGTCACGCAAGTGGTCGGTGTATTCCAAAGCCACGAGGTTTATGGCTTCGTCATTCCGGACGATAAGCGGATTAACCGGGATATCTTCATCCCACGGACGAACTTTAATGGAGCTGTTGATGGGCAAAAAGTTGTTGCGAAAATCGTCAGCTATCCAGAGGGCCGGGCAGCAGCAGAAGGTGAAGTGATCGAGATTCTCGGTCATAAGGATGAACCGGGCATTGATATTTTGTCAGTGATCCGTAAACATCAGCTGCCTGAAGCTTTCCCGGATGAAGTGGTGGAAGAATCCGAAAAAGCACCGGATGCCATTACGGAAGAAGAAATTATCCAGCAAGGTCGCCGCGATCTGCGTGGGTTGAATATCGTTACGATTGATGGCGAAGACGCGAAGGATCTCGATGACGCTGTCAATGTGGAGAAACTACCTAACGGTAACTATCGTCTGGGCGTTCATATTGCCGATGTAGGCTATTATGTGCAGGAGAACTCCAAGCTGGACCAGGAAGCGTACAATCGGGGATGCAGCGTGTATCTGGTGGACCGTGTTATTCCGATGCTTCCGCAACGGTTGTCCAACGGGATCTGTAGTTTGAACCCGCAGGTAGACCGCTTGACCCTGTCTTGTGAGATGGAGTTCAACGACCAGATGAAGGTTGTGAAACACGACATTTTCACAAGTGTTATCAAGACCAAAGAGCGGATGACGTATTCCAACGTTCGTAAAATTCTTGAAGGTGAAGAGCCTGAATTGTTGGAGCGTTACAAGGACCTAGTGGATGATTTCCACTTGATGAAAGAGATTGCTTTGAAGCTTCGTGCGATGCGTATGCGCCGCGGTGCGGTTGACTTTGATTTTGAAGAATCCAAAATCATCGTGGATGAAGAATGCAAACCAGTCGATATCGTGAAACGGGAGCGTTCGATTGCGGAGCAAATCATTGAGGAATTCATGCTGGCAGCCAATGAAACGGTAGCAGAGCATTTCCACTGGTTGAAGGTTCCGTTCATTTATCGTGTGCATGAAGATCCAGATCAGGAAAAACTGCAAAATTTTCTCGCCTTTGCGGCGAATTTCGGACACCACGTCAAAGGACGTGGCAACGCGATTCATCCACGGGCTCTTCAATCCCTGCTTGAGGATATTAATGGAACGAAGGAACAAACGGTTATCAGTACAATGATGCTGCGTTCCATGAAACAGGCCAAGTATGATTCCGAGATGTCCGGTCACTTTGGTCTGGCAGCAGAGTTCTACAGTCACTTCACATCACCGATCCGTCGTTATCCCGACCTCGTCATTCACCGTGTTATTCGGGAAGTGATTGAGAACAATGGGGCTTTGCCTGAGAACCGTCAGGAGTATTTGGCGGGACGTATGGCAGATATTGCTCAACAGTCTTCGGAACGTGAGCGTGTGGCGGTTGAAGCTGAGCGCGATACAGAGAAAATGAAGAAAGCAGAGTACATGCTCGATAAAGTCGGCGAAGAGTTCGAAGGCATGATCAGCAGTGTAACCAGCTTCGGTATGTTCATTGAACTGGAAAATACGGTAGAGGGTCTGATTCGCCTGAGTGCGCTCACAGACGACTATTACCATTTTGACGACCAACATATGGCTCTGATTGGCGAACGCACCTCCAAGGTCTTCCGCATCGGTGATGAGGTGAAGATTCGTGTAGCGCGTGTGAGCATGGAAGAGTACACGATTGACTTTGAAATGGTTGACATGAAACCTCGCGGCGAACGTCCAGGTGGCTTCAGCGGTGGACGTGGCGGTAAAGGTGGACGTCCTGCTGGTGGCGGAGCACGCGGCGGCGCGAAGAGTGGTTCTGGTGGATTCAGTGGCTCGCGTGGTGGTAAAGGCGCGCCAATCGGTGCTGGAGGCAGCCGTGGCGGCAGATCAGCCGATGAAAGCAGCAAAGGCGGACGTGGCGGTCGTAGCGGAGCTTCGAACACAGTAGGAAGCTCGGGTGGCAAAGGTGGCGGCAAACCGAGAGGTGAGCGTCGTGCTGGAGATGCCGGCGGATCAGCAGGCCGGAGCAAGGGGGCGGTAAGCTTTGGTTTTGGTTCGGGCAAAGGTGGTTATAGCTCTACCGCAGGTGGCCAGGAAGGCACTTCAGCTAGTGGACAAGGGAATGCTCTGAACAGCGGCAGCAGTCGTGGTGAAGGAAGCTTCAAATCCGGTAAAGGCGGAGGTAAAGGTGGCAAAGGCGGTAGTGGACGCAAAAACACCTCACCTAGCGGTGTGTTTATCGGAGAAGGAGCTACACCGGGCGGTGTTCAGGAAGGCGGAGCACCACGCCGTAAGCGCAAGAAGAGTAAAGGCGCACCAGCCAACGGAACGGCGGCTTTTGTACGGAAGAAGAAAAAGTAATCGCGTTTCGCTGAGCATGAAATGAGTGTAATGGGAAGGGGCGGCGCAGACCGCCTCTTTCTTGATTTTAACAGCGGTCCTTGCTACAATTAAGGTCTGGCATGTGGTACCTGAGGAAATGTATGGTGCGCTGCTGTAGAGCATAGGTACCGGCTTATTTTACGGAGAAGGAGTGAGGACATGGGCAAGAATGATGGACAGAGTAAAGTGCTTGCACAGAATAAAAAGGCTTCCCATGACTACTTCATTGAAGATACGTATGAAGCGGGCATGGTGCTTACCGGAACGGAGATTAAATCTCTTCGTAACGGCCGTGCGAATATTGGAGATGCATTTGCCACGATTCGGAACGGTGAGATTCATATTCACAATATGCATATTAGTCCTTTTGAACAAGGGAACCGTCATAATCCAATTGATCCAACACGTACACGCAAACTGCTGATGCATAAAGTGCAGATTCACAAGCTGCTTGGGCTGTCGAAGCAGGATGGATACAGCATTGTACCGCTGAAGATCTATATTCGTAACGGGTATGCGAAGCTCTTGCTCGGACTGGGTAAAGGTAAGAAGCAGTATGATAAACGGGAGTCTGCTGCAAAACGCGATGCACAACGTGATATTCAACGGGTACTGCGCGAGAAGCAGAAAGTTGCTCGTTGATTGGGTTGCTATGTGTTGAATGACGCATGGTAAGTTAGTTAGTGATAAGCAGGTTATGCTAGAAATTAGGATCTCAGGTTTTACCCGTAGTTGGGTAGAGCTTGGGATTTTTGTTTTGATTAGAGGTCCCAGTTACGGTGGTCTGTCAGATTTTTGTGCCAGGTCTGATAGGAGATACAACACTTTGCCATGTAACCTGTCTAATAGAAATTGTTAGTAGTGATGTATCGGGTAGCTTTGTGAGAGTTGCTGGAAAGAATCGTTGCAGTATGTTTGCTAATGGCTGCGTAGTTTGTTAGGATCGTGGGTAAGATAGTTAAGAAAAGCTGTTCATGCTCATGAATGGTCTGCACTTCGGTACTCAACTTTACTTCCCTTGAGGGACGCGGTATAATATGTAGACGCATGAGCATCATATGTGTGTTGGTTAAGCTTGCACAGTTGCTCAGCATGCTGGAACGTCTTCCAGCAATCTGTACTATATCGGTGATTGTTCCTGTGTTATGATGTTCTTGTAGCAGACAGGAATGCCGAGTTTGAAAGAAGCATCTTTTTACCTTGGAGGAAAAAGATGTGCAGCATCTTTGCTCCGTATTCACGGATTAATCCTGGAGCCCTTCAATATGAGGGGGCGTTTATGGATTCGACGGGGATAGTTCGAGCATGGGTAGCGGGTAGTGGGGACGCGTCCACTTCATCAACGCTAAAGCCTATTAAACGGCAAACAACAAACAAACTACGCTTTCGCAGCCTAAGAAACTGTGTGCGTGCTTCTAACCTGCATCGCCCATGTGACAGGATTAGGGGCTAACAAGTAGTGGGATACGCTGTCACATCTCCGCCTGGGGTGTGCTGAAGAAGACAATCAGGCTGACCCAACGTATAGCCGGTTACGGGGCGATACTCGGGTGACATCAAAACTGTGACTACACCCGTAGAAGCTTATGTGTCGTTATCTTCGGACAGGGGTTCGACTCCCCTCGCCTCCAAGATGGTACTTAATGAGTAAGTACTATGTTGAAGGCGTTTAGAGAAAATCTCCAAGAAAAAAAGGAATCAGACGGTACGCATCTGAAGGATGCCCCACTTGTCTGATTCTTTTTTTATTACAACCTGACGGAACATCGATTGCACTAGCAGCTTCTGTGTTTCAGCTTCAATCAGAACCCAGTTATCTTTTAAGTTGGCCATCATGTCTTTAATTTCTTCTGTAGACAGCTCATTGATATAATAATCTTCTTTCTCTTCATATTGAGCAGTGATGGTCTTCATTCTGTCTTCTTCTTCATCGATCAGGTTTGCATAATCGTCAGGCGACAGCTTCCCATCACCTAAAGCAAGCATCCAGTTCTTCCGGCGGCGATTAGATACTTCGATCTCTTTCTGTAGTAAACGCTGATCGCTCTTAGCTTGAGCACTCGTTTTTTTGTCCTGAAGCTTTTTGTTTGTGATCTGTAGTTTCTCAAAGATGAGCTGCTGCAAATGAAGTTCCGAAATCCCAGGAGCATCGCAAGTTTTATTAGAATATTGATTTCGACAGCGGTAGCTTCTATACACACGTTCTGTTCCATCTGCCAGCTTCTGTTTCGACGCATTACCGATGTAAGTTGCTCCACACAAACCACATTTAACAATCCCGCCGTATGGATATTCATAACTATGTCTTGCCATGTGACCTTCTCCACGTCTCGCCATCATCTTACGAACCTTCAGGAAATCTTCCATAGATATAATTGCTTCATGTTCTCCAGGTTTAATAATTCGTTTGCTTTCTTCCCATAGCACAGGTTTAAAGTGATTATGTCCAGTGTACGTATGATTTTGCAGAACGATCCTCACGTACTTGCTGTCCCATACTCCTCCTTCCTTACCACGACTATGACCATTCATATGCTTTGCTATGGACACAACCCCTTTGCCAGCAAGATATAGCCTACACACCTCTTTGATTAATTTCGCCTCATATTCATTGATGATGAGCTTACGTTCCCCATCGATGACTTCAATATCATATCCAAGTGGAGCCTTTGACATATGCAGCCCACCGTTTTCCATCTTCTTGGTAAGTCCTTTTAGAGTTTCTTCACGAAGGTTATCCGAATAGATTTCGGCAAAGATACCATTGAAATAAAGGAATGCTTTACCCATTGGGGATTGTGTATCAATTTCCTCACTTCCCAGAGACGCTACAACGAACCGTTTGTTCAACTTGTTGATTAAGGCAATGAATTCATACAGATCACCCAAGTTGCGACTCAAACGATCCAGCTTGTGAACTAGAACGGCATCGAACTTGCCAGCTTTCATATCGGCAATAAGTCGTTGTATACCTGGTCGTTTTTTAATGGTGCGTCCACTAATGCCTGGATCTGAATAAACGCGGTACAGCTCCATACCTTTCTTCTCCAACAGCTCCATAAGAACATCGTGCTGGGCTTCCATAGAGAATCCTTCTTCGTTCTGCCTATCTGTACTGACACGAATGTATAAGGCTGCCTTCATCTAAATCGCTCCTTTTAAGAATGTATGTTCGGATCATGAGGTTGAAGAAAAGCCCCGAAGGGCTTATCTGACGTTTTCATACTATTGAACTTTTTGGACTGTAGACACTGCCAAGAGAATAGAATTGGTAGTTCCGCCACTAATATTATCAAAAGAGTATACTGCTGTAGGAACACCACGCATAGTTACATCATCCCCATCAAGGATATCACCTGTGGAGTTGTTGTAATAACCTATTAATGAATTACCGTTTTCGTCCACAATATGTATAGACGCTACAGTACCAAAATCAGTTTCTTCCTCTTGTACTTGGACGACAGAACCCGATACTTTTACCATCTTATCAATATAAGGAGTGATATTTTTAAATAGATGTCTTGATGTGATTTTACTGTCTACCTCTTTTGTTGCTGCTTTTTTTGTTTCTGCTGATGTAGCTGGAAAGAGATCAGCGTGCTCTACAAGGTAATCGTATGTTTTTTGATCTACAGATCCACCTTCTACAAGGTTCGGAACAACTACACTCATCATTTCTGCTGTTACAGCGCTCTGTTGTTCTTGAGGTTCTGTATTTGCTTCAGCAGCAACAGTTTCAACTTCTGCTTTACTTTCTTCAGCAGCTTCTTTTTCAGCAAGTTCCTTTTTCAAGGCTTCTGCTTCTTCTTTCAATTTTTGGTTTTCAGCTTCAACTTCTTGTTGCTTCGCGTCTGTTTGACTAGCTTGAGATGCGCTATCTTTAGTGTCTCCGCAAGCTGATAGTACTGCTACAAGTGCAAAAACCATTGTGAATAAAGCTAATTTTTTCATCTTCTTATACCTTCTCTTTTCTTTGTCCCATCGGCTGGGGAATTTACTCGTACATTGATGTATGTATATATAAACACCATTCATACAGAAAAAGAATGAAGTGATGGTAATTAGAACAGGAAATATTTGTGCGATGCTCAATCATGTACAACTGACATATTATGAATCTAAAACCTCAGGAGTAGACATCATGATTATAATAGGCGTGAAAATTCACGATCGTACAGGCATGGAATCGGATTTTGTCGAATTATCTCTTGGTGATGTGAACTACATCGACCTATGGCAGCCAACAAAAAGTAAAGAAAAATGCCCTGCGTATCATACAGAAGGCGGGTCATACCTAAGTCTGCGGACTCTCAAGGATGTTTCAAAGGCATACGCAAATTATGGTTTTAAGCCTTACGACAGTTCGACAATTATTAACGAAAATAGGATCGCTAAGACTGAAACAACTGACAGCGGGAGCAATATTTACTTCGATGATGGTACTTTTGTACGTGTAAGGTCAAAATTGTAGGGTTGTCAATACCCCTTAAACCGGGTTTAAGCCCCTATTTTTTACCCCAAAATTCGACAAACAATAATGTCGGATAATGGTAAGGTTTAACTATGAAATCGTTACGCAAGATGCTACAGGCTAGGAGTGATCTATTTCAAAGGTTAGCAGATAGGGTTCACTACTACTTCAAGATTTCTTGAAGTTTTGAACGGGATCGGGAGGGTGACCTCCTGATGCCAATTCAAGATTCTTCTATAATTCGCCAAGTATAGATTTCTTCATTATTATCAAGTTTCAATGCTTTGGCGATAGTAACAGCAGTGCCGTATCCCATTACTGTTCGATTGTTCGCGTAATCACTTAACTGGCTTTCAGGGATACCAGTAATTATGTGAACCATCCGTTGGGATATGCCTGTCTGTTTGTATAGAAGCTTGAGTTGGCAACGATCCGGTTCATACCGCATCGCGCTGCTCCTTAATTTAAAATTATCAAAAAAACGGTTGTTGTGGTTTACCAATTTAATGAGCACATGTATAATTGAATGAGCACAAGTGTTCTCATTCAGCCAAGAAATAGGAACGGAAGTGACAGCATGGTAAATACTAAATTAGAAAAGATAATTTGTGAATTGAGAGATCTACATATAGATGAGCTAGAAATGAAGCAATTAGCGTCTGATCTTGAGTCAGTCTTCCTCGGAGAAGATAATTTTGGCGGCTCTCTTGAGTTTTTTTTGAACCTCAGGGTCAGTGAGGTCTAATTTCAAATCATTTTCCAAGTGCTCAAAAAACTCGATTTTTTTTGCGATATCACCATCAAAAAACTCAGCACCTTCATTTGCAGGTTCGAGTTTTTTTTCTCTGTTCTTTTCATATAAACCAAGTCCTATTGTTGAGAGAGGTTTACCTGTTCTTTTAGAGATTACGGCTTTTCTAATTAAGTCATTCACCAAACCATTCTCTTCAGTAGAGAAACTGCTATCATAAAAAACTTTCCTATAATTATCGAGAAAATCTTTTTCGATTTCTTCATTAAGCTTCTGTCTCTCTTCCTTCAACAGATCTAACCTTTTATCGAAATCTACATTTTCAGAGATTATTTTATCTATGTCCTTATATCCTCGTATCTCATTAATTGAAGTGACATTAATTAAATCTAAATACTCCATTTTAGTTTGTCTTAAAATTTCGGTAATAGTTTTTTCTGGATCTTTTTCAAACGCTGCTATATCAAACTCAATATTATGTTTCTTTGCTTCTTTTGAAACTGCAGAGTTCATTTCATCTATGAAATCCTTTGCTACCCCTTCACTCTTTAAGAACTGATAAGCTATATACAAAGATGAAAATAAACTTTTGTACTTTTCTATTTTAAGTAATTCATTATGACTTGATATATCGGATACTGTTACATATCCAAGCTTAGAGAGAAAGTCTAAGTAAGGATTCCCCTCCAAATGTCTAGCAAGGCTTATTAAAGTTTCAGGTGTCGCTTTCTGAACCCCAGATTCAATCCTTGCTATAGTTCCATTACTTATTCCACTTTTTTGAGCTAGTTGCCTTTGGCTACTAAACCCACTTTTTTCTCTTAACTCAGCAAAATATAATCCGAATTCTTGTAAATCCATTCGATCAACTCCCCCTTACTTCTATTTTATCAAAGTGTGGCGTATGCGAAACAAAATTAGTGTGTATAGCAATACAAATTTAGTGTTGCGTGTAGTACACGACGCGTGTTATTATAATTTGTGTAGAGTACGAAACAGAAGAGAGGTGCTAATAAATGAATTTTGGCGAACGATTACGATCCCTTCGTGAAAAGGCTGGCTACGATAGTCAACGCTCACTATCTGTTGCTTCCGGTGTCAGCAATGCGACAATTGCAAGGATTGAAAATGGAGACCAATTTCCTACCCCAGCAACTTTGAAGAAGTTAGCGACTCCTCTAAACAGAACATATGAGGAAATGATGAGAACCGCTGGATATTTAGATCATGAGACAGCTGCAGTGGCTAATCAGAAAGGAATTATCTGATGAAAACCAAAACGCAGCCTATCACAAACAAGGTCGTTATTGATACTGGTGTATTTGATCGCGAACTACTCGAAAGAGCTTGCCGCGAAATTAAGGCTAATAAAGAAAAACTCAACTCGAAGAAAACAGTTAAGAGGTGAGCGACGATGAGGTTCCATTGGATCAAGTCAACATCCAGAGCATGTTTCATCGCTGGAGTAGTGACAAGGGTCAACACCGGCAAGATGACAATGGATCAAGCCATCGATTACACGTTGTCACTCGAACGCCAGTGCAAAAATCCACATCTTATTCCTAAGCGAGAGCTTCAGTCATTGAAATGTGACTGCGAGGCTGAGCTCAAGAGAATAAGAAAATCCGCCGGAGCTGTACCGGCAGCCGGCGGACGATGAAGGGATCAGGGGAAGACCTTACAACACAATATTACATCAGTCCTCTGTCCAAGTTCATCAGACTAAAACGGACAAAGGAGACCAAATAAATTATGGCAATTGGACATTTTCCGCAAGCGTTAGATGAAGTTATGAAACGTACTGGTGACACTCTGGCAAAGGCTGGGCAAGCAGTGCACATGGATGGATCTCAGATAGGTAAAGTGCTTAAAGGCACACGCAATCCATCGAAAGAGCTTATGCGGAATGCGGCTGAACATTACGATGATGGCCAGTTATACATTGCTGCAGCTGGGGAAGTCACAGGCGGTGCATTTGCTCCCTGGCTGGACAATGTGGATCTACATAGGGCATCAGTTTTGTTTAAAACGGTCGAGGAAATGAAGGAAGTCCTAGCGTTGAGTTCAGAAGCACCAATCAGCAAAACAGCCGATCAGCTTACTGAATCCGAACGTCAAGTAATGAAGCGGTTGTTGATGGAGACGGTTGAAGCCATAACTGCATTGACGCACTTCGCAGCGATATTGTGCAAGGAATATTCCTTCAGTTGGCTTGCGACTTGGAAAGAGCACAGGGCCGACCTGAAGGCCAAAAAATACATGAAATGAGGAACAGTAATGGAAAACATCGTACAGCAACGCATTGATGAACTCACATCTATGAAGGAACGATTGTCAGTGACTCAAGCAGAGGATGGGCAATGGAATTGGTTTTTGGATAAAGAAATTCATGAATTAACTTGTGGGGAAATAGAAAATGCCCGCCTGGCACGGCGGACACTCGGTAAGAGAACATGGTTAAAGTCTCTTCTGCTGCTCATTTTATCGTCTCCCGAGTCAAAGCGCAAGGGGGAATCGGTATGAAAGATATATTGTACATCCAAATCATTGTTAATTACGTTGAATCCGCTAAAGCCTTCAGAGAGAACACAGCTGCTGTTTCATCTTATGAAGGCTCACCATTGGAACCAGAGTTTGAAGCACTTTGGCAGGCGAGGGACGATATTTTCAATCGCTGGCACAACGCTGCTGAAACCTTGCGTAAGTTGCCGCCAGAATACATGGCGCAGGCTGTGGCGGAGATTGAGAAGATTTAACGATACAAGTTATGGACAGGCCATTGTCGGCCTTGTCTCACTGCTTGCGGGACGGGTTTCATAACCAACTCCCGTTCCGTTGGCGGTGAGATGCGGCTGACGCATCAATACATAAGAAGGGAGGATAACCCGTGCAAATCATTCATCGGCTGACAGTAGTCAGCAATCCCACTCGTGTTTTTGAAGTTGGTACCGAAATTGAAGGCCGCGAGGTCATTGAAATCAAGCAAGTGGGAGAAGAATTTCCCGATCGCGTTCATTCTGAGTTTTATGTTCTGGACGAGAACGGCCAACTGATCACAAGCGTTGAGAATGCTCCAGTTATCGTCGATTGGAAGACAATCGCAGAAGACGGACCTGTTCCAGAAAACAAAAAATGACCGCGGGCTAAGGCGGTCATCCTGATCTTTCAAAACTAAATATGGATACACGGCCATCTTACCATGGGTGACCGTGTCAAACAAGGAGGACATTATGCCAACCACTGCTTTTACTGTCAATTTAACCGCTCAATCCATTGATGCTGCTGTTAAACCAGCGATGCATTACACGCCTGCAATTCTTACCGTTAAGGGCTCATTCGGTTCTGTTGAACTGATGGCCGATGACGATCAACTTGCGGCTGTAGCGGATGCAATCAGCCAGCACTTCAAATCAAAGGAGAAGAGCGCATGAGACAAATTACTTTGACTTCCCTGACTCTTCGCAATTTTAAAGGGTTACGGGATTTTGTATTGGAAGCCGACGGTCGCAGTGTTTCTGCTTACGGCGACAACGCCACTGGTAAGACAACGTTGTTTGATGGGTTTGTATGGACGCTGTTCGGTAAAGACAGCCAAAATCGGACGGACTTTGAAATCAAAGGTCTGGATGAAGCCGGGAAAGTTGCTGAACACGGCCTACAACATGAGGTTGAAGCAGTCCTGATGGTTGATCGTCGCCGTCGTTCCTTCAAAAAAGTGTTCGCCGAGAAATGGACGCGTAAGCGTGGGCAAGCAACGGGGGAGTTTAACGGACACTCGACAGATTATTACATCGATGGCGTACCAGTTAAGCAAGGGCAGTACAAAGCCGAAGTCGATGGGCTGATCAGTGAGGACATTTTCAAACTGCTGACAAGTCCTTCTTACTTTAACGAGATTCTTAAACCGGATGCCCGCCGTAAAGTGCTCCTGGATGTGTGTGGCGGAATGACAGATGCCGAAATCATTGCAGGCAACAAGCAATTGGCACCGCTGGCAGACATCCTGGGAGGTCGAAGCCTAGAGGATCACCGCAAGGTAATCGCAGCTCGTCGATCAGAGATCAATAAGGAACTGGAGAAGATCCCGGTTCGCATCGATGAAGCTCGCCGGAGCATGCCTGATGTATCCGATCTGGACGCTGAACTGCTTCAGGAGGACATCGAAACGATGCGCGGCAGAGTGGATACCAAGACAGCCGAACTTCAACGGATTCAATCCGGTGGGGAGTTGTCGGCCAAGGAGATCCGCTTGCGTGAGATCAACGCGGAGTTGACTGAAATTAAGCAAGTGATTCAGGCAGATGGCTTGCAGGCAGTTGCTGGCCAACGTGGATGGGTCATGCAACTAAAAGGCGAATCTAGTGAGCTACAATCCCGGTTGAACGCGGGACAACGCGAGGCAGAGCGCTATAAAGGACAGATCACTCGTGCTGATAGCCAGATTACAAGGCTGCGGGCAGAATGGACGTCACTTGACAGTCTCCAGTATCCGGTGCATGAACACGAACATGATGCAAACTGCCCTACATGCGGACAAGCACTTCCGGATGATCAAGTACAGTCGGCAAAGGACAAAGCACTGGAAGCATTTAATCTGGACAAGTCCAAACGCCTTGAAGCAATTAGTGCTGATGGCAAACTGGCTGCAGCAGAGAAAAATGAACTGGAAAAGACATTGAAAACACTTGAAGGCGTGTTGACCAATCTGCAGGAGGAAATTGCATCGAAGGCCGCAGAAATCACGGCAGCTGAAGCAACCCTGCAAAGCTTGCAAATCAACATTGCTGATCCGGCTGACAATACCAAATATCAATCCATAGAGCGGGAAGCTGAAAAAGTTCGTGCTGAAATTGAGCAGCTGCGTTCTTCTGCTGCTGATGCTATGGGCAAAGCACAAGCTGAAATCCGAATCCTTCGCGGTCAGGTGGACGACTTGGAAGCGGACAAAGCGAAGCTGGCGACAGTAGCGGCTACAGAACAACGAATTGCTGAACTGGCTGAACAAGAACGTAAGCTTGCAGCGGAGTTTGAAAAGCTGGAACACGAGCTGTTCCTTACGGAAGAATTTACCCGGACGAAAGTCAGCATCCTTGAATCCAAGATCAACAGCAAATTCAAATATGCCCGGTTCAGACTCTTTGAAGAACAGATCAACGGCGGCCTGAAGGACGTTTGCAAGACGCTTTATAACGGCGTTCCGTATGAGGGCGGTTTGAATAACGCTGCACGGATCAATGTCGGCTTGGACATCATCAACACGCTTGGACAGCATTACGGTTTCACGGCCCCGATCTTCGTGGATAACGCTGAGGCAGTAACGCAACTGATTGAAACGGATGCCCAAATGATTCGTTTGGTTGTTCCACCAACGTTCCGTAGTTTGCCAAAAGAGACACAAAAAGAGCTGGCTAAGCTACATGGCAGTTATGAAGATGCTGAAGCTGCTTGGAGAGATAGAAACAAGAAGCTCCGTTTGGAGCATAACGACATCCAGGAGGCGATTTAATTGAGTACAGAAAAACAACAAGCTCCCCAAGCAGGGGAACAAGCCATTGCTAAAACGGAACCTACACAATCAGAACGGTTCATGACGAAAGTCATTTCCGAGTTTGGTTCAAGCGTTGGCGAAGTTGCACTTACCAACTTCCAGAAGCGTCTTGCTCAGAATTACTTCATTGCTTTGGATGGAGTCTTGAAGACTGCAGAAGAAAAGCGCCTGAAAAAATCTGACCAGTATCGTGATCCTGTTCCTATGACTTGGGCGAACGTGAACATGGATAAGTTGTCACGTGATGTAGTTGCTTATGCTCGTATTGGTTTTGATCCAGCGCAGCCGAACCATATCAGCCTGATTCCTTTTAAAAACAACAATACAGGTAAATACGATATCGGCTTCATCGAAGGGTACCGGGGCCTTGAACTTAAATCAGTGAAATACGGTCTAGACGTTCCGGACCATGTAACTGTTGAACTGGTTTACTCCAATGATTACTTTTCACCTATTAAGAAAGATGCAAATCACCCGCATGAAAGTTACGAGTTTGAAATTAAAAATCCATTTGATCGTGGCACTATTCTTGGGGGATTTTATTTTCACTCATTCATAAAAACTCCTGAGAAAAACAAGTTGGTCATGATGACGCTCAAGGAGATTGAGAAGAGAAAACCAGAAAAAGCTAGTGCCGAGTTCTGGGGAGGCGAGAAAGACAAATGGGAGAAAGGTAAAAAGGTAGGTACGGAAACGGTGGAAGGCTGGCATGACAAAATGGCTTGGAAAACCGTATATCGCGCTGCTCATAACGATATCACCATAGACAGTCAGAAGATCGATGACGATTATCTGCGCCTGAAACAGATAGAGAGCGACTTGTCAGATGCTGAGGTTTCAGAAGAGATAAGAGCGAATGCGAATCGTGACGTAATTGATGTTACCCCGCCACACCTGGACGATGTTCCTAACGATGATCAACCTTCGGGTGATGAACAACGTGAAATGACTTTCGGTGATGAAGATACTTCCGGTGGAACCGGACCGGGATTCTGATGATAGAGATTACTTCCCTTGGCTCCAGTAGCGCGGGTAATGCCTACCGAATCACGGATGGCCACACGCCACTGCTTCTGGATGCAGGGCTGCGCTATAAGGACATTCAGCGTGGTCTTGCCTTCCGTGTGTCGGAGCTGGCCGGATGCCTTGTGAGTCATGATCATGGCGACCATAGCATCGCTATCAAGGATCTGATCAAGGCAGGCGTGGACATATACACCAGTTCCGGTACCGCAGATGCTTTGCGTCTCGACAGTCACCGTGTGCGGCGTGTATCGGCACTTGAGCCGTTCACCATTGGTACCTGGTCAATTCTACCCTTTGATGTTCAGCATGACGCAGCGGAGCCCTTGGGGTTCCTCTTGGCTAATACGGCGGGGGGCAAGCTTCTGTTTGCAACAGACACGTATTACATCAAGCATCGGTTCACGGGTCTAACCCACATCATGGTGGAATGCAATTATTCAATCAATATACTTAATCAAAATATTGCCGCTGGCCGTGTGCCGGCGGTTCTCAAAAATCGTTTGCTCCGCTCTCACTTCTCGCTCGAGAACGTGAAGGAATTCATTAGAGCGAATGACATGCGTCGTGTGCAAGAGATTCATTTGCTTCACTTGTCAGACAACAACAGCGACGAAGCGCTTTTCAAACGAGAGATAGCAGCACTGACAGGCAAGTTGGTATATGTAGCGGGTAGGTGATCGATATGAATGATTTGTCAGGCAAGCCGCTCCTGAAGAGCATGATGGGTCAGCGGATCTGGCAACTGTTTGATACAGACAAAGCAGCGTTTCAACGGGAAACATTAGCTTACTTTGAACGTGGTTACCCGGATTGGGAGGTCAAGCGGGTCAAATATCCGCACGTATTCTTGCAACACAGAAAGGGGCAATGAGTATGGCAAGCGTTAAGCAAATATCCGTAGGGATCTCATTCACAAAAAATTTGGGGAATTTCCAAAGCCTCAAGGTGGATGCAAGTATAAACATGGAACTTCAGCCGGGAGATAATCCAGAAGCTGTCTATGAAAATGCTTGGGCTACTGTTCAAGATCAGATTCGTAAGGGATTGGGGAAGGGGCAACCAAAGTGAGCAATCAACAACAGTTAAGCTTGAATGTATTTGAAGGCATGGAAAAGTTGCTTGATGAAGCGACTACTGCAGGGCCAGGTGCAACAGTTGATTATTTTAGGGCTGCAGCATATGCCCTTGGTGCTCAAATGGCTGTGGTTGGTGAACGTGATAAGATGCCTGATTTCCTTAACATTGTTGTCTCTGAGTTGAGTACGGGGGTTGAAGTTGGGATGCTCACCACACATGGAGTTGAATGTAAACTCGGTGCCGAAATCAATTCAATAATTAGATCATAGCACTAACGAGGGGATGAACGGCATGCCAGAAGGCAGTTACCCGTTTCCGATCTACTCCGGCATCTTGGAGCCAGAACACTACAAACGAATAGGCAACGCGATATGGCTTTTCCTCTGGTGCATCAGTTCAACTACGAAGGAGATTGAGGAAGAGGAAACTGTCTGGGGCGTTGTCCTCGGCGGTAAGCCAATGAAGCTGTCTGAGATAGCCGGGTATTTCGAAGTCAATGACAAAACCGTCAGTAGATGGCTGGATGCACTTGAACAACATCAGTACATCAATGTGACCAGGGCACCAAGAGGATTGATCCTGAAGGTTCGAAATTCCAAAAAGAGATCAGACAGAAATGTCCGATCAGTCGAAAGTGAACGGACAAAAGTGTCCGATCATGAAGTCAGTGATAAGACAAATATGTCCGATCACAATCACGGTGATCGGACAATATTGTCTGATCAGTCGCCTAGTGATAAGACAGAAATGTCCGATCACACGGCAAATTTGGGTAGTGATCAGACAAAACTGTCCGATCTAAAAGATAGTACTACTATTACTATTACTACTACAACTACTACTAGTGAAGATTCATGGGATGACATATTAAATCCTGTTCCATCCGGAGACGGTGGAGTGATTGAAATATTGGATGCTTATTGCAAGATGAACAACAAACTTGATATTCATGTTTCTCAAAACGAACGTGTAGCCATGGGTAAGATGGTCGCCGGAGGTACGCCTAACCCTTTTACCATCCAAACTATGGCAAGCCTGCTTCAGGCAAAACGTCAACGTGAGGGAGAAAGTTTTACAATGCCTAAGAGCTTTTTGTATTACGTCGAGGGCATTGAACAAGCTTGGAAAATTCATCAAGCAAAGGACCAACAGCCATTTAAACCTGTTTTAGTTCCAAACACACAAGCGGCAGCGGCCACTCAGCCGCGCAGGTTAAACCGTCAACAGCAAAAGAGAGAGAATCTAAAGCAGAGACTGAGAGAGGAGGAAGCCCGTGGAAAGAGCTGATGTCCTTAGGTTATTCGTTTTGATAACCGATGAATATCCGAATTTTGATGACAGTGACGAGAACGTGGATCGCCATCTCAAGGCGCTGAAAGATTTCCCTTTTGAAACGGCTGTACAAAACGTTGAACGGCACATCGAGACAAACAGTTTTTACCCCAAGATCTCTGAGATACGAGGTTTTGCTGTTGATCAGGCTACGAGAGAACGTGAGCTGGAAGCAACCAGAGCGTACTTGGATCAACGAGAAGCTAACCGGGCAAAGGCAACACTGCCCCCCGCAGGATGGAAGGATGGTTTACTTGCAAAACTTCGTACTACCAGGGATTGATCTGCCACAAAACATTGGGACCGAACAAGCTATATTGGGTGCGGCACTCATTGATGTTGAAATGGCTGAAGAAATCGCCACTAAACTTGATTCAGATGAGTTCTTCAGCGCAAAGCATCGCTTGATTTTCCAATCACTCGTGGAACTGGCAGAGAATCAGGAACCTGTTGATTTGGTAACAGTGGTCGGGAGACTCAAAGATAAGGGTGATCTAGATGATATTGGCGGTGTAACTTATCTTTCCGAGCTGGCAAGTTCAGTTCCGAAAGCTTCCAATGTGGAACATTACAACCAATACATCCATCAATTAAAAGACACGGCGATTCGTCGGGATTTCATCCGGACGAGCCTGCTGCAGATTCAACAAGCTGCGGCAGGCACTGAGGTTCCAAAACTTTTGGCTAGTGCCCATCAAACTAATGCGAAATTAGCAGACAGAGCGGCGCCTGAACAAGACTTTAAGCCGATTCAAACAGTGTTGGTGGATTTCGTTGAAACGACAGAAACGAAGGCAACCAACTTGAAAAATGGCATTGTCACGGGCTTACAGACAGGTTTCGCTGATCTTGACGGCATCACAGGCGGTTTACAAAAGACGGATCTCATTATCGTTGCAGCGCGTCCTTCGGTCGGGAAGACTGCTTTTGCGCTCAACCTTGCACAGAACGTGGCGATTAAGACGGATGAGACTGTAGCGATTTTCAGTTTGGAGATGTCAGCGGGTCAGTTAGTGCAGCGGATGGTCAGTGCAGAAGGCAACTTGAATGCCAGTGTGATGAAGAGCGGGGATTTGATGGATCAAGACTGGACAACCCTCGCAGATGCGGTTGGCACATTGGGCGCAACTAATATTTTCATTGATGATTCGCCAGGCATAACGGTTCAAGACATTTGTTCCAAATGCCGCAGGCTCAAAAAGGAAAAGGGCCTTGGGCTGATCGTCATCGATTACCTGCAGCTGATTGAGGTGACCGGACGTTCTAAAGCTGGCGAGAACCGGCAGCAGGAAGTTTCCCTTATTTCTCGGACATTGAAACAATTAGCCAAAGAAATGGATGCTCCCATTGTTGCTTTATCCCAGCTCAGCCGTGCAGTCGAACAACGCCAGGACAAACGGCCAATGATGAGTGATCTTCGTGAATCTGGTTCGATTGAGCAAGATGCCGACATCGTATCGTTCTTGTACCGGGACGACTACTACAACCAGGAGTCAGAGAAGAAGAACATCATCGAGATCATCATCGGTAAACAACGTAATGGTCCCGTGGGTACCGTCGAACTTGTCTTCCTGAAACAGTTCAATAAATTCGTCAATTACCAACGCACTCATAACGATTCATTCGGACCAAAACCCCCACAACAGCCCCAAAACATTGAACAACGCCAATGGGCGTAAGGAGGAACGGACATGAAACAGGGTAAACGGCTTACCAAGAAACAAAAGATCGATCTGCTCAAGGCCAGACCAGGCGTAACGTTGGAAAACTGGTTGTCTGAAAGGGAAACGTCTGAAGGTGTTGTACTGCTGAACAAGCATTCGGGGAAACGCTGGTTGTTGGACAAGATCGATGGCATGTTGCGGCCGTACAAGGTGCGTACTTGATGGGCAGTCCTTATACCAGATGGTCCGTGTCAGAGTACATGAGACATCGATTCATGAACACGGGACAAGTTCCTGACAGGGACGAGCTGCAGGCGGAATTTGCGGGGATTGATCAAACTGAGCTCCACGAAGGGATCGCTGAGTTTGATGCAATTGTCGGAACTGGAGGTGCAGCATGCGAAAGCTGATTGATCCGCACCATCAGACACATTTGAGTTACGTTGTTCGCGGGGACGATGGTCGTAAGCTGGCCGAGGTGTTTGTCATTAAGCGGGACATGTTGCCTGCAAGGCAGCGGCGTAAGGAAAGGAATCGTGCCATACGATGAAGATTATGGGCATTGATCACGGGACCAATTATGCGGGGTGGGCAACTATGACGAAGGGCAAACCAATCGATTTCGGTTTAAAGGACTATTCCAAAATACCGATGCCCAAGGTCTTGAACGCCATTTATCAGGACAACTACGACATGATTCGATCTCACAAACCTGATGTCGTCATTTTGGAACGACCCGTACATTTCAAAAATGCGAATAGCGTAATCGCTTTGGTTGGTGCGTATTCCATGGTTACATTGGCTGCACTCCACAATCGCGTTCGAATTGCTGAGATACGTCCTTCGGAACTGAAGATGTTCACAGGCAAAGGAAATGCAGATAAAGAAACGGTTGCGGTTGAGATGCAAATGCTATTCGACCTTGATTTAGATAAGATCGCAATTCCTGTGTACTACAAGAGAGACGACCGTAAAGGAAAATACAAAGCTGGTGACTTGAAAGAACGCTTGTACGATCAGTCCGATGCTTTAGCCCTTTGTTGGGCATATGACCAAAAATATATCAAAGGAGTTGCATAATCATGACAATTGAATTCGCGAAATTTACAGCAGAGGTAGCAAAGGGTATCAAAATTGGTTCTGAAGTTGAGGTGAAATTGCTTATCCCATTGAAATCGGCTGTTCCATTCCTGGAATTCTTGAGCAACAGCCAAGGGCAAGACGTTATGGTCCATCTGGGAGATCCGCAAGCCGCATTTGATTTCGATGACGAAGAACGTGATGATATGTACCGCAAATGGAATGGCCATCGCGTAACCACTGATCAATCTGGTGTGGTTACTAAGATTGAAAAGCCAGGAGATGAACCCGAGCAGGACGATAACCAAGCTCAGTTGTTTGGTTCAGATGGAGAACCGATTCAGCCGCAGGAGCCGACCGGAGACGGCCAAGAATCGGAGAATGAGAACGAACAACCAACTGTTTCACCGACAGATGGTGAAGATCCTGGTACCGATCCTGGTACCGATCCAAATGATCCATACGGTGATAACGATAACGACGATATCCCTGATTGGATGAAAGGGGTGGATGATCGCCCCGGATCGAAGGAAATGGACTTCTCTTCCGAAGAATCGCAAGGCGATGAGCAGCCAGCAGATGAACAGCAGGAAGTGAAGCAAGATCCGCCTGCAGGTGACAAAGATAGTGCACCTGCTGAGATCGGTAAGGAAGAACTTGAGATGTTCATTCTCAATCAACGGCCAATCTTTGATGATATCAAGTTCGCTGATGGTCCTGCTGATTTCCCTGCACTCCTTCAGCAACGGAAGGTAGAGGGCAAGACATGGTTGGAGATCTCAAAAGAAATGAACATTCCAAGTTCACAGATCAGCTCCAAGTTCAACGCCTACAAAAAGAGAGTAGCCAAGATGATGCAGGATGGCGTAGCAGTCTAAGCATCATTCATATAGCAGCATCCCCCGGTCGAACGTTCGCCGGGGTGACCTACTGCATGCATCAAACGGAACGTATGATCGTAGAAAGGAGCCTTTTAATGAAGATCGACAGCTATCCGATACCCGTCACGTGCTCTTACTGCAGCAGTGACGTTATCTATACCAGCAACGCAGCGATTTACGGTAAAGAGTATGGTAACGGCCGGGTGTACAAATGCACATGCTGTGACGCTTATGTGGGTGTTCACACTGGAACGGATATCCCCTTGGGTCGGCTGGCCAACCGGGAGTTGCGGCAGCTCAAGAAGAAATGTCATTCATTATTCGATCCTGCTTGGAAAGGCAAGAAGGTTAAACGCCGCCAGGCATACAGCATATTGGCCACAAGGTTAGGTATACCCGTAAACGAATGCCATTTTGGTTGGTTCGACAAGGATTTGCTGATTAAGGCTATTGATGTCCTGCAGGAACCTGACTGGTACAAGGGGGAGACAGCTTGATGGCCATCTCACCAAAGGTAATTCAATTGATCGATCAGAAGCTTGCACCGTTAATTCGAACCGGCTGCCGCATCGATCAGATCAAAATGGTATGTGCTGCAGGTACGGAACTGGTGAAACAAGGATCAGTTGAAACGGGTTTTGGTAAGTTGCGGGTAGAGCCGAGTAATTTTGTGCCGCAGGGTAAGTCATATCTGATCGAAGATCGGTACCGAGGATTCACATGGGTACGAAGTTCAAAAGACAAGAAGGCGGAGGGTGAACAGTCATGAGTATTAAACGAGATGTGAACGGATATAAGGTTTTCGACTTGCCGGACGGAGGGCAGTTGTTGTGGTCGGAAGAAGATCGGGTTTTGTTCAGCAGGCCAGCAGATTACTGCACACCGTTAACTATGGATTCCGATGATGAATTCGACGAATTGTTAAAGGCCGCTGAGTTTGCAATCTATGAAAGGAATCAAGCAATTCAAGAACTTCGGGATTACAAAGCGAAACGCGGTGAGAATATCGGTGAAATGTTGGATGCTCGTGCTGAAGCTGATCAGCTCCTTAAGGAGCTTGAAGAAGCTCGAAATGTAATTGGATGGTATGCGGATGCATCGAACTACGTAAATACTAAGCTTTGGCCCAGTGACCCTGCTTGCACTGCGGAAAGTGAAGTTTCAGAAGATGAAGGCAAACGAGCAAGGGCCTATCTGGGACAGGAAGGGGAAAAGGCATGACGACATCGGCAACATTGGACAAGCCACTCAGCCGACGTCAAAAGGACGTTTACGATTATGTACGGATGTTCATTGAAGACAACGGGTACAGTCCCACGATTCGCGAAATTGCGGATGGAATTATGTTGTCATCTGCTTCAACGGTTCATTCACATGTGAATTCACTTATTCGGAAAGGGTATCTAACGCAATCTTCTGGCGGCGTTCGCACCCTGGCATTGACCAAGAAGGGCAAACGGCCAAAGGTTGTAACTCAAGCGGGTATCATGAGATGGATTCAAGATCAAGGCATTGAGGAAACACATGATGCGTCTGTATATAACTTGCTGGCTGATCTACAGGAAGGCATTCAGTCGGGGAGGATTTGCTGATGATCGATTATCGGGATGTAAAAAAAGAAACGTGGACCAAGGAGAGGATTGAACAGCATTTGAAAGCAATTGGCGCTGAGCATCCACCTAAACGGCCTGACAAGCTGCAAAAGGCGGTTACTGCTCCACAACAGCACAATGGCAACAGTAGGTACTACAAACGCGGGGGTGAGTGGTAATTGGAACGGGATTTTAGGGCGTTGCTTTTGGAGTACGGATATCCGCTAGACCTGGTAAACGGCTGGTCCGTTGAAGAATGTGAAGCGGAGTGGGACGAGTTCTGCAACGAAGTTATTCCAGTATAATAAATATCCCCCGCGAGCTTGGCGGCCAGGCGGGGGATGTAGTGGATGTTATTTCCTCATTCCTCTTATTAGTATATCACAGGATAAAGGGGAATGAGGGGAATGGCGATGGCATGGGGACAAGGGGAACTCTTTGCAAAAGCATCTAAACAGGAAATCCAGCGGACAAAGTTCCTGCTCGATAAATATACAGATATGGTCTCCTTGATGAGAGACTTTGAGCAATTTGAGCTGGATATGCAACAAGTAGGCATCGATGGCGAAGCAGCTCGCCGCATCGATCAGACAGATTTGCATGCTGACAAAACGGCAAACGCTACGATTCTTATAGAGAAACAACGCTGGGTGTACAAAAGATATGACTTCTATACACACCAGTTGGAAAGGGCGCAACGTCTAATTAAAGACGAAGAAGCCCGTAAGGCAGTCGACTACAGATACATCCAAGGCTACTCACGCAAGGAAACGATACTCTTCTTCAGGCGTTCCCTCAGTGATAGTAGCATCAAGCGGAAGATCGATGAGGGTATTGAGAGCGTTGGCAATACATTGAAGCTTATCGGATTCTTTGAGCAAGATGATGCAAATTTCTAACTCTAAAAATAAAGAAGCTAAAATCCAACTGGATTTTAGCTTCCATATAAGAAGGTCAAATAGGACTCTGACCTTTAATTTTTAATTCCCACCCATAATTGAAAACCTTATTATTATTAGACTGATTTATAAAACTCGTTTGAACTTTGAGACCTACTTGAGATGCCAATCCATCTTCAAGAACTTCTACCCAACTTGAAGGAGGGGTTACTAAATATGTTTTACCAAAATCTACAAGTGTAAAATTTCGGGAACAATCATATTTTTGATTCTTTGCCTTGGTGTCGATTCCTGGACCAATTTGAATTACTTGACATGAATTTGTACCTGTGGGTTTAGCATTATTGGTGCTCCAATTGGTGCCTTTATCATACCGATAGTAAACTTTATCCAAGCCGTTGTATATGAATCGATTTTTAGTTGTTGCATGATAGTACAGTGTGATTGTTAAATTAACTGTATTTTCGCTATTTTTGTTAGTGCCTGTCCAATGAAATTGGTCAGCATTCACTACCATATCGGTCTTGAATTGAGTAACTACTTCGCCTGTTTCAATATTTTGTAAATCTCTGTAGATATATGTCTCATTCTTTATAATTTCATAATCTACTTCTTCTGTAGAGTTGGTAGATTGAGATGTACTAAAAGTATTAGTATTAGTATTAGTTTCATAATCAGGGTTGAAGCTACGTCCCTCTACTTGCATATCAACTTTATTACTTTCGTCAGCGGTATCATATTCCTTAATTACTTTGAAGCCTTCCGGAACGGTTGATTCATTAGGAAATACTTCTCCGTTTGGTGAAGCGGCTGCAACGGAGACGGAGCCAAATAACATCGTTGTTGCTAATAATGTACTAAATAACTTCTTTACTTTCCTCATCTTATCTCTCCTAAATTTTGGATTTTTATTTCATTTCTTAATTAACCTAAGTCCCAGTTATTGAATCAAAATTCACATTTTAGGTTATAATTAGGTAGGAGGGAAATAACATGAGAAAAATATTATCGTTATTTATTTGTTTGACTTTTCTTTTGATTATTTTAGGCGCATGTGGAAATGGTGATATTAAACATATTAAAAGTGAACACTGGGATGTCGCATTCCAGAGATCAACAGGATCATTTGGCATCACATATATTGGGGATGAGACACAAATAAATGATCTGGTATATGGTGTGACTGGTACGAATATCGACCAAGAGGGTAAGGCTTATGGCACAAAGGAAACACCATTTAAGATTTCTGGATTGGTGACCGATTCTGATAAAACCAAAGATCCAATCATATTTAAAATTGATTGGAATGGTAAAAGTGAGAGTGTAACTTTCGAATAAACTGAATTGTCAAACGAGCCTTAAATTCTTTAAGGCTCGTTTGACTTTAGTACAACATTATATTTTCAGAATTTTGAACCTATAATGACCCAATAATGGTTTTTCTTGAGACCATTTTGAACCCCACATGACCAATTTTCCATGATACATTAGGAGCATAGAAAAAGGCGCGAATGAAACGCACGGCTGCACAATGCGGCACATGACCGGGGCGTTCCTCTTCTCGCCTTTTCTGTTATTAACTGAACAGGTTGAAAAGCTCAACAATCAGTGATACCAGATCTACTGCTAATGAAATGAGTGTTACCATAAGATAGAATAATTTCATGAAATACACGCTCCTTTCTATAAGTCTTTGAAAACAATTTTGTTTTCATATTATTGTTATAGAAAAGCGCCAGAGATTTATTCCATTTCGGTGTCGAATATCGTGTCTTATATCGAATTAGTGAGTATCTTCTCGTAAATGTCAGATGGAATAGTGAATTTCGGCAAGAATCAAATTTGAAGAGCTTGACCCCCGTTTTGCTTAATCAGTAAAATGGTCTTGTTCTTCCTCTCTAGTAACTTAGAACGTATGCATTTAAAGCAAAGAGCGCAGCGTTTTTGCGGCGACCGTGTCGGGCGCATGCTTTTAGGACGTAACACCAACATCATACATAACACATTAAAGTCGTTCCTTCACTGGATCGGCTTTTTTTATTGGAGGAATTGAAGTGATCAGCAGAAGACGTAAGAGGATACGCATTCGCCCCAACAAGCAGCCGGAGAAATGCAAAGGTTGTGTATGGGGAAGATGGGATGGAGTGAAGCAGTTCTGTAGTAGACCTGTCTGTCCCAAAGAGGAAAAACCTTCCTGATTGTCGAATTGTGATGTCGAGGAGGTGACAACATGAGCAAAGTAAAATATATCTTCACTTACATTAATGGTGAAAAAGAAGAGTTCGAAACAGACTACGACTATAAAAAAGATGCTCGTGAAAGTCTTCGGATGTTAAACATGAACAAACAAGAATGGCTGGAATATGGTGATAATTTTATACATGTTCCAAATATTTTGAAAATTGAAGTAGTAGGCGACAAAGAAAAGATGGAGCTGAAGCTCAATTTGACCCCACCAAAGTAATTTAACTAAGCACCCATCGTGGTGCTTTTTCTTTTGCCTTCATATGACAGAATGTGAGCCATTCTAAGCTTGTTTATATGAGAACGTCCGTTTGCAGGGATCAGTCTATTGAAGAGCGGAGAACAGCGTCTGAGTGAGCGTACGCATGGATATGATGGTCACCCAAACGTTGAAACCAACTCAACACAAATCAGGTGGATCTCGTTGATTCAATTCCTTCATCTCCTTTACTTAAAATGGTGTGTTGATTACTTCTTGAGGATTGCGATAACGAAGATAGCGAGGAACAGAACTGCTGTTGTCATGTGTTTGCCTCCTTCCGTTGTGGGCTCACAATAAGAATCGTTCTATGTATAAGTATTGTTGCTAAAATAAATGGAGGTAGAAATCATGAACATCAGAATCGTGTCAATCGATCAGATTAATGCAGCAGCCTACAACCCCCGGGTTGACCTTCAGCCAGGAGATCCAAAATACGAAAAGCTTCGCCGTAGCATTGAGGAATTCGGTTATGTGGAGCCGATTGTCTGGAACGAACGTACGGGAAACATGGTCGGTGGCCATCAACGTTATAAAATCATGGTCAACGAGCTGGGGCACACTGAACTGCAGGTTTCCGCGGTGGATCTGGACGATCAGCAGGAACGGCTCCTGAATATTGCTTTGAATAAGGTATCAGGGGGATGGGATGAAGATGCCTTATCGCAGCTACTTGTTGAGTTGCAACAGGAAGGCGTGGATATTTCCTTATCCGGGTTCGACGATGTGGACCTGAAGCAAATGCTTGGTGAAATTGAGATCCCGAATTTCGAAGCAGGTACTTCCGAGGATCAAGGTGATTTGGGGGTATTGAGTTCAAAGCTGGTGACTTGTCCGCATTGCGGGGAGGACTTTGAACATGATTGATCTGAGAGTCGATTGGGCGACACATGAAGCAGCGAAGTTTGCTTGCGAGAACTTCCACTATAGCCGCAGCTTGCCCGCAGGGAAGTCGGTGAAGGTGGGAGCGTGGGAAAATGGCCAGTTTATCGGGGTTGTTATATTCAGCCGTGGGGCGACTCAGAATATCGGTTCTCCTTACGGCCTGACGCAACGCGAATGTTGTGAACTGACCCGGGTTGCATTGACCAAGCATCAATCATTTGTATCGGAGATCCTTGCCAAAGCGATCCGGTTTTTGAAGGAGCAATCCCCCAATGTGGAGTTGATCGTCAGTTATGCGGACGTTGAGCAAAAGCATCACGGCGGGATCTATCAGGCAACGAACTGGATCTACGAGGGAAAGACGGACGGGGAGCATTATTTCATCATTAAAGGGAAGAAGACACATCCCAAATCGATTCACAGCAAGTACGGTACCGGCAGTCAACGCATCGATTGGATCAGGAACAACCTGGATGCCAATGCCGAATTGTATCGGACAGAGGGTAAGCACAAGTACCTGATGCCGCTGAACAAGAAGATGCGGCGTAAGATCCTGCCTTTGCACAAACCGTACCCAAAATAAAAGGGAAGACGCGGTAACGTCTCCCCATTCTCCCAGGGTATCCCCCGGCTGAGATAGCGGCCCGCCGCGCGCGGCATTTATCGACACCGCCGCTATCTCGCATTCCATCATAACGGAAAGTCGGGGATTCCACATGAGAACACAAGATGAAATTTTGTTGCAGCATGAACTCGAAGTGGCAGAAGGTATCCTTGAAAGCAAGGAACAATATCGCAAAATCGTTAAAGCAGCCATTGCCCAGTGGGTTCGTGATCTGCAGGCTGGACATATAAAAATGCAGACCGTTCAGGACTTGGAACGGCTTATCGAATTGGATATCAAGCTTCAGCAGGATGACTTATGATGTTGTAAATAATCACCGAGATAAGTTCCTGACAATCAGTACAACGGAAGCTCACCAACTTATCTTCTGGTTTTTGCTCAAAGAAACGAACAGACTCGGTTACAAGACTCCTTTCCTTTAGACAGTGAATACACATGTTTCTGATCATCTTAACATCTCCTTTTTGTTGGTATATATATAAATGTCCGATCTACACGCAAATTCTATTATGGAAAATAAAATTATTTTTATTGTTGGGGGTGGTGATGAATGTAGATGGCCAGAGAGAGAAGTCCCGAGCGGGACAAGGCTAAACTGATGTGGCTGGAGAGCGGCGGAACGATGAAGCTTAAAGACATCGCCGCCGCTCTTTCTGTTCCTGAGTCCAGGGTCCGCAAATGGAAGTCCATGGATCGTTGGGAAGACGAATTGAATGGGAGCGCTGAGGGATCTCTCAAAGGGAACGCTCCAAATGGAACGAATGGGAGCGTTCCGAAATCAAGGGGAGCGCCCAAAGGCAACAAGAACGCAGCTGGTAATCGAGGCGGTGCTCCACCAGGGAATAAAAATGCCGTGGGGAACAGCGGTGGCCCCGGTGGTCCATACCGAAATAAGAAGGCGTTGAAGACGGGTATGTATGAAACGATCTTCCTGGATGCGTTAGAGCCTGATGAACAGGATATGTTCAATCAGATTGACACTGACCCCCTTGCTCAGCTCAATGAACAGTTAATCATGCTGTCGTTGCAAGAACGCAGGCACATGAAGCGGGTCAAGCTGCTTGAAGCCGGTCTGACTGACGAAGAACGTAAGACCAAGCAGGAGCTCATGCAACGGAAGGACAAAGTACCTGTTACAAGTCCCAAGACGGGGAAGGAAATAACGGTACCTCTGCTTACCGAAGGTATGAAAGTCACGGAGATCACGACCGTTGTCACGTCCAAGCTGGACAAAATCCTTAAACAAGAGGAAGCCTTGGTCAAAACGAGGGACAAGAAATTGCGGGTTATTAATCTGATTGCCAGCTTGCAACAAGAGGAAGAAAAATTGAGAATCGCCCGTGAACGTCTTGAGCTGGACAAATACAAGGCGTTGGGTCATGGGGATGAGAGTGGGGGCGGAAGTGATGTAGACGATGACGATGACGATGGGGATGATTTAGATTGGTAATCGCATTAGCAAAGGAACACCGTCGTCGAATCAAGCGTAAGCTGCAACAACGACCGGACAAGCTGGCTGAATTAAAGGCGATCCTGCTTGATTTCGAACAGTTCTGTTACCGGATGCTCAAGATCAAGGACAAGTCCGGTGCTATGGTACGGTTGATCCTCAATGATGCCCAGCGGCGTTATGCTGCAAAGGTATTTGAGGATCTGGAAGCAGGGAAGCCCGTTCGGATCATCATTCTGAAAGCTCGGCAAATGGGCTTTTCAACGGTGACTGAGGCATTGATCTACTATTTCACGTCACTGCAGGAAGCAAAGAATGCCTTTATCGTTGCTCAGTCTTCAGATGCTTCCAGTAACTTGTTTGATATGTTCCAGTTGTATTATGAGCGAGTACCGTCGGTCATACAGCCGATGAATCGCAAGAACAACGCCAAGAAGCTGACCTTTGAGAATCCCGCGATCAGGACGGCAGACCGTCGTTTAAATCCGGGGCTTAAATCGAAGATCACCGTTCAGACAGCCGAAAGCCGAGTTCTTGCCCGTTCCGATACGATTCATTATCTTCATGCGTCGGAGGTTGCCTTCTGGCCAGCCAAGAAGAAGAAGCGTCACTTGTTGTCGCTCTTGGCCGCATTGTCGAAGGAGCCGGGGAGTATTGGGATTATCGAATCGACTGCAAACGGCATGGAAGAGTTTAAACAAATATGGGATGCAGCCGTGAAGGGCGAGAATGATTTTTCTCCGCTCTTTTTTGCATGGTTCGAAATGCCTGACTATCGCAAACCCGTTCCTCCTGGTTTTGAACTGACTGAAGAAGAGTTGGAGCTGAAAGCGAAATACAGGCTGGATGATGAGCAATTGCAATGGCGACGCTACACCATCCGAAACGACTGTGGTGGCGATTCACGGCAATTCGAACAGGAGTATCCTTCTGAACCTGATGAAGGGTTCCTATTATCTGGTGAAAGCATCTTTGATAACAAATTCATTAAGCGCCTGAAGGAAGCAATTAAACTGAAAGGTGCTATTCATGAAATTGATTTTGTTAAAGAACAGGTTATCCCGGCTCATGCGGGGGAACTGGTCATCTATCACCTTCCAGAGCAAGGGAAGCAATATATTTTATCTGCAGATACAGCAAAGGGTACCGAAGATGGCGACTATGACGCTGCTTATGTGATTGATGCGCGTACAGGCGAAATGTGCGCCGCTCTGCATGGCAAGTGGGACACAGACTTGTACGGGAAGAAGCTGAACACGCTGGGTTTGTATTACAACACGGCACTGCTGGCAGTGGAAAACAACAACACTGGGGAATCTGTTCTCAATACGTTGTTCAACACATGTCATTACCCGCTGCTGTTCCTACACAAGAAGGGCAAGCTTGGATGGGAAACCAATAAGGCAACCCGTCCGGTGATGATCAGTGATTTCAAAGAAGCTATTCGGGATGAGCTTTATGACATTTACTGTCCTGATCTGTTCGGTGAGTGTATGACGTTCATCGACAATAAAGGCAAAGCAGAAGCCGATAGCGGCTGTCACGATGACCGAATCATGGCGTATTCCATTGCCCTACAGGTGAGACAAGTAGCTGACAAATGGTTTGAGTGGTTCAAGAAAAAACAACAGCAACAGGAGGAATCGAAGCATGAAGAACACAATGGGGGAGCGGGGTGGATTTAATTGAGTGAAGGCAATGCATCATGGGTTCCATTTGCGAAAGAGGAAGGTAAGCACATTCCATCCAGTGCCCAACTTCCCGATGCATTCGACAGCTTATACGATCATCACGGGCTGTTACCATTTGAATCAGGTAACGATCCTACATCCTGCAGGCTGCTTGTCAAAAACAGCAACATCATTCCTCAGTGTATTGAGGCATACAAGCGCAACATTGCTGGCCACGGCATTGCGCTGGAATATTTGCCAGGTGAGAGTGATGAAACGGCCAAGGAAGAATGGAACCGTGCAGAACGCTTTTTGGAGACATGCAATCTTGAAGACAATCCTGAAGAGATCATTGGCCAACTTATTGAGGATTTGGAAAGCACGGGGATGGCCAACATGGAAGTTGCTTGGCCTGCAGGTAGCGAGTTTCCGACGATCTTCCGTATGGACCCGAAGTACGTCCGTTATACCAAGGAAAGTAATCCAGCGACTATCAAACGCAAACGGCGGATCAGTTCCACCAAGACGGTTGAGGAATTCACTCAACAGATTTACGCACGTCGTTATGCAATGAAGCGGGGAACTTCGGTTGTATGGTTCCGTTTGTTTGGTACCGATGGTACCGAGAATCAGGTCATTCCGTTGAAGGTTGGCAATGACGGTGCCTACGGTGAACCCCGCTGGTTTGGGAACGCGCCTGGTGTGGTCGGCTCCCGTGAAGCTGAGGAATTGAACGTATCCTATTTCTCAAATGGTCGGATGCTTTCTATGATCCTGACTGTGACGAATGGGCGACTCACTCAGCAATCCATGGAACTATTGAGCAAAGTAAAAGGATCTCAATCTCAAGGCGGTATTCTCTACCTTGAAGCCAAAGGGCAAGAGACAGGCGGCCCCATGGATGAGAAGGTTGAGAAGGTATCCATCAAGATGGACAAGCTGAATGACTTACTGCAGCAGGATGCCCTCTTCCTGGATTACGGGAAGGAAAAGAAGGCTGATATATTGTCATCCTTCCGATTGCCGCCAATCCTAGTTGGTCAGAGCTCAGACTATAACCGGGCTACGGCTCAGGCAGCATTGCAGTTTGCAGAAGAACAGGTATTTGAGCCTTACCGTAAATGGATCATGAATGAGATATTCAACAAGCGATTGTTCCCGGCCATGGGAATCTTCCGAGTTAAGGCGGTGCTTCGGGCACCAAGCATCATTGATCCAGCAGATCGTAAAGCTATGTTGGATTTTATCGCTGACCGCGGCATTATGTTGGTCCGTGACCTTATCCCAATTGCTGAGGACGTTTTGGGTACGACGATCGATGAAAGCAAGTTCAGCCCGGAATACCTTGATACGCCGATTGCACAATTGGCAGGAAGCCAGCCGGCTATTCTTGATCCGGAAGGACAAAGCGACGTTGATGATCTGCAGGAGCGTGTTTCGATCATCGCCAAGCGTTTACTACGGAAAGGTTCAGCTGAGGTGGGCGCTCATGTGTGAAGCTTGTTGGGAGCTGATCGTTAAAGCAGATGACGATGAGTTTCTGGATAGTCTGGAATTATCCTATGTGGAACGCAAGTTGCTTGAAGAGTTGTACAAGCAGGGTGAGGACCGGATCATAGAGATCTTGGAACTACAAGGTCAAGCACTCCAGGAAGCGATAGCTGAACTGAGCGAGGAAGCCCTCGGGAATATCGGTGAGTTGGGGAAGGTTCTTCTTGCTTTGCACACTTCTGATGTCTTTGCTGATCTGTTTGAACAGGCAGTGCAAGAAGCCTTTGAGCCGCTATTCGATCTGGCCGGGGAATCTGAGCTGTTGGAGCTGGATGAGGAAAAGGTTTGGAGTACGGGGAATAAGGCGGCCAAGAAATTCGTCAAGGAGATCCGCAGCCTGGTACCCGATATGAACCAGTCTTCAACGGATACACTCTTGCGCAGCTTCAAAAAGGCGATTGAGGAAGGCAAGACACCTTCAGAACGTGCTTTGCTGGTCCAAGAGATCAGCGTTCTTGCCGCTACGGGTGAAGATGGACCGTTCAGCATGGTACGAGCGCAACGGGTATCACGAACGATGAGCACGGCAGCGGCCAATGGTGGCAAGTTGGAAGGCTGGAAGCAATCCGAGATTGCCAAGGGTAAGAAATGGCGTTCTGCTGCCGGCACGAGGACACGAAAGACTCACCGCAAGGCAAGTGGCCAAGTGGTTGAGCTGGACAAGCCGTTTAAGGTCGGCAAAAGCAAGCTGATGTATCCGGGTGATCCTTCAGGCGAAGCAAAGGAAATCATACACTGCCGTTGCACTATGCAACTGGTACTTGATTAGTGAGGTGAACTGAATATGAAAAGTGTTGGTATGGTGCTGTTGTGGTCATGCCTGTTTGCTATGGAACTGTACATGAGAGGAGGTGAAAGAAGAAATGACCTACAAAATGAAGGACGCAAAGATTACGCACTTGTCGCTGGTAGATAAGGGCGCTAATGGTGTGCCGTTTGCCATTATCAAGGCCCCTGGGAAAAACGCTATTCAAAAGCAAGTCCAAATCGCCAAGGTGGACGATACACAACACATTGTTATTGGTGTGGTATATCAGCCTGATGTCGAAGATGTCCATGGTGACATGATGGATGCTGTCGAGATCGAAAAGGCAGCTCACTTGTTCATGGAGAACCAGCACACCTACAACATTGATAAGCAGCACGATCTGGACCCGGACAAAGGATACGTTGTTGAATCCTATATTGCCCCTTGTGATATGGAAATTGGCGACCAAGTGATTGCAAAAGGATCTTGGGTTGCTGGTGTGAAGGTGACTAATGATGATACCTGGGAAGAAATCCAGAAAGGTGACATCACAGGCTTTTCAATGTTTGGCGTGGGTAAGCGTGAAGAAGTTGAGGACGAAACAGTTTCAAAAGGACTCATGCAGACCATCAAAAAGGCGATTAACGCAGCGGTGGCACCGATCGTCAAAGGTGTTGTTGCTGACAAATACAACAAGAATCGTAAGAAACGTGAGTTTTGGGCGGCGCAAGATGCACTGAATGATGTCTTGTTCCGATGGGATTCGTGGGAGTCGGGAATGGAAACAGATCCCGAAGTTATCCGAGAAGCCCTGCAAGATTTTGTTGAGATCGCCCAGGACGTATTGGTGCAGGAAGATATCGTGAAGGCTATCGGGAAACCTCCTGAAGCCATCGTCAAAGCTGGGAAAAAGATTTCTGCCAGCAACCTGCAACACATTGATGATGCGATTGCTACATTGACCGACCTTAAAAATAAGACGGCTCCTGCAGATGATCAGGAACCAGAGGAGGAAGACGAATTGAAACCAGAAGATATTGAAAAAGCCGTTCAGGCTGCTGTTGGACCTATTGTTAAACAAATGGAAGTATTGGCTGCTGATGTGACTGAACTGAAGAAACAGGATGGTGAAGGTGATCCTGATCCTAACGCTGGAACACCGAATGCAGGAACAGGCGCTAATCCAGAGGCTGACGCAGTGACTGATGCCATTGCCAAGGCTCTCGCTCCATTGACTGAGCAAATGACCACGTTGGCTGCTGATGTGCAAATCGTTAAAAACAGCCGTGGTGGATCTGCTCAAGGTGGGGCTCAGGATGAAAATATTCACAAAGCTGATGGCAGCGTAAGCTTCAGCGGCTTGCTGTAGTTCAAATTTGAAGGGAGACAATTAAACATATGAAAACCAATGGACAAGTTATCAAATCTACTACTGTTACATCAATGGACTCACCAGCTCTTAACTATCAGCAAGTTGATGCCTTTTTGCAAATGGCGTATGAATCAACAGCTTTCTTGAAAGGCATTCGTACAGTTACCCGTACAAGTTCTAAGGGAACTATTGATAAAATTGGTGTAACTGGTCGGAATCTTCGCGGTAAAGTGGAAAACAATACGGTAAGTAAAATTACACGCCCAACATTCCCGCAAGTTCCGTATGCTGTTGCACCTGTTGTGCTGGCATTTGAAATTACCGAAGAGTTCATCCGTCAAACGCAACGCGTGCGTGGCCAAAATGCTGAGGATATCATCATGACAGCTATGACCAAGAACTACGCGGATAACATGCAGGATCTTGGCTTTAATGGTGATACATCTACACCAAACACTGATCCAGATTATGATTTCTTGAAAATCAACAATGGATGGTTGAAGAAAGCTAAGGCAGAAGGAAATCTCGTAGATTGGGCAACACTGCCTGACGAAAAGAAAATCGGGATCTTCTTTCAACTGGAACGTGCTGTACCGACACGTTTGCGTGCTGCAGGTGAATTTAAATACTTCATGCACCCCAACACGTTCTCCGAGCGGTTGGAGAAGTTGGCCGAGAAGGACACTAGCGCATCCATTCAGTTGCAAATTATGGGTGGCGTGAAAAAGATCAACTCTTATGATGTTGAAGAAGTCGCGCACATGCCTGAAGGTGTCGTAATTTTCACGTATCACGATAATTTTGTTCTGGTGAACACCTATGACATGCAAATCCGTAAGACGACTGAAGGTAAGGAAGCAATTTACGAGGATAAACGCTTCTATGCTATCCATTCTGACTACGATTCCATCTTTGAAGAGCCGGGCGCTGTGTCAATTGCGGAAGGGGTGACGTTTTAATGCGTAAGGTGACCTTCACAGGCAAAAACACGTCAATATCCAAATATGGCCATCGTTTCGTACCAGGTAAGCCTATTCTGGTTGATGCTGAGATCGCGGAAAAGCTGAGTCAGGAAGAACACTTCACAGTTGAAGACATTCAACCTGACCCAGCTCCACCAGCTGACGATAGTGGCAAGGACGATGGACCAAACTTAACTTTGCTGAAGGAGCAGGCAAAGGCCGCGGGTATCAAAGGGTATTCATCCATGAACAAGCAAGAACTGACCGATGCACTGGCAGCTCTGCCGCAGAAGGATGATCCTTATGCTAACGCCCCAACTTCTTAAGACTCGCAGTCGGGTTGCACCAATTCAGGAAGCTGAAACGGAGCAGTTGGAACAGTATATTGATGATGCACAAGTGCGAATTGAATTGTATTTGCCTATTCCATTCCCCGAAGAAGTGGATCGGCAGCTCATGCTTGCATGGGTGAAGCTGGCCGAAGGGCTTTCTCTGCAGGATAGCGAGGAATACCTTGCTTCCGTCGCCCGGAACTATGCTTCTGAGAGTGACGGGGCTTGGACATACACACGTCAGGCCATCGCAGGGAAGACCACGGGGAACCCGGACGTGGATGCGATCCTGTTCTTGTGGGTGAAGAAACAACAGGAAGGGCCGGACGATGGCAACATCACGGCCTATTTGCTGTGAATCACCGATTTAAAACGCCGATTGCAGTCTACCGGGTGGGCAGCAATCGTGATGGTGACGATCTGTTTAATGATCGGAAGAGCGGGAAGATTGCGGACCTCAAATGTCATATCATCAAGACGGAAACTTCCGACAAGGCTGATGCCAAACCCGTGATGTACATCGTCAAAAAGACAATCGGTGTTCCAAAGACAGCTGAAGTTCGGGTTAGTGACGAAGTTGTCCTCTTTGGGCGGCGCTACTTGGTTATTGATTCTGATCCGCGCCGTTATTGGCGTGAATTGTTGGTCACGTGTGAGGTGAAGGGCAATGATCGTTAACGACTTTGACGGGTTGGCTAGGCGTTTCAGAAAGCTGGCCGACAAGGGAATGAAGCAAGTCCTGACCAATATTGCCGAGGCCATGGGTGAGAGCCTGTTAAGTCACATTATTGACGAGATTGATCGGCAAGGCCTGATTGATACGGGCTTGATGTGGAACTCATTCACTCGCGGCGGTGACGGTAACGTATGGGAATGGGACGTGGACCGAAATGCGATCACGCTGGAGGTCGGTTCTGATTTGGGATCGGGTTCATCCAAACAAGGTGAATGGGGTTATCCCCGTCTGATCAATGAAGGCTATACAATTCATAAGGCTCACTTTGTTCCGGGGTATTGGAACAGCGGTGGGTCTTTTGTGTATGACCGAAATGCCAAAGGTGGATTTATGGCCAAGCCGCGTAGCTTCATTGGTCGGAAGTATTTTGATATTGCTGTAGCCCAATTTGAAGGCGGGATGAATCAGCTCATCATACAACGCCTGGACAAAGAAATGGAAAGGGTGTTGCGCTGATGGATGCAGGCTTGAAGGCTTGGGCTGAGATTGTAAGGCATGTTTATCCGAACCTGACGATCTTGCGGGACCGGACACAGTGGCTGGCCGGGAACTTTGATACACCTTCTGTTTTTATTGAGACGGATCTTGTATCAGATAAAGTTAATAGCCCGCGTGCTAACCGGATAGTCGAAGATGTGGGGCTGGCGTTCCATTTTGACAAGGAACGTGTGACGGAGGAAGACGAAGGTGAACCTATCCCCTTTGATCTGGCTCCGTTTTTCACATTCTTACGCCAAAAAAAGTACCTTTACGCTTCGAAACGCTTTGGTGTTGCACTCGTTATGGAACCACCACGCAACCGACCTGAAAAGGATCGGGTTGAAATCACCTGCAGGTATTCATATCTGCTATCCGTTCCGAAGGTTCCGGTGCCGAAGATTAATGAATTCCATATCGGATATGAAGGAAAGGAGCTCACACCATGAGTACAACACGAAAGGAAAGGCTTGTTGCCGCTGTCCAGGAAGACCTGAACAAGCGTACCAAACTAGAATGGATTGAGGGTGCAGCCGCCTTGAAGCATGAACGCTTTGAGGTGGCGGGCGCCCTTTTTGATTGCCAAGCAAACACCCTGCTATCACAGCAGGAAGTACAAAACCGACTGGATGCATACTTGCGACCAGCGGTAACGAAGGAGGAATCGTTGAATGTCGATTCAGAGGGTTAGACCAGGGGGATACGTTGAGTTGATCGCTTTGGCCAAAGCAAGGGTAGTGCCAGTGACAGGCCGTGTATTGATCCCATATCAAGCGGAGTGGGGGGCAGTCAACCAAGCTGTTGATATGGCGGACACGTCCGAACGATTAAAGGAAAGCGGTCTGCAGGTGGATGAATTGGAGCTGGCATCGGAAACCGGAGCGACTGTGGTCGGGTACCGGGTAACCAACGGTTCGGAAAAGGCTGCTGCTTCTGCAGTTACCGACAGTTACACAATTCAAGCACGGTACCCAGGACTGCG
This sequence comes from Paenibacillus sp. 276b, assembly GCF_900107875.1. Classification (NCBI taxonomy): domain Bacteria; kingdom Bacillati; phylum Bacillota; class Bacilli; order Caryophanales; family Paenibacillaceae; genus Paenibacillus; species Paenibacillus sp. 276b. The sequence continues at coordinate 112,941 of NZ_FNRR01000010.1, read as the reverse complement.
CGGTAATGATTTTGAATACATGATCCGTGCCAGCTTGGTGGATTCCTCCAAGAAAGAGGTCATCATCAGAGACACCAAAGGGATTTACGACACAGAAACTTTCACAGTGGCAGATAAATCTTCTGCTGAAGAAGCATTGAAGAAGTCCAATATGGTCCGCTTCAAATCAACAGGTGCTGTTGCTTGGGCAGATATGGCATACACACCGCTGACAGGTGCAGTAACCGGCACTGCAACAATCACAGCGTCCGACTGGAGTCGTATTTTTAATCGGGTGGATGGCCTCACTTTCGATGTGTTCTATTTACCTTCCACTGACGCAGCTGTCCAAGCGGCTGCAAAACAATGGCTACTGGATCGTCGCATGAAGGCCCGCAAACTCGCTCAGTTGGTCGTTGCTGGCATCGCATTGGATGATACGGACATTGAGAAGCATAATGTCAGAAGTCGCGCCATGAATGCCCGTTTCATTGTTAATAACTCACTCGCTGGTACTCACATCAACGGCAAAACATACAACTCAGTGCAATGGGCTGCTTGGGTGGCTGGCCTGATGGCGGGCACGCCTGCGAATAAGTCTTTCACAGGGGTTAAGGTACCGATGACACAAGCGGCTGTTGACTGGAGCCATTCTGAAGTCATTAAAGGTTTGGCTGAAGGCACTCTGATGGCAACTCGTGACGGTTATGATTACATCATTGAGTCTGCAGTGAATACTCTGACCACGATGGGCGCAGGTGAGCGTGAAGACTTCGGCAAGATCCGTGTCTCTATGACGATTGATCAGGTATTGAACGATATCTATTCCACGGCCAAGAAGTGGAAAGCTAAACTCGACAATGACAAGGACGGTCGGGGCATGTTTATTGCAGCTGTGCTTGAATACTTGGCAATCCGCAGGAGCCAAAAAGCGATTGATGAAGGTTATACCTTCACGGAAGATCCGAACAATGTGAGTGACTTCGATTACGCTTATTTCAAGTTATTCGCCAAGCCGCTTGATGCCATTGAAGCATTCTACATTACATGGGAGGTGGCATAATAAATGGAACGCGAACTTATTGGCCGGAATCTTTCTTGTGAAGATGATAACGGGGATTCAGTTCAGACTATCAAGGAAATTGAAGTCACACTGAATCCGGAAACATTGGATATTGTGCGAGCTCGTCGAATGGCGAAGACTAAACAAATTGTGGGTTATGAAATCCCGGTTAAACTGGTCATGTCCAAATTGGAATCCAGGATGCGTTATCGTCTGTTGGAGGACTTTAAAGCAGGTAAGACCATGTTCCTCGATCGCATCACTGGTTCCTTGGAAGACATGCAAACGGGAAATACGGAACGGGTCCTTTTGACAGGGATTCATATCCACGGCAACATGGACATTTTGGTTGCTCAGATAGACAGCAATACTGGTATTGATATCACCTTGGAGGGAACAGCTACGGATTTCGAGTTTGTAGAGCAGTTCCCTGATTACATGGCTTAATATTAATTTCGTAGCGATTATAATCCAAATAAAGGAATTTGATATAAGTTGAAGAATACCCTACTACAGACAGAATAAAAGCCATAAGGAGAAAATCACGATGAAAGAGTTTTTTCAGAAGTTCCCACTTTGGTTCTGGTTTGCCTGGGTAGTGGTAATGATTTTGCTTGTTATTAACACAGTTCAAGGGTATTCCACTGCATTAAATGCCATTGCAATGCTCATCCTTGCTATTGCTAATGGGATTCGAATTTGGAAGAGCCAACGCTACACAGCGATTATTTTATTAGTAGTTTCTATTTTTTGCATAATCACACTTGTCAAAACGTCATTATTATAAGGGTTTTAATGTGACCGTCATTTATATGACGGTCTTTTTCATTGCCAAAATTAAAATCACTGGAGGAATCACAATGAGCGACAAATTACAAAAATATTTGGCAGCCGGTACAGAGGCGGCCAAACCTGAACAAATTGAAGTGCCAGTAGACGGAGAAAAATGGTCTGTGCGTCGTCTGACTACTATGGACCTGCGTCGCGCTTATGAGGCAGCTTATAACGATGATGGCACAGAAAAAGGGTCGTTCAACGACATTGATGCCATGATCGTAAAAGCCACAGAGCATGATTTCGATTGGAAAAACATTGAACTTCTGAAGGCGTACAATTGCGTGAACAAAAACGAGTTACCGCCACGTATGTTAAACAACCCTGATCACTATGCTGTGTTGGCCAAAGCCGTTCGTAATTTCCAAGAAACAAAGGAAGAGTTGCTTAAAGAAGCAAAAAACTCATCCGGCGAGACGGCGAAGCAAGCTGGATAGCATCCTTTTGGATCAACCAGAAGAAATTACCTTCCGAAGTCTTGCCGTATGAAGTAAATCGAAACAGGCAGTATCATTTTTGTTTGGCCGCATCGATGTTGGCCGAAGAAGAAATGAAGAAGCTCAATAAGAAATAGGGAGGGGGTGAAAGATATGGCTATGGCCGCTAGAATAACGGTACCTATTGAAGCAAGGGATCTCGTATCTGGTACGCTGCGTCGTATGCAGAACGGGCTTAGAAATACGCAAGACAATGTTGGTGGTCTTCGCCGTGCTGCAGATCGTATGGGCAGTGAGTTTTCATCGTCCATACATCGTGCAGGGGAGTCAGCGCGTGATCTTGGAGCCCAAGTCGGACGAGCTGCAGATGAGACCAGGCAGCTCGGTCGTGCTGTAGTCGGGGACTTATTCCGACGGGCACGTTCCAGCGCCGAAAACTTCCGTCGCACCGTGTCCCGTGCCGATGCGGAGGTCAAAGGCGTTTCCGATGCTCATGTAAGATTGCATGCTGACGATCAAATCAGTCCGTTGATTGACAACATATCGGCCAAGATATCAGGTCTGGCTGCTCTTGGTGGCGGGTTAATACTCGGCGGCGGTATGTCGGATGCCATTTTCGGAGGCGTGGGCGATTATTACAAGGAATCTTCACGGCTTGCCCCATACTTATCAACTCAGCAGCGTTCAGATGTTATGGCCACAAATGACCGATTAGTTGCTCAAGGGCTTATCTCTGATAGAGCCACAGGAGCTGCTGAACTTTCCACCCTTACACCTATGGTTCAAGACAAATCGAAGGTTAGCGAGGCTTTCGCGGCCACAACCAAACTACAAGCAGTTATTCCCGATTCCGGATCTGAGGAAATGCAGAGAGCAGTCACCCAAACAGCTAAAAACTTTAAGGAATCCTATTCGCAAGTTGCTGATAGCATAGCTCATGCTTACATGTCAGTAGGAGATCCTCAAAAAGACCTAGCGGACACGTTTTGGGAATATAGCCCTTACTTTGCAAGTAGCGGCACAAGCTCAGCTCAAATGAGTAATTTTCTAAGTCAAACGGTCAAAGAAGGGGCCTTTAATTTTGACAAGCCGGGCGATTTTTTCAAGGAAGTTTTCGGCGTTAAGGCTCTTAATGCTGACGACATGGCTGATTACTTTGGTGCTCGGGGATCAGGAAAGAAAGATGCTGCACGACAAGCTGAAGCTTTTACTGCAGACATCAATTCCGGTGATACACAAAGAGCTCAAGGTGCTATAGCAGCTTTGGTTGCTGACATGGCAAGTCTCGACCGCAACGAATTGAAGCAAGCTTTAACGAAATTGGGTTCGGCTACTGGAGAAGACAATGCAGACTCAATCTTGAAGACGTATGGCGTTGCCTTTGAGAAAGCACCCGATATGACGGGTACAACTGATCGAATGGTTGCCCAGCAACAAGCGGCAAACCCTATGACAGATTACATTCAGACACAAAATCAAATGAAGACACAATTACAAGATATTGGCGGCAACATTATACAGGCTTCAGTCCCTGCCATGAAAGAGTTCAATTCTTTGTTGACAGATAACAAAGCGCAAATTGAAGCATTGGGTTCTGGGATTGCAACAGGAATTAGTAATATCGTTAGCTTTTATCATGAATTTTCTGGTGTCATTAACAAGGTATTCATTGGATTAGCTGGGGTTTTAGCGCTCAAGGGCACAGCTAGTATGGTAAAGGGAACTAAGAATCTTTATGGCGATGTTACTAGTGCAGGGAAGTGGGCCTGGAACAAAATTCCCGGCACTCGTAAGTTTGGTGGTGGAGGATCTTCTCCAATTGGCGGATCTGATCTTGTGTCCAGAATGAACGTGAATGCGACTCGTGTGTACGTTAATGGCAGCATGGGTGGCAACGGCGGAGGAAATAGCAAGAACAGACGTAAGAATAGAAGGAATGGCGGCTCAGGTGGATCAAAGTCTAAATCCAACACTTCAACCAAAAATACAACCAGAACGGATATTGTGGGTGATAAGAAGTCAAAAGTTAAAGACGTTTCCGCTAAGACTCCCAAAACGCCAAAATTCAGTCCAAAACTCGGTGCCGATGGTTTGTTGTCAACAGGTGGTAAAACTATCGGGGGTGCAGCCAAAGGCGTAATAAAAGGCCTTGGCGTACTTGGCACGATAGCCAATGTGGGCATGTCTGCTTATGACATGTATGACACAGCAAAAGAACAAGGTTGGAAAGAAGCCATCTCCACAAAGGGTGGTTCAACTGTCGGTAGCTTAGCTGGTGGCACTATCGGTGGTCTAGTTGGCTCGTTGGTAGGTCCGCTTGGCACAGCTGCAGGCGCTGCAGTTGGTAGTTGGGCAGGTGAGAAACTTGGTGCATGGGCGGATTCAAGCGGCGTCACGAGAGATTTAGTAGACAAGGTATCTTCATTCACCGACTCCGTTAAAGGGTGGATGGGTTTCAGCAAGAAAGAAGCTGTTAATCGACCTCTCCTCCCACAAAAGGCTGAAGTCACTATTAATGCAGGAATTTCAAGTGAAAGTCAAGCTAAAATCAAGGAAACTATGGAGAATATCCACTCTAATATTGTAAAGAGCGGGTTAAGGCAAGGACTTAGCGATGCGATTGACCAGAGCGGCATCAAAAATGCTTCAGATAAATTCAAAGATTCAATTTCTGGCATGTTCAAAGGTACTGAATCCAGAGAGGCTGAAAGTAACGTCAAAGCTGTTGGGACGGCAGCCAAGGAAACTGAACAGAAAGCCAAGGACCTGGGCGTTACAACAAAAAATAGCACAAGGGACATTATCAGCGGCAACGGCCAAGCTGCATTGAGCTTTAGTGGTGTGAGCTCATCAGCCAAAAGCGCGATCGATCTGACTCGTCAGCATCTTATGTCACTCTCTACAGTATCCAGTCAAGGCAGCAGCTGGGGGAGCAATCTGATTAGCATGATGGCGGCGGGTATGCAAAGTAAATTCCCTACCCTGACCAGCATTGTGTCAAAGGCTGCAGGTGTTATTAAGGATTACCTTGGTTTTAGCTCTCCGACCAAGGAAGGACCTGCCAGCAAGTCGGACCGATGGGCGGGGAATTTCGTTTCCATGTTCTCGGATGGATTACGGCCGGACTCTATTAAAGATCGAATGAGTGTGATTGCTGGGACTATGCAGGACGGTGTGAATGGCATTGAAGGTCCGAACCTGTCTGATGGTAATATTCCTATCCGGACGACGCCATTAGGGTCACAAACCGCCACAGGAAGTAAGTCGGTAACGATCGGTAATATTACGGTGGATCTCACTGGGATTGGAGCGGGCATTACGGACTTCCAATCCTTTGCCAAGGCTCTGACAAGCCCAGAAGGGCGCGCATTGATCCGTGATGTCACTGGTGAAGAAATATACAAAGCATTGGAGACAGGGGGTTAAAGCATGTTGGCAATGTCACAGGGGGCCATTCGGCTGACCTTCCCGATCACTCCGGCCGAGGTACAAATTACAACCGGAAATGATGTCGATACATTTAATAACATCATAGGTCAAGAGAGGACAGGCAAACCCACTGCCAAGTTGCAGCGGGTTTCTTTTTCGACCATTTTGCCACGCGAATGGCGTGAATTGTGGGAGACGGATAAGAAACAGACTGTTACTTACAAACGACCAGAAACGACGTGGCAGCTGCTTGAGAAGTGGAAGCCCAAGCCAGTCGTGTTGAATTTTGAGGAATTGTTTTCCCAGACTATGTTGATCGAGAACATGGAGATTGTTTATAAAGACGGCCAAGGCAACATCCACATGACGATGAGCCTGGTCGAGCATAAGCCGGTTAAGATCGTTTCATATAGCAATACCAAGCAACTCCTGAAGCCTGGCGTAATTATAACGAAGTCATCCAAGAGTCGGCCCAACACAACGGCCAAGTCCAGCAAAAAGGACAAAAAGAAGTCGACCAAAAAGAAGAAAAAAGCCACTGACAAGAAGAAGAGTGCAGCTGCAGCAAAGGATGCAGCAGATAATGCAACAGGCGCATTTGATTACACTGGCCGCAAAAGCAAGATTGCAGCAGCCAACAACAAAGTGAAGTAAGGAGGGCGACCATGGATAAATTTGCAGTCATATACGGTAAACAGGATGCCAGGTCTGCCCTGACTCCTGCTATAACGGACATATCTTGGTCATCGCAACGGGATGAAATCGCGCGCAGTTTGACGGTTCGGCTGCGTGACATTCCAACGGTTAGTGTGGCCGGTATGCTGATGTGCTTTTCCCACCGGATCGGCAAGGCGCTCCTGCATCACAAGAACCAGTTCTTTCATGGTCCGATAATAGACTATGAAAGAGATGAATTTACAGGTGCATGGGAGATTAAAGCCCGCGAAATTGGTTGGTACCTTGCCAAGAACAAAGGGACTCGGCCGTATTTGAAAGGTGAAGCAGGGGCTGAGTTGCAGAAGTACATTCAGACGACTGGTGTTGACTTCCGTTGCCCAAAACTTGGCTTTACCCTGGATGAACGATATGGGACGATGGCGCATTCAGAGGTCATATTGGATGTGTTGCAAAAGGCATATGAGCGTAGCGGCTACAGGTACCATGTGGATGCTATCCGTACGGAAAAACATTTTTACCTGCAGGTTGTGAGGGAAGGCACCAATGAAAAGGTGCCTATTTTTGTGCCTGAACAAATGGAAGCCAGCAGCGCAGGATACAACATTGAGGACACTTACACCGTTGTCACCGCCCAGAAGTACAAGGATGACAAACTATCAGCATCAGTCACTAAAACGGATGCCAGTGCATTGAAGACATTCGGTCGCATGGAAGAGATCATCGAAGTGGAAGAAGACGAGAACCCGACGACAGTGGCGACGCAACGGTTGAAGGGCATGTCAAAGCCCAAGCAGATCAAGAAGATCACCGTACGTCATGAGGACCATACATTGGCTGGATTACGGGCTGGCTGGCTCGTGCTGATCAAGACAACTGTTGTCACCAAATGGATTGTGGAAAGCGTAGATACAAGCTGGAGCAACGGCATATTTACAGTCAAGATGGTTTTGGAGCGGAGGGAAGCGTAATGATGGGTGATGCAATGAATCTTTTAAAACAGAAGGTAGCGGGTCACATCGATGCTCGGGATACCGAACGCGCTACCCTGCTGAGCTGGCCGAATGCCAAAATCGAGGTGGATGGCGATCCGTATCCTTATGAGTCGAGCAGCCTTGTCTTTGCGGATTACCTGCAGGAACAGGAAATTGAAGTCACCTTTGATGTATTGGAACCAGCACCTTCAGTATTAAAAGGCAAAATGATCATTCCAAGCCCCCTGCAGGTGGGTGATCGACTCCTGGTATCGCGTATGACAGGCCAACGCTATTACGTATTGGGGAAGGAGCGGTAACGTATGGATGAGGACGAAACGTTATTTCCTGAAATGGAACTAGAAGAAGTGGACGTTACCGATCTGGTGGACAACATTCCTTCTGCAACCAAATGGACATACAAGATGGATTACCGCAACCGCAGGGCTGTCCTGGATGAATCAGGGCGTCCAGTCCGGACAACCAGTTATGAGGAATTTCTTGTTGAAACCGCCATGAAGATCCTTTGCACCGAGAGATTCCAATATGTTGTATATGGTGCTGACATTGGCGTTGAAAAATCGGAGTGGCCGGGCTGGGAGGACACTGAAATCATCCGAGATATTGAAGAAGCGTTAACGGCTCACCAGGAGATTGAGCAAGCCGAGGTTACGTCAATGACGCGTGTTGATCGGGGCATGGATTTGACCATCCAAATTACGGGTCTTGTAGGCGTGGCTGAATTGAATGAGGTGATCGATACATGAGCTTAACGATTAATGATTTGCCTAAATTCCCTGTTGTACCTGTGCTTGAAGAAACCCCGGACATGATTTATCAACGATGGGTTAACCGGGCAATTACGATGGCCAACGAAAGAGGGCTGCCACCGCCTCCTGTGGGCGAGGGTGAATACTTTTATGATCTTTGGTATCCCATTGCCCAGGAGCTGGCTGAACAACAAGAATTGTGGGGCTATGGCGTGCTGCAGTCAACACCGATTTGGGCCGATGACGAATTCTTGGACGCACATGGTTGGGCAGATGGTATGGTCCGGAAAGATGGTGAATCCAACGATGATTACCGCCTGCGGATTCTTGATCGAGCTTTTGTTGAAGAAGGCAACGGCCGCCGTAAAGATTATGAAATTTGGGCCAAAGAGATCCAGGGCGTGGGCGGTGCAGTGGCCGTGGAAAAGGAACGTCATGATAATTCTATTGATCTGTATCTGACAGACATGGCCGGACAACCAATTACAGCCGAGTTTGCGGAGAAAGTCAAAGCGTTGATGTGGGAGGAATACCGTATAGCTGGTCACGATCTGGCCGTGTATCCTGCTCCGATCTTCCTGGTCTCTGTTAAAGCTAAATTGGAAACTTCGGAAGACCTGCAGCAATTGGTCGAACTGATCCGTCAGCGGGTAATCGCATATGCTAACGGTCGCAGCAAGCTGTTATACAACTATATTGCAGCTCTTTTGCTCGTGCCCGGCGTGGAGAACTACAGTGACTTTACCCTTAATGATGATGTTCAGGACATTGATGTTCCACCTGTATCGTTCCTGCAGGTTGAGGTGGTGCTGCTATGATTCCAGTTCGGTACCGGGAAGTTTTACCGCCGTATTGGTATGAAAACGAAGTAGCAGGCTGGCACTTTGGCGTAATGGAAGAAGAGATCGATCTACGTGAGAAGAAGATGGATGAATTAGTGGACCAGTTTCTTCTTCAGCGAGCAACTTGGGGCCTTGATCTTTCGGAGTGGATTTATTTCCGGACGGAGCAGATCGGCACAATCGATCAACGACGAGAAGCGATACGAAGGAAACGCCTTGCTAAGAAACCATTCAAACTGCCCATTCTCCGACAGATCGGTTCGCAGTATGGTAAGTTACTGCAGGTGCGTGAGGAATTCCTCGCCAAAGAGATTCACTTTGAATACGACAGCAGCTCCCCAATCAACATGGCGGGGCTATTTTATGATTTTTAGTACATTCGCCCCGTTCATATTAATCGTGCAGTACCGGTGGCCAAAACAACGACACCAGTCATCACATTTGGCGGGAAAGTTTTTTCACACTCCGTAGATTTTCCGATCTGCGGGTTCGAAATGCCACTAGAATTGGGGACGAGTGGCGTATTGGCTACTCAAAACGTCACGGTGGGCGCAGTGACATCATACGCCCGGATTGACAGTCCAATTACAGGATTAGAAATACCCATGCAAGGAGGGACGCCATAATGGCAGATATTATTCAACCGTTGATGCTTGATTATGCGGTTACGGATGCGGACTCACATTTTGACCATGCCCTGGTAAACGTGAGTGGTGAACTGGTGAAATATCCGATCCACAATACCGTCATCTCCGGAAGATCGATCCGCAAGTACGTGTTCTTGAAAGATACCGAAGTTATCGGAAAACAGATCCTTGGTGCTTCGCTCATGGATAATCAAGGTCGGACGCTTGCTAACCAGGCGTTGAATGTTGTAAAGAATGATCGGGGCTTTCTGATTGGATTCGAATTTTTGATTAAGCTGGAGGTGAAAGCAATTGTATAACAAGCAAACGTGGTTGGACGAGATCCCCGACATGACAAAGCCCATTTATGATGCTTCAGGAAAACAGAAGACAGATCCACAAACGGGCAGACCTCTTTTTGAACTGGTGCAATCCGGTACCCGAATCACTTCAAGCCGCCTCAACACTATGGAAGGTGGCATTGAAGCAGCTCATACATTGGTCGAACAATTAGCCAAAGAGCTGGGCGGTAACTTTGTTGTTCCTATTGATGGGACTATGGGTCTGCTATGTAGCGCCCAAGGTCTTAAAGCGACATGGACTGCCGGGATAGCTTATGTAAACGGTCGCCGGTACCAGGTAGCTGCAGGTGAAATGACACTGAATCCAACGCAAGGACAATACTTGTATGTGGACATCGACGGAGCTGTCAAAAAAACGACTTCTCAAGCAACGGCCAAGAAGGGATTAACGATCTTTTATGTGGCAACTGACACAAGTGGTGTCATTTCTACTACCGATCATCGTGTAAATATTAGCATGGAAGAGATCTTGAAGAAAATAAAGGATATTGATATTAAAGAAGCTGTTACAGGAGGCGCCAGCGGCCTGATGACGGGTGCTGATGCAAAGTTTGTACGTGTTGATGGTGAAACTAAAACCGGAGCACAAACAAAAGCTGACGCTGTTAAAGAATACGTGAACAGCAGGTTAGATATTCCCCAGCGGACTAAGATAACTTTGCAGCCAGGCTTACAAGTAATTCAAGCGGATCAAGATGCTCCTTTCGCGTTGACCGGACTTACGGGACGTACGCTGGTTAACTTGCTGGGGCGTGATGGTAATTGTGAGAGTATCGCTAGGTGGTTATTGTTTCAAGGGTCAGCAGCTACAGACAATACAAATAAAACCGAGGGTATGAACGGAATCAAGTTAACGGTTACCTCGGGTTCTTTTGCCACGGCGACAGCTGTAAATACGATCAATGCCAAAGCTAATAAGTTCTACCTTGCTATAGTAGATGCTAAAAACGGAAATGCGACGAACGCATCATTTTATAGCAACGGTTTAACAGCAACTAAAGGTATCAATACTACTACCGATGCTACTCAATTCGTACCTTTGTGGAGGGCGTATGCGCCTACTGCGGATGTTGTTGCCTCGGTAATTATACAAACCAATAGCAGTGCTACGAGTCAATATGCTTATTTTGACGCGGTGAGATTCTATGAAATTACCGCTGCTGAATATGCTGCACTCGATAGTATGACGCCGCAACAGGTAGCCGCTAAATATCCTTACGTTGATAGCGTGCAGCCTGTGCGAAATCCGTATGCGATTCGATACGGAGAAAACTTGTTGCCTCCGTTCTATGAATATGAATCCTCTGCAGGTATTACCGTATCTCCGTGGAACTTTGAGAAGCCTTATACTGCTATACAAAAAGCCAATAGTACCGATGGACATTATATCCGTTTTCAAATTCCTGTAGCACCTAACAGTAACTACACGTTAACTTGTGATCATGACGGATATATAGCGGTAACAACAGGGAACGGGGATAATCAAGTTGTTCCGTGGACTAACGCAAAAGAGGTTACTTTCAACGTAGGACAAAATTCCGTTGCATATGTGTTTTTCGGAAACTATAACTCAACGACCGGGGTAGTAGGTACATTCACCTTTAAAAACCCAATGCTCAATATCGGCAACACAACCAAACCGTTCAAGCCGCGTGAAGACGTTATACTCGCATTGCAAACGGATCTATACGCTGATCCAGTGACAGGGGCGAATGCTGACCAAGTGTTCGAGAAGGACGGACAATATTTCAAGTTGAAGAAGTGGCGTAAGGTTGTATTGGATGGTAATCATCCTTGGACTACTTACCAAAATCCAACAGGGTCCAAGACCGTCAGAATTCTTTCATTTTCTCCAAATTCATCTTCAAGTGCTGCTTGGCTTGTAAAGTATGACGGCAAGGTGTCGGCACAAGCTCCGTTACAACCTGATAGTTGTTACATTGACAATGTAAACAATATTTTATATGTAGGCGTGCCCAACGCTGACAGCGGATGGGGAGATGCATACACACCGACAGCCGACGAGATTAAGGCGTATTTCATGGGATGGAGAATGTATCAAGCACCAGATAGAACAACGCCGTATACGAGTGGAACTAAGCAATGGTTTAACATTTACGGCCCTACAACTCCAGCTGTCCCAACAGTCCCGATTAATTCATATTCTGAATGGACGCCATACCAACTCGTATATCAACTTGCAACGCCAACTGTCGAACCGATCACATCCGAGGGACAATTGACGTTAATCGAAGGCAATAATCAAGTTGAAGTAGGAACGGGGATCGTGTTACGAGAAACGGTTATTCCGTACACTTACGGGGCTGGTATTAACAACATAAATGATAATTCTCCCGATCCAAAAGGGAATCTAACAAACAAAACAAATAAGATTTTAGGAGTGTATGTTGACAGATTACGAGACTTTAGATGGAAAATGTTGTCGAATATTGCGAACGCAAATGGCGGAGGAGTAGCGCAATTTGTCGGTGTATTGGATAAGTCTAAATCCTACAGTGTCACATACCTAATGTTGGATACGTTCCCAATTGCGTCATTCGTCGGATCAATTGCCGAAAACGAAAAGGCATTACTTGCTGACTTAAATGACATTGTACAGCAAGGTGCTTCATCCTTATCTGTTGTTGAAAGATCATTAAGCGAAGCACTTCAAGCCTTGATTCAACAAAATAGAAGAAACGTTTGGGGGCCTATGTAATTATGCCAAAGGTAAATAAAAAGCTTGGATGGGCAGCTCCCATGATTAATACTAATACAGATATGTACAAAGTTTCGTCTGATAAATATGCTGTTGTTAAGTCGTTGACTATCGCGAATAACAACAACACTGATGCGCAAGTTTCGGTATACATCGGTTCAATATCATTTATCATCGGTCATACTTTAAAGGCAAATAGCACTTTGTTATTTGCCGACTTGGATATTCCTTTACTTCCAGGAGAATATGTAACAATAAGAGCCGCAGGAGCGCTATGTACCTTTGTTATGTCTGGGTACGAAGATGATTATATAGCTTCCGAATATCCTTACTTGGTAGTAGCGGGAACGCCTACTTCCGGCGGAGCAACTCAATCTATTACGCGAGACTCTGACATGATCTTGAGATCGATCATTGTCGTAAATCCAAATAGTACTGTTTCTACTTTAGGAGTTAGTGCTCCATGGAGTTTGATACAAAAAGAACTTTCTGGCTATGATACTCTTCTTTTGAATAAGATGCAGTATTTTATTGAAAAGAGCACGGGTCTTAGCTTCCGTCACGTATCCGGATCAGTTGGTAGAGTAGCGTTTATCTTAGAAAAGGTGGTGCAGTAAATGCCTTTAATTGATAATTATTTATTGGATAATTACTTGATCGATGGGCCGAGCGGAATTAAATACGCTACAGGTGTTGCCACTTCAGGAACTGTTCTTACTACTGTTTCGGATGATAAAGGGGAGTCCGTATCCAACGTATACAATCTGCTTACTGTTAACGGATTAGATTTCAAACCTGAAAGGATAATCTTATATTACAGTCCAACAGACATTCAGGGTGTATGGATGGTCACTTACAGCATCAGAAGCAGAGGCCGTACACCTACATCAGATGGAGCTAATCATAATCTAACAACTTCAGTCGGAACAAGTAACTATGCGCGTAATATACGAACGTACGAATATTCAACGACTTCGCCTCCAGCCACCCCGAAGCCAAGTGTTGGCGTAGGGTGGTTTATATTGCCTGTATTTTATGGGGGAACAAATTATTATTGGGAAGCTTTTGGAACGGTGAATATATAGAGATAGGGGAGACAAGCGAAAATGAAAATCGGGATGAAGGTTTACTACGACTTGCAATCCGGGAACGTAATCGTCATTACACCTGAAAGCGCTGGGGTCGTTGTCGAAACCACGAGGGAACAGGACTTTAAATTGTACCGGGCTTTGGCCGACAAAGTGCCTGAAAGTGTCGGCATGATCCAACTTGAACATGGAGCCTATATGCTGGATCGTGCCGAGGGCGGTATGATTGCTCGCGTTGATCTGGAAACGTTGGAACCGCTCTTTGACTATCCACCCAAAGGCGACGAAGAACCACAACCGCCTATGGTATCGTTCACGTCTCAGATTGCCGCCTTGTCCGCAGATAACGACCGTTTACAGGAAGAGAACACCGAAGTAAAGCAAGCCGTGGCTGAATTGAGTCTGGTTCTAGCAGCAGTCATGGGAGGAGGTGAATAATTATGACATACACTAAAGATAGCGGTTTGGTGAAAGTGTGGGTCGGTCTTGTGATGACAGGAGTGTATAAGGTCGATCAGGTGCCGGCATTGTTTAACTTAAAAGTAGTCGTGACGGAAGTCGTCAACGGTACAACATCTGCTTAACAAGCGCACCCAAGTGGTGCGCTATTTTTATGCCCTCTGGAGTGGTCAGGGGGCTTTTCATATTAGATAGATGGGGGATAGGAAGTTGGAGAACGTGGGGAAATGGGCTTTGGCTGTGGGTAGTTGGTCGGTGTCTTATTTATTTGGGGGTTGGTCTGCTGTGCTTGGAGTGTTATTGGTGTTTGTGATTTTTGATTATTTAACTGGGGTTGCTGCAGGTTGGATGTCGGGGGAGCTTAGAAGCAAAATCGGGATGTTTGGAATTGCTCGTAAAGTTTTTATTTTCGCTATGGTTGCGGTGGGCCACTTGGTGGATGGAATCCTGGGTGATGGCCACTTATTCAGGGATACGGTGGCATTCTTTTATATCGCGAATGAGCTGTTATCCATCACTGAAAATGGCGGGAAAATGGGTGCACCTATCCCGTCAGTAATCAAGCAGGCAATCGAAGTGCTGAAGGGTAAAGGTGGCAATGACAACGACAAAGGAGCTGGTACAGGTGCAAGCGCGTAAGGAGAACAATGTTCAAGGAATCGATGTTTCCCGTTACCAAGGCAAAATTGATTGGCTGCAGGTGAAAGCGGACAAGCGGGAATTTGTGTTCATAAAAGCTACGGAAGGCCAGACATACACTGATCCGAATTTCACGACCAACGTCAAGGGAGCGTTATCGGCTGGGTTGTTGGTAGGTACGTATCATTTCTTGCGGGCCACGTCGGCAGAAGTAGCTAAAGCGGAAGCAGTTCATTATGCAAAATCCCTCGAGGAGATTGGCGGGGCAAAAGCCCTGCAGCTCCCGCCTGTGATGGACTATGAGAATAACCCGAGTGGGATCAGCAAGGCACAGATCAACATTGTGGCCAAAGCATTTCTGACGGAGCTGGAACGGCTGACAGGTGTCAAACCGATCATTTACACGGGCAATTCATTTGCTGGTAACTTTGATGACGGATTGTCTGGTTATGACTTATGGATTGCACGTTACAGTAATACTCGTGTTCCGGATGATCAGCCTGCGTGGAAGAACTGGACGATCTGGCAGTATAGCGATGCAGGGAAAGTTCCAGGCATTACAGGTAACGTGGATCTGAATGAATTCAACGGCAGCCTATCAGATCTGAAGGCACGATATGGGAAGGAGAAAGAGATGAGTAATCCATTTGAAGGGTACCGGCTCACAAGCCCATATGGTATGCGGAAGCATCCAGTGAGTGGCATCAATAAGTTTCATAGGGGTGTGGATCTTGTTGTCACACCTGCAGACGGACCCATTTATGCTTTTGTAGCTGGCGAGGTCATTCACGCCAAAATGGGTGTGTCCGGATCCGGCTTTGGCAATTATGGAATTGTTGTGGCCATAAAAGATGACAAGGGTTACCTGCACGTATACGCTCATCTATCAGCTGCAGGCGTAAAAGTTGGCCAACAAGTCAAACGTGGCCAACTGATCGGTAAGCAAGGCAGTACCGGCATCAGCAGTGGAGCTCATTTGCATTATGAAGTGCGTAAAGCTTGCACACCTCAGTTTGGTTATACAGCCACAGAAGCGGGCGTTGTGGAGCCGACACAATACCTAAATAACTACTATGGGCAGACGCCCGTTAAGGAGGACAAGCCAGTGTCACAAAGGGATATTAACGTTGTGAGCCCATGGGCAGAAGCGGCATGGGCAGAGGTTACGGCAAATGGATACTATGATGGTACCCGTCCTGGAGCGATGATCACACGAGAGGAATCCGGGATCGTTACGAACAGGCTAAGGAAAAATATCCTGAAGCTGATTGCGGGAATCAACGGCAATGTTTCTGATCTGGATGATCGGTTGAAAAAGATTGAAGCAGAAGAAAAATAGTAAGTCTTAACATACTTAAAGCCTGCCCAAATGTTGGGCAGGCTTTTTTTGTATTGAAACTTATTGCTTAACTAGAGGAGCCCAAATAGTTTTTGATCTTGCAATTCCATATTCATTAAAAGAATAATCCGCTCCACCAAACAACTCAACATAGACAAATACTCCGGCAGCGATTTCATCAAAGTCCCAAGAAACAAGAGTACCATTGTTCGTTGATTTAAAATCATAAGTTCCGATTACAAAACTATCTCTGCCAGTGAGACCGTAACCGATAACTCGAGCTCTAGGCGTAGTTTTCATATTAGTATACACTTTTGCTGGTCCTGTGATTTGAGAAGTTACATTTCCATTAATTGCAGCACCTGTCAACCCACCTAGTCTCCAAGAAAAATTAATTATTGGATAATTACACATCCAGAGATCCTCAAAACTTCTATCACACAACGTGCCTCTCCATTGCCCTTCACCAAACCCCAACATAGGAGTAACCTCATCTTCATTGATTTCAGGCTTCTTCATAATTGAGTGCCCTTCATTATTCAATTTGGAAATTAACTGTTCCAAATCTTCGGCAGTTCCTTTGATTTCAACTCTAGTGTATGTACCATCAAGCCCATTGTCCAATTCAATTTGTCCTTCAGTAGTGCTCAAAATTTCATAACCATCATAATAAGAACTACTATTATCCGCAAAGATAGCACTAGACACTAAAGTTGAAATAAATACCAAACAAAGAAATGAAGATAACAATTTTTTCATAAAAGTAAAATCCTCCCTTTTTTGAGTATATAGATATTATGCTTTAATATGGTATAATTGTAAATAGATTTTTAGAAAAAATAGGAAAGGGTGAGATAATTATCTTATGGATGGATCTGCTGGAGTTGTTGGAGTTGGAGGGATTATAGGGATACTTCTCATCTTTGCTATTATTGGTTTTGTGCTATATCTTGTATTTTCATTTGCTATAAAAAGGTCTGGATTAAGAGAAGAAATATCAGCATTAAGGAAAGAAATTCGTATGCTGGAGCAGAAGGTTGAGGATAGTGGAAAGAATTTTAATGATCATATTTAAGAGATATATCCTTGGTAAAAGACACTGCTGGCGTAATGCTGGCAGTGTCTTTTTTTTGTTTACATATATAGTTTTATCAGACAACCCGGTGCATGTTTGTCCGCAGCTCAGCTGCAGTTTTGCGGTCCAGTAATCGTTTGAAGATCCAGACCGCTTGATAGTATTTATCTGCCCCAGTCACATAAATGTATGTGATGTCTCCTGCACTGTTATACTTCCAAGGTATTTGCATCCCCAATCCCAACCCTTCTATTACTTTTTGAAGTTTCTGATCGACAGTATTAAAGCAGCTACTGAGATAACGAATCCACCTATAGCAATAATCCAGATTGCGATATCCATTTTGCATACCTCCAGTTTCATTTTATTTTACATCTGTGTTAAGATTGGGATGAGCAGGCGCTGTGTTAGCCGCCTACTCGGGAACTTTTAACGTTTGCGTGGTCCGCGGCGTTTGGTTCCTTTTTTCTTTTTCTTGCTCTTAGCGGCGGTGCTTAGCATATTGACGATGGCCGTCGTCATGTTTGCGATCGCTGTTAGGAGCAAGACCCAATCTAACGTTTTCATTGCTGTTGTTCACCTCCTTACATATATAATTATACAACGAATATCGTTGAAAGTAAACGAATATAGTTGAATTATGCATCGCAATAATATATATTTAATTTGAGGTGAGACTATAAATGTTGAAGTTGAAGCTGGCTGAACTCATTGACGAACGTGGCTTGAATACACGGCAACTGAGTAAAAAGACGGGCATTCGTTGGAATACGATTGCTGATATGGCCGAGAACAAGTCCAAGGCTTGGTCGCCTGACAACCTGAACAAGATAATGGAAGCATTAGAACTTAACGATATATCTCAATTGATTAATTACGAAAAGGAGCAGCAGGGGTAATCCTGTTGTTCCTTTTTTTAGTTATTGAATAACGAACGTATATTCGCATATAATAATAAAAAAAGAAAACATACGTTCTTATTATTGGAGGGATGAACATGCCAGTGAAATACTTGGGTTGGTTAATGGAGATCATTTACGAGGACCAAAGCGGAAAAATCACGAAACGCCGTATCCAGGTCAAGAGCATACGGTCGGGAATGATTAAAGCTGATGATCTATTGTCGGGGCAGCCACGGACATTTAAGGAATCCGGTTTACTTGCATGTCATCCGATCATGACGACAGCACAGGGGGCATAAACATGTTGACTGATTACGAACGGAAAGTACTAAGGATCTTGTTTAATTACAGTAGCGGCCGCAGACGATTACCGACGATTCATGAACTTACGGTTAAGACGGGTAAGGGTGAGCTGGATGTTATGGCTGCTCTTGATGGTCTAATTAAAGCGGAGTACATAAATTGGGAAGATAAATCTGACACCAGCAATCTTGTTATCCTGGAAGGCTGGGAACGAGAATCGGAAAAGCCTAAGCTTCCCAAGGTACCTCCGCCGTCGCGACCAAGTGATTTAAGTTATTGGACCGAATATTGACAGTTTAAGGGGTGAGATAAAGTGGTTGTTTACATATAAACCCAGTCGCACTATAATTAACTCAACTCTGTACAGTGACCCGCTCGAGTGTTGTAAAAAAAATCTTAACTTATAATGGTATTCAACGTATAAATATTGTAACAATTACTTTTCAAAAGTGTACTGAATGTTTACTCAATGAATATGATGGTAAAAAGAAATTACATTTTTTTCATTGTCAAAACACCTTGGAATATTATATAATAATACGATTGGTTTGAATCGGTTGTAATATGGTGATAATATTTAAGTATAACTTAGTGCGGAGAGTGTGATTATGGACAATAAGAACCTAGTTGCATATTCAAAAGTTCATGAACATTTACTCGGAAAGTTACCTAGTGCTGACAATTACGAGGATCGGATTATTGCACAAAAAATCGGTTATCTCGTTGAAGATGCAGGTATCCATTTGGGTGATTTGAGTTTCTTTTGGCATAAACGTGGTCCTTACTCCCGGTCACTCGCTTCTGCGTTAAGGTATTTCGAGAAGAATCGTGAAGATTTTGAAGAGGACTGCTCTTATGTGAAAATTCACGAGTATGTGCTACCTAGATTAGATTTCCTAAAAGGAGTTATAGCGGGTAAACCGTTTGACTGTCCTAATATTTTTTGGCTTGAGATATGTGCATCCCTGAAGTATTTGAGCAAAGAAGGACGCACTAAAGATATTGATTATCTTTCGAACTTGTTAATAAAGAAGAAACCATTCCTTAAGCCTTATGAAAGAGCAATGCATCAATCGTGGGAACTGTTAAATAAGGTAGTTTAAAAAAAAGGATTTTACATGTATAATGCATGTAAAATCCTTTTTTTGTAGGAGATGGGTATGATTTCTAAAATGGACTTAACTTATAGTGCTACATTTGAAAGGTTTGTGCAGTGGAAAGAACAATCAAATGAATTTATTGATAATGATTTAAATGAGACCGAAACAAGAAATAAAATAATTGATCCGTTGTTTAAAGAGGTGCTAGGTTGGGGAGAAAAGCAAATCGACCGAGAGGGACACCTTAATAGTATTGGATACTATGACTATATATTTTCACAAAATGACAACAAATTTGTTCTAGAAGCTAAAAGAGAATATGTTACTTTTCAAATGCCGGTTAGTAGAGTCGTTAAAGCGAAAACTTTAAAAACGAAATATTCTGAACTTTATGAGGCTATAAGGCAAGGGGTGAACTACGCAGTTCCAAAAGGAATTAATGTTGTGGTAGCTCTTAACGGAGTGCAACTTGCAGTTACATACGTACATCACTTCCACAAAGCTGCTCCTGATACATATCTTTTTCAAAGTCATGAAAAGATCGGAGATGACTTTATCAGCTTTTATAACTTGTTTTCTCCTACATCTAAAATTGAAGATAAGTTAACAGGGCTATTAAAAATTGAAGAGAATCAAATTCTTAGACCCAGGCCATCATTTTCAACTAAAATATTGCAGAAGCAGGACATGCCAGCTGATGTTCTACAAAATAATCAGTTAGCTTCCTTTTTAGGATCGATACATGACAAATATTTTGCAGAGATAATAAACGATTATGAGCTTCTGCAGAAGTGTTATTGTGACTATGAGGGTGCGCATCAGTATGAAAAAAATATTGAATATGTTTTAAGAGACCGTGCCCCGAGACTCAGTAAAGTTGTTGAAGATATCGTATCAGATGACAGGGTTCTTGAAGAAACGGCTGTTACTTCCGAGATAACCGATATAAGAACAAAGAAAAAAAGTGCTGATGTATTTGATGGTCGATTTTCTGAATCGCGGAATAGATCAAAAATGTTCTTGTTAATTGGCGGGGCTGGTGGAGGGAAAACGACTTTCATTCATAGATTTTTCAATTTTATTCTATCTGAAGAGGATCGAGTTAATACAGTGTGGATTTATCTAGACTGTAAAGAGTGTGCCCATGATACTAATTTAGATAAGTATGTTTATGATAAAATCGTAGACGAGCTATATGAAAAATATAGTGAAGTATTGGGTGTGTTCGAAGACAAAAGTGTTTTACGTAGTGTTTTTGCAAGTGACTTAAAAAAACATAATGCAGCACTTGCGTTCCTAAAAGATGATGAAAGAGAAAAGGAACAGTACAACATAATAATGGACATTATCAAAAATAAAGAACAATATGTGAAGAGGATTTTTGAATATGTCCAGAACATAAAGGGGTTATCAACATGTGTGGTTTATGACAATGTTGACCAATTAGATGCGTCACTTCAAGAGAAAATATTCTTACATGGTAATGCATTGAAAGAACGCCTAAGGACTACTGTGATTCTCTCTCTTAGAGAGGAAGTTTACTATGAACATGAGAATGATAAGAGTTTTAACTTTTCAGATTGTGACGTATTCCATATCCCTGCCCCTAAAGTTCTTAATGTTTTAGCGAAAAGGCTCAAGGCAGCAAAAGGGGAATTCGAGATCGATGATGTTTTATTTGATATAAGAACTTCGAACGGCATGTCTGTCACTGTAAAGAAGCTTGATATTATTGAAGTGTTAACCCAAACTTTTTTAGGTAACAATGATAATGCTTTGTTACTCGAGATGATTTCCAATCGAGATGTGCGGGAATCTTTGAAACTATTTAAGAGAATTGTGTCATCTCCAAATGTTAACTACGATTCTTTATTGACGGCTGCAGGAAGTTCCTCTATTAATTCAACGAGCGATAGAAGGGTGAAATATGAAGAGTTGTTAAGAGGACTTGCATTAGACAATCGTGTTCATTATTCAAGTGACAATTCTAAGTTGTTAAATATATTTAGAATTAACAACGATGGCTTTTTTTCTCATTTTACTTATCTCAGAATTTTTCATTATGCTCAGTCTAATATGAATCTTACTATAGGCAACCTACCTAAAGGTTTTTTTAAATTAAAGGATATGTATAATGAATGTTTCAAATATACGGTTAAAGATATAGATTCGTTTATGGATATATGCTTGTTTTTACAGAAAGAGGGAGCGTTAATAAATTTAAAGGGAACCATCTCTACCATAAATGGTGAAGACTTTATTATGTTGGGACCAAGCGGGTATTATTATTTAAATTACTTGAAAACGAACCCGTATTACCTAGCATTGGTAGCAATTGATACGCCGATTGCAGACCAAGCTACAGCTGATAGAATAGCGGGTCTCTATCAAAGATCACTAAATACAGTAGATTTCCAAAGGAATAGGCGCTTTATTGATATAGCTAAAGTGTTTGCACAGTATCTAGCTGAAACAGAGGCGGAGGAACTTATTGCTTTAAAAAATGCTAATTGCCCGAATATGGATAATCCTATGTTCCAAATTGGTGACGGCATAAAAAGTACATTACATGAAACAGAAAATGAATAAAAAAGATCGACCGTTGCTGGTCGATCTTTTTTATTCAGTACCAAATGGGGGGCGACGCCCCTCGCCTCCATTAGAGTAAGTAAAAACCATCAATCAGCGTTCTGATTGGTGGTTTTTCAGTTTATGATATAATAAACATGAATTTAGATTGGGGGACTCAAGATGTTTGAAAATCGTGAACAGCTCCAAGAAATTTTAAAAAAGGCGAATCAACATGCACGGAAAAAAGCTAAAGAATCAGGTGCCTCTATTTATTATATAAAGAATAACAAACGCGTTCGTGAGGATGCTGAAGGCAATAAATTCGAAATTATATTTGATGCTACTGGGAAACGCAGGGAGTTTGAATATCATGAGTGAAATCAGATCAGTCATGACTGTGTTTGCTGGAACCAATGGAGCAGGGAAAAGTACTCTCAGCATGCAAATGAGAGAGTGGCTTGGTGAACTGGTTGATCCGGATCAAATTGCAAGAGAGTTGAAGCCAGAGAATCCGCGCAGTGCTGACCTGTCTGCTGGCAGGGAAGCTGTGAAAAGAATCCGATCTCTCATTAAAAGTGGTATAAACTTTGCTATTGAAACGACATTGTCCGGATCATTTGTTTTAAAACATATGGAAATCGCAAAAGAAAACAATTACGAAATTGTCGTATACTACATCGGCCTTGAGGATGTTCAAATGCATATAGATCGTGTTGCATCTCGTGTTGAACAAGGTGGACATTGGATTGCAGAAGAAGACATTCGTTATCGATATGGTCAGTCATTGAAGAATCTTAAACCGGCTTTAGCCATCGCAGATCAGGTTATCATCATTGATAATACATACGAGCCTTTAATTGTTGCGGAAATCAGACAGAGTAATTTGATCTATTGTGTTGAGTCCATACCTGTGTGGGCTAATCCTGTTATTGTGGGTTACTGATAATTGAGTGACATTAAAACTTTGACTAAACCCGTAGAAGCTTATGTGTCGTTATCTTCGGACAGCAGTTCGACTCCTCTCGCCTCCATTAGAGTCAAAAACCACCAACCAGCGTTCTGGTTGGTGGTTTTTCTGTTTATGATATAATCTTTGTGAAATAAGCTGATGCAGGCCCGACATACTCTGTAATCTCCCAAAGGAGGCAAAAAAGCATGAACCAAACGCAGCAACAGATCCGCGAGTTTGTTACAGGGATACAGGCATATGTCTCGCCAGTATATGTGATTAATTCTTGGAGAGATTATGTGACGGGCTATGATATCAGCCCCGAAGCGGTGGGCTATCAAGGGGTGAGGTTCTCCAGCGTACCTTTGACGTCCGAGTGGATGGTTACCGGGAATCACTCGCTGGTGAACCAGATGATTTTTTCAGGTGAGGCCGGGCATCCGAACAAGCCTGCCCAGTATCGTCAAACCTAACCGGAGTCAGGAACTGTATGGATTCGCAGAACCGGCAGTATCCATCATATGGTGCGAAGTGTTATCCAGTTTAAGGTGGAAACCAACGGACTTTATTTTTTGGAACATCTATCTCTTTCATCCTTATCAATCTTCTGAAAACAGGATGACGAATCGAACGCCGACTTTGGCAGAGTTGGAGGATGATGTTTAATTCGCCAGACAGCTTATGCAACTCAATCCTGCTCAGATCGTGGCTATTGGCAGAAAGTCAGCAGACACGTTAAGCAGCCATCTCATTAAACATCACCATGTTCCTCATCCTGCAAATGGAAGGGCAGTACAATTCCAAAAAGCAGTATGGTCAATTATCTAGCCCATTTTGAACTGGAGGAATGTAAGGCTAACATATGCACCTTATCGTCCAAGTGCTGTACACATACCGTAATGCCCTATCATATAAAGATTGGTTGGTGAAGCTGAATGAGTGAAAAATACTGGCTTGTGGTGCAATATCCGCTGAAGAGTGCGCAGGGCAGCAAACGAGATAATTGGTTGAAGGAAAAGGTGATGGAA
The DNA here is from genome assembly GCF_900107875.1 of Paenibacillus sp. 276b. Lineage (NCBI taxonomy): Bacteria > Bacillati > Bacillota > Bacilli > Caryophanales > Paenibacillaceae > Paenibacillus > Paenibacillus sp. 276b. Next base: position 88,778 of record NZ_FNRR01000010.1, on the reverse strand, counting down.
TATCTGGAAACCGTTCTAACTCAGGCGGATTTGGGAGAGGTGGATGGATGTGATCTGGGTAGCCGTGTGGCTGATCCAAAGGAATATGTAATGAACATTTTTTGTGTAGTAACGGACGAGGATCGGAGCATAGCGCTAATTAAAAAAGTGCTGAGAGAGAGTCGGCTGGATTACACCCGTATCCAAATCGCTACGATGCCATACGGCATAGAAGGAAGCTACACACTGAAATATGCCTCCAAAAAAGGCGTTACCGAATTCTCGCTTTGATCACGATTCGCTGTTTCTTACCATAACGTACTGTACTTCTCCTACCCGAGGGCGGTGTGCCCCCGACACTTTCCCCACTTAAATTCATTATACGGATTTCGCACTTAACCACTCGATCAACGTACTGTCAGTAGCAAGAATTATACTCGTACATATCGTAATTCTGCTCAAAAGTATGCACATATCGAGGTAGATGTTTATCAGCGTCTTTTGTGTATTAAGAACCTCCGCGTCCCGCGCATCACTCTCCATCCGGCATAAACCACAACTTATTTTCTGTACCTCCAAAATTTTATAAATCAGTACTCCTTGCGGGGCATAATTGGTGCGGGACTGATGATTACGACGGTGCCAACGGTAGTCATCTATCTGCTGTTGAACAAACAGGTGCAGAAGAGCATGATCGCAGGTGCGATCAAAGGTTAGATTAGAAGAGCAGGTAAAGGTGTGATCTCTGAACTAGACCGGAGTATATAATCATGGAATAATAAGGGAGAATGTAGACAGGCAGTTGCAGAGAGGGGGCATTGCTTTATGGTTAATATCACGTTGGTAGAGCAGGAATCTGTTCGGGAAAAGGTTGTGGCGTTCACGTTTGATGATGGGCCTCATCCGGTATATACACGTCAATTGCTTGAGATATTCCGCAGTGCGAGTGGGCGGGCGACGTTTTTCATGATTGGCAAAGAGATGAAGGCTCACCCGGAGATTGCGGCGGAGGTGCACCGTGAAGGGCATGAGATCGGAAACCATACGTACACGCATCCGGATCTGACAAAGCTGACGCTGAAAGCAGCTGGAGAGGAACTGCAACGTGCAGAAAGTCTTGTTCAAGAAATTACGGGGCAACCTACCCGGTGCTTCCGCCCGCCGTATTTTGGCGTAAACGATGTCATTCTGTCTCTGGCGGCGGAGCGCGGATATCAAACGATTGGTGCGGTAAACGGTGATGCGAAGGATTGGGACAATCCCGGCGTTGAGCACATTCTGGAGCATACCCGGTCTGCGGTGAAACCCGGGAGCGTGTTAATATTCCATGACGGGTACGGGGATCGTTCCGAGACAGTGGAGGCGGTTCGAGTGCTGGTGGATGAACTCGTCGCGGAAGGGTACCGATTGGTCACGGTAAGTGAATTGTTGAGATTTTCTTCGTAATCGATAAACAGAGAATTGTTGATTGGGCCCATCATTCATTGGAATGATAGGGTCCTCTTTCTTGTCCAGTATCCACCAGCCCAGAAGTTTAATTATTGAACAACGGCTCCGTGCGAAGCAAATAGTTACCCCTTACCTCTGCAGCCCAATAAGCAAAAACTTCTCTCCATTGAACACTGTTAAAGAAATCGTCTACGGATTGGTTGTCGGAATCCCAGTCAACAAATATGTTGAGAGGTGTGATTCCTCCGGCCCAAATTCCATTACTGACGTCAGTGCCTTTCTCCCTCACTAATAAGATTGGAATACCGAATTGAAAGGCCATGGCAGGCTCGATTTGAGAAAAGGTCGATCCTTCCCAGAACGGAGTGGTCGTTGGTGGCTCCCCTACATTGGATTCAAGAATTTGAACAAAAAATCTGCGGAAGTTGATCGCGAGCAGACCATAGCTTGAAAAAACCAGGCGTCGTATATTCGTTAGAATGTTTTCCGGGTATTGTTCACTAACGGGCAATGTGCGGGGAAAGAGCAATGCATCTTCAATTTCCCTAATCAGACGGTTCAAAAATTGCTCTTGCGGGCCATTTACCGTGTTGGTTGTACTCAAAAATATAGGAATACGAAAAGCACGGTCTACACATGCATCGATAGCGGATGTTGTGTCCTTTTCATTATGAATGGCCTTATTTGGATTTGAGGAAGAGGTTCTTAAATTACCGCGTACGGGTGGAAGTTCTGTTACCATGCTTACGGGAGAAAGCTTTTTCATGGGAAATTGCTGAGTCTTAGCCTTATTTTTTGTATTACTCAATGTTCACATCTCCAATGCAAGGATCTGGTTTATATTTAGCCCAGTCTATGCACATTAGCCCATTTGTGTGACGTGATACTCATGAGCGGGGGCAAGTACCCTTTACCCATCAACCGATTACTGTATTATTTTGAAATTTTACTTCGTACTAGAATGTAATTTATAATAATAAGTTAATATAAACCGCGTCAGGAGGATACAATGGACTTTATCAAAAATCAACTAGACGGAACTGGCATGAGTGAACAAACCATTGGATATCTTTCGAATTTGATCATGGTGGTATTTATAGCTGTGGTCTCCATACTGGCCAATTTTATAGCCAAAAAAATCGTACTGAAGATTATTATCCAAATCATCAACAACAATCGGTACACGTGGGATAAAATCATTGTGGAGAAAAAAGTGTTCCACAACCTCTCGCATCTGGTACCGGCGATTATCATTTATTATTCTGCGTATGTCTTCCCGTCCTATCAAGCTTTGATTGAAAAAGCAGCTTTAACTTATATGATCGTCATAACCATCACGGTATTAAATGCGCTGCTTAATGCCTTTGATACCATATATCGTTCCTATGAAATCTCTAAGATTAGACCCATTAAGGGATACATTCAGGTAGCCAAGATCATTCTTTTCATCATTGGAGGCATTATCGTCATCTCGAGCCTCATTGGTCAGAATCCGTTGATTATTCTCAGTGGACTCGGCGCTTTATCTGCCGTTCTGATGCTTGTCTTCAAGGACTCCATATTGGGACTGGTGGCAGGCGTGCAATTATCATCGAATGACATGGTGCGTGTCGGTGACTGGATTGAAATGCCCAAATATAATGCAGACGGCGACGTCATCGATATTACATTAAACACGGTGAAGGTTATGAATTTCGATAAAACGATCACGATGATTCCGAGCTACGCGCTCATCTCGGATTCTTTCAAAAATTGGAGAGGCATGCAGGTATCCGGTGGTAGAAGGATTAAGCGAAGCGTCTATATCGATACAAGCAGCATAAGCTTCTGCACCAAGGAAATGATTGGGGAATTTCAGAAGATCCACTATCTTACGGATTATATCGCGACAAAATTAAATGAAATTAACGAATACAACATGGAACACCACATTAATACGGACAGCATTGTGAACGGTAGACAGCTTACGAATGTGGGTGTATTCAGGGAGTATATCCATCAATATCTAAGGAATCATCCGAAAATTCATAAGGATATGACGTTGATCGTGAGACAGTTGGCGCCTGGAGATAACGGACTACCTCTTGAAATCTATGCATTCAGCAATGATATCACCTGGGGTGTGTATGAATCGGTTCAAGCGGATATTTTTGACCACATCTTCGCGGTTGCGCCGACATTTGGCCTTCGTGCCTTCCAAAATCCAACAGGACATGATATCGTGCAACTAAAAGAAAGCCCCCAATATTCGAGAGGATATTGAGATCTGTTATTTACCTGATCCAAAATGAATATGAACAGAGAGAGCACCGTAAAGGTGCTTTTTTTGTTCAAAAAGTGACATATACACTATTTACAAAATTGGAAATAATTAATAATATATTCATATGGGCATGATTTCCAGATTTTATTTTACACGTATCGTATCTTGAAGCTAGAAATAAAATGTCCCGCTTTGAAGATTGGAAAATTTAATGGAGGTGAATTTCGTGGCACGTGTATTAGTTGTAATGATGCCTGCAGAAGGGCATATCAATCCGACGCTCGGAATAATCAAGGAACTGATAGAGAACGGAGATGAAGTCGTCTACTGTTGTACGGAAAAATATCGGACGAAGATTGAAGCGTTAGGCGCACAATTTAAAGCGTACTCCTTCAACGAGGCAAGCCTGCTCAACAACCCAGATATGAAGCCATTTGAAATCAAGCACCCTTACCAATTTTTATATATGGTTTTGAAAAAAATTATTCAGCGGTTTATTCCGGATGTTCTGAATCTGATCGAAAATGAAACCTACGATTATTTAATTTTTGACTCCATAATAGGCTGGGGAGGACAAATTTTAGGTGAAAAGCTGGGTATACCAGCGGTATGCTCAACCACAACTTTTGTTTTTGTGGAGCCTCTCGGATCAGGTAATCAAAATCAACTGAAGGATGACGATGAGGAGGTTAAGGAGCTATATAACAGCATCATCGAGATGTCCCAGCAACTAGCTTCTCAGTTCAATGTGGCTGTTCCTTCTCTAGCGGATCTTTCAGGGCACCCAGGACAACTGAAGATTGTTTATACAAGCCGTTATTTTCAACCCATGGGGGACAAGCTGGACGACAGCTTTGTGTTCACTGGCCCATCTATTACCCCCCGCAAGGATGCACCATCCTTTGCAAAGGAATCTCTGCATGCCGTTTATAAACAGGCGGTTTATATTTCGATGGGAACCATTTTAAATAAGGATCTTGATTTTTATAAGCTGTGCTTTACGGCTTTTCGTGATTTGCCTGTGCAGTTTATATTGTCTTCAGGGAAGGATACTGATTTGGAGCCCATTGCTGATCTTATTCCTGACAACTTCATCATCAGACCCTATCTCCCACAATTGGAAGTGCTGCAGGGTGTAGATGCTTTTCTGACACATGCGGGCATGAACAGTGCAAGTGAAGCTTTGTATTATAATGTACCGTTGGTCATGCTCCCGTTAACCTCGGATCAGCCACGTGTAGCAGGCCGGGTGCAGGAGCTCGGAGCAGGTGTCATCGTGGATAAAAATAACCTTACACCCGACGTACTGAGAACCGCGGTGTTAGAAGTGCTCGGTAATGCCTCCTACAAGGAACATGCTGAGGTTATTGGGAAAACGTTACGCGATGCTGGTGGGTACAAGCAGGCTGCTATCGCCATTCAGAACTTTATGGGCAAGCGGTCGTTATCGGCCACGCCCATCTCTTCGCTTGAATAAAGAGGCGACTTGCCTCTATTAAAATTAGACGAGAAAGCCACCACCCCGTCAACGGGGTGGTGGCTTATATTTGATTCATCCGCGTATGGAGGGGTAGAATAAACGGAGAGGGCATATCACCTTTTCCATATCGTTTTAGTATATCTTTCGCAAAGGAGAGTTTACAGATGAATCATACAATTCCGGAATATACGTTGAATGATGGCTTAAAGGTACCTGCCATTGGCTTTGGTACCTATAGCTTAAAAGGAGAAAAAGGTGTTAAATCCATAGCGTCCGCGATGGATGCAGGTTACCGACTAATTGATACAGCGTATAACTATGAGAACGAGGCGACTGTTGGGAAGGCCATTAAACAGAGCTCCGTTTCCAGAGAAGACCTGCTCATTTCATCTAAACTGCCAGGGCGTTACCATGCCTTTGAAAAGGCGATTGTAGCCATCCAAGAATCTCTATACAGAGCAGATCTTGATTATTATGATCTATATCTGATTCACTGGCCAAATCCCAAGCAGGATATGTATGTGGAAGCGTGGCAGGCACTCATTGAGGCGAAGAAACGCGGATATATCCGTTCAATCGGAGTTAGCAATTTCCTTCCGGAACACAATGAACGCCTGATTAAGGAGACCGGAGTAGCGCCAAGTCTGAATCAGATTGAACTGCATCCATTCTTTGATCAAGCGGATCAGCGGGAGAAGGATTCGCAGCATGGCATTGTTAACGAATCGTGGAGTCCGATTGGTCGTGGCAATGATGCTGTACAAGATATCGTAAAAGATGAGCAGATCCTTCGTATTGCCGAGGCTCATGGCAAAACGGGTACGCAGGTTATTTTGCGCTGGCATACCCAGCTTGGGTCAATTCCGATCCCTAAAGCAGGCTCGCTTCAACACCAGCAAGAAAATATCGATATTTTTGATTTCGAGCTGAGCGAGAAGGAGATGGAAGTCATTTCTTCTTATAATCGTAAAGATGGACGGTTGTGGAATCAGGACCCGAGTGAATACGAAGAATTTTAAATGCTTATTATAAAAAGTTCGGTTCACCTTACGGTGAGTTGAATGGTTATAAAATAAAAATAGCCTCCTAACCTACAGAGATGTAGATTAGGAGGCTTTTTGATGTATGTTTTTACAAACGTTCATCACTTATTTACTCACCGTTCAATCTGGATATATGATCTTGATCTCTTGCATTCATGTGCAAATCCTGCGCCGCGCATGGAAATATCAAATTTTGGATATGTCGGCAAGAATGGAGGATAGCCAATATAGCGGGCAAACGGTAACTTTATGGAGAGCGATGACAGGGCTGCTTATCCACGATACAAATTCAATGGGGGGACGTGAAGTGATGAAAAGGTCATGGAGAAAACGACTGACAATTGGAATCTGCCTAATGATGAGCATTGCTGCTCTTGGGGGCTGTTCAGGAGACAACGGAAGTGCAGGTGAAGCAGGAGGAGATGGACCTACCCCCATTTCAATCTGGATGTCGATGAATACCAATGCTTCCATCACACTCAAGAGCATGAATGAAATCACGGCGATTAAGGAATGGGAGAAGAAAACCAATACCAAAATCGAATTCCAGCATCCCGCTGTGGGTGCCGAGACCGAACAGTTCAATGTCATGATTGCCTCGAATCAGCTGCCTGATGCCATGTTTGTCAATGGAGATTACGCCAAGCTATTCAATGATGGTATCATCATTCGACTTAACGATCTTATTGATGAATACGCTCCCAATTTGAAAAAGATCTTGGACGAGAATCCCGAGGTTGCCAAACAGTTAAAAGCCGACAACGGAGATATCTATGCGATACCGCATCTGCGGCTTGGGGAATACAAAACCTTCGGCGGTACGTTCATCCGTCAGGATTGGTTGGATGAGCTGAAGCTGGAGAAACCGGAAACGATTGAGGAATGGGAGACGGTACTCAAGGCCTTCAAGGAGAAAAAAGGCGTAGCAGCGCCCCTGTTGTTTGGTGCACCACCCAAAATGAGCACGATGGGACCAGCCGCACCGACATATCTGGAGGCTTACGGCATCACTAATAATACGTTTATGAAAGATGGCAAGGTGGTCTATGGACCAATCGAGCCAGAATATAAGGAATTTCTAACGATGTTCCATCGCTGGTATCAGGAGGGATTGATTGATCCCGATTTTGCTACCAATGATCAGAAAACATACGACGCCAAAATTTTGAGCAGTCAAGCTGGTGCGTTTTTCACCTTCATCGGTGGAGGTGTAGGCCGCTACCTGCCCGCTCTGCAGGAAACGGATCCGAACGCCAACCTGACAGCCACTCAATATCCGGTGCTGAATAAGGGTGATGAACCACTGTTTACCGGACGCTCCTGGGAGTGGAGCAGTAGCGGCGTTGTGCTCACCAATAGCAACAAACATCCGGAGGAAACGGTCAAAGCACTCGATTATTTCTTCAGTGAAGAAGGACATATGCTGAAAAATTTCGGTATGGAGGGCCTCACCTATACGATGAAGGACGGTTACCCGACCTATACTGATGAGATTTTGAAAAATCCAGACGGTCTGTCGGTTGCTCAGGCCATGGCCAAACATTTTATTGCGAACTATCCCTTCGTGGGGGAGGATGACGATCGGTACAACGAGCAATATTATCAGCTCCAACAGCAGAAGGATGCGGCGGTTCTGTTCTCCAAATACAGCGAGAATACACTGAAGGTGGGCCTTCCTCCAACCAGTCTGACAACAGAAGAATCTACGGAGTACAGCAAGATCATGAGTGATATTGGAACCTACCGGGACGAGATGTTCGTCAAATTTGTCATTGGGGTTGAGCCGATTGAGAACTTTGACAAGTTTGTGGATCAGATCAACAAGTTTAACGTGAAACGGGCTATTGAAATTCAGCAAGCTGCCCTGGACCGTTATAAAGCCAGATAAGGAAGAGATGTCCACGGTGGTGTAGCCGTTTTACGACTTTGCTGCCGTGGATGCCCTCTTTGGAATGAAAAAGGAAGGGGATGAAGGAGTTGTCGCACAAGTTTTCCTTGTTATGGCTCAATTACAAAAAGAATAAAGCCATCTATTGGATGGCTCTCCCCGTCGTTTTATATTTTCTCGTCTTCAAATACCTGCCGATGTACGGAGCCATCATTGCGTTCAAAGACTACTCGGTGGGCAAAGGCATATGGGGCAGTGATTGGGTCGGATTGCAGCATTTTCGTGATTTCTTTCAGAGCTATTATTTCTGGCGAATTCTGAAGAATACTCTTTTGCTAAGCTTTTATCAGCTGTTGTTCGGTTTTCCGGCTCCCATTCTTCTTGCTCTTCTGCTTAACGAGCTCAGACATGAAATCTTCAAACGTACGGTGCAGACGATCTCGTATATTCCTCACTTTATTTCCATTGTTGTCATCTGTGGCATGATTGTTGATTTTTCGTCCCGAGATGGTCTATTCAACACCATCATTGGTTATTTTGGCGGTCAGAGCAGCGCGCTTCTCAGCGATCCAGCCAATTTCCGTACCATTTATACCGCCTCATCGATCTGGCAGGAGCTTGGCTTCTCCAGCATCATTTATTTGGCTGCACTTAGCGGCATTAACCCCGAGCTTTACGATGCTGCCAACGTGGACGGAGCGAGTCGGCTTCGCCAGGTGTGGCATATCACGCTTCCCGGCATCATTCCGATGATTATGATCCTCCTCATACTCCGCATTGGTGGACTGATGGAGATTGGGTTCGAGAAAATTATTCTGCTCTATAATCCGAATGTGTATGATACAGCAGATGTGATTTCGACGTTTGTCTACCGCAAAGGGATTAGTGAAAGTGCCGAGTTCAGCTATACAACCGCGGTGGGTCTCTTCCAGTCGGTCATTAACTTTACGCTGCTAATCGGTGCCAATCGCCTGTCCAAGGCGATATCCAATACCAAGCTGTTCTAGCCAAGAACGAGGTGAAGGGAGGGAGTTTCTTTGCGAATGAAAAGGTCCATGGGAGAGCGTCTGTTTGGCGGTGCCAACGCGATTCTGATGACAGGGCTAATTATCGTAACCTTGTATCCACTGCTGCATGTGCTAAATGCATCGCTTAGCGACTCAGGTCAACTCATGGCCCATAGAGGCCTGCTGCTTTTCCCCAAAGGGATTACGATGGAGAGCTACAGGCTGGTACTGAGCAACCCCAACATCCTATCCGGATACAGGAACACGATATTCATTGTGGTGGTGGGCACGGCGCTTAATCTGCTGTTTACTATTCTGGGGGCGTACACGTTGTCCCGCAAAAGCTTTATGCTCCGCAATCCGATTATGCTGGCGATTGTATTTACGATGTTTTTTAACGGCGGAATCATACCGTCTTATCTTTTGATCAATAACACGCTTCATATGGGCAACAGCCTCTGGGCTCTGATTGTACCCGGTCTGATCAGCAGCTATAATCTGATTATTATGCGAACTTCCTTTGCGGAAATCTCGGAAAGTCTACTAGAGTCGGCCCGTATAGACGGGGCAGGAGAGATGCTCATTCTGTGGCGGATCGTCGTACCATTGTCTATGCCCGTTATTGCGGTGATGATTCTCTTTTATGGCGTCGGTCATTGGAATTCATGGTTCAGTGCGATCCTGTATATTCGGGACCGGAACCTGTTTCCACTTCAACTGGTGCTGCGAGAAATTCTGATTCAGAACAGTACAGACTCGATGACCACAGGAGCGACCGCTATGGACAAAGAGGCCATCGGGGAAAGTGTGAAATACGCAACCGTCATGGTAGCCACCCTGCCTATATTGTTCATCTATCCGTTTCTGCAGAAATACTTTGTTAAAGGTGTTATGATCGGAGCAATCAAAGAATAGAGTTGCCTTATCAAGCCATACCAAATAACAAACGGTGAGGAGGAGACGCATGAAGAGAAAAAGCATCCTGTTATCCTGGGGCATTTCTTACATGGTCATTCTGCTCATACCGATTGTGATCGGTGCTGCTGTTTTTGCCGAGTCTCGGATGTTGCTTGAGGAAGAAGTGAATCGTTCCAACATGGTGCTGTTATCTCAGGTACAGGAAACCATTGATAACCAGATTGGTGATATTGGCAGCATTAGCAATCAACTAATGGCTGACTCCCAACTCATGAGCTTCATTAATCATGCGTCTGAACAGGATGCCCGCTGGAGGTTCATGGGGATTGATCTGATCAAAAACCTGAAATCTACACGCGTCGGAAACGGCTTGATTAGTGAACTGTATATTTATATCAAACAATCCGATATCGCGTTGTCCTCGTCTTCACTGATTCAAAAAAATTATCTATATGACATGTTCTATCAGGGCACCAATGTAACCGAGGAAGCTTGGACCCGGCTTATGCATGATTCCGGTAAGAGCATGTACCGAAAGATGGAGGTTCGGAGTGAAGATCGACGGATTGAAGACACGCTTGTCTATATTCAGCCGTTTCCTATTCAGAATGGCGCTGACAGCCCTGCGACCTTCGTTGTTAGCCTGGACCCTAACCGATTCCAGCAAGCCATTGATAACGTACGTTTGGAAAAAGAGAGCACTGTGTTCATTCTGGATCACGACGGTCAAACGTTATTTTCTACCGGATCACTTGAAACCCCTTACATGAGTGGGGAGGACCTTAACCTTTTCGATGATGCTGGGAAAAGAACGGAAACGATCGATTGGAACGGAGAATCCGTGACCATATCGCAGATTTCTTCTAAGATCCAGGACTGGAAGTATGTATCCATCATACCTACCCGAATCTATGCGAAGAAGCTGACGGTTATCCGCGATATTACGCTTGGAGGCGTTGCCGCAGGGCTTATCCTCGGCGGGGTGGCAGCCTGGTGGTTCACCAGACGGAATTACCGTCCGTTGGGACGGATCATGAACATTATCTCGGATAAGGTCAAATGGAAACTGGAACAGCCGGACGATGAATATGGCATTTTGCAATCTGTTCTGATCCAAGCCTGGGAAGAGCAGGATCAATTTGCGAACAGGCTTAAGGATCAGCAAAGCGTTATACGGAGCAGTTTGCTCTCCAAGTTGATGAAGGGTAGGGTACAGGTGGGTGAGGAGTTTGCTTTGACCTTGGAACGTTCAGGTATTCGATTCGAGACGGAGTCGTTTGCTGTATTGCTCCTGCACATTGAGGATGTTGAAGGGCTGTTCCGTTCCAGAGTACGTGAGCAGGACCAGGAGGAGAAGCATCAATTTGTGCACCTGATTCTGACCAATGTGCTGGAGGAGATGATCGGCTCAATCGGTCATGTATACTCTGCGGACATTGATGGAAGAATTGCGTTCCTGATCAATATTCGGGAGTGTGAGGAGGATACCAGTCATCGGTTAATTCGTGCAGTCAAAGAAGCCCAGCGTTTCATCGGCTCCCGATTCTGCGTGTACTTCACTGTTGGCGTTAGCCATGTTCATCACCGTATTGGGGAAATCGCGGATTGTTTCCGGGAATCGGAAGAAGCGCTGGAATACAGGCTGATTCTGGGGATCGGTCAAATTATTGATCCGAACCGGATTCGTCGGCCTAAGGAGGAGCTGTATTACCCTCTTGATCTGGAGAGACAGCTCATCAATTATATTGCTACTGGAAATTATGCCCGTTCCACGGAAGTGATGAATGAGATTCTCATGACTAATTTTGCGGGAGAGCCCTTGTCTGTTGAACTGGCTCGCTGTCTGATGTTTGAGTTGATCGGTACCTTTCTGAAAGCTACGGAGCAGATCAAGACGGACGACCAGAACGAGATGACGCAGCGCAACGATCTGATTCGGCAATTGTTTGCATGTGAGACCTTTGAGGAGATTGAGTCCGAATTGCTTCGGATACTGGAGACGGTATGCCAGACGGTGCATGAGCGCAAGCGGTCCCGCAGTGAGGAATTGAGGGATCAACTGGTGGAATTCATTCATGAGAGTTATGCAGATGTCAATCTGGGCTTGACCCATTTATCCGAGCGCTTTCGGTTTCATCCAACCTATGTCTCCAAGTACTTCAAGGAACAGACTGGAGTCAACGTGATCGATTACATCAACCAATATCGAATTGAGCAATCCAAGAAAATTCTACAGGCAGAGGAACTGACGATCCAGGACGTATCCGAGCGGGTGGGTTTCCTGAACAGCAATTCGTTCATTCGTGTTTTCAAGAAATATGAGGGGATCACTCCCGGTCAATATAAGCAAAATAGCAGACTTGTCCAGCAAGAGGCTTGAAGAATATGACTTGTCTAGAGGAGGAACTGTTCCATGTGGAAAAAAGCTATTGAAGATGCACTCCATGTCACTCGGCATAATATAGATCGATTCGAAGGACGCTTTCCCCATGTTAGTAATGGGGATGAGCATTATGTGCTTAACGATAATACGGAGTGGACGGCAGGGTTCTGGTCAGGCATCCTGTGGTTATGCACGGAGTATACTCAGGACCCGAGGTTTCGTGAGGCTGCCGTGAATAGCGTCGATAACTTCCGTCGGCGAATGGAACAGAAAATTATTTTCGATCATCATGATATTGGCTTCCTTTATTCGTTGTCTTCTAAGGCACAATGGATTGTGGAGCATGACGTCGCTGCAAGGGAACTCACGCTGGAGGCAGCCGATATGCTGATGAAACGCTGGCGGGAGGATGCTGGACTGATTCAGGCCTGGGGGCGGAAAGGTGATGTGAATAACGGAGGGCGAATTATTATCGATTGCCTGCTCAATCTTCCACTGCTGTTCTGGGCGTATGAGCAGACCAATAACGAGGAGTATCGCCGCGTTGCCGAACTGCATGCACTGAAAAGCCGCCGCTTCCTCGTTCGTGGAGACGACTCAAGTTATCATACCTTTTATTTTGACCAGGCTACCGGAGAGGCTATTCGAGGCGGTACGCATCAAGGCTACAATGATGGCTCTACCTGGACTCGCGGACAGGCATGGGGAATATACGGATTTGCACTGTGCAGCCGCTATCTGCAAAGTACAGAGATGCTGGAGACAGCCAAACGTCTTGCCCGTTATTTCCTTGCCCATCTTCCGGAGGACGAAGTAGCGTATTGGGATTTTGATGCCCCGCAGACGCCTGAACCGAAACGGGACAGTTCTGCATCGGCTATTGTTGCCTGTGGTCTGCTAGAAATTGCCGGACGGCTTGATGAAGCCGATCCTGAGCGGGAGGCTTTTCGGAAAGCAGCGGAATCGTCCATGAAATCCTTATTTAATCATTATTCCACGCAGGGCTCGGATACAGCGGAGGGTCTGCTGAAGCATGGTTCATACTCCGTAAGAGGTGGAGATTCACCTGATGATTACACGATCTGGGGCGATTATTTTTATCTTGAGGCGCTGATGCGTCTGGAAAGAGGTATTCCTGGATATTGGTACGATCGATAAGGTGACTCCTTATATACATTAGTTTTTTTGTTGTATCAACTTGTGAAGTAAGATTAAGGGTCAGTATAATGTTATCTATTGAGAGTACTGGGCCAAACATTTATATTCTGGTGGGTTTCATCGTCCATGCTCCAGAAGGGGGATGTTTTCTTGAAAGTTCTTGAAACAGATCGGTTAAACCTTCGTTGGCTGTCATCGGATGATGGGGAGTTTATGCTTGAGCTTTTGATTGATCCTTCCTGGCTGGAGTTCATTGGCGACAGAGGTGTGAGAACCGTGGAAGGCGCACGTGAATATATCCTGAATGGCCCAGTCGAGATGTACAACCGCTTAGGGTTCGGGCTGTTCTTGACGGAGCGGAAAGCGGATGGTGTTCCGGTCGGGATTTGTGGGCTGATCAAACGAGATTCTTTGGAAGATGTGGACATCGGGTATGCTTTTCTTCCACAGTTCTGGGGGAATGGATATGCGTACGAGTCCGCTGCGGCAACATTGGACCATGGAAGAACGGTGCTGGGCTTCGATCGGATCGTGGCGATCACTTCATCAAATAATCAAAAATCTGCAAAGCTTCTTGAAAAACTGGGATTAAAATTCGAAAAAATGATCCGGTTTTCGGATGATGCAGAAGAGCTAAGATTGTATGGATCAGATAAATAACGAAATTGGGCTTGGATGATGAGTCTCCATTTCAATATTAATATAAATATATAAAAGGGGATGTCCCATAAGTCATGAACATGACGAGGACATCCTTTTTAGCTTATTACTATTTAACGAACCGAGCATATGTTATTAGCTGCAATTTCCATAAGTCTACGATTTGGTTTAACGAATGATAGAGATGTTATTTCTCCAAATCTCTATATCGTAGATTGATGAGGATACAAACGTTTTTGTTTCCGTTGTTCCTCCAGAAGTTGCATCATCCATTGCTGAATGTTCATCGTCTGCGCAGTGGCATAGGCGGAATGGGCGAGATTGCAGGTCTCCAGCGGGTCATCTGTCAAGTTGTACAATTCATATTCATCCTGTACCGGCTCTGTTTTCGTTAACGTTACACATTGTCCTAAAGCGGGCTTTCCAACGGTCTGTGTGATGACATCTTTTACCCCAGGCTGACTCCAAAATTGAGTATTGTCAAAGTACCGGGAAAACTTCCAGATTTCCGGTTTGTTGTTTTTATAAAGGGTGGTAATTACGGTTTCGATATGGTTGGGTTGTACCACAGACGAATAGGGCATGCCTAATGGATTGGTTTGGTGCTGACCACGTGTGACATCATCGTCCGTCATAAAATAGACCGGTTGCTGGGTCAGCGCCGGATTATTATTTCCATAAACAAGAGGCGTGAGATCACGTCCTACCAAATGGCGGGCTTCACTGAAATTCTTTTGCAATCGTCCATGGATTTCGGAAACGTTAATATTTGCCAGACCCAGCATGGTTGGCAGCAGATCGACATGACTTGTCAGGCTATGCACATGTTGTTGCTCGGGAAACAGTTGTTTATTGTGAATCAAAAAAGGAACATGAAGGTATTCCTCATAGGCACAGTACCATTTTTGATGAAGATTGCCGTGAGCGCCCAACAGATCGCCATGATCCGATGTGAAAATAACAATGGTATTGTCATAGAAGGAGGAGCGCGTAAGAGCTTCATACACTTTGAGCATTTGGCGATCCGCATTTTTTTGCAATTGGTAATATAGCTGGCGATAGAAGCTCTGATCGGTGATAGGCTGTAAAGCTCTTGGATACAAGTCTCGGTAATTTGCCTGACAACGTGGTTTGGTACCCAGCCACTCGTGTATTGTCGGGGGAGCGTCGACTGCGGGCATCGGATCTACCTCGAATTTGAAATCGGGTAGGCGCGCGGCGAGATCACCATATAACGTAATATCATGGGGGTTCACAAAGGAAGAGACAATGAGCCAGGGCTCGACTTGTTGGTGTTCATTCTTCCTGCGATCAAGGGACTCAATGAGATGAACTGTTTCGGCGGCGTATACCTCATCACGTCCACTTAAGCCAAAAGCGGCGGAGGAAGCGGAGTTTCGGGGGTTTCTGCCTATGGGATCAGGGCCGATCCAATCGGAGAATCCGAAATCCTCCAGACGGCTCGCGTGAAGGTACAGGCTTTCCAACTGGGGTTCAGGAACCCCGGTCAGGGGGTGGTAACTGGGAACGCTTTGGTGGGTGCCGGGAGAGATGATATCCGCATTGGATATATGCCATTTTCCCTTATAGTACGTCTGGTATCCTGCTGCTCGGAAGTAATTGCCCATCGTAGGCACCGTATTAGGATTCAGCCAGAACATGTCAGAGTCATACGATTCCTTGGCAATGCCGACAGTCTGACTGACACCGTGCAGTGATGGATACTGACCTGTGAAAATGGTAGCCCGGCTGGGACAGCAGGCGGTTGTTCCGATATAATGCCGATGGAATTCCATACTATGAGACTTTAAACGTTCCTGGGTAATCAGATTTTCTCTACGCCATGCCTGTATTTCTTTACTCTCATATACAGGAGGATAACGCTCTTCATCTACAAGAATGACGAGAAAGTTGGGTTTCTCCATAGTAGAAGATGGCAGGGAAGTATTGTTCACGGAGTTCATACACCCTCAATCGTTTTTTACTTTAAGGTATGTGATGATGATTACGAAAAGTCCATATCCACTGACTGCGCTTGTACACAAAACGACCGTTTCCCAGTAGAAGAATGGGGAACGGTCGTTACTGTATATATCTCTTGGATTACTTTAAATTTGCGTTTTGGGCGCAAGTTCAATGGCGGAACGGATGGCGGCCAGCATGCTTTTGTCATCGGCGATGTTTTTGCCTGCGATGTCAAAGGCTGTTCCATGGTCTACAGAAGTACGGATAATGCCGCCTTTGAGACCCACCGTAATGTTCACGCCTTCTTCAATGCCCATGACCTTAATTGGTGCATGTCCTTGGTCGTGATAACAAGCCACAACGATATCAAAATCGCCACGTCCAGCGCGGAAGAATAACGTGTCCGCCGGAAGTGGACCAACGACGTTAATGCCTTCCTTTTGTGCACGTTCGATGCCGGGCTGCAGTTTTTCTTCCTCTTCACCATTACCGAACAGTCCGTTCTCACCTGCATGCGGGTTAATACCGCAAACAGCTACACGCGGATTTTCGAAGCCAGCTTTTTTCAAAGTATCATGAGCCAGTTTAACCACAGTGTATGTTCTTTCCGGGTTGATGCTGGCAATGGCATCAATCAGACCCATATGCGTCGTAAGGTGAATCACTCGCAGATTGGGTGTAGTCAGCATCATGGAGAAATCCTCGGTATCGGTCAAATCAGCCAAAATCTCGGTGTGACCTGGATACAAGTGCCCACCTAGGTGCAGGGCTTCCTTGTTCAGAGGCGCTGTGCAGATGGAGTGAATTTGCTGTTTTTTCGCTAGATCAATAGCCTTCGCCAGAAACTGAAATGCTGCATCTCCCGCAACGGCAGATACTTTTCCATATTCCAGATCTGCAGGAATGAGATCCAAATCAATAATGTCCACAGTACCGAATTCATACTTGGCTTCGGATGGTTCATGAATAGCATTTACCTTCAGGCTCGATCCGATGACAGGCAGGACACGCTCCAATATTTTTGCATCGCCAATGACGAGTGGATTGCAATTGTTGTAGACCTCCTGATGGCCCAATGCTTTCATGATGATCTCGGGTCCAATACCTGCTGCATCGCCCATTGTAATTCCTACGGTTGGTTTCATACGGTAACTCCTCCTTTTAATTTTTCTATTGCATGGATGAAGACGTCGGGCTTGCCGAACCCGCCCGCTTTGGTAATTACGTGCAAATCCTCAATTCCAATAAATTTCGATATCGGTACACCAATTTCAAGCTCATCAAGCAGCTCAAAACCGCTGATATTCCACTTCATACAAATTTGTTTAGCTGTATCTCCGCCCGTCATAGATACACCTTTGAAATACCCATTCTCCAGCAGCTTGGCGCAGATTTCACCTATGGCCCGTACAATTTCATTGCTGACCTCGGTGTGATTAAGTCCTCTGACTTCACCCGTAGCACGTGCTAGTTCAATATCTACCTGTTCGGCGGTTGAATAGAGGACAACGTCATTGCCTTCTACGGCTTTGGCCATCACTTCCTCATACACACGATCGATTTCTTGCTCACGATCTGCTGCACCCGATACGGCTTTGAACGAGTGGAACGGGATGGATGATACGTCGGTTTTCTGTAGCAACAGCTTGAGCTGCTCACGAGAGTTTTTGTTCACACTCCCTACAACGGTGAGGATCGGACCTGGATTTGCCGGAATGGTCAATTCCGCAGATTTTGCTCCCAAGCCGTAATGAGTGGGAAGATAGTTCGCAATTCCCGCCGATCCTGCCCAGGCAAATGAATAATCAAGCTTGCTGGTGATGCTTAGAACCTGCTCCAAATGCTGTTCATCTGTCGAGTCGACGAGGATATAGGGAATGCCGTTTGCCTTAAAGGTTTCCAGTTGCGTCTTCATATGATCTGTACCCGATTCAAGATCACTCACCGTAATCTCGCCCACTTCATACTTGGTCTGAAGCTTGAGCAAATCCGGAAGATATGAAAGAGTGACAGGTGTCTTCGGATCATTCGCAATCTCGGTATCGGCCAGTGGAACCCCGTTCAGATAATGCGTGCCATTAAGAATGGTGCGATTGTTCTTGGGATAGCCTGGGGCGATCATCATAAAATCGGGCTTGACCACATCATACAAAGCGTCGATCTCGATCCCGATGTTTCCGCGCATGGTTGAATCCATTTTTTTGAAAATGGTGCCAAATCCGTTCTTTAACAGCAGTTCGGCTGCTCGACTAACCCGCTGATACGCATCCTCCGGTGTGATGGAACGGCTGTCGGTATCAAACACGACCGCATCGTAATTACGAATGTTATTTTCGTCCATGTTGAATAGTACGCTTGTCTTTAATCCATGACGGGCAAGCTGCACCCCGCTGTCATTGGCGCCGGTCAAATCATCTGCAATAATGGCTAATTTCATGCAGTCATCCCTCCTTGAAAATCAAAAATTAAATATAAGTCCGGTCAGCTAAATTCAATGCATTTATGTGGACGGTCTTTGATTGTATTTCTCGACACCGCCTGATTTCTCCAGCCTTTTGGAGAGGAATCCGATGAAGATCGGCAGTAGAATGGCAGTCGTCACAACACTCGCAGCAATTTGTACTGTAGCAATCTCGGCAATCGGGGCAAATGAAGCATTGGCAGCCACGATGGCAGCAGGTGTACCTACAGCGTTACCGGCTGTGGAACCTTCCGAAGCTCCGACAATGGGATTCCAGCCAATGGCTTTGAAGAGCAGGTAGCCGACGCCGCCAGTAATCAATACAGTAATTACACCCAGCATGATGCCGCTAAGTCCGCCTTGAATGATGGACGAGAAGTTGATGCCCATACCGAGTGAAAAGGCGAAGAATGGAACGAGCTTATCGCTGCCTTTGTGCAGCCATTCAGCAAGGTTGCGATCCAGGTTACCGATAACAACACCGACGATCAGTGGAAGCAGTACGGCTACAAAAGCCATCGGGGAGAACATGCCGTTGGCAAAGCCCATCGCACCGAAAATGGAAAGAGCAACCATGGTGAGGAACGGTCCATCGCTGAGCGCGAGGAACGGATAAGCCGCTTTGTCATCTTCTTTGCCGTATTGTCCGGCCAGGGCGATGTACAGTCCACCATTGGAATTCGTCATTGCAGCGATAATGGCAAGCGGTGCCAAACCAAGGAATAAACCATTGGAATCCGCAAAATAGATGGCGATCAAACCTAATACTGCACCAACTGCCCACTTGAACACAAGCAAGGTAACGCCTTTACCAACCGAAGAACCGGCCGTCTTGAACGTAATTTGCGTACCAGCAATCAACAGGAACAGGGCGATCAATGTGCTTGAGCTATTTACGAACAGGGCTTCCGTGAAACCCCCGATTCGCAAAGCATTCGGAAAGAATGTGTTAATGGTTGCACCGAGCAACAGGGGAACAACCATCATACCGCCAGGAATACGATCTAATGTTGCTTTAATGTTCATAGTAGTGGCTCCTTATGAAGTAATCGTTTTTATAAAGCGTTTGCAGGGATTATGTTATCTCATATTGTTTATTTTAGCAACACTTAATTATTGTAAATTTTAAGTAATAGTTATAAGTGTTTAATTATGCAACACATATAATCGTAAAAAAAGCGTAAACCTAAAGTTACTCTTTAAGTTTACGCCATAACGTGGCACGGTTAATCCCTAAGCGTTCGGCCGCCTTGGATTGATTATTGTTTTCCTCATGTAGAACGAGTTGAATAATTTCTTTTTCGATCTCTTTCAGCGTACCACTGAGTTTCATCGTATTGGATGAGGGTTGTTCACCGAGCAGATGTGATAAGGTCTCGGCTGAGATCACGTAGTCCTGTTCATTCAGTGCAGCCTGTTTGATTACATGTCTCAACTGGTTTACAGTCATATGCGGAACTTGATCCTTAACTAGCTGCAACGCGTCCTCTTTCATCTTCACCGCAACTGTCCCATACTTCTGGTAGTAATCGCTGAGGAAGTGCTGGATCAGTGGCGCAAGATCCTCCTGCCTGTCCACAAGGCTCGGCATAATGATCGTATTCAGCTCGACATCCAGCGTTTTATTAGGATTCAATCCCTGTTCCCCCAGGATGAATACCCCGATCTGCCTCTGTAGACAGGTCTGAATGAATGAGATCAACTCCTCATCTTTCGAACCATTTTCCAAAAGATTAATTTCTACGTTTCGCACTTTGGAAAGTGGAATTTTGTGCAAATGTCCTGGAGGAACCTGGGCAAGATCGATTTGGAGCATCAGCCCACCGCTGGAGTACATTTGATGAATATGTTTTACCAGAAAAGACTTGCCCGAATCCGCTTCGCCTAGCAGATAAATGGGTTCATGGTTCTCGTAAAGCGCCCGGATATTCTTCAATACGGCCTGCATGGCAGGGGATTCGGCAACAATCGGCTCCATGGATATATCGGTATATGCCGTTATGCCGAATTGTGCAAAAGCATAAGGCTGTCCTTTTTCAAGGGAGTATACTTTATAGGTTTTTTTACTTAACGTCGTTTCGTAGGCCGTCACCGTAAGCTGGTAATCATCCACGATGAACACATTTTGAACTTGGGATTGATGGAAATCCAGGTTGGTATTGGTGAGGTAAATCTGATTATCGGTAAGCGGATTCTGCTCAAAATCAGTTAAATTCTCGAATACAACTTCGTTCTGGTCGTCCAAGATCATGAGATTTGGATGCTCCTGGGTAACCAGGTTGTTCAGTATGATGGATATCGCGTGATTTTTGCTCAAGTACCGATATACCAACTGTGCATCTTCAAGCGCTCTGAGGATGGATTCCTTGCCAGACTGGATCAGCAATCCTTCCATTCCATAGGTTTTGGCTGTATTCACGGTGATAACATCGCCAACAATCTGACGATACCCTGACGCTTTCAGCTCCAGCAGCAGCCTTGCCACATCCTCGGAGCTGCGTATGGTATACACCTTTAAAGGCAGTTCCATCAGATCGATAATCGACTGTGCCCCTGAAGTAATGTTGGCAAAGCCAACAATAGCGGTTTGGCCGTTGAACTGGCTTGCCAGCGTTAGCGAACGAATCATGTCATATCCGGATAACTGCACATCAATGACGGGAATGGTTACGGCTTCCTTGATTAGTTGGGCAGTACCGCCGCGGCTAATCATAATCTCCGCTCCGTTTCGTTCAGCCTGAGCCGCCAATTCGGCGCCTTTCATCAGGTCGCCCACCTCATATTGAATGGCTAACTGGGGGAATAGAGGAATACATTCTTCTATAATAGTGGTCATGGATTCGTAAGGAGCGATAATATGAACTCGTGTACGCATAATTTTCCTGCCTTTTATAAAAATCATTCATGGTTCCTGCTGGTACATCAGACCAGAGGGCTTTCCTTATTATAGCCAACTTGCAGAGGAATGGCATCCCTGGCTCCTGACGGACAGGGAATATCCCTTAACCATCAGCAATGGTTATTGTTGCAGTGGCAGTAAATGAAACCTTCAACCTCATATTCATGTATTATAGTACATATGAACTGATCGAAGGAGGAACGGATGATGGGAATCTTATCGAGGTTTAGGGACGTGATGAAAGCGAATGTGAACCATGTGCTGGCTCGGTCGCAAAATCCGGAGAAGACGGTGAATGAATATATGCGGAGCTTGAGCAGTGATTTGGGTCAGGTGAAGGCAGAGACGGCTGCGGTTCTCTCGGATGAGAGCCGGGCGAAGAGAGCTCTGGACGAATGCAGCGCAGAGGTTAAGAAATTACAGCGGTATGCAGAGAAATCTGCGGAGTCCGGTGATGAAGACAAGGCACGGGGTTTTCTGGAAAAGAAGGCATCGCACACTGTGAAACGGAATGAATTACAGGCTGCCTATGATCGGGCTTCTGCCAAAGCCAAAATGATGAAGCATATGCACGAGAAGCTGGTTGCGGATATGGGGCAATTGGAAGCTCGGCATTCCGAGGTGAAGGGAAGAATGGCCGCTGCCAATGCGCAACAACAGGCCAATGAACGGAACGCCTCCGCTACCAATGCGAATGCTGCTTTGAAGGCGATGGAAGACAAAGCGAATCAGGCACTTAACGAAGCTGAGGCGTTGGCTGAACTTCGTGCTGGGGCACAGGAAGATGATCTGGATGTACTCATTGCGCAGTTGGAGCAGCAAATGAATGCCGAAGCGGGTAATAATGCACAGGTGACGCCGAGTCCAGAGGAAGAGCTTGCAGCAATTCAGAAGAAATTGGAAGATAAATAATGATATATATCATGTAGTACATTTCGTTAAACATTGAGGTGAGCAAATGCCGGTAATCGAGTACAAATGTCCCAACTGCGGCAGTGGAATGCTTTTTGACAGTGCAACTGGAGCGTTATCCTGCCCCAGCTGCGGACGACAGGATAATATCGAACAGATCCCCGATCCGCTGAAGAAACAGGTGTTCACGGAGAATGAGGTCAAGGAGTACCACTGTAACAGCTGCGGCGCGGATATTGTGACTGAGCCGGAGACAAGTGCAACGACATGCAGCTTCTGTGGAGCTGCCGTTGTTCTGAGTGATCGACTGACGGGAGATCTGGCACCGGCCATGGTCTTACCCTTTTCGATCAGTAAGGATGAGGCCCAGCAGGCGTTCAAAAAGTGGTGCAGAAACGGCTTGCTGACTCCTAGCGGCTTCATGACAGCTGACCGGGTCAAGAGCATTACCGGGATTTACGTGCCCTTCTGGTTATATGAGTTACATAACAAAATCGAAGTTCATGGCCGTGGCACAAAAATCAGAACCTACACGCAGGGTGATTATCATTATACGGAAACCCAGCATTTCGATATTTACCGGAGAATCCGGCTGAATTATGTAAATCTGCCCATCGATGCTTCGGAGAAAATGAAAGATGAACTGATGGATAAGCTGGAGCCATTTCCGTATAACCAGTTAAAGCTTTTCAAAACCCCGTATCTCGCCGGGTACATTGCGGAAAAATATAGTTATACCGATGATGAACTATACCCGCGCGCCAAGGAAAAAACGAGCTCTTATATCGATTCTTATATTGCATCAACGGTTTCAGGTTATAACAGTGTCAGTTACACAGATAAACAGATTGATACTACGTTAAAAAATGCAGACTATGTGCTGCTCCCGGTATGGATGGTTTACTATGACTACAATCGTTCGCAGTATACCTTTGCCATGAATGGTCAGACAGGTAAAGTGGTGGGTAAACCGCCTATTAGCAAAGCTAAAGTTGCCGGATGGTTTGCAGGGATTTCAGCCGTTTCTTTGTTGTCATTGAAACTGGTCTCCTGGATGATGGGAGGTGGATTCCTGTGAGAAAAAGAAAACATCTGGCATGGATGGCAGCACTCATTTTATTGGTGATTACTCTCGTTTCTCCATTGATTCCAATGTCAGTGGTATCGGCAGCAGACAGCAAAAACCTGATTTACGATGAAGCTAATCTGTTGAACGAGCAGGAGAAAAGTGAACTGAACGCATTGGCGAATGAGTATGGGGCAGAGAGGCAGACGGATTTTGTTATTTATACCTCAAATAATGAGGAGCAAAAGAGTGAAATACTGCTCACTGAGGATTTTTACGATGATCAGGGGCTTGGTTACGATAAGGCTCATGGCAATGCAGTTATTTTGACAATTGATATGTATAACCGGAAGATGTATCTTGCTGGTTTTTATAAAGGGAAAGAGTATATCGACAACGGCAGAGCAGATAAAATCACAGCTAAGATTGCACCAGATGTAACGGACGGTAATTATAAACTGGCTTTTGAAAAGTATATCAAGCTGTCCTACGAATATATGGGAATTAGACCGGGAGTAAATCCTGATAATATCCTCTTCAATATTTGGTTCCAACTTGCTGCGTCAGTAGCGATTGGAGGTATTGCTGTTGGGGTAATGGCCTATCGTTCCGGTGGGCGAGTTACAGTCAATCGTGCTACTTATGAGGATTCAAGTACTTCCAGTGTGATCGATCGTCAGGATCGGTATATCCGTACTACCGTAACCAAACGCAAAATTGAGAAGAACAACAATAACGGTGGCGGAGGAGGAGGCGGGGGCGGAGGTACCAGCCGAGGCGGTCATTCACACAGTGGTAGCAGCAGATCTTTCTAAGATACGAAGTAAGACCAAATAGAAGGGATGGGAACGAGTATGGGATTTTTCAAAAATCAATTTTCGAATGTGGTGGAATGGGAAGAGTTCAGAGATGATATGATTTTCTGGAAGTGGAGTAACCGTGAGATCAAGAAGGGAAGTAAATTGATTATCCGTTCGGGGCAGGATGCGATCTTCCTGAATAACGGCAAGGTGGAAGGGATTTTTGAGGATGAGGGCTCATTTAATATTGATTCCGAGATCATTCCGTTTCTGTCTACCTTAAAAGGCTTCAAATTCGGATTCAACAGCGGCATGCGGGTCGAAGTGCTGTTTGTGAATACGAAGGAGTTTACGGTTCGATGGGGTACGCAAAGTCCGGTATTGATTCCAACTCCTCAACTTCCAGGTGGAATGCCGGTTCGTGCGAATGGTACGTTTAATTTTAAAGTGAGTGATTATGTTACATTGATCGATAAAATCGCGGGTATCAAGCAGAGCTATCTGGTCGAGGATGTCAAAATCCGGATTACGTCTGTGCTGGATCAGTTGCTAATGAAATGGATTAGCCGTGAGGGTAAGGACATGTTCAACCTGCAGGCGAATGCCTCGGATATTGCCAAAGGTATTCAGGAAGATCTGGATATGCAAATGATGGACATCGGAATCGGAATTACAGGCTTCCAGGTGATGAGCTTCAATTATCCGCAGGAGATCCAGGATATGATTACGAAGACGGCTTCACATGAAATGATCGGCAATTTGCAAAAATATCAGCAGGTCAGCATGACTGATGGTATCTCATCCGGTAAAGTTAAGGGTGGCGGCGCTGCTTCGGATATGGCGGGCATGATGATGGGCATGAACATGGCAAATGAAATGATGAAGAACATGAATCAGAACCAGAACAACCAGAATCAGAATTCGGATCAAAAGCCTGCGGCTAATCAAAACAGCGATGCAGGTGCATCTTCTTCGTCTGGAGACAATAAAAAGCCGAATTTCTGTCCGAACTGTGGCGCTAAGAATGAAGGAGCAAATTTCTGTCCAAACTGTGGTCAGAAGTTGGGTTAACCTATATCTAAATATAAGAAGGGCTTACTCTAAGGTCAAACTTTGGAGTAGGCCCTTTTTTCAATCTATTTTAAATGGGAGAAAACGGTTGACAACGGATCATAAATCATTTATCTTTAAATTAAGATATTTAATTTGAATATAAATCACAGCGAGAAAAACAAATATCTTAATTCCGATTTACAAGGAGAGATCAAGATGATGATTCCAACATTGACCAGAATAAATGAACTTTCAAGAAAAGCCAAAGTCGCAGGGTTGACGGATATGGAGAAAGCGGAACAAATTCGTCTGCGCCAGGAATATCTGCAAACCTTTCGCGGTTCGATCAACGATATTCTGCTGAATGTAACCATCTATGATCCGAACGGCGATGACGTCACTCCGGATAAACTGAAACAGGAACAGGCCCAACAAAATAATAACTGAATCAGCTCGGTTAATTATCTTAATATTAAGATAATATAAATGATCTATAACCTAGGAGGAAATGATGATGACCATTCAAACTGCAGGTATTCACCATATTACAGCTTTTGCGGGAGATCCGCAGGCCAATGTCGACTTTTATGCTGGAGTTCTGGGACTACGTCTTGTGAAAAAAACGATTAACTTCGATGCACCAGACGTTTACCATCTGTACTTTGGGGATGAGAACGGAAGTCCGGGTACCATTATCACATTCTTCCCATCAGCCGGATCACCGCGAGGCAAAATTGGTGGCGGTCAGGTCGGCATCACCTCATATGTGATTCCACCTGGGACTATTGGCTTCTGGCAGGATCGGCTGGAGCAGTATAACATTGAGGTAACCAAAACAAGTCGTTTTAACGAAGAGCTGCTGCAATTCGAAGACAGTGAGGGCTTGCGTCTGGAACTGGTTGAACGTGAAGAGGGCCCAGCCAGCACCTGGGTGCATGAAGGCATTCCAGCGGACAAAGCCATCAAAGGATTTGGAGGTGCCGTGCTGTTCAGCGTCAATCCGCAGAGAACGATGGATGCGCTGGACAAAATACTCGGATTCACCAAAGTAGATGAAGATGAGGAGTATGTACGTTTCCGGTCCTTCGGAGATATCGGCAATATCGTGGATGTTCCTGTCACCCGGATGGCTTTGGGGGCAGGCGGAGCAGGGACGGTCCACCATATTGCGTGGCGTGCCAAAGATTTTGCAGAACACGAGCAGTGGAGAGAAGCTGTACAACAGTACGGCTATCAGCCAACCCCAGTTCGGGACCGTCAATATTTTAACGCAATCTATTTCAGAGAAGCTGGCGGAATCTTGTTCGAAATTGCTACCGATCCTCCTGGATTCGCGAAAGATGAGCCAGCGGAGTCGCTCGGACAGAAACTCATGCTGCCTGAGTGGTTTGAGCCATATCGTGCCCAAATTGAAGGCAATTTGCAGCCGATCCAAGTAAGAACGTTAGAGCCTTCGCATTCTATGATGGCACGTTAAACAAGAGGCAAGAATA
The DNA here is from genome assembly GCF_900107875.1 of Paenibacillus sp. 276b. Lineage (NCBI taxonomy): Bacteria > Bacillati > Bacillota > Bacilli > Caryophanales > Paenibacillaceae > Paenibacillus > Paenibacillus sp. 276b. The sequence continues at coordinate 61,901 of NZ_FNRR01000010.1, read as the reverse complement.
AGCAATCTTTTTGATAAGAGTTTAACCAAAAGGAGCATTGAAGGATGATGGAGAAAAAGGTTACCTGGCTGGAGTTGTTCTATGATTTGCTTTTTGTAGCAGCGGTCTCCAAAGCGGGGCATGTCCTGCTGCATGCCGAACACGGCGTGATTTCGTTTGAATATCTGATGAAATTCGTTTTGATTTTTATTCCTGTCTGGTGGGCATGGGTCGGTCAGACCCTATTCATTAACCGTTATGGTCAGGATATCTTCATCCATCGAGTCTTTCTTATCCTTCAACTCCTGTCTGTTCTGGTGATGACGGCGAGTCTCTCGGTTGATTTTGATCAATACTATCTTCCTTTCTTTGCGGGTTATATCGGTTCGAGGGCATTGACAGCCATTCAATATTTTATGATTCATAATTCCAAAAGCGAACATCAACAAAAAGCCGCTCGTTATCTGGGCGTATGCTTCATCATCGGCATATTGATCTCAACAGGTTCCCTGTTCTTTGATTCATGGCTGCGATATGCGATTTTGTACGTGGGAATTGCCGTGGATATCATTCTCCCGCTCATCGGACGCAAAAATCTGGTGAAGGTTCCGATACACACGCATCATTTATTGGAACGTTTCGCTCTGTTCACTCTCATCCTGCTGGGTGAGTCGGTCGTCAGTATCATTGCCGTGCTGCAAATGGATCACTGGGATGTACGATCTGTTCTGTTCGCGGCGTTTACATCCATATTCGTGATTGCGATGTGGTGGCAGTATTTTGATAATGTTGAGAAAAAGGTCAGCAAAGAGATCCAGACCGCCGGGCAAGCGATCATATACGGCCATCTGTTCATCTATATATCCATGAGCATGATTGCCGCTTCTATTCAACTGTTATACCTGGATGAACTCAATTATGGTTTCATGTTAGCCTTTGTTTTTGGTTCAGTTCTGCTGTATTTTCTGTCCACCTCGCTGGTATTCCACCGATACAGGCATGCTCATCTGCGGTTACGTCCGCGTCACTTGGTGTTTATGCTGGGGATAATGGCCGCGTTTATCGTTGTGGATCTGATCTATCGGGTGCCTAATTATGCTATCGTGGGAGAGAACATGGTGTTCTTCCTTGTCTATGCCAAATTAACGACATAATGCATAGGTCGCACAAGAATAAAAGTCACGAACGAATGACGTTCGTGGCTTTTTAAGTTGGATAATCGTAAAATCATGTCCACTGTGAGAAAAAACGTTTAACCTGATTTATTTTCTACTATAGAATCTGTTAATATGAGACTAGATACAAGTGAATCTACCAGATTAACGAATATATATATAGTGATTCGTGGGTATGGAGATGACAATCAGGAGGGAAATCATTGAGCACACATCAAATCGGAGTTCCATTGGAAGGGTTTGCAGAGTTTAGCCGCACGGTTGCCGCTGAAGGCGCAGTGCTTTTGAAGAATGAAGGACAGGCTCTTCCGATTCGTAAAGACGAAAACGTTTCAGTGTTTGGACGGATTCAAGTCAACTATTATCGCAGTGGTACAGGCTCAGGCGGCAGCGTTCATGTGGCGTATACAACCAATTTGCTGGATGGTCTGCGTAGCAAAAAAGGACTTAAAGTTAATGAAGAATTGGCAGCTGTCTATGAAAAATGGATTGAAGAAAACCCGTTTGATGACGGTGGAAAAGTATGGGCAGCAGAGCCTTGGAATCAGAAAGAAATGCCTTTAACGCATGAAGTGGTATCCCAAGCCAGAAGTAAATCCAGCAAAGCAATCGTGGTGATTGGACGAACAGCAGGCGAAGATCAGGATAATGTGGATGCACCAGGCAGCTACCGGTTGACGGAAGATGAGAAAGCGATGCTGAAGCAGGTCACGAATCATTTTGAACAAACAATCGTCGTGTTGAATGTATCGAACATCATGGACATGAGCTGGTTGAATGATGAAATTTACGTTCATCCGATCCAAAGTGTCATTTACTCGTGGCATGGCGGTATGGAGGGTGGTAATGCGATCGCCGATGTACTGGCCGGAGACGTTACACCAAGTGGTAAATTAACGGATACGATTGCGTATTCCATTGAAGATTATCCTTCCACAAGCAATTATGGCAATGAGTTTAAGAACCTTTATCAAGAAGATATCTACGTAGGCTATCGTTATTTCGAAACGTTTCGACCTGAAAAAGTACAATTTGAATTTGGATACGGCTTGTCCTATACCACGTTCACAACCAAGGCAGAAGACGCAAAATTGATCTCCCAAGACGGAGAAAATAGCATTAAGGTGAATGTAACCGTAACCAATACGGGCACGACCTATGCCGGTAAAGAAGTAGTGCAGATCTATTATGAAGCCCCACAAGGTCAATTAGGGAAACCTGCAAAAGCTCTGGTGGCATTCGGCAAAACGAATCTGCTTCAGCCAGGTGAGTCTCAGCGCCTGACCGTGAGCTTCCCTGTGGATTCCATGGCTTCCTATGATGATGCTGGCGTAACAGGACATGCATCGGCGTATGTACTTGAGCCAGGAACATATCGTTTGTACGTAGGAACCAGTGTCAAAAATGTGGAGCATGTCAGCATTGATGGCCAAGATGGCTACGTCGTAGAAACGATTCAACTCGTGGAACAGCTCCAGGAGGCAATGGCACCGACTGAAGGCTTTACGAGAATGAAGCCGGGAGCGCGCAAAGAAGACGGATCTTACGAGCTGATTTTTGCAGATGTACCGACGCGCCAAGTATCCATGGCTGAACGAATTGAACAATGCTTACCGCAAACGCTGGAGCAAACGGGCAATCAGGGCTACAAGCTGAGAGATGTGAAGGATGGCAAAGTCAGCCTGGAAGCATTTATTGCCCAACTGAGTGATCAGGATCTGGCAGCCATTGTAAGAGGCGAAGGTATGAGCAGCCCGCTCGTTACATCGGGTACAGCTTCCGCATTTGGCGGCGTGAGTGACAGTCTGTTCAATTACGGAATCCCTGTTGCATGTACTGCAGATGGTCCATCCGGTATTCGTATGGATAGCGGGGAGAAGGCTACACAAGTTTCCATTGGAACTTTGCTGGCCGCAACATGGAATGCAGAACTTGTCGAAGAGCTGTATGTGATGGAAGGTCAGGAATTGCTGAGAAATCAGGTGGATGCATTGCTCGGGCCTGGATTGAATATTCGCCGGAGTCCGATGAATGGACGTAACTTTGAGTATTTCTCAGAAGATCCGTTGATTTCTGGTGTATTTGCTGCTGCTTGCACAAAAGGAATCATGAAGGGTGGCTCTAATGCTACACTGAAACATTTCGCCTGCAACAATCAGGAGAAACATCGCAGTAAAGTGGATGCTGTTGTATCTGAACGTGCATTGCGTGAGATCTATCTGAAAGGGTTCGAGATTGCCGTGAAAGAAGGCGGTGCGAACTCGATCATGACCTCCTACAATCCGATTAATGGACATTGGGCGGCTTCGAACTACGATCTGAACACGACCATTCTTCGTGGGGAGTGGGGCTTCCAAGGTATCGTGATGACCGACTGGTGGGCTATTATGAACGATGGCGTTGAAGGTGGACCAGCAGATCGGAAAAACACCAACTGGATGGTTCGCGCTCAAAACGATCTGTACATGGTTGTACCTAACTATGGCGCAGAAATCAACGGCTGGGATGATAACACGATCGAATCTCTGGAAAATGGGACGTTGACACGCGGAGAGCTTCAGCGCTCGGCTATGAATATTTGTGAGTTCATCATGAATGCACCTGTCTTCTCCAGAAAACATGAGATTGTAGAGAATGTCGCTTCATTCCAAGCGAATGCTTCACTTTCCTCAGAGCAGGCACAAGCGCTGGCTGATAATGCACAGGTCAAACCCGTTGTGGGCGAACCTGTCTACATGAAAGTGGATGAAGCAGGTCAATATCGGATTATTGTACAGATCATGTCTCCTGAGCCGGAACTGGCACAAAGTGCATGTAATGTGATTCTCAATGATCAATTGATGACAACCATTCAAACCAATGGTACTGAAGGTAAGTGGATCAGACAGAAACTTGTCAAAGTGGAGCTGGAAGCAGGCTTGTACGAATTGAAGCTGGACTTCACCAAACCAGGTCTGCAGATCGACTGGATCGAATTCAAACAAGTGTAACGCAGGATCGTCTGATCTGTTGTAACTGAACATGACGACTGTTATGATTGTGTTATGAGATCCGGAATTTCTGAACAATCTGGTCAGGAGTGTTGCGAAGGATGAGAAGGTATAATTTTTGGAGCCCCATTCTGCTAATTGCGGTTGCGCTGATTGTCAGAGGCCTGGTTACCAATCTGGGCGTTCTGTTCGGCATGTCGCATGATGCAGCAAGTAATATCGCAATTGTTGCCATGTTGATTGCTGCACTGATCATGTTTAATCGAATGACAAAGGCAAAGCGAAAATGAACATATAATATTCGATATCGATCAAGAGAGAGGCACCCTTAGGGGTGTCTTTTTTGTGTATTGACGTTTCATTCATAACGTCTTAGACTGTTTATGAATAAAACAATAACATTTTTATGATAACGAAAATAACAAATGTGATTACTCCAATGGCTAACCCATCATTTTCCGAAAGGAGACCCATTCATGAAGGTTATGGCGGCATGGTTTGCAGGCAAGCATGAAAAGGCAATGGATGTGGTGAGCAGGATGTGGGGACAGCAGGAGGGTTCGTGGATCGTTCCGCTGAGATTGGTAGAGTCTTCGTGGCACAGGGATCGAATTGCAATCAGGCAGCTGACTTTCAACGACAGATGAACATAATTAAGGACCGCTGGAGATGCTGTGCTCTGTCGGTCCTTTATGGCATTTGACGGAAAGCGGACAGAGAACCGGCATGAGAGGAGAGGAATCCAGTAAATACAACCGATTGGGTGAAGGCAGCAGCACAGGTCGTGCCATCAGAACGTCAGCTGAAATGGCAGGAGATGGAGTTCTATGCATTTATTCATTTTACCATGAATACGTTTACAGATCAGGAGTGGGGAACGGGAAATGAAGATCCCGATATCTTTAACCCTTCTCATCTGAGTGCCCGGCAATGGGTTCAGGCGTGCAAATCTGCCGGTATGACCGGATTAATTCTCACATGCAAGCATCACGACGGGTTTTGTTTGTGGCCAAGCCAGTACACGAAACATACGGTAGCCGCCAGCCCTTGGCGAAATGGTGCGGGTGATCTGGTGAAAGAAGTTGCCGATGCCTGCCGTGAAGGCGGGTTGAAGTTCGGTATCTATCTGTCTCCTTGGGACCGTCATGAAGCATCCTACGGAGATTCAGAGCGATACAACGAATTTTTCGAAAATCAGCTGCGTGAGCTGTTAACCCAATATGGTGAAATTTTCTGCGTGTGGTTCGACGGAGCTTGCGGAGAGGGGCCGAATGGGAAAAGGCAGGTCTACGATTGGGATTCCTATTATGCGCTGATCCGGGAGTTGCAGCCAGAGGCTGTAATCTCGGTATGTGGACCGGATGTTCGCTGGTGCGGCAATGAGGCAGGTCATACCCGGACTTCGGAATGGAGCGTCGTACCTGCCTACTTGCAAGATAATGAGAAGATCCAGGAGCAATCGCAGCAGGTGGATGATGGTGAGTTTGCCAGCAGAATTAATACACAGGATGCCGATTTGGGGAGTCGGGAAGTGATCCGGCAGCATGAGGGCAAGCTCATCTGGTATCCCGCAGAAGTGAATACATCCATCCGTCCGGGTTGGTTCTATCATGCAAGCGAGGACGATCAAGTCAAATCGCTGGAGGAACTGCTTGGCATCTATGATGGAGCGGTTGGCGGCAACGCCAATTTTCTACTAAACCTTCCACCAGATCGACGCGGCCTTATTCACGAACAGGATGTTGAGCGGCTGCAGCAGCTCGGAGACTTTTTGTGCGGTACTTATCGGCAAAGTTTGGCTGTTGGGGCGAGAATTCACGCATCGGATACCATGGGTGATGAACATGTGGCTACCCAGGTATTGCTTGAGGAATCTGATACGTTCTGGTGCCCATCTGAAGGAGCTGAACTGGCTTGGCTGGAGATAGAACTGCCGGAGGAAAAGCAGTTCGACCGAGTCGTTCTCATGGAGCATATCCGTTCAGGCCAACGAATTGAGCGGTTTACGCTGGAGGCAAAGGGTGAGGGTGGGGATTGGCAGGAGCTGTATCGCGGCACGATTGTTGGTCACAAACAAATCTGTAGTTTCGAACCTTTTACCGCCAGAACTATTCGTCTGGCCATTCATGAATCCAGATGGTATCCAACGTTGTCCTGGCTGGGTGTATATCTGAGCAAACAAGAGGTGCATGAAGCTGGCGATTGAGCCGTAACATTTGTAGATAAGCCGATTTTGGATTCATCCCATGGAAAATAGAGTAGCAAACGATTATTGGTAATTGTATGATCTTATGGAAAAAGGTATATGTAAGGTAGAGCCACACACCAGCAGGAGAGGATGAGAGGATATGAAAGTAGGACTCAGCACATACAGTCTGCAACAGGCATTGGATGCCAAGGAACTGACTGTACCCGACGCCATCCGTTACATCGCCGAGCAGGGCGGAGAACATGTGGAGATTGTTCCGATCGGGTACAGCCTGATCGACCAACCGGAATTAATTAACCAGATTCGAGAGGCTGCGCAAGACGTGGGAATTGATATTTCCAATTACGCAATAGGTGCCAACTTCGTTACAGGAGAAGGCCCGGATGCACTTGAAAATGAGATTGCTGCTGTCATGAAGCATGTGGATGTCGCTGCCGCACTTGGCGTTACGAGAATGCGCCATGATGTTGCGTTTCGTCCTGCACAGGAGGGCACTGTCGCTCAGTTTGAGGCGGATCTGCCTGTTCTGGTGAAGGCCTGTCAGCGAATTGCCGATTACGCAGCGAGTCACGGCATTACCACAAGTGTGGAGAATCATGGTTACTATGTGCAGTCCAGTGAGCGAGTCCGGCGGTTGGTGCATGAGACGGCACGTGAGAACTTCAAGACAACGCTGGATATCGGCAACTTCCTGTGTGTGGATGAAGACCCGGTTAGCGCTGTTAAAAACAACATTCCTTATGCATCCATGGTGCACGCCAAAGATTTCTATCGGAGACCTTCCTACCGTAATCCCGGAGAGGGCTGGTTCCAGACCGCACACGGCAATTACCTGCGCGGAGCGATTGTGGGTCACGGGGATATCGACATGCCGGAAGTATTCCGTGTGTTGAAGCAGTCCGGTTACGACGGATACATCTCTGTAGAATTTGAAGGTATGGAAAATTGCAAAACAGCATCCCGAATCGCGATGGATAACGTCCGCCGCTTCTGGGAGGAAGCATAAGCAGCTACTTACTACTATATAAGTCGAATCAATTTTTATATGTAAGGCTGAAGTAACAGAGGTGAAGTTTGGAACTGTAGGAGCGGTAGCGTCCGCCTTTGTCTGCGGATTTCAACTGCTGAGAGCAGTTGATACAAGAAATCTGTAGACAGCAGCGGCCGAAAGTCCAAACATTCACCGTAGTTACGTTAAGCCGATTATCATATGTTTTGAATCAACTGATATGACCATCATTCAACTTATTATGGAGGGAAAATCCATGTCCAAACTTAAAATTGCCGTTATCGGTGCAGGTTCGATTTCCGATTTTCATTTACAAGCGTATGACAGTAATCCCGAAGTTGAAATATACGCTATATGCGACCTGAATGAAGCACGTGCCCAGGAAGCGGCGAAAAAATATAACGCTACCCATGTATTCACCGATTATAAGGAACTCCTGGCACTACCTGAAATCCATTCGGTCAGCATCTGTACCTGGAATGATACACATGCCGAGATCAGCATTGCTGCTCTGGATGCTGGTAAAAACGTACTTTGCGAGAAGCCGCTCTGTCAGACGGTAGAAGATGCGTTGGAAGTGGAGAAGGCTGTTCATCGCAGTGGAAAGCTGCTTCAAGTTGGCTTTGTACGCCGTTATAGCGACAATGCGCAGATCCTGAAGAAGTTCATTGATGAAGGTGAGCTGGGAGAGATCTACTATGCCAAGGCATCCTGTCTGCGGCGTTTGGGCAATCCGGGTGGATGGTTTGCAGATGTGGAGCGTTCTGGCGGGGGCCCGTTGATCGATATTGGCGTGCACATTATTGATATCTCCTGGTACCTAATGGGCAAACCGAAAGTGAAAACCGTCTCCGCGAATGTCTCCAATCGATTGGGTAACCGTGCCAATATCCGTAATCTATCTTTCTACCAGGCAGCGGATTATGATGCGAACAAAAACACCGTGGAGGATATGGCTAATGCGTTGATTCGTTTCGAGAACGGGGCAAGCCTGCTGGTGGATGTAAGCTTCACACTGCACGCGAAGCAGGATGAAACTTCGGTCAGACTCTATGGCGATAAAGGTGGCGCTGAACTGGAACCGGAAATTTCACTGATCGGTGAGAAATTCGATACCATTTTGAACATGACGCCACAGGTGGATTTCAAATCCCTTGATTTCGCAGGTTCTTTCCGTAATGAAGTCAATCATTTTATCGACAGTACTCAAGGGCGCAAAGAGACGCTAAGCCCCGTTGAGGATGGCGTTGAAATCATGAAAATCCTTTGTGCCATCTACGAGTCCGCACGTGAAGGACGCGAAATTTCACTGTAAATATGGTGTTGCAATCCGAAAATGGCAACACCGCTCGAAGTAGTGAGGTCTAACAAGTCTATACTTGTTGAACCAAACATTTCGCCAAAACGGAGTTAGAACCAATCTGAAGAATGCACTGCAATCGAAATGACTGGGCTTATAGGTCTTTATAAGTTGAAACTGAACGTTTAAGCCAAAACGGAGAGTGCAGAACCAATCTGAAGAAGCGAAGCGCTCGCCTTTATCCCCGGATTTCGACCAATTATAAAGTGAAATCAAAGAAATCCGGGGATAACAGCGATCGGAAGATGGTACTGCAATTGGAGTGACAGAGCTTAACTTGTGTAGTTTATCTTATATCCAATCCAAAGGAGATGAACGGGATGAGCGAAACCAAAGATACGGTGCTGGAACAGGAAGAACAGGTCGTCGAAGCTGGGGTGCATAACTTTAGCAAAGAAGAGGAATGGGTGAAGCCTGAAGATCCGTTGCTGAATGAACGCCTGGAGTGGTTCAAGGATCAGAAGCTGGGGCTGATGATGCATTGGGGTCCCTATTCCCAACTTGGACTCGTGGAGTCCTGGGCGCTAAGTGATGAGGATGGCGATTGGTCGCGCAATGATATCGACTGGACTGACGACATGGAGCATTTCAAGCAAGAATACTTTGATCTCAACAAAACCTTCAATCCGATTCGCTTTCAACCTGAGGAATGGGCACAGATGGCCGCTGATAACGGGTTCAAATATTTCCTGTTCACCACCAAACATCATGATGGTTTCTGCATGTGGGACACACATACCACCGATTATCGCATCACGGGCAAGGATACTCCTTTTCACACTCATAAGTATGCGGACATTTGCCGGGCGCTTTTTGACGCTTTTCGTGCCAAGGGGCTTGGGATCTCAGCTTACTTCTCCAAAGCGGACTGGCATACGCCATATTACTGGACACCTGGCATGGAGCGGGGAAGCCATATGTGGCGTGGACCATCCTATGATCCGAAAGCGTATCCATGGCTGTGGGAGAAATTCGTGGAGTTTACGCATGAGCAAATTATGGAGCTGCTGACCAACTATGGACGAATCGAATGTCTATGGCTGGACGCAGGCTGGGTACGTGAAGGCCGTCACGGTCAGGATATCCGATTGGGCGAAGTGGTGGAGCGGGCACGTCAGACAACTCAGCCGTGGCTCCTCGCAGCAGATCGCACAGTAGGTGGACCGTATGAGAATATCGTAACTCCGGAACAGACCATCCCTGAGCATCCAATGAATATTCCTTGGGAGAGCTGCATCACGGTGGGCAATTCCTTTGCGTTTGGATATGATGATCAGTATAAGTCAGCAAGACAGCTGGCGCATATACTGCTTGAGGTAGTATCCAAGGGTGGTAACCTAGCGCTCAATGTGGGACCACAACCGGACGGGCGTCTTCCAAAAGGGGCAGTGCGAAGCATTAAAGCCCTCGGAGAATGGATCGGTACTCACGGGGAGGGCATCTATGGTACGCGGATTTGCGGACCATACTTCACAGGAGAGTGGGCCTTTACACGTAAGGAAGATCTCAACGTATCGTATGCCTTCCGTCTGTACAGAAGCGAGAACGAGGCAGTACAATCACAGGTAATCATTCCATACGTGGAAAAGGTGGAGCGAATTGAACTCGTCGGCACAGATGATGTGCTGTCATTCCAACGGACAGAAGATGGACTTGCTGTAGAGTTGCCGCAAGCGGTAGTTACAGAAGTAGCACCTATCACGCTGACGTTCAGATTGTTCACAAACCAATAAATCTATACTTCAAATCCCGGGGGACTTTTAAAGTCCCCCGGGATTTTTTTGGTTGGTGATTTTTGCGATATACCTATGCTAAAGGACGATTTTCCCTTGTTCGGCAAGGGTTTTGGGAATAAGGAGAGGTGGGAGAAAATTGCAAATTGATAAAAGAACACCGCTCAAGGTACTATCGATTTAAGAAAGCGTTACCTGACATTAATCTTCACACGGATGACGCTAATACAGAAAAATGAGTCAAAGAAAAGGATGTTTAAGGGATGTAAATGTAATGTATTATTACACTTAAGGTGTAGAAGGAGTGACGCGAATGAGTCGAGCTACGGAAAGCATACCTGCACTGGTGGAGCTCCAGCAAGGAAGGAATTACGCAGAACCTAAGCGACAGCATCCATTTATCAGAAGCCTCAAAAAGCATTGGGAGCTCTATCTACTGGTGCTTCCTCCCGTATTGTATCTATTGATCTTCAAGTACATTCCAATGGTCGGTGTACAGATTGCCTTCAAAGACTTCAGTGTCGTCAAAGGAATCTGGGGCAGCCCATGGGTTGGACTGAAACACTTTGAGGCCTTTTTTGAATCCCCAAACTTCTGGCTGCTGATCAAAAATACGATTGGGATCAGTTTCTACTCGTTACTCGCCGGATTTCCCATTCCGATCCTGCTGGCGCTCGCGCTGAATGAGATCCGAACAGGTTACTTTAAAAAGACCGTCCAGATGGTCACGTACGCTCCGCATTTTATCTCCACAGTCGTCATGGTATCCATTATCATTCTGATGCTGTCACCGCATGTGGGTGTTGTAGACAAGCTATTTACCTTCCTGGGTTTCCCGATGACCAACTTTATGGGCATTCCCGAATACTTCAAATCCATCTATGTGTGGTCGGGTGTCTGGCAAGGCATGGGCTATTCATCGATCATTTATATCGCGGCTCTCGCTGGGGTTGATCCATCCCTCTATGAGGCAGCGAAGATGGACGGCGCTTCAAGGCTTCGGAAAATTTGGCATATCGATCTTCCAACGCTCGTACCGGTCACCGTCATCATGCTGATTCTGAGTTTGGGCAGCATTATGGGCGTGGGCTTTGAAAAAATATATCTAATGCAGAATCCGCTCAACACGAGTGCTTCGGAAGTCATCTCCACGTATGTGTACAAGGTCGGTCTGATCGGGGCCAACTTCAGCTTCTCCTCGGCGGTAGGATTGTTCAACTCCGTGATCAACCTGATCCTGCTGGTTATCGTCAACGGCATTTCCCGCAAAGTATCCCAGAACAGCTTGTGGTAAAGGAGGAGCTCATCCATGTTCAACCTGATGAATCGTAACCGGATCAAGGACCCGCTCGGTGACCGTGTCTTCATGACATTCAACTATATCTTTCTGTTCGCCATACTTCTAACAGTGTTTTACCCGCTCTTGTATATCATCAGTTCTTCGTTCAGCTCCTCGCGTGCCGTTACATCCGGTCAGGTGTGGCTGTTCCCGGTAGACTTTAACATCAAGGCCTATATCTCCATTTTCAAAAGCCAGCAGCTCATGCTTGGTTTCTACAACACGATCATCTATACCGTTGTAGGCACATTTATCAATGTGGCGCTAACGGTCATGCTCGCGTATCCGCTATCGCGCAAGTCGTTTTACGGACGGGGTGCCATCATTATTTTCATGATGATCACGATGTTCTTTGATGGCGGTCTGATTCCAACCTATCTCTTGATGAAAGACCTTCATCTGCTGGATACACGCTGGGCGATGTGGCTGCCAGGGGCGCTCGCAGTGTTCCAAGTTATCGTAGCGAGAACCTTCTTCCAATCTTCCATCCCGGAAGAGCTGGGGGAGGCGGCGGAAATGGACGGATGTCGGGATATCCGGTATTTGATCAGCGTGGTTCTTCCATTATCGAAGCCGATTCTGGCGGTCATGACCCTGATGTATGCGGTGGGCCACTGGAATGCGTACTTTGATGCCCTGATCTATCTTCGTTCCGAGAAGCTGTTCCCACTCCAGTATGTGCTGCGCAATCTACTAATTCTAAACGCCGCAGACCCGGCAATGTTGGCCAATACGAGCCAGCAGCTAAGAGATCAGGGGTTCGAGCAGGTCCTAAAATACGCACTGATCGTAGTTGCCAGTATTCCTATTCTCATCATGTACCCGTTTGTGCAGAAGCATTTTGTTAAAGGGGTTATGGTTGGCTCGCTCAAAGGATGATCTTTGTCATCTGTGTCCGTTACGCCACTTGAAAGGAGGTGGGGGAACACTCAGGCTTCCGGGATAAGGTTTAACACGAGTACGTAATCAGAATGTTATGCCGTTTTCAACAAAAAGGAGGAGTCAGATTGAAAAAATCTTGGATTTCGATGTTGTTTCTGGTCTTTGCTTCGATGGCTTTGTTGTCCGCATGTGGTTCATCCGAGGATGCGGGTACAGGGAGCGACGGTAGCGGGGAGAGCGGTGGCCCGGTAACGATGACCTTCTTTGCCCCACAAGGTAAAGCGTCCATGGAAGAAAATGAGTTCACCAAATTTATCGAAGACAAGTTCGATGTTACCCTGAAATGGGATCTGGCCCCGACGGACGCTCTGCAAGACCGCAGACAGTTGCTGCTGGCGAGTGGGGATTATCCCGAAGTGTTCCTCCATGGCAAGTTCACGACCTCAGACCTTCAAACATACGGAAAACAGGGCGTGTTCCTCCCGCTGCAGGATCTGATCAAGCAGTACGGTCCGAACCTGTCCAAGATGATGGAGGAGAAGCCGTACTTCAAAGAAGCGGTAACTGCGCCGGATGGCAACATCTACGCTCTGCCGATTTTCAATGAATGTTACCACTGTACGTACGCTCAGAAATACTGGATTAACACCGAGTGGCTGGACAATCTGGGTCTCAAAATGCCTACCACGACAGAAGAACTCTACACGGTTCTGAAGGCGTTCAAGGAACAAGACCCGAATGGCAACGGCAAAGCCGATGAGATTCCACTCACGGGTGCACCCAACAAGTACGTGTGGAACGGCAACATCGATGCCTATTTAATGAACAGCTTTATCTATAATGACAACGATAAATATCTGATCGTGAATGATGGCAAGGTTGATTTTGCAGCGAATAAGGAAGAGTGGAAAAAAGGGCTGGAGTACATGCATAAGCTGTATTCAGAAGGCCTGATTGATCCGGCTTCCTTCACACAGAACGATCAGGCAATCGGGCAGTTGGGTAACAAGGAAGGGGATGAGGTGGTCGGCTCTATAACGACAGCGCTGGTTAGCTACCTCGTGAACACGTATGACAAAGATATCACCCGCCACCAGCACTGGGACATCGTGCCTCCACTGAAAGGGCCGGATGGTGTGCAGACGACAGGCGCTACGCAAAGCGTAGGTGAGTTTGAGTTCGCCATCACCAATAAAGCGACTGAAGCACAACAGATCGCAGCGATCAAAATTGTAGATTACATGTTCAGTGAAGAAGGTGCCCTGTATGCAGAGTACGGTCCGACAGAAGGCAAGGGCTGGAAGAAGGCGGATGCCGATGAGAAAAACATCAATGGTGAGCCTGCCAAATACAGCTACTATAACCTGCCTGAGCGTGACCCAAATGTTGTAGTCAACGAGAGTTGGTCACAGATCGGAGCACATGACTTGTCCAATACGTTCCGCAATCTGTTTGCAGAAGGTCAGAATCCACTGGAAGCGGAGGGTTACGGTACACGTCTGGCGCAAGCAACCAATGTATATGAACCTTATGCGCCAAAAGAAGTCTATCCTGCGAACGTATTTATCCGTCCTGAAGATACAGAAACCGCTGCGCAGCTCACGACAGCCGTCAAGGATTACGTGATGACCAATATGGCTCAATTCATTATCGGCAGCAAGAGCATCGATAAGGAATGGGAAGCGTACGTGAAAGGTTTTGATGGTCTGGGACTCAGCAATTACCTTGAGATTTACCAGCGTGCGATTGAGAAGAATCAATAAAGATTAATGGATTCATGAATGAGGCTGTCCCGATGCCAACACAGGAATCGGGACGGTCTTCTCCTTTTGACTACCCCACTTCATTCGATATAATTTACTGAATATTTATGGAAACTTAGCGACCAGATTGGCGCGGTTGTCATTCTAACTTATGCAAAATGCTCATGCGTATAAACAGTGGTGGGGGGCCTCGGAGATGAACAACAGTTGGTTTAGACGTTTGCTGCTTTCGTATTTGCCTGTTTTTTTTATCGTGACCACAATCCTGTTTATTATCTTCTTTCAGGTATTTAATGAACAGAACCGGAGAGAAGCACTCAAGGCCAATGAATTTCTGGCGTCACAGGTAACGCAATATTTGGACAATTCACTACGCTCCATCGACTTCAAGGTGCTGCGTGATATTTTGACCAATCCCAACCTGAAAAATTATTATTCGGTAACCGGAAGCGAGGATGTGTATGCCGGAATTCAAGCAGTCCAGGTTATTGATGAATTAAAAATAGAGTATCCGCTGATTGATTCCATATATCTGGTGAGATACAACGACGATACGGTATTCAGCAACGGCAAGGCAGTGCCGATTGAGGAATTCCCGGATGCAGCGTTTATTAAAGACAGTCGTGCTGCGGCAACGCAAAAGTGGGTGGGGGCGAGATCCTTTAAGGCATTCCCGACAGAGGAAGGAAAACAGGTCATTACACTCATTCGCGGTGTCGGAAACGGCACGGGTCTTGTGGTTGTTAACGTCGATCTGCCGACCTTGCAGAAATCCATCATGCAGATGTATGACCCTGAATTCACCTTCGTGAATATCTTCAATCGCTCGGGTGGCAATCTGTGGGACGGAGGAATTCAGGATGGAATTACAGCGGTTTCTCCCAAAACAGACTCAGGTGAAGTATTCTCCGAGTTTACATCCAGCTACAGCGGCTGGAAGGTACAGACGGGACTGAATAATGGCAAGATCGTCAAATTTGCCCTGAAATTTTATAATATCTGGTTTGTTTTTGCCGTTGCAGTTGTCCTGATTGGTGTGGTGTGGGTGATCTATGTGACACGGAGAAATTACAAGCCCATCCAGCAGATTGTCACGTTGATTGAGACGGTGGCTTCGCAGAAACAGTCTGGGGCGGGTTATACGAAGGATAACGAGTTCCGTTTTATCCAGACTACGCTGGAGCGAATGATTGATCAAACCAAGCAATATCAGGAGGAGCATGAAGAGAACCTGATTTTGCAGAAGAAATATTTCTTTCAGGAGCTGCTGGAGGGTACGCGGGACTTTACTGGAAATGAACTGACAGCGGAGATGAGCAGGTTCAAGCTCCCGCAGTTAGAGGATCGATGGGCTGTAATGGTGGTGGAGATTGATCAGTATTCACGGTTCATGGAGGAGTACCACAATCAGGATCAATCCCTTCTGAAATTCGTGTTATCCAGCATTCTGCAGGAGAGTGCAAGGCACGAGGGCACCGAAGTGTGGGCAGAGTGGATATCGGATCAGCGTCTGTATGCCATACTCTGGATTCCCGAAATGGAGAAAGGTGAGGAAACCGAGCAGAGACTGCTCTCCGGTTATCTTGACAGGGTTGGGCAGTATTTGAACTTCACCGTAACCATTGGTATTGGAAGAGTGGCAGTGGATGTCCGTGGTCTGAGAGCTTCGCTGAAGGAGGCGGTGCATGCCTTGGAATACAAGGCTGTGCTCGGCATGAATCGGATCATTCCATGCGGGGAGGTACCGAGCTCAACCAATGATGTGTATGAGTTCCTGAAGACGATCTCTTTGCTGGTGCAGGCGATGCGACTCTCGGAAGATGTGTGGGAGAAGCATTTTGATCGCTTGTTCGAACAGATCCATGAATCCGTGCTCTCCCGCCAGGAGATTATGAATACGGTCCAATTGCTGTTCCAGCACTATAACCGGGAGTTCGCAGAACTTCCACGAGAGTATCAGGAGCGATGGGCATCTGTATTTACACCACTTCTTCCTAGGTTGGAAGGTTGGGAGACGTTGGATGATTTACGCGCGCTGTGCTGGGAGGGTTTCCGTGAGCTGGCTGATGAGATGCAGACGCTTCATTGCTCCAGAAAACATCGATCTCATATTCTTGAAATTCGCAAGTATATTGAACAGAACTACAACAACCCCGAGTTGTCGCTGAATTATCTAAGTGATCTATTTGATATCAATCCGAAATATTTAAGCAAGCTGTTTAAGGACGAAATTGGTGAGAAGTTCGTGGATCTTCTGATTAGTCACCGTATTGAGAAGGCGAAGCAGCTCATGCTGGAGACGGATAAGGCCATTCAGGAGATCAGTGAGGAAGTTGGGTATACGAATTACAATTCCTTCAATCGGGCGTTCAAGAATGTGGTGGGTGTAGCGCCTAGCGACTACAGAAAAGCCATGTGAGCCCATGCACCAGACTAAGCCGAACTCATAAGGAGAATGTGCATATGGACTATAAAGATGTTTCGCTTCCCATTCAGGAGCGGACCCAAGATCTGCTCGGACGGATGACCACGGAGGAGAAGATAGGACAGCTGATCCAGCCGATGGGGTGGAAGACTTATGTTAAGGAAGCAGATGGTACGGTTCAGGTTACAGATGAGTTTAAAAAGGACATCGCAGAGGGCGGGATTGGGTCGTTGTATGGAGCACTTCGTGCTGATCCCTGGACGGAAGTGACGCTGGAGACTGGCCTGACCCCTAGGCAAGGAGCTGTTGCCACTAATGAAATTCAGCGGTATGCCATGGAGAACTCCCGGCTGGGAATTCCCATTTTGTTCGGGGAAGAGTGTTCTCACGGGCATATGGCCATTGGGGCAACTGTATTCCCGGTGCCGTTAGCAATAGGAAGTGCTTGGAACACGGAATTGTACCGCAAGATGTGTGAAGCGACTGCTGTGGAGACTCGGAGCCAGGGAGGAGCGGCAACATATTCTCCTGTGCTTGATGTCGTACGGGACCCGAGATGGGGACGGACGGAGGAATGTTTTGCCGAAGATCCATACCTGATCGGTGAACTGGCGGTTGAAGCGATAAAAGGTTTACAGGGTGACCGGCTCGATTCTAATCGGACGATTGTGGCGACACTCAAACATTTTGCAGCCTATGGCAGCTCGGAGGGTGGGCGCAATGCTGCTCCGGTGCATATGGGACTGCGAGAGCTGCACGAGGTGGATCTGCTGCCGTTCAAGAAAGCAGTGGAAGCCGGAGCATGTTCTGTCATGACAGCGTATAACGAGATTGATGGTGTGCCTTGTACGTCGAGTTCGTATCTGCTGAATGATCTCCTGCGCGAGCAATGGGGGTTTGACGGATTTGTCATTACTGACTTTGGTGCAATTCAGATGCTCGTCAATGGACACAACACCGCGAAGAACGGGGAGCAGGCCGTCGCTCAGTCGCTTAAGGCAGGGGTGGATATGGAAATGTCCGGGTACATGTACCGTAAGCATCTCGGGCAGGCCCTGTCGCAAGGATTAATTGAAGAGCAGGATCTGGATACAGCGGTAAGGCGGGTGCTGGAGATGAAGTTCAGACTGGGCTTATTCGAACAACCTTTCGTTGATCCTGACTTTGCAGAGCAGGTGATCGGATGTGAAGAACATATTCAGCTGGCGAGAAAAGTCGCGCAAGAGGGAATCATTTTACTCAAAAATGAAGACAACACCCTTCCGCTCGGTAAAACAGGTACAAAACTGGCGGTCATTGGCCCAAATGCGAACCACGTCTACAACCAGCTTGGCGACTACACCTCGCCGCAGCCGAGAGGACAGATCGTTACGGTGCTGGATGGGATTACGCGCAAGCTTGGTGCTGAAACCGGAAAGGTGCTGTACGCACCAGGCTGCCGGATCAAAGGGGATTCCAGAGAGGGCTTTGCGCAAGCGCTCGCCTGTGCTGAAGAAGCAGACACCATCATTATGGTGATGGGAGGGTCAAGTAGCCGGGATTTTGGCGAAGGGACCATTGATCTGCGGACGGGGGCATCCGTTGTTACGGATGATCCATGGAACGATATGGAGTGCGGCGAGGGGATAGACCGCTCGTCTCTGAACCTGATGGGGGTTCAATTGGAACTGGTGCAGGAAGTACATAAGCTGGGGAAACCGGTTATTGTCGTATATATTAACGGCCGGCCGATTGCTGAATCATGGATTGATGAGCATGCCCATGCCATTGTGGAAGCGTGGTATCCGGGGCAGGAGGGAGGCAACGCTATTGCAGATATTCTGTTCGGTGATGTGAATCCATCTGGTCGTCTTACCGTCTCCATTCCCAAGCATGTAGGTCAGCTTCCGGTCAGCTACAATGCCAAACGCACTCGGGGTAAGCGATATCTGGAGATCGATCTGGTACCACAATATCCGTTCGGCTTTGGGCTGAGTTATACAGAATTTAAGTACGAGAATGTAAGAGTTGTGCCGGAAGTGATCGGACCAGACGATGAAGCAGAGGTGCAGGTAGAGGTCACAAATACGGGAGTGGTTGCGGGAAATGAGGTGGTGCAGCTGTATATTACGGATGTATCGGCTTCGGTCACCCGAGCCGAAATTTCGCTGAAGGGTTTCCGTAAAATTCATCTAGAGCCGGGACAGACCCAGACGGTGACGTTCCCTGTGCAAAAAGAACATCTGGAGCTGATCGACTCCCGTCTTCAGCCTGTTGTGGAGCCTGGTGAATTCAGACTGATGGTTGGCAGCAGCTCCAGAGACTGGACTGCTTGTAGTTTACACATCCAGAAGGTGGGGGTGGAGGTATGATTCGAATTCAGCGATTCATTCAGGATCTGGCTCAGCAGCAATGGAAGGATACCCTTGAGCTTCCAGAGTGGCAGATGCAGAAGACCAAGTATATCCGGCCAGGGGTATATGAGAATGAACAGGAGAATGCGGCTGTTCAAAGCTTGAATCCGCTCCATAGCAACCATGGAACGACTTATTTTCTGAGCAAAACCGTAAAGATTCCGGCTAATTGGGAGGAAGATGTGGTCGGATTGATCTTCGAGGCCGGGGGTGAAGGGCTGCTAAGGGTAAATGGCATGCCTTATCACGGACTGGACCGTAATCATGGGTATGTACCGTTACCGAAGAGCCGTGTGGGAACTACGCCTTTGCTGGAGATTGAGCTATATGATCCCATACCGGAACCACATGACCCCTTGAATCGACAGGCGGTCATCCAGCCGCCAATTCAGGGCATCCGAGCCGCTTTGGTTCGTGTTAATTCGCCTTTACAGAGTCTAATGTATAGCATTACGGTACTTGCAGAATCACTCAGAGCATTGCCGGAGAAAGACTTAAAGCGCACCCGTCTTATCCGGGATATTCATCAGGTGATGGATAAGATGTACAACGAGCCGGAGCGCTGGAGTGAAGCGGCGTGGGTGCAGCATTGGGAAGAATGGCTCGCACAGTCGGTGCAGGAGGAAGACCCGGAAGAGTACCGGGACGGATTCATGCATCTGGTTGGGCAGTCCCATATCGATATTGCCTGGCTGTGGCCTGTGCGTGAGACCGTGCGCAAGTCCAGCCGCACCTTCTCCACGATGTGTACTTTGATGGATGAGTATCCGGAGTTCGTGTATTCGCAGAGTCAACCACAGCTGTATGCATTCGTGAAAGAGCACTATCCAGAGCTGTACGAACGCATCAAAGCCCGAATTGCCGAAGGCCGCTGGGAACTAGTTGGTGGCATGTGGGTAGAGCCTGATCTGAACATTCCGAGTGGCGAATCGCTGGTGCGGCAGATCTTATACGGGCAGAACTTTTATCAGGAGGAGTTCGGCAAGCGTTCAAACATCGAGTGGCTTCCTGACACGTTTGGCTACTGTGCTTCGCTGCCACAACTGCTCAAGCTGGCTGATATTCCTTATTTTATGACCACTAAGCTCAATTGGAATGATACCAACGTTTTCCCGTATGATCTGTTCCACTGGGTGGGCATTGACGGCACCTCGGTGCTTGCGTATCTCAATCATGGAGTGAATGAACATACCCGGCCCAAAGATGTCGATGAGCACTGGCAATCCTACAAGCAGAAGGATGTACACCCCGAGCAAATGCTGCTTTATGGGCATGGCGATGGTGGAGGCGGGGTAACGAACGAAATGGTTGCATTCGCAGAGCGATCCCATTTCATGGTTGGGCAGCCCATTAGCAATTTTAGTACAGCAGGCGCGTTTTTTGAGGAAATTTCGAACAACAATCCTAAGCTGCCCCAATGGCATGGCGACTTATATCTGGAACTGCACCGTGGAACCTATACAACCCATGCGCGCAACAAACGGAGCAATCGCAAAGCGGAGGTGTTGTATCGGGAAGCGGAAATCTGGGGGCAGTTTGCCGGAGTTGAAGCAGCTCAGTCGAAAAGTGATCTGGATGAAGGCTGGAAGCTGATTATGCTGAATCAATTCCATGATATTATCCCGGGCACGTCCATTCCCGAAGTATACGTAACATCTATGGAAGAGTATACGAAAGTATTCGCTCTGGGGACATCGGCTATGGATGGTACTCTTGGCCGTATTGAGGACCGCATTGCGACAGATGGCTTCGACGGTCTGCCCTATGTTGTATTTAATAGTCTGGGCTGGGAGCGGGGAGAAGTCGTTACGATTACAGGCGACGAGAAACTGAGCGGTATAGCAGCGTTTGACCATCAGGGTAATCGTCTGCCGAGTGACCTTGAGGCAAATGGAGACGCACTGACCTTGTCAGTCTATGTCCGATCTATTCCGGCCTTTGGATATACAACGTTATGGCTACGCCATGAACCGGATGCCAATCTTCCTGCATTGAAGCAGGATGAATCCTTTCCTTCTGTCTGGGAAACGGACTTTTACACGCTTGAGTTTAACGATGTAGGAGAGATCACCAGATGGTATGACAAATCCATGCAACGGGAGTGGCTGAAGCCGGGCGATAAAGCGAATGAGTTACAGTTTTTCCATGACAGGCCAACGTATTGGGATGCTTGGGATATTGATCCGCGGTTTGAATCGCAGCGAGCAGGAGTGGCAGAGCTGATCTCCAAAGAAGTAGTACAGCGTGGAGTAACGCAGGATATCCTTCGGTTTCACTGGAAGTTAAACGAATCGGAGATTCACCAGGATATTATCCTGTATCGTCATCAGCGACGTGTTGATTTCAAGACAAAGGTGAACTGGGCGGAGAGCCATAAGCTGCTTAAAGTGGCTTTTCCCGTTGATTTGGTATCAGCGAAAGCTGCCTATGAAATTCCGTTTGGTGCGCTGGAGCGGCCAACCCATAACAACACCAGCTGGGAGCAGGCCCAGTTTGAAGTGTGTGGTCACCGCTGGGCGGATATCTCAGAGGGCAATAGTGGTGTAAGCCTGCTGAACGATTGTAAATATGGATATGACATCAAGGATCAGACGATCCGTCTTTCCCTGCTCCGTGCTCCTAAATGGCCGGATGAACATGCTGACCAGGGTGAGCATGAATTCACGTATTCCCTGCTGCCGCATAAGGGAGATTGGCGGGAAGCGGGTGTGGTGCGACGTGCGATGGAACTAAACCACCCGGTTCGGGTTGTTGCGAGTGATCGACACTCTGGCACATTGCCAGCAGAACACAGCTGGGTTCATTTTCATAGTGAACATATCATTCTGGATACGATTAAGGCTTCCGAAGACGGTACGGGAACGGTACTTCGTTTCTATGAGTCATCTGGTGGAAGAGAAACGGTTGAGATTCAATGGGCTGACGCGCGTATACAGACGTCTGTAGTCAATCTGTTGGAGGATGAAATCATGCCACTAGCTTGTCATGAAGGGAAGTTTGAGCTGACGTTCAAGCCATATGAAATTCAAACCGTGAAGCTGGTCTCAGCAGATTAGTTTCAGGAAACCGGATAAGAAATGATCGGAGAAAAAGGAGTGACCGGGTAGGGGTCGAAAATTGTATAGAGCATTCCGTCCATCATGAAGGCTCACCAGGAATGAAAAATCAAATACCGATTTAACGGGAGGGTATGGCATGAAATTAACAAACAAGATTGGCGTTATCGTGGATAGCTTCGGTGTAGGTGTACGTGAAGGATTAAGCAAAGCGAAGGATGTAGGTGCAGAAGGCGTACAGATCTATGCAGTCCATGGAGAGATGGACCCTGAGAACCTCTCTCCGACAGCTCGCAAGGAGTTAAGAAGTTATATCGATTCTCTTGGTCTTGAAATTTCTGCCCTGGTCGGCGATTTGGGCGGTCACGGGTTCCAGGTCAAGGAAGATAATCCGTGGAAAGTAGAGAAGTCCAAGCGCATTGTAGATCTTGCTCTGGATCTAGGTACGAATATCGTCACAACACATATCGGTATTGTTCCGCACGATCCTTCCTCCGAAGTGTATGCCACACTGCATGCCGCATGTGAGGAACTGGGTCAATATGCCAAAAGCGCAGGAGCCTACTTCGCGATTGAGACGGGACCGGAAACGGCAGCAGACCTGAAAGGGTTTCTGGATACCCTGTCGACTAACGGGGTTTCAGTGAACTTTGACCCGGCGAACATGGTGATGGTTACCGGAGATGACCCTGCACGAGGTGTTCATCTGCTCAAGGATTATATTGTGCATACCCATGTGAAAGATGGTGTGCGCCTGAAGGAAGTCGACCCGAGGGACGTATACGGTGCAGTGGGATATGCGCCTATGGATCATGAGAAAATTGCCGAAATGGTCTCTTCCGGAACATTCTTCCGTGAGGTACCGCTGGGCGAGGGCAGTGTGGATTTTGACGCATACTTTGCAGCCCTTCGGGATATTGGCTACAAAGGTTATCTGACGATTGAACGCGAGGTAGGCGACCAGCCGGAACAGGACATTCGCAAAGCGGTTAAATTTATCCAACAATACCGATAGGGAGCTGAGCAGATGAAAGTGGGCCTGAGTACGTATAGCTTGTTGAACGATCTGAATTCGGGTGAAATGACGGTTCTGGATATCATCGACTGGATTGCTGCAAATGGTGGCGAGCATATGGAGATGGTTCCGTATGGTTACACCGTGGAGGACAATCCTGATCTCGCCGACGCCATTCGGGAGCGAGCTGCTTCTGCGGGTATTGAGCTGTCCAACTATTCGATGCCTGCGAATTTCGTGCAGGAGACGGAAGAAGCTTTTGAAGAAGAGATAGCTCGGGTCAAAAGACATGTCGATGTTGTACACCGGATGGGTGTAAAGCATATGCGTCATGACGTAACGGCGTTTACTTTGCCTAAGGAGAAAATGACCATTGCCTGGTTTGAGGAAAATTTGCCGCTGATGGTGAAGGGAAGCCAGATCATTGCTGATTATGCTGCACAGTTTGGTATTACAACAACCATTGAAAATCATGGCTTCAGTGTGCAGGCCAGTGATCGTGTGCAGCGTGTGCTTCATGCCGTAGATCGTCCCAACTTCAAAACGACACTCGATATCGGCAACTTCATGTGCGTGGATGAGAATCCGATTATCGGGGTCATGAAAAATCTGCCGTACGCTTCTCTGGTCCACTTCAAGGACTTTTATTTCCGCCCTTATGATGAGCATCCGGGTGAAGGGGAATGGTTCACAACCGCTTACGGCAACTTCCTGCGCGGTGCCATTGTTGGGCAAGGGGATATTCCAATTCGCAAAATTGTGAGGCTGATCAAAGACTCCGGTTATGATGGTAACATTACGATTGAGTTTGAGGGCATGGAGGAATGCAAATCTGCTTCCAAAATCGCCATGAGCAACCTGCGCCGCTTCTGGGAAGAGGCTTAGGGCAATCATTTAGTTTTACATTGTGGGGCCACTTTAAGGAAGTGGCTCTTTTTGCACTTCTTATGTTGAAAAATATACTCGTCTTTGTGTTAAATAAGTCATTATTCAGGGATGCCCAGTCCCGTGATTATGATAAAGTATAATAAAGCGAAGCGCTTTCATATTTTCGGATCAAGAAAATTATAAATAATATTAATAGAAATGGAGAATGTAGATGACGAACTTATCGCTCGAAATTCAAAATGTGGACGGTGTGGTGCTCGAAACGCGGACGGACAGTGAACTAGTAAATCTTGTGTACAGACAGGCCTATGGATCAGGGGACAGCATCGTTCTAAGAAGCTCTGATGTAAACGTATATCTGATCATCCAGCTGGAGGATTCCATGAACCCGGCTTTCGTTTATTTTACAGGTGAGGAGTATCGTTATGCCATTCCTTTTGACGAGAAACGAGTGTCCTATTCACCAAAGTCATTTACGGGTGACAAGCATGTTCTACATGCTCGGTTGGCTACACGTGAAGAGATTGAGGCATATAAAAATGTAGCGCTGAATCCTTATGATCAGCATGGAAACGAAAGCTGTTTTCCCCATGCCTCCGCCAACGTGGAAACCCGTGGAGAGTCCGTATTTGCAGCACGTAACGCCATTAATGGCAACAGCGCCAATGATTCACATGGCGAGTGGCCTTACGAATCTTGGGGGATCAACCAGCGGGATGATGCTGCCATTACAGTCAACTTTGGACGCAAGGTGTCTATCGACAAAGTAGTCCTGACCTTGCGTGCAGATTTTCCCCACGATAACTTCTGGGAGCGGGTTACTCTTACCTTTTCCGATGGCAGCTCCGAGCAGGCCAGTTTGATCCAAACTCATAAACCACAAACGATCGCAATTCAGTCGAAGGACGTGGAATGGGTAACGTTAAGCGAACTGATCAAGTCGTCAGATCCCTCTCCATTCCCGGCATTAAGTCAGTTCGAGGTGTTTGGTCGCGAAGCCTAAATTCATTAACATTAATTGGTTCTCGATAAGGATTAAGTTACGATCATCACAAGTATGGTATAATAGATCTATTCAGCCTGGAAAATGACTGGCTATGGATAGGGGAGATCACTGATCTATGCAGGTATTCGAGGACTGGAACCAGAAAGTGAAAAAAACGTTTAATGCTACGAATCCCGAGGTTGTATTGACGGTATCTGAAGCAGGGAGTTTGCTCGGTCTGACCAAAGATCAGATGAAACTTTATGTAGACAAGAATAAACTAACTAAGGTCCCGATCATGAGAAGTGTTCACCGATACCTCTTGTTGAAAAGTGAAATAGATAGCATCGTAAAAACGCGCTAAACTCATAGGATCGACCGCAGCCATTTTACCGACAGGATTCGGGAGAGTGGTTTTTTTTTTTGAAATAGGAGGAACAGACCATGCTGAGCAAACTCTCGAGAGGGCTATACCATTGGGTGAATTGGAAATGGGTGGTGGCTTCAGTTGTTATTTTTGCATGCTTTATTGCATTCATTCTTCCCTGGCAGGCGGCGAAGTCGAAAGAAGTAACAGGAAGTGGAGTATTCGGCAAATGATCTCTACCAGATGGCTGAACAATATGGTGAAGAAGGGCGTAGCGCTTATATCCAGGCACGTTTTACATTTGATCTCGTCTGGCCGATCGTTTATCTGTTCTTGTTGTTGGTTTTGTTGTCTATTCTGTATCGAGTGATTCCGCCAAAGAATCGCTGGCGAAGGCTTAATTTGCTTCCAGTTGGAGGATGGGCCTTAGATATGCTTGAAAATGCAGGTGCCTCCTTGACGATGTATCGTTATCCTGTACATACTCCCGTGGTAGCGGAATTGACTCCCATTTTTACTCTGCTGAAATGGTGTCTCATCTCTGCCAGTTTTGCTGCGCTGGTACCGGGTATTATCCTAACAATCTTTCATTTCGCTCGCACAAACCGGGGATAAAATAAGGAATACAGGACAATCCTACCACTGGATGATTTTTGTGCCCCAGTACTGCTGGAAGTGGAATGATAGTGGTCAGAGCTCCTTTGGAGAGGGGAATTTGTTCTTAGAGGAGCTTGTGGAAATACCTTCTTGTCAATGGACAACCTATTCGTATATACTCTTGTCGCAAGTGGCAGGAATGGTTCAATTACATGATATCAAGGAGATGAAGCACGAATGGCGATTAGCTTGAATGTGTATCTTGTAACGGATGGTAACGGACGTGAAGCAGTAGAATTTTACAAAAAGGCATTTGGAGCGGAAGTGCTGGCTCTCCAGACATTTGGCGATGGTCCTTCCAACCCAGACCACCCCGTACCTCCCGAAGCGAAAGACCGCATCATGCATGCTTCTTTGCAGATTGGCAGTTCTGTACTGATGTTATCCGATACATTCCCTGGCATGCCTTATATTGTGGGTAATCATGTGAATGTTACGGTGAACACGGATACTGCGGATGAAGCCAAAGAAATTTTCAACCAGTTGCAAGACGGTGGCGAAGTGAAAATGCCGATCCAGGAAACATTTTGGAGTCCAGCCTACGGCATGGTTATCGATAAATTTGGAGTTCAGTTCCAGATCAGCTGTACAGCAGCCAACCATCAGTAAAATGTAAGTTAGTGTCTCTGACATAGAAGATAAAACTACAAAACCTCCAGGACATGAGTAACGTGTCTGGAGGTTTTTTTGTGACTCCTGCAAGGAGTGTGTATACTTGCTAATCTGAAAATTAGACTTCTTTCTGAATCTTGGAAGGATTGTTGATTTTGTAGGGAACAGGGTTCTTGGTCAGCTTTTTCTTGATAATCTTTGCTTCAAAAGTAAGCACATCGCCAACCTCAAGCTCCTGCTTCTTGATCGTGGCACTGTGGCTGGACCAGGCTTCGCCAACGTCAATAACCTCGGGCTCGGTGATCGTAAGAGCTTCATAGATAATGACTTCATCATCATTGTCGGAGAAATGGTTCGGCACGGTCGTAAATTCCTTCACAACAGCGGACATTTTCACTTTACCCTCCGGCAATTCAATCTTAAGCGATTTAGCTTTACCTGCGGTTTTTGCCTTTGGTTTAGCAGCACTGCTTGTTGCGTTAGCGGGTCCAACATACTCTTCCACCAGACCATCAGGGTCGCCTTTTAGCTCGGAGGAGGTATCATCGTTATCCGTGTCCACATCCAGTTCGGAATCAAAGTCACTCATACCGGATGGAATCTTATCCGAATAGGAAGCAGTAACAGGATCTTGTGCAGCATCAGAGCTAGGGAGCTCTTCTAAGTTGGTTGTAGCGACTGGTTCATTAGATTTGTCCTTTGCCGTACCCGCTCCAACCGGACTTTTTACATTATAGCTGGACGCCTGCATTTCTTTCAGATAAGACGGATGAATGCAGTGTTTCTGGTTATTGTCCAATTGAATGACTGCTGCCATATGATCGACAAAGCCAATGATGGTGCAAGGCATATTCAGCCCATTCCCTTTATAATAGAACGTTTTGACCTTTGTTGCTTTTTCCGAAAGCAAGCCCCATTCCTGGCACTTCTCAATCAACTCGTCCTCGTTCTCCAAAGCGGTATAATACTGCGGTTCGATCATAAAAGCATATGCCATAACGAATTTCCGCCTTTCCAATCATATCTTCATGTTCATCGTTGCCAAATTACACTCAGTGTATCACAAAAGTGGACTCTTCGATGAGGAATATAAAAGCGCCTGCGTAGGCGCCTATGGTATAATTTTGGTAGACAACGGGTGGGCATTACCGTAATGAAGTCATAAACAAAAACCCACCGTTAAACAGGTTGAACTCCTGCGGTGGGATTTGCTCTGCATCTGAACAGACGTGCGCCGTAAGAGGATTTCACCTCTACATGTTGTCTATTCTTATGTTATCATAGCCATTTTATACAGGCAAATGAGTGACTGTTCCTACATTAAAATTAATATTTTTTTATAAATATCTTTAAGGAGGATGATCTCCATGGACAAAAAAGTGAATCCTCAAACACTTTGGCTTGGGGTGGGTATTGCCATTGGAACGAGTATTGGTGTGGCAACAAACCAGATCGCTCTGGGGGTTGCCTTTGGTGTGGCAATGGGCGTCGTGGTTGGATCTGTCGTTAGCAAACGTGCAGGCTCGGGGCTGGATGATATGCTGAGTGAACATGTCAAGGAATTGTATAAGCAGGAGGAATGGGAAGAGGTACTTGAGCGGTCACAGGATCATCCGGTGCTGCTTCTGAAACACAGTACAACTTGTCCAGTCAGTGCGAGAGCATACAGGGAGTTTATGGCCTTTGTGGGCTCGAATGCATCAGATCCCGCACAGAAGATGGAGTACCGAATCGTCAAAGTCATCGAAAGCCGCTCGCTTTCCCGCCGCATTGCGGAAGATACCGAGGTTCACCATGAATCGCCTCAAGTCCTGCTGTTAGACGGTGGCCAAGTTATTCAACATACGTCACACGGGAAAATTACCCGGAAGAGACTGCTGCAATGGGCCCAGAATCCGTTTGGATAAAGGGCACCCAACATACATAGACCCGCTTCCTTCAGCTAATCGCTGAGTGGAACGGGTCTTTTTTACGCTTTTTTTACACCCTGGAGGGTATTTCTTTACCCCCTTTTTACAGCGTTTCGTATTACGATTTCATATGTAGAAGGTTGCAAGAACGGTAGAGAGAGGGAGGGGAGCACATGGTGAATGATGCCACGATAATTGGGCTGGTCGTGCTATTGTTTGTGGTGTTCTGGGGCTTTGTGAAATTTTGTGAGAAAGCATGAATGCATAGGGCATGAAAGGGGAGAAGCCGTATGATCGTCATCGGCATGATTGTGCTCGCACTGGTAGTCTATCTTGGTTACGTGCTAGTGAGGCCGGAGAAGTTCTGATGGTCGCTTGGGGCACGAAACCAGAAGCACTCGGATCGTCGATTTTAGGGAGGAAATGCGGATATGAGTAGCGGTTTATTACAAGTGGCGGTGACGCTGCTGATCATCATACTACTGGTGAAGCCAGTGGGGAGTTATCTGGTGAAGGTGTTTGACGGCAAACGAACAGGTCTGGATCGGATATTTGGCGGGCCTGAGCGATTGTTGTATCGATTGATGGGGGTGAAGGAGAACGAGTCGATGGGTTGGAAAAAGTACCTGTCAGCCGTGCTCATTTCAAACTTCGTCATGCTGTTATTAATGTTTCTGGTGCTGCGGCTGCAAAAGTATTTGCCACTCAACCCGGATGGCATCGGTAATATGCCTGCGGCACAGGCCTTTAATACAGCTGCATCGTTCATGACCAACACGAACTGGCAGTCTTACACGGGTGAGAATGCCCTGTCGTATCTGTCGCAGATGCTGGCCGTGACGTTTCCAATGTTCACCTCAGCCGCGACCGGCTTCGCGGTCGCTATTGCCTTCATTCGCGGCCTGGTGGGCCGACGGGATGAACTGGGGAACTTCTACGTCGACGTGGTACGGTCGATTACGAGAATCTTTTTGCCGCTGAGCTTCATTGTGGCGTTGTTCCTCGTATTCCAGGGTGTGCCGCAGACACTGGCGGGAGCGGTGAACGCAACCACACTGGACGGGGCACAGCAGACGATTAGCCGCGGGCTGGTCGCTTCGCTGGAGTCGATCAAACACTTGGGTACCAATGGTGGAGGTTGGTTCGGAACCAATGCAGCGCATCCATTTGAGAACCCCACAGCGTTGTCGAATCTGGTGCATATCGTCTGCATGATGCTGCTTCCTACTGCGCTGGTTTACGCCTTCGGCATCATGGTGAACAACCGGAAGCAGGGCTGGACGCTGTTTGCGGCTATGAGTTTACTTTTCCTCGTGATGCTGACCACGGTATTTGTTTCGGAATATCGCGGTGTGCCAGCGCTGGATGCGGTGGGAATCCAAGGTAATATGGAAGGCAAAGAAGTCAGGTTTGGGGTATCCGAATCGGCGCTTTTCACAGCGGTGACTACAGCAGCCACAACCGGGTCGGTGAACAATATGCATGAGTCTCTTACCCCGCTTGGTGGCATGGTTGCACTGGCTGAGATGATGCTCAACAACGTATTCGGCGGTAAAGGGGTAGGTTTGCTCAACGGATTGCTCTATGTGATTCTGGCTGTGTTTATCTGTGGGCTGATGGTTGGGCGGACCCCTGAATTTCTGGGCAAAAAAATTGAGGGTAAGGAAGTGAAGCTCGCGTCTATCGCGCTGCTTGTTCATCCTTTGATTATTCTGGCTCCGACCGCGCTGGCGCTTATGCGTCCTGAGTCTGTCGCTTCAATTTCGAATTCAGGCATGCATGGTCTGACCGAGGTGTTATATGCCTTTGCATCCGGGGCTGCCAATAATGGATCGGCGTTTGCCGGGCTGAATGCCAACACAGACTTTTACAACATCGCCATTGGTGTCGTGATGCTGCTCGGAAGATACATTTCCATGATCGCGATGCTCGCCATTGCCGGATCACTGGCCACTAAACGAATGGTTCCCGTAACAACGGGTACACTGCGTACGCATACGCCTCTTTTTGCAGGTATTCTGGTGATGATGATTGTGGTAGTAGGGGCGTTGACGTTCTTCCCATCACTGGCGCTTGGACCAATCGCAGAACATCTGGCGATGATCCGATGATGAACGGCACGGTGATCGGATATGGGAATAGGAGCAAGGACGTAAAGTGCGGAGGTGGATTATCACAATGAATGTAGTAGAACGAAAGAAGGAGCAGACGGTGGAAGGATTAGACAGAGGCACGATCAGAACCCAGGGTAAAGGAACGAGAGGTACGGGTACGGATCCCGGTACGCCCAAAAGAAGCAAAACATTAAGTCGGGACATTCTGCTCCAGGCATCTCTGGATGCCTTCAAGAAGCTGAACCCGGTCGTCATGATCAAAAATCCGGTGATGTTTATCGTCGAAGTCGGTACACTCATCACATTGCTGTTATGTATCAATCCAGATCTATTTGTTGCATCCGAGGCAGGGCGAGGGTACAACATCGCGGTGTTTCTCATCCTGTTGTTCACGTTGCTGTTTGCCAACTTTGCTGAAGCACTGGCAGAGGGACGGGGTAAAGCTCAGGCAGATACGCTACGGAAGACGAAATCGGACACGACTGCAAAGCTGGTACAGAAAGACGGGACCATTAAGCAAGTGTCTTCGACCCAGTTGAAAAAAGGAGATATCGTCCGTGTAGAAGCAGGCGAACTGATTCCCACGGACGGTGAGATTATTGAAGGGCTGGCCTCTATCGACGAGTCCGCTATTACCGGGGAATCGGCTCCCGTAATCAAGGAGGCGGGCGGTGACTTTTCCTCCGTTACCGGAGGCACGCGGGTTACTTCTGACTATATCGTGATGCGTGTGCAGACCGATCCGGGGGAGTCGTTCCTCGACCGAATGATCTCACTCGTTGAAGGCGCACAGCGCCAGAAAACGCCGAATGAAATTGCGCTGACAACACTGCTCGCCGTGTTGACCCTGATATTCCTGATTGTCATCATGACCATGGTGCCAATGGCGAACTATTTGGGCATCCGGCTCGATCTGGCTACCCTTATCGCATTGCTTGTCTGTCTGATTCCGACGACGATCGGCGGGTTGTTATCCGCGATCGGTATTGCCGGGATGGACCGTGTCACGCAGTTCAACGTACTCGCCATGTCGGGTAAAGCGGTGGAAGCGGCAGGGGATATTGATACGCTGATTCTGGACAAAACCGGAACAATTACGTACGGCAACCGCATGGCCTCGGAGTTTATTCCTGTTCAGGGCGTATCTGCACAGGAGATGACTCGGGCTGCGCTGCAAGCTTCCGTAGTCGATGAGACACCGGAGGGGCGCTCGGTTGTTGAATTGGCTGGCAAGCAGGGTGAGAACTGGGCGGAGACAGAATATGCAGATGCAGAACATGTGAACTTCACTGCAGAAACTCGCATGTCGGGTCTGAATCTAAGCGGTGGGAAGCAAATTCGCAAAGGTGCGGTGGATGCGATCAAACGCCATATTTCCTCCCGTGGAGGACGGATACCCGGCGATTTGGACGATATAGCTAACCGAATTGCAAAAGCTGGGGGTACACCGCTTGCTGTTGCGATTGATGACCAGATTTATGGTGTGATCTATCTGAAAGATACAGTGAAACCAGGGCTGAAAGAGAAGTTTGCAGAGATGCGAGCCATGGGCATCAAGACGATCATGTGTACAGGGGATAATCCCCTGACGGCGGCGACCATTGCGCTGGAAGCGGGCGTGGATGATTTTATTGCCGAGGCCAAGCCGGAAGACAAGATTAACGCGATCAAAAAAGAGCAGCAGGAGGGTAAGCTCGTCGCCATGACCGGCGACGGCACGAACGATGCTCCTGCTCTGGCGCAGGCCGATGTCGGCCTCGCGATGAATTCGGGCACCATGGCGGCCAAGGAAGCGGCCAACATGATTGATCTGGATTCCGACCCGACCAAGCTGTTGTCGGTGGTCTCCATTGGCAAGCAGCTGCTCATTACCCGCGGCGCACTGACGACCTTTTCGATATCCAATGATATTGCCAAGTATTTCGCCATCATTCCGGCCATGTTTATTCTAGCCATGCCGCAGCTTCAGGCACTCAATATTATGAATCTCGCTTCACCGCAGTCCGCAATTCTGTCAGCGCTGATCTTCAACGCCATCATTATCCCACTGCTAATCCCAATCGCCATGCGGGGTGTGAAATATAGGGCTATGTCCGCGGAGCGGCTGCTTGGACGGAATGTGTTCATCTATGGCGTGGGCGGTGTAATCGTTCCTTTTATCGGAATTAAGCTGATTGATCTGGTACTGTCGGGGCTTATTTAACTAAGTATTTAAAAAGAAGCCTTGATTTACACGACAACGAAGAGTGCAGAACCAATCTGAAGAAACGAAGTGTTCGCCTTTATCCCCGGATTTTATCCCTTGGAAAAGGGAATCAAAAAAAATCTGGGGATAACAGCGATCGTAGGATGGTGCTGCAATCGGAGTGAACCAGTGTAACACGTATAGGTTGAGTTTTTACAATAACAAATCAGGATGTGATTCATATGAAACAGGTACTGCCCGCCATTCGGTTGTCTGTCGTACTTATGCTAATTTGCGGTATTATCTACCCGCTTGTTACAACCGGAGTGGCGCAGCTGCTCTTCTCAAATCAGGCGAACGGCAGTCTGATCACACAAGGCGGGAAAACCATCGGTTCGTCTCTGCTGGCGCAGGAAGTAAAATCGCCGGGGCTGTTCCAGCCCCGGGCATCGAACGCTAATTATGATGGAACCGCTTCGGCAGGTTCCAATCGCGCTGTGGCATCGGAGGCGTATATAGTTGAAATGAAGGAAAAGGTGGATCAGCTCAAGCAAGAGAATCCGGGCTTGCAGCAAATTCCTGCAGATCTCGTGACAGGTTCCGGTTCCGGTCTTGACCCCGATCTGTCACCGGAAGCGGCAAAAGCACAGATTCCCCGGATTAGCCAGTCAACGGGCCTTGGTGAGCAAGAGCTTGCCAAGATCGTCGAGGAACATACACAAGGGCGACAGCTAGGCATTTTCGGTGAGCCTCGTGTGAATGTGACCGCTCTGAATCAAGCGTTGACGGCTGAGCTAAAATAACAGGCATCGTGTTGGGTAGATCCACGGGGAATACAACTTCCCTCGGTTGTTCGTATCAGGCCTTCTTCCGAGCTTCGGAAGGGGCTTTCTCCATTTTAAGTAAAGGTTATGTTGGGGGAGTGAACAGGATGGAAGACAGCTTCAAGCGGAAGTCCCCGGAAGACATCTTGAAGATGATCACGAAGCTGCAGCAGGGCACCTTGAAGATATATATCGGTCCGGTCAGCGGTTCGGGCAAAACGTATCATATGCTTAGGGAAGGAAACACATTACGCCATCAGGGGATCGATGTGGTTATCTGCGCTGTGTCTACCATGCAAAGACCGGAGACCGTGGAGCAGCTCGGCGAGTTGGAGCGGATTCCAAGCATTCATTGGTCTCGCTGGAAGGATGGCATGGAGATGAAGGACCTGAATCTGGATGCTCTGCTGGCACGTAATCCGGAGGTTGTGCTCGTTGATGGGCTTGCTCATAGAAACCGAAAAGGGGCGCGTCATGCAACCCGACTGGAAGACATTCAGTATTTGCTGCGACACAACATCAGTGTCATTACAACGGTGAATGTATATGAACTGGAGGGATATACGGAGCTTGCACGCCAGCTAACGGGAATTGCAGCAGAGCATACTGTACCTGCCGATACCCTTGAACTGGCCGATGAAGTGAAATTGATCGATGTAACCCCGGAAACCGTATTAAGCCGTCTTGCGGAGGGACACCTTCGGGGACATGAAGGTGAAGCGGTGTTTCGGCATGGCAATTTGGGCATTTTGCGTGAACTGGCTCTTCGACTTGTTGCGGAAGGGGTCAACGAATCACTGCGTGAGCACCGGGAAGAGATGGGAATTACGGTTACGACAGGCATCATGGAACGCATTTTGGTATCCACCCAATATCACTGGAACGGGTCCATCTATATTCGGCGCGGACAGCAGATTGCGAAGAGATTAAACGGGGATCTGCATGCCGTGACCTTTCGCAATATGAAGCAGCCGCTAACCAAGGAAGCTACTGTTTTTCGTCGCAACATGATCAAACTGGTGGAGAAGTTTGGAGGGCAGTTTGAGGAATTGCCTGTATTACACCGCCGTAACATTCCATCTACACTTGCACGCTACGCAGTCCAGCATCAGATTACCCGTATTGTTATGGGACACTCACGGCACAGTCGCTGGCAGGAGCTGTGGCGGGGATCATTTGTTAATTCCTTGCTGCGCAGAGTGCGGGGTGTCGATCTGTTTCTACTCGCCGATCGGGCACAGCATGAGGGCGAGCGGGTACTTCCGACCCGATTGCCGGATACAGAGACTCCAACATATCGCAGGTTAAGTGAGCAGGAGATGAAGGCACAGATTGGTCAGATTCGGCGTGGTAAGTTCAAGGTATACATCGGTGCTGCGCCAGGTGTGGGAAAAACCTATATGATGCTCCGGGAAGGCAATGATCTGCTCCGCAAAGGCATCGATGTACAGATTGGTCTGCTGGAGACACATAATCGGGCGGAGACGTTGGAACAGATCGGCCAGTTATCCATCATTCCACGAGAGCAGCGGGTGTACCAAGGGGTGCAGCTCGAGGAAATGGACACTGATGCCATTCTTCGTCTATGTCCTGAAGTGGTATTGGTGGATGAGCTCGCGCATACGAATGTCCCGGGAAGCTTGCGGCAAAAGCGTTACGAAGATGTGCAGATCCTGTTGGATGCAGGCATCTCTGTCATCACTACCGTGAATGTGCAGCATCTGGAAAGTCTGAACGATGCGGTGGAACATATTACGGGAATTCGAGTCCGAGAGACCGTGCCGGATCAGATTTTGCAAATGGCAGATGAGGTCCAACTTATCGATGTTGCCCCCCAAGCCTTGCGGCAACGCATGCGGGAGGGTAAAATCTATGCAGCAGCCAAGGTGGAACAAGCGCTTGGTCATTTTTTTCGCATTGGTAATCTGATTGCCTTACGGGAACTTGCCCTGCGGGAATTGGCCGATGATGTGGATGAACGCCTTGAATCACAGGAGCGCAAAAGTGCACTTCGCGGTCCCTGGCGCAGACAGGAGGCGGTCTTTGTCTGCGTAAGCAGTGATGAGCATGCGGAGCGGCTGATTCGCCGCGGATTTCGTACAGCCTACCGGTTAAAGGCGGTCTGGCATGTGCACCATGTTCATGTAGGTGAAGTCATGAGTGATGAAGTGAAATGCCAGTTGGAGGAGCTGGAACAGCTGACCGTTCGACTGGGCGGCAAATTTCATATTCATCATAGCCAGAGGCTGAGAGATGTGCCTGGTATTTTGGCGGGTAAAGCTTCTGAAGAAAAAGCAACGCAGTTGGTGGTTGGTCAAGCGAGACGAGTCTGGTGGCTGAACGGCTATCGTGGAAAGGGAACGGTGGTCAGCAGGCTGGTGCGGTTATCCAGACATATGGACGTATTGATCGTTGCGGACTACGATTATGATCTGAGCGGGATGTGAGATGTGCTGTGTCTGAACGAAATAAAGGGGAAGACTTCCGGCTGAAGCTGAACCGTGTTCCCAAATATATATGGGTAACCCTTGGAATCACATTGCTAACCATTCTGCTTCATGCGATAGGGATTAGTGATGACCTGGTTAACGTGGGGCTAATTTATCTTTTTCCGGTATTGGTCAGTGCTGTGTACTGGGGAATGGGTCCGGCCATATATGCAGCAAGTCTTAGCGTTGTTGCCTTTGACTTCTTTTTTGTTCCCCCGTTTCTCAGTTTTACGGTTGAAGATTTGCGATATATGTTTTCTTTTATAGTGTATTTGGCAGTGGCGGTATTAACGGCGAGTCTGGCGGGGCGCCTGCGGCAGCAGCTGGAGGTAGTAAAACAACGCGAGATTACGACGAATTCGCTATATGCTTTAAGCCGTCAGATGACGGCTGTTACAGATTTGCATACTCTACTCGGCAACATTGTGAGACAAGTGTCACTGACACTTGGGGCTCCGGCGGCAATATATCTCCCGAATGCTCAAGGCGAACTTCAGGTTACCTCCTCTTCGGAGGATTCGGATTCAATAGCCTGGGGTGAAGGAGAAGCTGAAGTCGCTATTGCCAAATGGGTGTATAAACATGGCGAAATCGCCGGACGCGGCTCCTCCAGCCTGCGGGAATCGTCTGGTCTGTATGTGCCGCTGCGTACAGAAGACCAGACACATGGGGTGCTTGCTGTGAATCTGGAATCCAGTGATCTTCAGGAGCAGCGGGAAGAGCTACGTTTGCTGGAAGCGTGTGGCGGGCTGGCAGCAAGCGCCATTGCCCGTGTCAAGCTGGCTGAGGAAGCGAGACTCGCGCAAGTGACGGCTGAATCGGAACGAATTCGCACCGCTTTGCTGGACTCGGTGTCCCATGAGCTACGGACACCCCTTACGGCCATCATTGGTTCAGCTACAGGTTTGCTGGAGAATGATTCTCTTTTTACCCCGGAGGATCGAAAAGAACTGACAGGCAATATTCGGGATGGAGCGCTGCGCATGAACAGGCTGGTAACCAATTTGCTGGGCATGGTGAAGCTGGAGAGTGGCATGTTGCAGCTGCGCAGAAAATGGTGCGACGTGGGCGACATGATCGGCATTGTGCTAACCCAGGTTCAACAATTCATCCAGCACCGTCGCATTCGGGTTGAATTGCCCGATCAGCCGCCGTTTGTATCCGGGGATGAGGTTTTGCTGGAGCAGGTTCTGGTCAACGTCATCAGCAATGCCATCAAATATTCACCAGAGGACAGTGAAATCGTCATTACGGTGAAGGTGGATGATCGGCATGGACGAATGACCATTGTGGTGGCTGATTCGGGTGTTGGGATTCCGGAAGTAGAGCGCGAGCGGGTGTTTGAGAAGTTTTATCGATCCGAATCGTCACGGCATGTGACAGGTACGGGACTCGGGCTTGCCATCTGTAGAGGAATCGTCGAAGTTCACGGAGGTACGATTACCGCAGAACCGAATCCGGGAGGCGGGACGCGGGTATGCATCTGTTTGCCCACAGAGGAACCCGAAGCATCATTCCCGTATATGGGACAAGGAGAGGAAGAATGACATGACGGCACCGCAAGGCGCGCGTATATTAATTGTGGATGATGAACCACAAATCCGTAAACTGCTGAAGGTTACGCTTCAGGCGCATCAATTTGAGATTCACGAATGCGCCGACGGCGAAGAAGCGGTCATTCAGGCGAGCATTGTGCATCCTGATCTGATTGTGCTTGATCTGGGCTTGCCCGGTATGTCCGGAATGGATGTACTTCAGCGGATTCGGGAATGGTCACAGGTACCAGTCATTGTGCTGACTGCAAAGGAACGCGAAGAGGATAAAATTGCTGCACTTGATGGCGGGGCGGATGATTATGTCACCAAACCGTTTGGCATGGGGGAGCTCGTTGCCCGTATTCGGGTTGCCCTTCGCCATGTGGCCAAAACGACGGATGAGCCGGTATTGCGTTTTGGTCCGCTTACGATTGATTTGGCCCAGAGACAGGTCGATTTGGACGGATCACAAGTAAAGTTAACACCAACCGAGTATGAAATGCTGAAAGTGCTCGCAACCCATGCAGGCAAAATTATTACCCAACGCCAGCTGCTGCAACAGGTGTGGGGAGGGCATCATCATGAGTCTGACAGCCATTACTTGCGGGTATATGTCGGTCATCTGCGCAAAAAATTGCAGGAAGATCCCACGCGTCCACGTTTTATTCAGACCGAGCCGGGAATCGGCTATCGTTTTCTGCTTCAGGATTAGGCTGGGAAACAAGATGAAAGCTCAAAAAAGCACCAGCCCCTCCCTGCTGAGAGGAGACTAGAGCTTTTGAATTGCAAACAATGAACTTCTTATGACGTGTACTTCGGCAGCCAGTCGCCATGAGCTTCGATCAGTTCATCACACATTGAGACGATATCATCGATGGACAGCTCGGCAGCTGTATGCGGGTCAAGCATCGCGGCATGATAGATGTGCTCTCTTTTGCCCGTAATCGCCGCTTCAATGGTCAACAGCTGGGTGTTAATATTCGTGCGGTTCAATGCCGCGAGTTGCGGAGGCAGGTCCCCGATATACGTCGGGCTGATACCTGATCCATCAACAAGACAAGGCACTTCAACACAGGCTTCACGAGGCAGGTTGGTGATCAGTCCGTTATTCATGACATTACCGCCGATTTTGTAAGGGCGATCCGTCTCCATGGCTTCCATAATATGCGAAGCGTATTCGCGGCTGCGCGTATGTTCAATATTTTCGCTGGATAACAGCTTCTCACGCATTTCTTTCCAGCCTTCAATCTGGTTCACACAGCGGCGCGGATACTCATCCAGCGGAATGTTGAAGCGTTCGATCAGCTCGGGGTAGTTTCGTTTTATAAAATAAGGATGGTACTCGGCATTATGCTCGGAGGACTCGGTTACATAGTATCCGAAGCGCTGCATCAGCTCATAACGCACCATGTCATCATGCTGCTCTTTCTGCTTTTCCTTCGCCAGACGTTTAATCTCCGGATACAGATCCTGACCATCGCGTGTCACTTCCAGCAGCCAGGCCATATGGTTGATACCCGCAACTTTCGCGACCACACCCGTCTGATCAATCCCCAGTGCATCAAACAGATGCGGTACACACACCTGTACACTGTGACACAGACCTACGGTTTTGATTCCGCCATGCACGTTCATGACATTCGTTAGTACCGCCATCGGGTTGGTGTAGTTCAGGAACCACGCATCAGGGCACACTTCCTGCATATCCCGTGCAAAATCGAGCATCACCGGAATCGTCCGCAAATTACGGAAAATCCCGCCAATCCCGAGCGTATCGGCAATCGTCTGACGCAATCCATATTTCTTCGGAATCTCAAAATCCGTAATGGTACATGGATCATAACCGCCCACCTGAATGGCGTTAATCACATATTTGGCTCCGCGCAGTGCTTCCTTGCGGTCGGTATAAGCTTTGATGGCACATTGGCTTCCGAGCGAACGGGCCATACTGGTAAGCAAACGCTCTGAGTCGCTTAGGCGTTCAGCATCAATATCGAACAACGCCAGCTCAAAATCCTGAAGTGCTTCGGTCATCATAACGTCACCCAATACATTTTTGACAAAAACGGTGCTTCCCGCACCGAGGAACGTAATTTTGTTCATCTCAAGTTCAGCCTCCCTGAATAAATGGTGTACCTCCAATATAGGCGGATTGGGCTTATATAACTATGGCTCAACCTCTCTGAAACATGGCATAATCCCATTTTTGGATTCGCTTACAGCTAATAATTCATCTATTTACCTGTTATAATTTTAGTGAAGAGATTGCCTGTTGTGGTGAACGGAGGGAGTGTGGAATGTTGAAATTAATCGAAACGAACGTGGTTCCTATGGATTTGACGCAGATGGAATTGGTACTGTTATTTTTCGGTTGGCAGGCATGTGATCCGTCGCATTATTGGGGGCCGGGTGTTCGGGATGCCTACATTGTTCATTACATTCATGAAGGACAGGGCACTGTGTTTATGGCGGATCAACAATACGAGCTTACACAGGGTCAAGGCTTTGTCATTCTTCCGGATACACTTATTCATTATGAAGCAGATGCGAAGCAGCCATGGACTTATTCATGGTTCGGGTTCAAAGGTGTTCATGCCAAGGCATTCATGCAGCGGGCGCACATCAGTCCGGAACATCCTGTATTTGAGGCTAGAGATCGAGACACATTTGCTCGTCTTTATACGGAGATGGTTCAAGCATCAACACGTACCGGGGGAGATGTGTTCAACCAGAGCCTGCTGTACCGGCTGATCGCCGAATTGATTGCATCTTCTCCCGCAGAAGAGCAGCTGCAACGGCCACTGTCCACTAAAGAGGAATACATCAGGCAGGCCGTTCAATTTATGGAGAACAGGTATAGTCAGAGAACTTCAATTCTAGATATTGCCCGAGCCGTAGGTTTGGATCGCACATATCTGTCAGGGCTTTTTAAGGAGAGGTACGGCAAGTCATTACAGGCTTTCTTTCTCGAATACCGGATGAATCGTGCAGCTGAACTGCTGCAGCATTCAGCCCTGTCGGTTAGTGAAGTGGCCCACTCTGTGGGGTATACAGATCCATTACTTTTTTCCAAGATGTTCAAGCGTGTGACGGGGGTGTCTCCAAAAGGGTCGAGAAGCATGGAACAGGGAGATTAGTCTTCATTATGTTGTGAACCTCAAAAAATGCAAAAAAAAGGCCGCGAATCCGAAGATTCATAGCCTTATACTTTAAGGTGAAAAGACAGGAATAGCGATATGATAAAAAATCAGGCAATCGGTGTTCCGTTCGGTAATGTCTGGTCGGGGGTTAACAATACAACATCACCTTCATCAGGCACGCCGCCAAGCACCAGTACTTCGGATACAAAACCTGCAATTCGGCGCGGTGGGAAATTGACTACAGCAATAACCTGCTTACCTACCATCATGTCAGGGGTATAACGTTTCGTAATTTGGGCGCTCGAACGTTTAAGGCCAAGTGGGCCGAAATCGATGGTCATTTTAATGGCAGGCATGCGAGCCTTTGGAAAAGGTTCGGCTTCTACCACTGTACCAACGCGGATATCATGCTGTATAAACTCTTCAAAAGTAGCCATGTTGTGATGTCTCCTTTCAGCTATGGAGTCCATTATAAAATAGAAATACCCAAAAAATCCAGATTGCGCTAATCGCAACCTGGATTTTAGTGCTGATATTGTATGAGCGATGCCCGTTTTTGTCTCACTCAGACGTGAGCAGGGCATAACGCCTAATGCAGCAAAATCATGTTAAATTATGCGCCATTCCACTTTTCACCAGTCAGATATTTCTCAGTCAGGATGGATAACATCTGAATGCCGACTTCATTATGTCCACCTTCGGGAATGATGATGTCTGCATACTTTTTGGAAGGCTCGATAAAAGCATCATGCATCGGTTTGACGGTTTCGAGATATTGTTTGTACACGGATTGAATCGTACGGCCGCGTTCTTCCATATCCCGCAGTACTCTGCGCAGAATACGCACGTCGGAATCCGTATCAACAAATACCTTGATATCCAGAAGGGCACGCAGATGTTCATCGATCAGGACATGCAGTCCTTCCACAATAACGATATGGTTCGGTGCCAGTTCAACCGTTTCATCAGCGGCACGGTTATCTATGGTGAAGTCATATACGGGAGCATATGCCGTTTGTCCTTGTTTTAACAGGGTAAGATGCTCAATTAACAGATCATTATCGAATGCAAACGGATGATCGTAATTGGTGAGTCGACGTTGCTCAGGGGTGAGCTGTGACTGGTCTTTGTAATAATTGTCCTGGGATATGAAAGTCACTTTGCCCGATCCAAGACGGTCTATGACGGAGCGAGCTACCGTCGTTTTACCGGAGCCGGTTCCTCCGGCGATACCAATAATGAGCATGATTGTTCCATAAACCTCCCTAGAATGGCAGCATGGTTATGGATAAATAATGGATGAATCGGGATAGATTCAAGTCCTTACCCACATGTCTGTCTGTGAATGCACAATTCCTCTATTGTAGCACAGCAACTCACTTTTTTCACCTTAGGGAATTACCACATTTTTCTGTAGAACTACCCATCAACCTGTATCAATTTAGTCTCAACTTCGCAAATATAGGTTGTAGGATCTAGGACCTTCGATATATGATGTCGAAAGATGCCAGTTAATGGGGGGTATCTACAAATATAAAAGGAGGTGTACGTTATGAAAAAATCAAGCAAAGTCATTTCTTCCACAGTTATTGCTGCCATCGCAGCTGTATCCGTTGTAACTTCTGCTTCTGCAGCAAGTGTATCTACGGTAAATCCGGTGGGGTCTTCAGCTATTGATCTGAGCAGCATGGATATCGAAACAGCTTTGATGATGGTTCAGCAAGAACGCACGAAATTGCTGGATATCCAATTACAGGCACAAATTCAAGAAGTTCAAAATCGAAATCAAGCGATTGCAGAGCTGAACGCACAATTGCAGGCAGCTAATCAGAATGGGGATACTGCCCAAGCTCAAAAACTGAAAGGCCAAATCGATGCGTTGAGCAACTCACAACAAATGGATATGCTGCGTTTGCAGTCTTTGTCCAACAAACGCAATGAAGCCTTTGATGTGATGACTAACTTCATCAAGAAAATGCAGGATTCAAGATCGTCTATCATCGGAAACATGCGCTAGGAATGTAAAAAAAAGAGCGAAGACGGAATGCATTTCCGACACTTCGCTCTTTTTGTATTCTACTATTTACAAGGTTGCGTATGTTGCATCAACCCAGTCTGGAGTTATCCCGACCAGTCGCGGCGCCGGGTGAACAGATCCTTCAGCTCATCCGTCGACAGTTCGGTAATCCAGTTTTCAGAACTGGTGATAATATTGTCGCTGAGCTGCTGTTTACTCTCCAGCATCTCGTCAATGCGTTCTTCAAGTGTGCCCAGCGAGATGAACTTGTGTACCTGAACATCCTTCGTCTGTCCCATCCGATAGGCGCGGTCTGTAGCCTGATTTTCCACGGCAGGGTTCCACCAGCGGTCAAAGTGGAATACATGATTCGCTGCGGTCAGGTTCAAGCCCACGCCGCCTGCTTTGATGGATAGAATAAAGACCGACGGCTGCTCTGCCGGAGGCAACGTCCGGGACTGGAACTCATCAATCATGCGATCCCTTCCAGTCTTGGACGTACCCCCATGCAGATATAGCACAGGTTCCTGCAACTCCTGTCTCAATACTTGTTGCAGCATCTGTCCCATGCCGATGTATTGTGTGAAAATCAGGCACCGTTCGCCCTCATCCCGTAGTTCGCGGACCAGTTCCATCAGTCGTTCCAGCTTCGCGGAGCGACTGATCAGCATGGCCATATCCTGTGGACTGTACAGGTCATACTCTGTTACAGAGCCTTCCGAGGAGATCGTTTCCGGCAAGGCTTCTTTGGTCAGCAGCAGGGGATGATCACACAACTGCTTGAGCTGGGTTAAGGCAGACAGAATCGCACCTTTGCGCTTGATGCCTTCCAGCTCTTTCATTTTGTCCATCAGTTCCTGAACGGACTGGTCATACAGTGCACTTTGCTCACCCGTAAGGTGAATGTAGGTTTTCATCTCATTTTTGTCCGGCAGATCGAGTTGAATATTCGGATCTTTCTTCTTGCGGCGCAGCATGAATGGCTTCACGAGCTGCTGCAAATCTTGCATGCGTTGCTCGTCCTTATCCTTCTCGATCGCACTGATAAAGCGAGTCTGAAATGCCCGCGCGCTGCC
Organism: Paenibacillus sp. 276b; assembly: GCF_900107875.1. Taxonomy (NCBI): domain Bacteria; kingdom Bacillati; phylum Bacillota; class Bacilli; order Caryophanales; family Paenibacillaceae; genus Paenibacillus; species Paenibacillus sp. 276b. The sequence goes on along the minus strand of NZ_FNRR01000010.1, from coordinate 17,774 downwards.
CAAATAGCCTGGATTAATAAAATCATAGATGGACCACAGCTCGGACAGCCGATTTTCAATCGGCGTACCAGTCAGTGCAATACGGTGTTTTGCCGGGAAGCTGCGTACTGCCATGGACTGCTTCGTTTGGGCATTTTTAATATTTTGCGCCTCATCCAGACAGATGGATGCCCACGTATATGACTGCAACATCTCTTGATCCAGAGTAGCTGTTGCATAGGAGGTAATGATGATATCTACCTGTTCAGTCTGTTCCCGGAACTCTTCTCCGCTCAGTCTTCGTGCCCCGTAATGCAAACTGACGTTAATTGAAGGCGCGAAGCGGCTGATTTCTTTTTGCCAGTTTCCCAATACGGAAGTGGGGCAGACGAGAAGGGCCGGGGCCTGCCCAGGCAAGCGCTGCTCATGCTCTTTGAGATGAAGTAAATACGTAATGAACTGTATCGTTTTTCCCAGTCCCATGTCATCCGCAAGACAAGCCCCGAGACCGAATCTACGCAGGAATCCAAGCCATGCGAAACCTTCTTTTTGATAAGAACGCAGCTCAGCATGCAATCCTTCCGGAATAGGCAGGGAAGGAGCGCCGCCTTGCCCGCCGCCAAGCTGTGCAATTACCCGGTTCAGGTGTTCGTTCAGTTCCACCTCAAGTCGAATGTTCTCGTTGGATTGTGGCTGTTCTTCTTCCTCTTCTTGTCCTTCCTTGCGTTTCTGGTTGCGATATTCTCGCTGCTCATTATGCAGCAGATGCAGGTGCAGAATATCCTGAAACGATAGCCCCTGTTCCTGATCCACACCGCCCATGGCCCGGCGAATCTGCTCAAGCAAGGCCGGATCAAGGGGAACCCATTCTCCACGGAAGCGGACCAGCCGTTCATTACGGGCTACGAGATCAGCGAATTCTTCCTCGCTGAGATCCGTATCCCCAATCGCAATACGCCAGTCAAAATGAATGATCGAGTCCAGTCCAAAGAACGACTGTCCCCGTTCACTGCCTTCCTCCGGTTTCACCTTGGCACGCAGCTTGGGTTTCTTCTTGCGTGCAGCTTCCCACCAACCCGGAAGCAGCACTTGCCAGCCAGCTTCGAGTAGTCGTCCGCTGTCTTGCGTCAGGAACAGCCAAGCATCCTGATCTTCCAATGGATCACTGAGCACATCCCGACTGCCACTGATAGCGCGGCGAATTCGGGGCAGATGTGCACGCAGCTGCTCCAGCCATCCTCCCGAACGATCAAGGATGAACGGCGTCCACACGTCAGGCCATTCACCTTCCAACCGGCCACGTGAATCCAGCCTCACGGGAACGAGTACGGCTGCATCCAGTTTGTTCTGCAATACCAGCCGTAGCCGCCAAGCCGGTTCATCATCTTCCGGCTCCAGCAATTGCAGGAGTGGACGGAATGGGGCTGCGTCTGCTTTCCAGCCGATGGACACCAGCCAGGATTGGGCATCCATGCCGGCTGTTTGCGGAGCTGTTCCGCTTTGTGGAAACAACTGCGGGAATTCTCGCCGCAGATCGGTGGCCGCTTCCTCCGTACTGTACCATCGCTGGAACACGGAAGCGGAAAAGGCAGCACTCAGCCCTTCGGCGTAGCTCTCATCCGTTTGTTCCAGAGCTTTGCCAAGAGTGGTGCGATCCTGCTTTTTCAAGCTGTCCGGGTCCCAGGTCCATTGCAGTTGTCCGGTACGAAATGCGGTGAAGCTAGGGATGTATTTACGATTCTCAATCGATGCTGCGAGTACCGGGGCCAGCCGGATCAAATGCTCTGCCTGCTCGTCCCATTTCCATTCTATGTGTAGAAGGGTGTTCATTTCGCTGAAGAAAGGAATCACTTCTTCCGCAGGCAGTACGACCAGTTCAATTTCTTCGATCTGTCTTGTTTCAAGTTCTGTACCGTAGAAAGAAGGGGCATGCCAAGCAAATAATCGCTGCTTGAGTGATTGTCCCGATACAAAGTGATGGGTGTTCAGCGCTCCATAGAACAAGGCGTCCCCGTATCCTGTCAATGCAACATGGACCTCAATTGTTTCGGTGTAAGGGTGCATTAGGCTCATGAGATCAACTTACCTTTCCGAAGCTCTTCCTGCAGGGCGCGCAGTCGGCTGTTGCGAACAGCCAATGTGGTGATAAACTGCTCCCAATGTTCTTCCTGCTTCAATTTTTTATAAATTTTGGACAGACGCTTCAACAGTTTCACTGCTGCTTTGTATCCGTCCCTGTTTTTGTGTCCGATATAACGATCCACTGCTTGATGGTAGAAAGGCAAAAGCAGTTCGGGTGCATCCTTTTCAATCGGCTGTAGCACCGCTACCCGGAATTCTAGCGGCTCTGTCTCCGTGCTCAGTTGAAAATCAATCCACCGCCGCCACTGTCCCCGGGAATGCATTGCTTCTTCATAAGCTGGCCGGGAATGAGGCAGCATGCTGACCAATGTGTCCCACATGCGGTGCTCTACATCAGGAAGATGATGAATGGCTGTGTCCCACAACTGCATGTAATCATTCAGAGGGGAGTTCCGTCGGTTCGCGAGCAGAGGTCCGAGCTGTACTAACCACTCGCCTAGCCGTTTCCAGTCTGAAGAATCTGCAAGCACATGAAGAAAATGCAGCAGATGCTCCGGCGGGATGCCATATGCCGAGCCTCCGCTAATCAATCGCTGCCAAGCCTGATCATCTTGTCCCAAATGGAAATACATCCAGCTCTGCGCCAATACCAGCGGCAAGGGCAGAGTGACAGATTTAATCGGCGCATTGCGCCCGTTTTCCGTTAGATTCGATACGCTCAGCACGCTCTCACCAGGTTTGGCGGGTTTGGAAATAGCAGTCAGTCCGTTTTCCATTTCCTGTAGAAACGCCAGCTCTGACTCTAGCGTTTTCCGGTTTTCCTGGAGATGAGGCACGATCCAGTTTAACCAAAGCTGTCGATACATCGGGGTGAAGAACATCATGCTGGATGTCTCGGATATCATCTGCATACGCAGGTAAGATGAGGTTTCCTCAAGCCTTTTCCAAAGTTGTTCAAGCTTCGTGCCCTTCAGACCTGAGAGATCCAACGGACGGCTAAAGATCTGTTCCAGTCCTTTCTGGAGCGCATCCACGGCAAGTTGAGCAGGATAGCTCAGATACACCGGTGTATGTGTGATTGAATTGCGGCCAGGCACACAGAAGCGAATCAGGTGCAACTGAACATGCAGCTCAAATAACTGGTCCATGCCAGCGGATAGCTTAGGTTTAATGGAATAGAGCTCGTCCGCTGCGGCCTGCACATACGATGTACTTGGCGTGCCTATCCCGAGTCGTTTCAGGCATGCCCGAAACAGCTCATGCCATTCCGTGATTTCAAGTTCTGCAAGTTCCGTTGCACGTTCCTTGATCTGGCTATACTGGTTATCAGGGATGGTGAGATCCTCTTCGTGCGCTGCGTAATCCGAACGTCCTGAAGTCGCCATAGCAGCAGGTTTTGGAGCCTGTTTCAGTGCAGTACTGGAGTGAGCATTGACGATGCCATGTACGGGTCGCCCCAGTTGCTCCGCATAACTCATTAGAACGGCTATCATATGTTTGCAATGAGATCCTACCGGACAGGTGCAGTGACTGGTGTTCAACGATTGCAAGCTCAGGGTTACTTTATAATCATCGGAGCCCTGCACTTCAGCCAAAATTCCGTTTTGTTCAGTGAAGGTTAATGTTCCGACGCGTTTCTGTTTATAATATTGAAATCCGCGCATAATCGTCAGGTTGTTAAAATGTTCAGCGACCTGCCTGATCAGCTGTTGCCACTGCGCATCATCCATGTTCATGTCAATAGGTATGTTCATCATTCCATCTCCTGGGGAAATCATAGGTTCAGTAATCACCACGTCTTGACGTAATGGTGTACATTTCATGTATCCATCATATCAGTTATCATGTGCTCCGTGCATCGGTTCTGAGAACTTGGATGGGACTTTTTAATAGGTGAAACCCAAGAGTACCGATCTCTATTTTTTACCATAAACCATGCATAATAGGCTCGTCTTGTGTATGCTTATCGTATGTATTCCTTTCAGGAACGATGCAGGCCGGGATTCGGCTTAATTTTAAACAACAGGAGAGAGCATATGAAAATACTTACGTTAAATACGCACGCTTGGGCAGAAGAAGACCAACTGAACAAGATCAGTCAGCTGGCTGATTTTATCAATACACACCAATTTGATGTGATTTCCATGCAAGAGGTTAATCAATCAATGCAAGAAGCAACGCTGTCCGCGGAGGAACTGAAACATTACTTTGCTACGGAATCGGATGCTGTGATCAAAAAAGACAACTACGCCTACGTTCTGCTTACGCAACTGACCGAGACCTATTACTGGACATGGATTCCCGCCCACGTCGGTTTCCAAAAATACGATGAAGGGCTGGCTATCCTGAGCCGGACGCCGATCACAAAGGCTTTTGGAGAGTATGTATCCCACATGCGGGATTACGATAACTACCGCACACGCAAAATTGTAGGTGTTCAGACTGAAGTACAAGGTGAAGCCACCTGGTTTGTGAATGGACACTATAACTGGTGGGATGATGAACAAGAGCCTTTCAAGGGGCAGTGGGAACTGACTGAGAGCAAGCTCGCTCCATATATGGACCAGTCGCTGTATATTATGGGCGATTTCAATAATGTCGCGGAAGTACGTGGGCAAGGCTACGATTATATGATGAGCAAGGGCTGGAACGACCTGTACACGACGGCTGTGCAAAAGGATGACGGTGCAACCGTGGTCAAAGCCATTGCCGGATGGGCGGATAACAAACGCGATCTGCGTATTGATTATATTTTCTCGAATCGTCCGGTACAGGCGAAGTCTTCGACGGTAGTTCTCAACGGAAAGAACGGCCCTGTAGTCTCTGACCATTACGGCGTAGCTGTGGAAATTTAATAGTTGGTCAGCCATGTACACAATTTTTTATCAAAATAAAACGAAAGCCTCCGCTCACTTCCTTATAAGGAAAGTGCAGTCGGAGGTTTTTTAATTTTAAAGCCAATACCCGAAATAAGGCGATTTGTTCAGAATCGGTTCAGAGCCTCTCTATATAATGTGCATTATCGTACATGTCCATATTATTTAAGGAAGATCCTCGATTGGATTTTGCGTTGGAATGACACGAACTTACTTCATATTGGGGGGGCATTCATTTGAAAAAAAATCATTTCATCAGCTCGATTCTCGCGGCGTCCTTGTTGACAACACCTTTGTGGACGACACAGGCTAACGCCGCAGTATCATTTACCGATATCGATAAATCCTATGCCAAAGATGCCATAGTAGAGTTGCAAAACGAAGGGATTGTCACTGGATTCAGTGATGGCCAATTTAATCCGTCCGGTATGATTACCAGACAGGATTTTGCCATCCTGATTGCCAAAACGTTAAAACTGGATGTAAACAATAACGTCCCATCCAATCCGACATTTACAGATATTCCTGTGACCAGCTATGCCTATGCTTCTGTTGAAGCGGTATATCAAGCAGGTATATTTAAAGGCATGGGAAGCGGGAAATTCGGGAGCGGTCAGACATTATCCAGACAGGATATGGTCGTAACCCTGATGAGAGCGAAGGGAACAGACGTAACGGGCAAAGCTGCTTCGTTAACGTTTAAGGACAGCACAAGCATCTCGGAATATGCAAAAGATGCGGTTGGAGCGGCACTAGAAGCCGGATACATTATCGGAGATCAAAACAACATGTTCAAACCGGCTTTGCAAGCGGATCGTCAAGCTGCAGCATTGACGGCTTCCCGATTGCTGCAAACGATAAAAGAAACTACAGGTCCGCAACCTGAACCAGTGCCTACGCCAACACCAAAACCAGAGGTAACACCAACGCCCGTGCCTACGCCGGCTCCACCTACCAGTTCGAATAATGGCGGGACCTCATCAGGTGGAAGTAGCGATAGCGGGAACATGAATCCATCTGTACCTGTGGATATAACAGCACCGACGGTGGATGTAGGCAAATTTAGCATTATCGATAATTACAGCGGAACCTGGGATCAAGTTCAGGGGGATCCTGGAGCAGTAAGTGAAGAAGGAGCCGTTGTAACTTTCTATAGTTGGACTGATGCAAATACGAATGGAGTCGTGGATGAAGGAGAGTTGGACGAAGGAATTCCCCTTGCCAAAAGCAAATCGGATGGTTCACTTGCGCTTACCAAATTGAAAAATTTGACTCCAGGAGACTACAAATTTGTGGTTACTGCCAAGGATTCAGCAGGTAATGAGTCTCCTAAAGATGCGGCGCATGTATTTACTTTTACGCTTGTAAACGGAGAAATGCCAGTAGACGTGCCGACTATAGGTTCCAGTAAGTTTGGCTTCGACTCAAGCAACTCTAAAACAAAGTATCTTCAAGTTCAATATGGAAATAATCCATTTTCTCTAAACTACGATGTAGGGGAAGAATTTGTGGATGGCACCATCGAGTATTGGACCGATGCGTTCCAGTTTAGCATAGATGATTCTTACCAAATTGATGGTGAGAATTATACAATAGATAGCAGTCAGATCAGTAATGATGGTCATACGCTTAAGCTTAAAGTAAATGTAGAACCCGGCACACCTATTATTTTGCAATTGGGAAATAAGATGAATGAGACAAGAGGTCAATATGATTTAATCATTCGTGTAGATGCTGACGGCGAAGGATTAACCAAATCTGTATATGAAGAAACAGAGAAGCTATTCGTTAAATTTGACATCTTCGGATAATTTTAATTTACATGAGACGGACTACAACGATGTAGTCCGTTGTTTTGTCTTATCGTCAGACTGACAATACAATTATTTATTTGTAAGCGTAATCAAAAATCTGTAGCCACCGGGAAGCAGGTCAGTTATACTTGGTTTATTATTTGGCTATTCCAAAGATAAACGAGGATCATCAACGTTCACCAAAAAGGGATTTTCTCACAAAGGTTAAGCGCTATACCTATGTATTCCATCGGGAGAGGAATGTGGGCATTCAATGACAACGTATTTCAGTGAACCGCAGAGCATGTATTATCGATTCGGAGAAGATCAGGATCAGGTGTTGAAGGTGCTGGCAGAGAGGTATATCGGCGCCAACGCGCAGGCTGATTTTGTATATCGCGTATTTCAGAAGTCTGGTATTTTGCAAAATGAGAAGGGTCTGTATGATCTGAATTTGAGTAAACGTTTCCCTGATGCACAGAAAGGTCAGATTTCTTATGCCGCAGCGCTGGTATGGGGGGATGAAGATCGAAATCTGGATGTGCTGATCCGCTGTTATGGACCGGTTCGCTTCTATTTTAACGAGCAATTGGTATATCGCTCCACGGTCATGGATGAGATCAACCTGGACGCGACTGTGAAACTGGGAATCGACATTAAACCGGGATGGAATATGTTGTTGCTGGAGATGAAGTATACACCTGCGGGCTTTGGATGCCAGTTTGGCTCGGACGAGGGGAAAGTGCGTATTCTGAATGTGCTTGCTCCTTTCCAGGAGAGACAGGGACAGGCCGGATGGGTGTATTCCAAACCGATAAGTTCGGAGGAGAATCATCCGGAATGGAATCTGCTCGGGTCAGAAGAGGATCACAGACTAGATTGGCTGCCTGACGCGCAATGGTCAGAGGAGAAACAGACGCAACCATCCCTGGAGAGAATATACGGACATCTTCCAGGTCAGCAAGTCTATGCGTGGACACGGTTAATCAACAGGGATTCAAGTGATTGCCCGATCCGTTTGTCTGGTCAATCTTCCGGACCACTGAATATATGGCTGAACGGTGTATCGGCAGTGCAATTGAAGGAAGCGGGTCCATTCGAGGCGAACATAACCGGATCTTTTGGACGGAACGACCTGTTGGTTTGCAGTGAATGTAGCGATACGGCCGAGCCATGGAATTTTGTAATAAATGCAACGGTGAATGGAGAGCAACTGGAACTGGAGCTTCCCCAGCGTGTGCACGGAGCTTCTGGAGAGCCGTGGCTATATCTAGGACCTTTTGAATCGGAGGACGTAGAACCTGATTTGCAGGATCTAATGCGTACTGATCGGGTGTTTAAAGGAAGTGTATTGAACGATAACCCAGAAGAAATGGGAAGCCAACATACACGGAAGGAACGCATATATTGGCGATTGGACAGACCGGATGCGTGGATACGCCCCTATTATGAAAATGCAATGCTCAGTAACAAATGGACCGTAGGCAGTGTAACCAACTATGGTCGCTGGGACTATCCTTTAGGTGTCACCGTATATGGTCTGTTGCAAACTGGACGTTATTTGCAGCGGCCCGACATTACGCGTTATGCGTCAGAACATGTGCAGGCGTGTACCCGTATGGATGAGTACTCATTATGGGATCGGGAGCAGTATGGTTTCCCAGCGGTTAACCAGCAGCTGGTTATGATGAAAATGCTGGATAACTGTGGCTCCTTTGGCTCAGCCATGCTGGAAGCCTATTCCGAATGTCAGGAGCCGACGTTTTTGCCGATTGCCGATCGAATTGCAGATTTTATGTTGACCCGGTTGGAGCGACAGGAGGACGGTGCATTTTACCGTGAGTGTATCGGTGAATTTGCCGAGAATACGATGTGGGCAGATGACCTTTATATGAGCACTCCGTTTCTTGTGCGGTATGCCCGACTGACGGGAAATAATTCAGCACTGGATGAAGCTGCTAGACAATTTTTATTGTATCGGAAATATCTGTTCATGCCTGAATTCAAGATCATGTCCCACGTATACGATTTTAAATATGGACAGGCGACACAAATTCCGTGGGGACGGGGAAATGGTTGGACGCTTTTTTCGCTGTCTGAGGTATTGGAAGCTTTGCCAGCAGAGCATTCGGAGCGCCCGACTTTAATTGCCTTCTTTAATGAATTATGTGAAGGATATGCAGCTCTGCAAGGAGAGGGCGGATTGTGGCATCAGGTATTGAATGATTCGGAAACCTACCAGGAAGCCTCCTGTACAGCGATGTTTGCTTATGGTTTTGCACGGGGAGTACGTTTTGGTTGGTTATATCAACCTGCACGTTACATTGAAGCGGCTGAGCGGGCCTGGAACGGATTAACCCGTAAAGCGATTGATCGTCAGGGTAATGTACATGGTGTATGCAGTGGTTCGAGATATGCCTTTACTGCAGAATATTACAATAAGGACCTGCTCACGGTAACGAATGACAATCACGGTATTGGCATTATGATGCTGGCAGGAACCGAAGTGGCGAAGATGAAGAAACATCTGGCCCAGCCTAAGGTGTCATCAACTGCTGTGACGCAATCCTGAAAGTGTCAGTAAAACTACAGGATACCTTGATCGAAATCTCACATGATATCTACTCTAACGTTTCATTGCAGACGGCTGGATGACCACTGGTGAGATGGAGCGAGGTAGAGTACGCGGCACGAAGAATGCTGTATATACGAATAACCACTGGGAGCGTCATTCCTGGTGGTTATTTAATCACTAAGAATATTGAAGACAATTGAATGGACATTTGTCCCAACCCCTTACTTTTTTGACAGGAAAGCTTACTTTTGTTTATGTCATGAGCAGCCATAGGCCGTTACAATAGTTTTTGTAAGCGATTCCATAAAAGCTAAAGGGGAGGAAATTCATTCATGTTGAATACCAAAAAGTGGGTAACCTTGTTCTGCCTATCCCTGTTAATGTTCGCTACAGCCTGTTCCGGAGGGTCATCAGGACCATCTGCTTCATCCAATGAAGGAGAAGAAGGGGGCACTTCCGGCAATATTGAACTTCGTATGACTTGGTGGGGATCACAGACTCGACACGATCTTACGACCAAAGTGATTAAGCTGTTTGAAGAGAAACACCCTGGCATTACCATCAAGCCGGAATATTCCGGTTGGGACGGATACTTTGACAAGCTGACCACACAGGTAGCCGGTTCAAATGCACCGGATATCATACAGATGGATTACGCTTTTCTAACCGATTTTGCCCGGCGTGGTGCATTGCTTGACCTGACCCCATACGCAGAGAGCAAAGAGCTGCGCACAGAAGACCATGACAAGAGCATGCTCAAAGCCGGATCGATTGACGATAAATTATACGCGATTACATTGGGTGTAAATGCACCAGGTGTCATCTATGATGCCACCGTATTCCAGGAGCTCGGAATCGAGGAGCCGCAGGAAAGCTGGACGTGGAAAGATTTTAGTGACGTAGCTGCCAAGATTGCAGCAGAGAAGGGTAACGGTTTCTACGGTTCGGCGGATGTATCGGGAACTACTAACATGTTTGAGGTATTTATCCGGCAAACAGGCAAGGGGCTATTTGATGGCGGGACATTGACAGCGACCAGCGAGGAGTTACAGCAATGGTTTGACATGTGGGGGGCGCTTCGTGAGAACGGAGGTGCTACCTCCGCAGAAGTGACGGCGTCCACTACGAATGCACTGGAGACACGCCCAATCTCACTTGGTACAGCTGCCATGGACTTTGCCTGGTCTAACCAATTGCTGACGTTCCAGCAGGTGAACAAAAACCAGGATCATAAGCTTGGGATACAAGTGCTTCCGCACGGTGTGGGTGAAAAGCAAATCGGTGAATACCTGAAAGCAGGTCAGTTCCTGTCCGGTTATGCCAAAACGAAACATCCGAAGGAAGTGGCGATGTTTATCGACTTCATGGTAAATGATCCCGAAGCTACCGCCATTCTCGGCTCGGAACGCGGAGTACCCGTCAATGCCAGCATCCGTGAGAAGATGCAGCCTACACTGCCAGAAGCGGAGCAAGCTATCTTCCAATTTATCGATGTGGTATCGAAAAACTCCAGTGAAATTGATCCGCCATACCCGCAAGGATTTTCCGAAGTGGATACCAGCTTTAAGAGTGCAAGCGAGCAGATTGCCTTTGGTCAAGACAACACACCGGATGTGATTGCCCAGTTCATTGAAGGGGCCAAGGCGACACTTGCATCAAGTCAATAACACTTGAACGGTTCCAGACTTCATATTCCGCGGGGAGGTTGCGAAGATGAGTACAACACAGGTCAGTCAAGCACGAACCGAGCGTGTGACAGCCCGGCGGGTGAAACGGAGATATGCCCATAATGGAGCAGCGCTTCTTTTCCTGGCCCCATGGCTGGTTGGTTTATTATTTCTGACACTTGGGCCGATGCTCGTTTCTTTATACATTTCGTTCACAGACTACAGTATCCTGGCCGCCCCTTCCTGGGTCGGTCTGGATAACTACACCACGATGTTTACATCGGATAAACTGTTTATCCAATCGCTCAAAGTCACATTTACGTATGTCGCCGTATCCGTACCGATCAAGCTGATTTTTGCCCTGCTGGTGGCGATGCTGTTGAACAAAGGCATTCGTGGGCTTGGCATTTACAGAACGGTGTATTACATCCCAACCCTGCTTGGGGGAAGTGTGGCGATTGCGATGCTGTGGCGCAAAATGCTGGGCGGTGACGGACTGCTCAATGGGGTGCTTGCCATGATCGGCATTAAGGCACCCGATTGGGTAGCCAACCCGAAATATGCCCTGTATTCGATCGTACTGTTGTCGGTATGGCAGTTCGGATCGTCGATGATTATTTTCCTGGCAGGCTTGAAACAGATTCCACCTGAGTATGACGAAGCTTCCGCCGTTGATGGAGCAGGCCCACTCCGGAGATTCTTTTATATCACACTGCCGATTCTGTCGCCGGTTATCTTTTTCAATCTCGTGATGCAGCTGATTACCTCCTTCCAGTCATTTACTCAGGCTTTTGTCATCAGTAACGGCAGCGGGGGGCCAGTCAATTCAACATTAATGTACTCTTTATACCTGTACAAAAAAGGGTTCTCGTTCTTCCAGATGGGTTATGCGTCCGCGATGGCCTGGGTGCTGGTGATTCTGATCGGTGTCTTTACATTGCTGGTATTCCGCAGCAGCAAGCTGTGGGTGCACTATGAGGATGGTGGAAAATCATGATTGGACAACGTAATTCTGCTGCGTGGGTAGTCGCCAAACATATACTTATCTCGGTCATTGCCTTTGTCATGCTGTACCCGGTGCTCTGGATGCTGGGCAGTTCATTCAAACCGGGACATATGATTTTCACCGAAACTTGGTTTTGGCCGCAAGAATGGAACTGGCAAAACTACATCAATGGCTGGACAGGAATTCAGGGCAATCCCTTCTCTCGTTTTCTGACCAACTCGGTCGTCCTGTCGCTGGGCGCTGTGCTTGGCAATGTCATCTCTTGCTCGATGGCGGCGTATGCCTTTGCCAGATTGAATTTTCGGTTCAAAGCGATTTGCTTTGGCTTAATGCTGATGACGATCATGCTGCCACACCATGTGACGCTGATTCCTCAATATATTCTGTTTAACCATCTGGAATGGGTGAATACGTATCTGCCGCTGGTCGTGCCGAAATGGCTGGCGACCGATGCCTTCTTCATTTTCCTGATGGTCCAGTTCTTTCGGGGATTGCCTAAAGAGTTGGATGAAGCGGCTACGATTGATGGATGTGGTCCTGTACGAATTTACACCAAAATTATCATTCCGCTGGCCTTTCCGGCGCTGGTGACGACGATGATCTTTACCTTTTTGTGGACATGGGATGACTTCTTCAGCCAGTTGATCTATCTGAGTGATGTCAGCAAATATACGGTGCCGCTAGGCTTACGCCTGTTCCTCGATTCCAGTTCCCAATCCGATTGGGGACCGATGTTTGCGATGTCAGTGCTGTCACTGGTGCCTTGTTTTATCGTATTTATCGTGTGTCAAAAGTATTTCGTGGAAGGAATCGCGACTTCTGGGCTCAAAGGGTAATTCCAAGACGAAACGAGTTGATTCCTAATGCGGAAACGAAGATTATCTGTATTCCTAAATCATAAGCTGCAACAAAGCAAGCTCTCCACGTTGATGGTGACTTGCTTTATTGCGTTTAACCTGCTGCTCGTCTCGGTTATTGTCTGGCTGGCATACCAGTCGTTCTCTGCCGTCACGTTTACCGAGATCAGCAAAGCACGACTTGCTCTTCTGAATGAGAGTACACGCCGAGGGTTTGATTTTATTACAGGTGTGACAGGCACGGCTTATTCTTTGGCGAGCAACCGTGAGCTGTCGAGTCTGCTTGAAACGAAGGGAACGGGAAGGCTGACACAGATCCATCAACGGCGTGAGGTGTCCAAAATATTGGATCATACGGTGGTAGTCAGTGAAGGTATTACCTCAGTGGAGCTGTATACGGATGCCTTCAACGGTGTCACTGTCACGATGGCCGACCGCATCTATTCAGTGGATACGATTGCTGGTGATTCATGGTTTGCTGCACTGGAGCATGCGGATGCGGCTTGGGTACCTCTGCGGGAAAACGAATCAGGCCAATCGCTAATCGGATACGCCCAGCGAATCTTTGACAGCCGGGTGGTACGGTAGCCTACGTGCTCATCCGCCTGAGTCGCGCCGATATTGTACGCAGATTTGCGGATATGCCGATGGTGCTGGATGGACAGGTGCTGTTGGTGGATACCGCAGGCAACGTCGTCATGCAGATGGGCGATGACAATTTAGGGGTGAATTCTGCTGAGGATTCAAGCTTAATTCATGGAGCCTCAAAAATTTTTCCTTCTATTAATGTATCTGCTAATGCAGCTGCTGCTGGGGAAAGCGAACCAGTCGTCGATCGTGCATGGATTCGGGAGCATGTTGAACATGAGCAGGACGGATTTGAAGTGGTTTCCGGCAAGCCTGGTGGAGCGCAGCTGGTTCTGTATTCAAGACCTGCCATGCTTCAGTGGCGACTGGTACAGACCATCCCTGTTCACACCCTGTTATCTCCTGTGAGGCAGGCCGGATGGCAGGTCCTTGGAATAGCTGTGCTGGGATTACTATTTTCAGCGGTACTTGCGTATCTGTTCGTTTGGCGGATTGTTCGTCCTTTACGTCAGTTGATCAAGCGGATGAGGCAACTGGAGAAGGGGGATTTCAATACCCGGGTTCAGCTTTCGTTTACCGAAGAATATGTCCATTTGGCGTATGGATTCAACCATATGGCTTCACAGTTGACGGAGTTGATGGAGCAGGTCAAGGAAGAGAGCCGGGCGAAGCGTGAAGCACAGACCGGTTTACTGGAGGCGCAAATCAAACCGCATTTTTTGTACAACACACTTGACATGATCCACTGGCGTGCTCTCGATTATGAGGCCAAGGACATCAGCCGCATGATTGTTCAACTCAGCAAACTGCTGCGTATTGGATTGAGCGGTGGCAGATTATTCATCCGAGTACGGGATGAGTTGGAGCATGCTCGTTGTTACGTTAGCATTCAGTCGGAGCGGCTGCCGTTCTCTATTGATTATCAGGAACAGATTGATCCGAGAGTGCGAAGTTGTTACATTCCCAAAATCATTTTGCAACCCTTTATCGAAAATGCGGTCATGCATGGGCAGCCGAAGGAAGGACAACTTCGCATACAGGTGGATATGCGGGAATTGCAGGGCAACGATCCACCATCCAAAATCATCATTTGCATAAAGGATAACGGACAGGGCTTGCCTAAGGGTTGGAAGCTAGAGGAGACGACTGGCATTGGTATACGAAATGTACATCAACGCATTCAATTGTATTGCGGCACTGGGTACGGCGTTGATATATGCGCAGGTGAATTAGGCGGAGTAGAAGTGACCATTACGCTGCCACGTATTGAGACGGCAGAACAATTAAACTTATGGCTGGGCGGTGAAAATGAATGAAAACCATTATGCTTGTAGACGATGACCCGCATATTGTAAAAGCATTGACCGACCATATTGATTGGCCATCCATTGGCCTCCACATTGCAGGAACAGCTTCCAATGGCGTGGACGCACTGGAGCTGTTCCAACAGCTGCGCCCTGATCTTGTGATGACGGACGTCTATCTGCCAGGAATGACAGGACTTGAGGTCACGCAGGCGCTGCGGCGGGACCATCCCCATCTGCCGATCATCATTCTTAGTGGATATGACGAATTCGAGAATGCCCGGGCGGCCATGCGCTGGGGCGTGAATCATTTTTTGCTAAAGCCTGCGGAAGTGGAGGAGATTGAGTCTGTTCTGCGTGAGGTGCTACTGGAAGAGGATGTGCGTGAGCGGCGAGAGCAGCTGGAGCAGACGTACAAACAGGAGATTGGGCGGGTGGTTCCCTATCTTCGCAAATTGTTTCTCCACGAGTTGTTAACCACACGCTACCGGGAAGAGGAGTTACCTGCGGAGCGTATGGATTATGTGGGCATTCGTATACCCTCTCAAGTGCGCGCCATCAGTCTACAGTTGTACCGGCCTGCATTTTTGACAAAGATGAAAGAGAGGGACTGGCAGCTATTAAGATATGGGGCAGCTGATATTATTCAGGAGACCGTCAAAGAGCAGATTTCGCAGATAAACGACTGCCAGGTTGAGATCGTGGATTACTCTGACCAGGTGTTAGTGCTGCTTCTATTTGACGAGAAGGACCCGCTAGAGCAATTTGAGTCCATTGTTGAACGGATGATTGATCAGATTTTTACGTATCTCAAAATCGAAATGAGCGCAGGTATTGGAACGTCCAAAGAGCACTTATGCGAAGTGATGGACTCCTATCTGGAGAGCAGAGAGGCGCTGGAGAAAGCAGAGTTTCAAGGCGGGAGCCGTGTATATCGATATGATTCATCAGATGCGTTAACCCCGAGCGCAACGGATTACTCGCAATTGCTGCGACAATGGAGTGAGTCATGGGCAGGTATGAGGACTGATCTGGCAGAGGAGATATGGGTTCACCTTCGCAATCTGCTGGAAGAAGGGGGTGGTACCAGTATTCAGGATGTGCAGGTTGTGGCTGTGAGCCTGTTCGACACGTTAATTCATAGTTGGAACCGGCATCATCCCATGCTGGCACCACCGCTCTCGATGAGCCACTTTTTGCGGGAAATTCAATCGAAATATGGGCTGCAGGATCTGATATGCTGGATGGATGGTATTATTCGAAACTGGATGGAACAGATACGTAAAGAAATGGGCGAGAAAAAAACCAATAAACTAGTGGAGCAGGTAAAACAGTACGTTGAAATGCATTATGCTGAAGAGATTAGTTTTGAAGCCATTGCCAAGGGACTGTTTGTACACCCCAAATATTTGAGTCAGCTGTTCAAGAGGGTGACCGGAGAGAACTTTGTGAGTTATGTAAATGGGTATCGGATTCAACGTGCGCTGGAACTATTACAGTCAGGGCATTACATGGTCTACGAGGTTAGTGAAATGACTGGGTTCCGCAACGCGACGTATTTCAGTCAGGTGTTCAAGATGCTTACGGGCAAGAGTCCGTCTGAGGTGGGGTAGAGCCATCAATAGGGTAAGCATAATAAAATAGATTGGACGGACTACAACGTATGATCATCGATCAACAGGAGTTTAACGTAAAAGGATGCTGAGGCATTGTCTTCACTTCGTTTACAGATGGATGGAGAAACCGAGTATATGGATCGTGAGCAAGGTGAAGGCTTTATTGATCCAGCTAGATTTGAACAAATAATCCGTTTGGACTCGGAGAAAGAGAGAAACCTGTTTCTCGTTACTATTGTAAAGGAACAAATCGTCGGGTATTCCAGGTGTGAAGGTGTTGATCTAAAGCGATTTTCTCATAAGGTTGAATTTGGCGTTTGTGTAGCGAAAGAGTTCTGGGGTTACGGGATCGGCAAGAAACTACTCGAACTATCAATAGATTGGGCAGACACGAATGGAATTGAGAAGATGACATTGAACGTAGTGGGGACGAACGATAAAGCGATGGTGCTTTACAAAAGAATGGGCTTCGAGATAGAGGGGACTGTGAAAAAGGATCGACGACACGCGGACGGTCGGTATTACGATACAGTTATGATGGGAAGGTTCAGGGGCTGAGGGGGAGAAGGTGGTGGTGAGAGGTTGGCTAACAATATACGCCACTCCTTTTATTATTCAATAACTATTCTTTTATATGAAAGAACAGATACACGAGTAACTACTTATCTCTCATGGAGAGAGTTAATATCTATTAGATGTATTTTCTTAAAATCTGATTTCATATATTGTTATAGAGGCTAATAGATATGTGCGATACAAGACTAAGTATCCCTTGAGCTACTAAATATTGTTTCTTCAAAACGAATAGAATCTCAGTTTACTATGAACATTAACTATTACCTTCCTCAATAAGTTAATGATATTCAACATTGTCATATCTATTGAGTGTAGCAGATGGGGGCTGATTGCAAGACAAAGATTGATTATAAATAGAAGGGAGATATAACGGTTCTATTTGTTCTCATAAAACGGAGATAGAAAAATATTAATTAAGGGTTGCAATTTATTTTTGTACATGGTATATTCTAATTCCGGCCAAGAAAACACGAGAAACACGGTGCGGCAAGCAAATGAAATAAGCTTCGAAAGAAACTTAAAAAAAGAGCTTGCAAAGTTGGTTCGGATGTGATAAGATATAAAAGTTGCTGAGGTGAACAACACGCTGCAGTGAAACAAGTTTGATCTTTGAAAACTGAACAACGAGTGAGTAACGATCTTGCTTGCAAGATCGACGCTGAGAAATCGGTACGCGTCTTCGGACTGTATGATTTCAAAGCAAAATAAATGAGATTTTTAATCTCGTCAGTTTCAAAATGAGCTTATCGCTCTTTTCAATACTTTATTGGAGAGTTTGATCCTGGCTCAGGACGAACGCTGGCGGCATGCCTAATACATGCAAGTCGAGCGGACTTGAAGAGAAGCTTGCTTCTC
>NZ_FNRR01000014.1:0-64314 GCF_900107875.1 Paenibacillus sp. 276b | reverse complement strand
CTACCGTTTCCGGTAGTTGTCCCAAACTTGAGGGCAGGTTGCCTACGTGTTACTCACCCGTCCGCCGCTAACCATCCGAGAAGCAAGCTTCTCTTCAAGTCCGCTCGACTTGCATGTATTAGGCATGCCGCCAGCGTTCGTCCTGAGCCAGGATCAAACTCTCCAATAAAGATGAATTTCAGTAGCGTGGTAAAACGCTATGAAAATCATCTCAAGTATTTGAAAAGAGCGATAAGCTCATTTTGAAACTGACGAGATTAAAAATCTCATTTTTGCTTCGAAATCATACAGCCCGAAGACTTGTACCAATCTCTCAGCGTCGATCTTGCAAGCAAGATCGTTACTCACTCGTTGTTCAGTTTTCAAAGATCAAACATTCAATTTATTTCTATTTTCTTCGTCACCGTATTTTCAGCGGCGACTTTTATAATATATCATGTTTAAGTTTACTTTGCAAGCACTTTTTTTCGATTTATTTTCAATCGCTTTATTCCAGCGCTTGTTTCGGTTAACTTTTCCTTAAAAAAGGAACGAAAATTAATTTATCATATTGAACAAAAAAGGTCAACCCTTTTTCGACAAATTGTTTCATATCCCTTTTCAAAGCCGCCTATTCTACCTATTACTGATTCATGGTGTCTGAGGTACAGCGCTGGCTTTACGGGCCGCACCTCTCTTATATGGTGAACTTCAGCATCCCACTGACCACATCATTATGGCTTGGATTTTTTTAGTTTGCCGCCTCTAGCATATTTGGATAACTCTTTGGGTGGCGCAAAGCGCGCATACATACGGAACACAGTCTTGTAGCGACTCGCTATGGCGTATTTAATTTCTTGATCGAGACGGTTGTCACTTAAGTCGAACAGCATTTCATCAAGCTCTTTGCGCAATACATAATCCAGTTCCTTGCATTCCTTCTCGTTAAACAGCATACCCAGCATTAGAGTTCTCCTTTTTCTGCATATGGATAATGGCGTGTCCCAGTGTATGTCATATTCGAGCCCCTTTAATTCAGGCTATATATCGGACAGCGCCGGTTTTAGTAGCAAACCCAGGATCATCTTTATTTGTCCTTTGGTGGTTGCTACTGAAACCCGTTTTATTGTTATGGTCAACTTTCTGAAAATTTATGAATGTCATCCCATACAAATTTATCCTCGCACCAGGCTGTAGGTAAGTGTACTTTCAATAATCGCTGCAACAAGTAGCAAAATAACAATCCAGCAGGATGCAGTTACCGTTGTGCGCATAAACGCACTCCATTGGCTACCAATCGTATTTCGTTTCTTCCCGCCAAATTGACCAAGACTTTTGAGAGCTAATCCACCAAACCTTAAACCGAATGCACAAGCGATAATAATTACCGGAATTTCAATAATGCCATGTGGAAGAAGTCCTTTTACAACAATATCAAAGAAGCTGGCCCCATAGTTCATTGTGGTGTGTACCAGAAAACCGATAACCATGCCATTGATTAACAGGAAAACGACAGGCAGAATGCCAAAGAAGATACCGGCATAGATCACGAGTACACTTTTGATGGCGTTATTGAAAAAGATAAAGAGGAAGAAGTTCCATTGCACATTGTTCCCCTGCTCCAGCCGCTCACTAACCTCCCTTAGTCCCCCGATTTGATTCAACAATATATCCTCAAGTGTTCCTGTACTCACCCATCCCGTGCCTATTCCAACAACAAACAATACGATCGACCAGATTAATGCACCACGAATGGAACCTAAAGCTCTAAGAAATGTACTGAATTTTAACATAATATCCTCCTGTGGAACCAAGATGTTGGACAAACAAACGTCTGATACGAATAACTGCGAGGTACGAGCATACATTGGAGAGTAAACAAGCATTTCTTATGGGAGAGGGGCGCTTATTGAAATGAACTCGTTCTATGTATTTAGCGGCAAAAAGATCAAACGTTTCCTGATTGTGCTGGTTGCTGCCGTCTTTGCTATCGGGATTATTTATCTGGAGAGCGGCAATATTTCTGTATTCTCGGAGGATGCACCATCCGCCGTATACAGCGTTCCAACTGAGAAGAAGGTTATTGCACTCACCTTTGACATTAGCTGGGGAGATAAAAGGACAGAGCCTATTCTGAAGGTCCTCCAAGAAAATAAAGTTCAGAAGGCCACTTTCTTCTTGTCCTCCCCCTGGAGTAAGACACACCCCGAGATTGTAACAGCCATCAAAGACGCAGGATACGAAATCGGCAGCCATGGTCACAAGCATGATAATTACAGCAGCCTGACTGAAGAGGAAATCCGCAAGGAAATTTCGACAGCTCATAGCATTTTAACCGATTTAACGGGAAAAGAACCGAAATTGCTGCGTCTACCTAATGGCGACTTTGACAAACGTGTTCTCCAGGTTGCCAGCAGTCTGAATTATCAGGTTGTCCAATGGGACACCGATTCGCAGGATTGGAAGAACCCTGGTGTACAGACCATTGTTGATCGTGTAGTTAGCAAGGCGCATCCTGGTGACATTGTGCTGCTGCACGCTAGTGATTCCTCGAAACAAACGCATGAAGCATTACCCGTCATTATCGACAAGTTAAAAAATCAAGGGTATGAATTCGTGACGGTTTCTGAGCTGCTTAACCATTCAAGTGTCAAAGGTACGGAAGTTCGCGACCAAGCCAGTGCACAGTAAACGTTAATTAAAGCAGTATTGCTGAGGCAAACTGTATACTTCCCTTCTGTACTCCATGCCTTGTAAAAAGGCGCTGAAGCGCCATAAATGGAAAAGAGCTAACCAGGTTAGCTCTTTTTGGCGTTTTTTTAAGATAATCGCTACGCATGACTTTCTTGTACCTCGGTCTTTCCACTCACCCGCTGCTCCATGGACCCATCTACCAGCCTGTGCAATATCAGCATTTGGTATGCATTACAGATTAACAGTGGAACCACAATAAAGATGGTAGCCGCATTCACATCAATTCGCAGCACACCGATCGTTTCCACCACGGTAACAGCCACCATGAAAAAGAGTGTAGGCACCAGCGCCGAAATATGTGTCTTTTTCACCTTTACGTAAGCGGTAACAATTCCAGCTGCCAAAATAATGATTCCAAGCACAATATCGGATAGCCGTTCTCGTTCCCCACCAACAAACAAACGTAAAAACATGACATCAAGTAACGCCAAAACGGTTAGAACAATCTGTACAATTTGCCAACTGCGTTTCGAAAATACACCTTTGCCCATATAGTTCAATATCAAGTATGCGAAAAAACCCATTTGCGAATACACGCTAATCATAATACCGGAACCAAACAAGATCAGGAGATAAATTAAAAAATCGGTCATTCCATTCGTTTTTTCTCCATTAACCAACATCATAATTAGACCCGTCACTAATGATCCTGCAGCCCCTATAAGCAAAGCTGACCAAAATAGGAAAAACCATTTACGTAAATTCAAATGTTTTCCACCCCCGAGAGTTTATTTTACCAACCTTCACAGCAAAAAACCATCATCATTCAACATATTTAGCGGTTTCCCATCACATACTACATCCAGTATCTAATCAAGGAGGGGTTGTGCACATGAAACGGCCTTTGTGGCAGTTATGCTGTGTCGTACTTGGACTATCCGTCATGCTCGCCGGCTGTGGCTCAGATCAGAATTATTCGCCTCCTCAGGGCGGTTATAAAGAGATGAAAACGATGGTCGTGGATATTCTCAAAAGTGACGAAGGTAAAAAGGCGGTCGAGGAAGCTCTCACTGGACAAAGTTCTTCTGGTGGTGGCGAAGGCGGCGCTTCTGGCCAAAGTGGAGCTTCTGGCGGTGGATCTGGAACAGTGGGTATGAAAATGTTAATGCCTATGCAATCTTCAGAACAAATACGTATAGCTGTAAAAGATACCATCACGGCTCCTGAATACCGGAAGGAATTCGAGAAAATTATGACGGATCCACAGTTTGCAGGTGAATTCGCCAAAGTGATTAACTCCCAAAGCAAGCAACTGCATATGCAATTAATCAAAGATCCAACGTATCAAAAATCCATTGGGGATGTCATGAAATCTCCTGAAGTGTCCAAGATGTTCATGGATATGACCAAAACGCCCGAATATCGTAAACAAACGATGACCGTTATGCAGGAAGTCATGCAAAATCCTTTATTCCGGATGGAAGTGCTGACTTTGCTTAAAAAGGTAGTCCAGGATGAGTTGCAACCCAAAACAGAACAAGGCGGCAAACAGGAGGGCCAAAGCAAAGACGACAATGGGGATGGCGGAAGTGGCAGCAGTGACGGTAGTAGTGATGGTAACAGTGGTGGCGACGGAAGTAATGGAGGATCGTAAGTTGATCATACTTCAAAGTTAAAAGTTATCACATGTTGAAAAAAAGCCCACATCCATGGATGTGGGCCTTTTTATATATTTTACGTCATTAGAAAATTTAAAACTTGGCATCAACAGTTTGGGCAACCTCGTCGTAGATCGCACCGATGCTTGAATCCGCTTTATACACGGATGGTGAAAAATCCGGCTCCGAAATATGATTATCCGGCGCTCCCAGTGGAATCTGTGCAAGCAGCTCTGTATGAAGACTCTCGGCAAGAGTACCCCCACCGCCCCGGCCAAATACATAATCTTTCTCTCCGCATTTGCTACATTCATAATAAGCCATGTTCTCTACCACACCAAGCAGCTCATGTTCCGTCTGAATGGCCATGGCACCTGCACGTGCAGCTACAAAGGCAGCGGTTGCATGAGGTGTTGTAACGATGATTTCTTTGCTGTGAGGCAGCATCTGGTGTACGTCTAGTGCGACATCCCCCGTACCCGGAGGCAGATCAAGCAGCATATAATCCAACTCTCCCCAGTTTACATCGGTAAAGAATTGGCGCAACATCCGCCCCAACATAGGTCCACGCCAGATCACCGGGTTATTCTCTCGAATAAAGAATCCCATCGACATCACTTTTACGCCGAAACGCTCAACGGGTTGGATAACCCCGTCCTCAACGACTGGATATTCCTCAATGCCCATCATGTCAGGTACACTGAAGCCATATATATCTGCATCAATCAAGCCAACCTTCTTGCCTTGACGTGCCAGAGCTGCAGCCAAATTAACGGTTACCGTCGATTTGCCGACGCCGCCTTTACCACTAGCAACAGCAATAAAACGTACGCCGGATTCAGGACTTAACAACTCATGTCCGTCCAGCCCTGCTGCATGGCCTTTGACAAGCACTTCGTCCTCGTCTTCCTCATGATCCGCTTGTCCTATGTTCAGGCTCTCACGCTCATGCTCTGACGCTGCACGCAGACGAATATGTACATCATTCACTCCGTGTTGGGACAACAGGTTGCGCGCGGCATCGCTTAGAGCAGTTGTATCCTCTGTGCGGTTCTCCAGCGTCACCATAGTAAGAGCAACATGATCTTCTTTAACCATGACATCACGGACCCACTGCAGTTCAGTCAAACTTACGCCCAATTGCGGTTCCTGCAACGGCTGCAATAGTTCAAGTATCTGTTCTTTTGATAACATCAGACAGCACCTCAGCTTTATCTATTGGCATGTAATTAGGTATGCTGATTCAATTATATCATTACCATTCTCGTTGTGACTAACTTTTAGGACGTTCTCCTGACGAATAACGGAGAATCCCGTTGTAGATGGATGCAGCCACTTTACGCTGATAGGTTTCATCTGCAAGAAGACGCGCCTCTTCCGGGTGAGAAAGGAAACCCACCTCCACAAGTGCCGAGGGAATTTTTAACGCCTGGAGCAAATAAACGGTATTTACCGTTTTCGCGATTCGATCTGTATTTTCCAGATTACGAATCATTTCTTGCTGAAGAAGATTGGCTAATGCTGCATTATCGGGATGATTGGGTGTATAAAAAACTTGAGCGCCACTCCAGCGGTTCGAAGGTACACTGTTCATATGAATGCTGATAAAGAGATCTGCCTGCTTATCCTCGATTCTTCTTACTCTTTGTTTCAGATCCTCCGTCTTGCGTTTGGAGTACCCTTTGGTATCAGATGCAGCCAGATCGGTGTCTATTTCTCGGGTCATCACAACCAAGGCCCCTGCTTGCTGCAGATAATCTCGTACGTACAGCGCAATGGATAAATTGATATCTTTCTCAATGACTCCCTGCTTACTCACCGCTCCCCCATCTGGCCCACCATGTCCTGCATCAATAGCTATGACTTTTCCCGCTAATGGCAGCCCCCAGTAACCGGACATTTTGGAGGAGGGCAACTCATACGTCACCACCGCCACAAACATCGCAAGCAAACAAAGGCTTAACATGACCCTCTTCATGGTGCGTAACCTAATCCAGATCACAAAGTGCTTCCCCATATTTTTACGCATAAAAAAACCACCTCGTCCCTATAAATGACTCTAATCATCTATATGGGACAAGATGGACAAATATACCGTTAGGAGCGGACTTGCTCAGCCATTCCTTCAATCAGCACCTCAGCTACCTCTGGGCGCGTAAATTCAGGTGGAGGGCATTGGCCATCTCGTAGCAAGCCACGTACTTTCGTGCCAGACAGAGCCATGTGGTGTTCTTTATCATGCGGGCAGGTTTTGCTTGATGCCATGTTGCCACATTTGGTGCAGAAAAAACTATGTTCAAAGAACAAAGGCGTGATACCGAGTTCTTCCGGTGTGAAGTTAGTAAAAATCTCCTGCGCTTCATACGTTCCGTAGTAGTCACCCACACCTGCATGGTCGCGACCTACAATAAAGTGAGTACAACCATAATTTTTACGTACCATCGCGTGGAAAATGGCCTCTCTTGGACCAGCATACCGCATAGCTGCCGGAAATACGCCTAGAAACGCACGATCAGCCGGATAATAGTTCTCCAGCAAAACCAGATAACTTTTCATTCGTACATCGGCAGGCACGTCATCAGACTTTGTTTCGCCTACAAGCGGATTTAAGAACAGAGCGTCCACAATCTCCATTGCACTCTTCTGAATGTACTCATGGGCACGATGGACCGGATTACGCGTCTGAAAACCAACAACCGTCTTCCAGCCCTTATCCTGGAACGTTTTCCGTGTCTCAGCAGGATCATAATAGAACTGTTCGAACTTGGCCGGTTTGGGACGATTCAGCACTTGAATTGGACCTCCTACATACGTTGCAGGTCGTTCCAGCAGTTTCTTCACACCCGGGTGCTCTGGATCATCCGTCTTGAAGACACGACGTGCTTCTTCACCCTGATCTACTTTATATAAGCTCTTCACTTCCAGCAATCCATAGGTTACTCCGTCATTATCGCCAATAAGTGCCACAGTCTCACCGATCTGGAGTGATGCAGCCTGCTGCTCATCTACAGCTAAGGTAATGGGGATACTCCAGACTGTTCCGTCAGCAAGACGCATACGAGATATAACTGAAAGATAGTCTTCTTCATTCATGAAACCTTGAAGCGGTGAGAATGCACCCACACCAATGAGATCCAAATCCGAAATTGTCCAGCTGTTAATACGTAAAGAGGACAGTTTCTCACTCTCTCGTAATAATTGTTCCCGTTCTTCTCCTTGTACGACACGCTGTATCAGCGTACCTCCATGAGGCAGAATCGAAGTCATCTTGTCAGCTCCCTGTTTCACCATTTTTTATATCATCAAGAATGATTCTAGTGCATTATTATATCCATCACTTATTCTGAATAAATTATTTATGAAGACCACATTCCGTTTTTTCGTTCCCCGACCAGCGTCCCGCACGTGGATCTTCTCCAGGCATAACCTGACGTGTGCAATACTCACAACCGATACTCGGGTAATTTTGATCATGCAGCGGATTGTACACGACATTATTGACACGAATATAATCCCATACATCCTCTGTAGTCCAGTGTGCAATCGGGTTGAACTTCATAAGTCCAAACTTAGCATCATATTCGACCTTCTTGGAATTTGCACGTGTCGGTGCTTGATCTCTCCGAATACCGGTAATCCATGCATCATACTGGGATAGAATACGTGTCAGCGGCTCAACCTTCCGAATATTACAGCAAGCATTAGGATCCGACTTCCACAATTGTTCTCCATGTTGAGCTGCCTGCTCCTCCGGAGTAATTTTCGGAGCCACACGTACAAAATCAAGATTGTATTTCTCTTTCATTTTGTCACGAGTTTCGTATGTCTCCTTAAAATGAAAATCAGTATCTAGATAAAATATATCCGTGGATGGGCTGATCTTCTGAAGCATATCTACAAGTACAACATCCTCCGCACCGAAGCTGCATGCAAAAGTGATATTTGGAAACGTCTCAATAGCATAACGAATAATATCCTCTGGACTTGCGTTTTCCAATTCTTCAGCCTTCGTCCGTGCAAGTTCTTCTTTCTCCAACAAGTTCATGTCTGCATTTCCCCCATTCTGCATTTCAACAATCACTAAAGCCGACTAATCTAATATGAATTATGTATAGTATAAATCTTTCATGGGGGATGTCAATGCCTGCCATATGGTAAAAAACATCAGTTTTGGCCCATTTTTTTGTTGTTCGTTTTGAATATAATTTGGTGTTAATTATGCATTTAAACGATTTGTGGATAAAAGCATCCATGTGTAACGTCTTCGACTTTTATTTTATCCTTATCTCTTCGTCATTGAAATCCTTTGCCACTGCTGGGTTTATGGTGCCAATTTGATAAAACGATGTATAGAATAACTCTATAGAATCGAAGGAATATAGAAATACGAGAAGGATTTAATAATGAGATAAATGCGGGAATCCTATTCTTCAATTGTAAGGGACCTTTATCAAAACCATAAGAAAAACTGATGAAAATTGAGAATGAAAAATGAATGATTACAACCATTATGATGTTCCTAACCTGCAAATTTGATCTTTGTGCTATAGGAGGTTTGCGTTTACTGGAGTATTAGCTGGAGGAAGAAACTTTAACCGATACAGAGGAACCCGAAGCTACTTTGGTGCATCTTCTAAAGTAAAGAACATTTAATACACCTATTGGTCTGTAAATACAAAAAAGCCTTTGACCGAGGCCAAAGGCTTGTAATGCATATTAACGTTTGGAGAACTGAGGTGCGCGACGTGCGGCTTTGAGACCGTATTTTTTACGCTCTTTCATCCGTGGGTCACGAGTCAGGAATCCTGCTTTTTTCAGGGAAGCACGGTATTCCGGATCTGCTTTCAACAGAGCGCGGGAGATACCATGACGGATAGCGCCGGCTTGACCGGAGATTCCGCCACCATGAGCGATAACAAGAACATCATAGTTGCTGAGTGTTTCTGTCAGGTTCAGTGGTTGTTTTACGATCAGTTTGAGTGTTTCCAAACCGAAGTATTCATTAATATCACGTTTATTGATGACAATGCGTCCTTCACCCGGTACAAGGCGAACACGAGCTACCGAATGTTTACGACGACCTGTCCCATAGTATTGTACTTGTGCCATGAAACTGTCCTCCTTTTAATTAACCGCGAAGTTCATAAACTTCTGGTTTTTGTGCTGCATGTGGATGCTCAGTGCCTCTGTACGCTTTAAGTCTCAACTTCATTTTCTCGCCCATGCGAGTTTTAGGAAGCATACCGCGAACAGCCAATTCCAACATACGTTCCGGTTTGTTTTTAACCATCTCTTCAGCAGTAGTTACTTTCAAACCACCTGGGTGCATCGAGTGACGGTAGTATTTTTTACCTTGCATTTTTTTACCAGTCAATACAATTTTCTCTGCATTGATGATAACAACGAAATCGCCAGTGTCCACATGTGGAGTGAATTGTGGCTTATGTTTGCCGCGGATCAAAGCAGCTGCTTCGCTCGCCAAACGTCCGAGCGTTTTGCCATCGGCATCAATGATGTGCCATTGGCGCTCAACTTCGTTAGGCTTCGCCATGTACGTGGTACGCATGAAAAGTTCCTCCTTAAAATGTTCAACATCATTATATTCATTTATCTTCATTCATTAAGTGATAACTTTAGGTGTTGATGGATAGTTCTTTCGTTGTGACCCTCTTAATTGGGGCTGTGGGAAAGCCATTAAGAAAACACAACTTTTATATTACATGATAGGAGCTTAAATCGCAAGTGTTAATTAAGCATTTCATTTCGCAAATTTAATCTTTTTTGTATTCAAGGTCCCAGAGCATTAAACCGCAGCTAACTGCAGTAGGTCCTGCAGCAGATCGATTACATGCAGCAATCATATTTGGTACATCAGAGGCTTTCCGTTTGCCCTCTCCGATCTCCAGCAGTGTACCTACAATGATACGAACCATATGCTGCAAAAAGCCGTTACCACTCACATAAATGTGAATGACACCCTGATCGCGCGGATGGTCTCTGCACATTGATCGGTCCACTTCCATCCATGCTTCGTACACCGAACGGACATGATTCTCTTTCTGAGACTTGCGTGAAGCAAAAGAGGTAAAATCATACGTCCCTATGAAATGTCGTAAGCCCTCCTGCATTGCCATAATATCAAGCTTCGCATGATGATGATATTGCAGTCTTCTGTTGAATACATCCGGAAATTGATTCGCATTGACTGTATAACGATACGTTTTCTTTTTCGCTGCATAGCGAGAATGAAAATCAGCCGAAACTTCAATCGCATCAATAACGACAATATCGGAGGGTAATCTGGAGTTGAGTGCAATACACCAACGTTCAATCGGGATCTGGGACTCCGTAGGAAAATTGAAGATTTGTCTGCGGGCGTGAACACCTGCATCTGTTCGGCCTGAACCTGTAATTTTAACCTTCTCACCGGTTAAAGCACGAATCGCATCTTCAAGATGATCCTGAATGGTATTCCCACCCGGCTGTACTTGGAAGCCGAAATAGGCAGTGCCATCATAAGTTAACGTCATACATAAGTTCCGCATTATTACCACACCTTTGTTCCATACTATACATATCCCTATCCCGAACAGCAAAAGAAGCCCCTTACGGAGCTTCTATTACAGCACGAATTCCGAAATGAAGAGAAAAAAAGGGTTAATCCAGAATCGTTGATTCTGTCCCCTTTCCTCATCTCATCTGTTTTACGCGCGGTCTACCAGTTCCAAGTAAACCATTGGCGCTGCGTCACCACGACGAGGTCCCAGTTTCAAGATACGAGTGTATCCACCTGGACGCTCAGCGTAACGACCGGACAATTCGCTAAACAGTTTTTGGATTGCATCTTGCTCACCATCGATAGTTTCGCGGCGAACATAAGCTGCCACTTGGCGACGGGCATGAAGATCTCCCTTTTTCGCTTTAGTGATCAGTTTTTCAGCAATAGAACGAACCTCTTTTGCTTTCGCTTCAGTTGTCTGAATGCGTTCGTATAAGAACAGGTCGGTTACCAGGTCACGGAACAAAGCTTTACGTGCGCTGGAATTACGGCCCAACTTTTGGTATGCCATTGTTTTCCCTCCTTCACTTCAAGCACTCGGCTGTCTATTCTTCTGTACGGAGTCCCAAACCAAGTTCCTCAAGCTTCTCTTGAACTTCTTCCAAAGACTTGCGTCCGAGGTTACGGACTTTCATCATGTCTTCTTCTGTTTTTGTAGTCAGCTCTTGTACGGTATTAATACCGGCACGTTTGAGGCAGTTGTAGGAACGAACAGAGAGATCCAGCTCTTCGATCGTCATTTCGAGTACTTTTTCTTTTTTGTCTTCTTCTTTTTCGACCATAATCTCTGCATCTTTCGCTTCGTCTGTAAGACCCACGAAGAGCATCAGATGCTCGGTCAAAATTTTAGCGCCAAGGCTTACAGCCTCTTCAGGACGAATACTTCCGTCAGTCCAAACTTCCAACGTGAGCTTGTCATAGTTGGTTACTTGGCCGACACGCGTATTTTCCACAGCGTAGTTAACGCGGCTGATCGGGGTGAAGATGGAATCGACTGGGATGACGCCGATCGGCTGGTCATCGCGTTTATTCCGATCTGCCTGGACGTAGCCGCGACCGCGATTGGCAAAAATACGCATGTGAAGTCTCGAACCTGGTCCGAGCGTAGCAATGTGCAAATCCGGGTTAAGGATTTCCACATCGGAGTCAGCACGGATATCTCCAGCCGTAATTGCTCCTTCGCCTTCAGCATCAATCTCGAGCACTTTCTCCTCATCAGAATGAATTTTAAGCGACAAAGCTTTCAGGTTAAGAATGACCTCCGTAACATCTTCCATTACGCCAGGAACTGTAGCAAATTCATGCAGAACGCCATCGATTTGAACCGAAGACACTGCCGCACCCGGCAGTGACGAGAGCAAGATTCGGCGAAGCGAGTTTCCAAGCGTCGTACCGTATCCGCGCTCCAGCGGTTCTACTACGAATTTCCCATAGGTGCCATCATCGTTGACGTCTACCGTCTCAATTTTCGGCTTTTCGATTTCAATCACTGCAATACCCCTCCTTCAAAACGTCGGTCCTCTATGAAACATTTACCTTCTCTTGCGAAAACATGTAGTAGTATGCCTAAACAACCATTATTAGCAGATTGTGCCGGAAATATACCACACGCAGGGGCAAATCTCATTAGACACGACGACGTTTTGGAGGACGGCATCCGTTATGCGGGACTGGAGTTACGTCTTTGATCAGGTTAACTTCAAGACCAGCAGCTTGCAAAGAGCGGATCGCTGCTTCACGGCCTGCGCCTGGTCCTTTAACCATAACCTCAACGGCTTTCATCCCATGTTCCATTGCAGCTTTGGCAGCAGTCTCAGCAGCCATTTGTGCAGCAAACGGAGTCGATTTACGGGAACCTCTGAATCCGAGGCCGCCGGAGCTTGCCCACGAAATTGCGTTTCCGTGAGGGTCCGTAATGGTAACGATAGTGTTATTGAACGTGGAGCGGATATGTGCCACGCCAGATTCAATATTTTTACGGTCACGACGTTTAGTACGTACGACTTTTTTCGGTTTAGCCATTTTCTCTTATCCCCCCTTATTATTTCTTCTTGTTCGCTACAGTACGACGAGGACCTTTACGAGTACGAGCATTCGTTTTCGTACGTTGTCCACGAACAGGCAGACCACGACGATGACGAACTCCACGGTAACAACCGATCTCCGTCAAACGTTTAATATTCAAAGAGATTTCACGACGCAGGTCACCTTCTACTTTGACCTCTTTGTCGATACTTTCACGCAATTTGCTGACTTCATCTTCCGTCAAATCACGGACACGAGTGTCCCGATTGATGCCTGTTGTGCTCAGAATTTTCTGGGAAGTCGTTTTACCGATTCCGAAAATATAAGTCAAGGCGATCTCAACGCGCTTATCACGTGGCAAATCCACACCAGCTATACGTGCCATTTTACGCTACACCCCCTTCTTTAACCTTGTTTTTGTTTGTGTTTCGGATTTTCACAGATAACCATAACATTCCCTTTGCGGCGAATGACTTTGCATTTTTCGCAAATCGGCTTGACCGAAGGTCTTACCTTCATGTGAATTACCTCCTCAAAGTTTTGCTAAGCAAAACCCTCTTCGTAAGCATTGACCTTGTTTTACCATTGTAAAACCGGCTTCGAAGCTTTCGCAAGTTTTGCCGGGCAAAACCCGCTTCATAAGCTTCACAGTTCATTGCAACTGTCTACTACTATTTACGGTAAGTTATACGACCTTTTGTCAAATCATAAGGTGATAACTGAACAACTACTTTGTCTCCAGTCAGGATACGAATAAAGTGCATCCGCAACTTGCCGGAAACGTGAGCGAGAATTTGATGACCGTTCTCAAGCTCAACCTTGAACGTTGCATTCGGTAGCGGTTCGAGAACCGTACCTTCCACTTCAATGACATCTTCCTTGGCCATTAGTCAGTCTCCTTTCTCTTCAGCTTGAATGTTGGTGGATTCCAGAAACGAATGAACCGCATAGCGGAGCTTTCCGTTTGTCACCCGACCACTCTCGTTTAAACTGTTTACAACCTCGCTGCTAATCATCGGCTGGAGTTCAAGATGAAGAATATTCTTCTTCTTGGGTTGATCAAACTTACGTTTGTCCCCATCCGCAATATATACGAACTTACTGTCCGCTATAGCAACAATTACTGCGGCTTGGTCCGCATTGCGGCCTTTACGGATCTTCACAAGTTGACCGAGCTGCGGATTAGACTGATTGTTCATGCCTTATCACCTACGCATTCAGTTTTGTGAAAATTTCCATGCCTTCATGTGTAACTGCTACGGTGTGTTCAAAGTGGGCGCATAACGATCCATCAACAGTGACGACAGTCCAGTTATCTTCCAACGTTTTCACATACCGTCTACCTGCGTTAACCATCGGCTCTATGGCCAGCACCATGCCCGCTTTAAGCCGTGGTCCCCGATCAGGAAGACCATAGTTCGGAATCTGTGGTTCTTCGTGCAGATCCGCTCCTATACCGTGACCGACATATTCACGTACTACCGAGAACCCTTCATCTTCAATATATTTCTGAATCGCATGAGATATTGTAAACAAGCGAACGTCCGGTTTTACCAGCGCCAGACCTGCGTATAACGAAGCCTCGGTAACGTCCAGAAGACGACGGGCTTCTTCGGAAATACGGCCGACTGGATAAGTCCAGGCGGAATCTCCGTGATAACCCTGGTACTGCGCGCCAATGTCAAACGTAACGATATCGCCCTCGTTCAACTTTCGTTTGCCGGGAAATCCATGCACCAACTCTTCATTCACTGAAGCGCACACACTGGCAGGGAAACCGTTATAACCTTTGAAAGACGGCACAGCTCCTTGACTGCGGATGTATTGATCGGCCATATGGTCAAGTTCTCCAGTCGTAATACCGGGAGCGATATGCTCTGCCAAGAGACGATGCGTTTCCGCAACAATTCTCCCTGCTTCCCTCATCAAGCCCAGTTCCGTTTCGGACTTACCAATGATCATTCAATTAACCTCGCAGCAGGGACACGATTTCATGAGAAACTTGATCGATATCCTGCTCTCCGTCCATTTGACGAAGAAGGCCTTTGTTCTCATAAAATGTGAGGAGTGGTGCTGTTTTGTTGATATATTCGTCGAGACGTGTGCCTACGCTCTCTTCATTATCATCAGAGCGCTGGTACAAGTCACCGCCGCATTTATCACAAATACCTTCCTGCTTGGGCGGATTGAACACGACATGATATGTGGCGCCACAGTTCTTACAAATACGACGACCCGTCAAACGGGCGAGCAATTTGTTGCGGTCCACTTTCAGGTTGATTACATGATCGAGACCTGAGTTCAGTCGATCCAGAATGCCATCGAGCGCTTCTGCTTGAGACAGGGTTCTTGGAAATCCATCCAAGAGGAATCCTTCTCTGCAATCAGGCTGCTGCAAACGTTCTTCAACAATGCCGATGGTTACATCATCTGGTACGAGCAATCCTTGATCCATATATTCTTTGGCTTTCAGGCCAATGGGAGTTCCCTGCTTAATCGCCAGACGAAATGCATCGCCTGTTGAAATGTGGGGAATACCGAACTCTTTCACAATGACGTCTGCTTGCGTTCCTTTTCCTGCCCCCGGAGGGCCCATGAATAGGATGTTCACGTTATGTCACTCCCTCCAAGACTACCCTACATCAACAAACAGCACAATAGGTGCCGGCAAGTAAATCTTAGCTTGACCGGTACCTATTGCCTATTTATTGATAAAACCTTTGTAGTGGCGTTTGATCAATTGGCTTTCGATTTGCTTCATGGTATCCAGCGCAACACCGATAACGATCAGGAGAGAAGTTCCTCCAATTTGCGCTGATTGAGGCAAACCAGAAAGTGCCCCCAAGATTACAGGCAGAACGGAAATTACTGCCAAGAAGATGGCACCTGCCGTTGTCAAACGAGTCATGACACGGGTCAGATATTTCTCGGTTGCTTTACCCGGACGAATGCCTGGGATGTAACCGCCGTTCTTTTTCATGTTGTCAGCCATCTGCTGTGGATTCATCTGTACAAAAGTATAGAAGAATGTGAACCCGAAAATCATCACTACATAGAGTAACATACCCAGAGGTTTGTGAGTAGTGAGATTGGCTCCGATCCACTGTGCCCACGTACGATCAGCCCAGAAGTTTGCGATGATCGATGGGAACATCAACAGAGATGAAGCAAAGATGACAGGGATAACACCTGCTGCATTAATCTTCAGCGGGATATGTGTGTTCTGTCCACCGTACATTTTGTTACCTACGACACGTTTAGCGTACTGTACAGGAATTTTCCGAATCGCCTGCTGGATGTAAATGACACCTATGATAATCAGCACAATAACAATTGCGACGATTACCCCTTTAAGAATGTTCATGAACAGTTGATCAGCTTGGATGAAGTCGGATTCGATCGTTTGTTTGATAATATTAGGTACCGTTGATAGGATACCCGCAAAGATCAAAATCGAAATCCCGTTTCCTATGCCCTTTTCGGTGATCTGCTCACCAAGCCACATTAGGAATGAAGTACCGGCCGTAAGTACAATTGCGATCAAGATATAATCTGCAAATGTTGCGTTAGGCACCATTTCTGTATTGTACAAGCGGTTGAATCCGATCGACGTACCAAACGCTTGAATCAATGCCAGACCTACCGTTAAATAACGGGTCAGTTGTGCAGATTTCTTCTTACCTTGTTCACCCTGCTTTGCCCACTCCGCTAATTTAGGAATAACGTCCATGGAAAGCAGCTGCACTATGATAGACGCAGTGATGTAAGGCACGATCCCGAGCGCAAATATCGAGAACTGGAAGAGCGCTCCACCCGAGAACGTATTGAGAAGTCCAAAAACTTCTTTACCCGCAGAATTTGTCGCTTCGAACACATCTTTGTTAACTCCCGGTACGGGAACAAAGGAGCCGATGCGGTAAATGATCAGTACAAAAAGGGTAAATAATACCCTTTTGCGCAGATCTTCAACCCGCCAGATATTCTTTAGGGTCTTGAACATTAAATCACCTCAGTTGTACCGCCGGCAGCTTCAATTTTCTCAATAGCAGATTGAGAAAACTTGTTAGCTTTAACAGTCAGCTTCACAGTGACATCACCGTTACCCAGGATTTTGATTCCGGATTTAGCGTTTTTAACTACGCCGTTCGTCATCAAGAATTCTGGAGTTACTTCAGTACCCGCAGCAAAACTGTTCAGGTCTTCAGTATTCACAACTGCATATTCTTTGCGAGTTGGGTTTACAAAACCACGTTTTGGCAAGCGACGATATAATGGATTTTGTCCACCTTCGAAGCCTGGACGTACTCCACCGCCAGAACGAGCGTTTTGTCCTTTGTGACCGCGACCTGATGTTTTACCTGTACCACTACTTGGACCGCGACCAAGACGTTTACGTTCTTTGCGGGATCCAGGAGATGGTGAAAGCTCATGTAACTTCATCGTTCGTTGCACCTCCTTAAAGATTTGTGGGATTAACCCGTTTTTAAGCTTCTACTTCTTTAACAGCAACCAAGTGGCTTACTTTGTTAATCATACCACGGATGGCAGGATTATCGTTTTGTACCACTTTGCTATTGATTTTGCGCAAACCCAATGTTTTCACAGTTGTTCTTTGCGTCTCCGGACGTCCGATCAAGCTGCGGACGAGGGTAATTTCTAATTTAGCCATGAGAATTCCCTCCTTAACCCAGAAGCTCTTCGACGGATTTTCCGCGCAGTTTAGCCACGTCTTCAGCACGCTTCAAACGGGACAAACCTTCCAAAGTCGCATTGACCATGTTCATGGAATTCGAAGAACCCAGAGATTTTGTCAAAATGTCACCTACACCAGCAAGTTCGAGAACCGCACGTACAGGACCACCAGCGATAACACCAGTACCTTCAGATGCTGGTTTCAACAGCACGCGTCCTGCGCCGAACTTACCTGTTACCAAGTGAGGAATCGATGTTCCTACGAGTGGAACGTGTACAAGGTTTTTCTTAGCGTCTTCAATACCTTTGCGAATTGCATCAGGTACTTCGCCCGCTTTACCGATACCAGCTCCAACCCAGCCGTTGCCGTCGCCGACTACAACCAGTGCGCTAAAGCTGAAACGGCGTCCGCCTTTTACTACTTTAGCTACGCGATTAATATTTACAACTCTTTCAGTCAGTTCCAAAGTATTCGGATCTACACGCAAGTCGTTAACCTCCTTTTGAAAAATATCTTAAAACTCAAGTCCTGCTTCACGAGCCGCTTCAGCCAATGCTGCGATACGACCATGGTACAGATAACCGCTACGGTCAAATACGATGTTGGAAACACCTTTGTCTTTAGCACGTTTAGCAACGAGTTCGCCAACTTTACGAGCTGATTCAACAGATGCACCATTTTTGATGTCAGTGCTCAATTCTTTGTCTACGGTAGACGCGGAAGCGATTGTTACACCAGCAACATCATCGATGATTTGAGCATACATATGTTTACCAGAACGGAATACGTTCAAACGAGGACGTGCTGCCGTTCCTTGGATTTTCTTACGAACACGCAGGTGTCTTTTCAGACGTGCCTTGTTTTTATCTGTTTTCGTAATCATCTCAGGGATTCACTCCTTTCAGGTTACCTCGCTGGCTTCAAACCGGAAGCCACGGGGTATATTAGAAACACAAGAAGCAAGCAAGCCGAAAACCGCGCAAA
This sequence comes from Paenibacillus sp. 276b, assembly GCF_900107875.1. Classification (NCBI taxonomy): domain Bacteria; kingdom Bacillati; phylum Bacillota; class Bacilli; order Caryophanales; family Paenibacillaceae; genus Paenibacillus; species Paenibacillus sp. 276b. Next base: position 45,722 of record NZ_FNRR01000014.1, on the reverse strand, counting down.
GGCGGTAAGAAAAATCTTATTTCTTCTTACCGGCTTTACCTTCCTTACGGATGATACGCTCGCCTTCATATTTAATACCTTTACCTTTGTACGGCTCAGGTTCACGAACGGAACGGATTTTAGCAGCGTAAGCACCTACACGCTCTTTATCGATTCCGCGAACGATGATTTTCGTATTCGAAGGAACTTCGAATTCGATTCCCGCTTCCGGTGTAATTTCAACCGGGTGAGAGTAGCCAACGTTCAGAACGATTTTATCTCCGGATTTGCTTGCACGATATCCGACCCCAACCAGCTCCAGAGATTTTGCGAATCCTTCAGTAACACCACTCACCATGTTGTTTACAACGCTACGCGTTGTGCCGTGCAAAGAACGGTGAGTTTTGTTATCGGAAGGACGCACAACTGTAATTTCGTTGTTTTCAACTGTTACCTTCATATCTTTATGAAGTTCACGAGTCAAAGATCCTTTTGGTCCTTTTACCGTAATAACGGTGTTGTCCAGTGTGATGTCCACACCACTTGGTACTGTAATTGGTTTGCGACCAATACGAGACATATGTTGCACCTCCTATCTTGTGACGTTATATTACCATACGTAGCAGACGACTTCTCCGCCGGATTTTGATTGACGAGCTTCTTTGTCCGTCATGATACCTTTGGATGTCGAGATGATAGCGATACCCAGACCACCAAGTACACGAGGTACTTCGTTGCTTTTCGTGTAAACACGAAGACCAGGTTTACTGATTCTTTTCAGACCAGTAATAACACGCTCGTTATTTTGACCGTATTTCAGGAAAACACGGATAATCCCTTGTTTGTTATCATCGATAACTTCAGCGTCACGGATGAAACCTTCACGCTTCAGGATATCGGCGATTTGTTTTTTCATTGTCGAAGCAGGCATTTCTACCGTTTCGTGACGAACTGTGTTCGCGTTACGAATACGAGTAAGCATATCTGCAATTGGATCAGACATAGTCATTGTGAGTTAACCTCCTTCCCGTTCAGGACTTTTTACCAGCTTGCTTTTTTCACGCCAGGGATCTGGCCTTTATAAGCTAATTCACGGAAGCAAATTCTGCAAATTTTGAACTTTTGCAGGACCGAATGTGGACGTCCGCAACGCTCACAGCGTGTATAAGCACGTACTTTAAACTTTGGTGTACGTTGTTGTTTAACTTTCATCGAAGTTTTTGCCACTTAGCCTGACACCTCCTAAATAATTTCGGAGAAAAGGGAGTCTTTCCAGACACCCGGAAACGTTATAGCAACATTATTTTACGAAAGGCATTCCGAGTTGCGTGAGCAATTCACGGGATTCTTCGTCTGTTTTCGCCGTTGTTACGATGACAATATCCATACCGCGGACTTTGTCTACTTTATCATACTCGATCTCTGGGAAGATCAATTGTTCTTTCAGACCCAGTGTGTAGTTACCACGTCCGTCGAAAGCTTTGCTCGATACACCGCGGAAGTCGCGGACACGAGGAAGCGTAACGTTGAGCAGTTTATCGAGGAAGAAGTACATGCGCTCGCCGCGCAATGTTACTTTCACACCGATAGGCATGTTCTCACGCAGTTTGAAACCTGCGATAGATTTTTTAGCACGAGTGATTACAGGTTTTTGACCTGCGATCAATTGCAAATCGTTTACTGCGGAATCCAACACTTTGGAGTTTTGGACAGCGTCGCCCACACCCATGTTGATAACGATTTTCTCGATTTTCGGCACTTGCATTACCGTTGTATAGTTAAACTTCTGCATCAAAGCAGGAGCAATTTCGTTCAGGTAACGTTCTTTCATTCTTGCTGCCATGAATCATAGACCTCCTTTCTCATTCGGTTCAATTAGTCGATAATTTCTCCGGAACGTTTAGCAACGCGCACTTTCTTTCCGTTATCCAACACTTTGTAACCTACACGGGTTACTTTTCCGCTCTTTGGATCGATGTGCATTACGTTGGAAACGTGAATCGGAGCTTCCTTCTCGATAATGCCGCCTTGCGGATTTTGCTGGTTAGGCTTCTGGTGTTTTTTAATCATGTTAACACCTTCCACAAGGACGCGGTTCTCACGAGGATAAGCAGCGATGACACGGCCTTTTTTACCTTTGTCTTTACCGCTGATCACCATAACTGTATCTTCTTTTTTAACATGAAGTTTATTGTTATGGGATTCCAGAACTTTTTTCACTCTTGGCATTTCGTACACCTCCTGTTTCTAACATCACGAGATTAAGCTTTAGATAACTTCTGGGGCCAAGGAAACGATTTTCATGAAGTCTTTCTCGCGAAGTTCACGAGCAACAGGTCCGAAAATACGTGTTCCACGCGGGCTTCTGTCGTCTTTTACAACAACCGCTGCATTTTCATCAAAACCGATGTAGGAACCGTCTTTACGACGTACAGAACGCTTCGTACGAACGACAACCGCTCTAACTACATCACCTTTTTTGACAACGCCGCCTGGTGTTGCTTGTTTTACAGAACAAACGATCAGATCACCGATTTGAGCTGTACGACGTCCCGTACCGCCGAGTACGCGGATACACATCAGTTCCTTCGCACCGGAGTTGTCAGCCACAGTCAAACGTGTAAATGGTTGAATCATTTAGTATTCCTCCTTTCAGCTATGCTGCTGATGCATTAGATGATAACCGCTTTTTCTACGATTTCAGTAAGTCTCCAGCGTTTATCTTTCGAAAGCGGACGAGTCTCCATGATTTTCACCGTGTCACCGATTTTCGCAGTGTTTTCTTCGTCATGCGCTTTGAATTTTTTAGTAACCTTAATGCGTTTATGGTACAAGTTGTGTTTTTTGTAAGTTTCTACAGCAACAACAATCGTTTTGTCCATTTTATCGCTGACCACTTTACCGGTTTGCACTTTACGTGCGTTACGTTCTTCGCTCATTGTTGGCCTCCTTCCTGATTACGGACGGATTATACATCCGATCCCTAATTAACCGATTCCCAATTCTCTTTCACGGATAATGGTTTTAGCACGAGCTATTTCTTTCCGCACATCACGGATTCGAGTCGGGTTATCCAGCTGACCGGTAGCGAGTTGAAAGCGGAGGTTAAAGAGTTCTTCTTTAAATCCGGCAATCTTTTGCTCGATTTCAGCAGAGGTTAGGTTGCGAAATTCACTAGCTTTCATTTGCTTCACCACCCAATTCTTCACGTTTCACAAACTTCGTTTTGATTGGCAGTTTATGAGCGGCAAGACGCATTGCTTCACGAGCAACATCCTCCGGTACACCAGCAAGTTCAAACATGATCTTACCTGGTTTCACAACTGCAACCCATTTTTCTACGTTACCTTTACCGCTACCCATCCGAACCTCGAGAGGCTTTTGAGTGATTGGTTTGTCTGGGAAGATCTTGATCCAAACTTTACCACCACGTTTGATGTAACGAGTCATCGCAATACGAGCCGCTTCGATTTGACGGTTCGTAATCCAAGCCGGTTCCGTAGCTTGCAGACCATATTCACCAAAGTTCAGCGTAGTTCCGCCTTTAGCTTGGCCCTTCATATGTCCACGTTGTTGCTTACGGTGTTTTACACGTTTTGGTACCAACATGATTAGTTGCCTCCTTCCTTAGCAGCTTGTTTCTTAGCCGTAGGAAGAACCTCTCCACGATAGATCCATACTTTCACGCCGATACGGCCGTAAGTAGTATGAGCCTCTGCTGTACCGTAGTCGATGTCGGCACGAAGCGTGTGCAGTGGAACAGTTCCTTCGCTGTAGCCTTCCGAACGAGCAATCTCAGCACCGCCAAGACGTCCGCCCACTTGAGTTTTAATACCTTTTGCACCAGAGCGCATTGTTCTTTGAATAGCTTGTTTCAGAGCACGACGGAAAGAAACACGACGCTCCAATTGTTGTGCGATGCTTTCAGCTACCAGGATTGCGTCCAGGTCTTGGTTCTTAATTTCAGAAATGTTGATGTGTACTTTTTTACCGCCTGCGATTTTCGTAATTTGATTACGCAGATTTTCAACTTCCGAACCACCCTTACCGATAACCATACCTGGTTTCGCAGTGTGAATCGTTACGTTTACGCGGTTAGCCGCTCTCTCGATTTCAACACGAGACATAGCGGAGTCTTTCAATTTATTTTTCAGGAATTCACGAATTTTCACGTCTTCCATCAAAAGATCGCCGAAGTCTTTACCTGCATACCACTTAGATTCCCAGTCACGGATAATTCCGACACGGAGTCCGACTGGATTTACCTTTTGGCCCACACATTTCCCCTCCTTCTACTTTTCAGATACCACCAAAGTGATGTGGCTAGTACGTTTGTTAATACGACTTGCACGTCCCATTGCACGAGGGCGGAAACGTTTCATTGTCGGTCCTTGGTTCACGTAAGCTTGCGAGATAACCAAGTTATTAACATCCAAAGAATAGTTATGTTCCGCATTCGCAATAGCGGAATTAAGCAACTTCTCAACGATAGGAGAAGCGGATTTCGGAGTGTGACGGAGAATGGCAACCGCCTCACCTACTTGCTTGCCGCGAATCAAGTCAACAACGAGTTGAACTTTACGAGGAGCAATCCGGATAAACTTAGCATGTGCTTTTGCTTCCATTGTGTAACCTCCTCTCAAACATTAAAGATATTCATTTATCTTCTTGTTTTCTTATCATCATCAGTATGGCCTTTGTACGTACGGGTTGGAGCGAACTCACCCAATTTGTGTCCGACCATGTCCTCAGTTACGTATACTGGTACGTGTTTACGACCGTCATATACGCCAAATGTGTGTCCGATGAATTGCGGGAAAATTGTAGAACGACGGGACCAGGTTTTAATAACAAGCTTTTTACCGGATGCTTCCATGTCTTCTACTTTTTTCAGCATGTAGCCATCAATGAATGGCCCTTTTTTCAAACTGCGACCCATGTGGAGATCCTCCCTTCAAACGTAGCTATTATGCATCCGCAGATGCCTCACGAAGTTATGCACAATGTGTATTACTTCGTGCGGCGGCGAATGATGTATTTATCAGAAGCTTTATTTTTCTTACGCGTTTTGTAACCAAGAGTAGGTTTACCCCATGGTGACATTGGCGATTTACGTCCGATTGGAGCACGACCTTCACCACCACCGTGTGGGTGATCGTTAGGGTTCATTACTACACCACGAACTTCAGGACGTTTACCCAACCAACGGCTACGACCGGCTTTACCGATTTTGATGAGCTCGTGGTCTTGGTTACCAACAGCTCCAATTGTTGCGCGGCAAACTTTCAAAATACGACGAACTTCTCCGGAAGAGAGACGAACAGAAACGTATTTTTCTTCTTTACCAAGCAATTGAGCTTCTGTACCAGCAGCACGAACCAATTGTCCGCCTTTACCTGGTTTCAACTCGATGTTGTGGATAACAGTACCTACTGGAATATTTTCGAGTGGCAATGCGTTTCCGATTTTGATGTCTGATTCAGGTCCGGAGAATACTTGATCTCCAACTTTCAAACCTTTAGGAGCGATGATATAACGTTTTTCACCATCAGCATAGTGAATCAGAGCGATGTTAGATGTACGGTTCGGGTCATACTCAATCGTAGCAACGCGGCCCGGTATTCCATCTTTAGTACGTTTGAAGTCGATGATACGGTATTTACGTTTGTGTCCACCACCATGGTGACGAACTGTAATTTTACCTTGGTTGTTGCGGCCTGCTTGTTTGCTCAATGGGGCCAACAACGATTTCTCCGGCTGATCTGTGGTGATTTCCTCAAATGTAGAAACGGACATGTTCCGTCTTGCCGGGGATGTTGGTTTATACTTTTTGATTGGCACTGGGTTTCCCTCCTTACTTCAAAAATTCAATTATACAGTTTCAAAGAACTCAAGCGTTTTGCTGTCTTGTGTCAGCGTTACAAACGCTTTTTTCCATTCGCTAGTATATCCGGAATAACGTCCGTACCGTTTTGGCTTAGCTGGAACACGAAGCGTGTTCACGTTTTTCACTTTTACGTTGAAAATAGCTTCCACGGCTTTCTTGATCTCGGTTTTGTTTGCACGGATATCGACTTCAAATACATATTTCAAGTCATTCATCATGTCAGCAGTACGTTCCGTAATAATCGGACGTTTTACAATATCACGAGGATCCTTCATTACGCGAGCACCTCCTCTACCTTCTGAACTGCTTCTTTCGTAATGATCAGTTTGTCGTGCGAAAGCACGTCAAGAACATTAATGCCGTCAGCAGCTACGAATTTCACGCCTGGAATATTCCGTGCGGAAAGAGCCACATTATCATCATAGCTAGGAGCTACGATCAAAGCTTTGCGTCCAACTTTCAAGTTATTCAAGATGGCTGCAAATTCTTTCGTTTTAGGTGAGCTCAGCGTGAGAGCGTCCAGAACGATAATGTCATTGTCGATCACTTTGGATGAAAGAGCTGATTTGATCGCCAAACGGCGAACTTTCTTAGGCAGTTTATACGCATAGCTCCGTGGTGTTGGACCAAATACGATACCGCCGCCTTTCCATTGTGGTGAACGAATTGAACCTTGACGAGCGCGACCTGTACCTTTTTGTTTCCAAGGCTTACGTCCACCGCCACGTACTTCAGAACGTCCTTTTACTTTGTGGGTACCTTGACGAAGGGAAGCGCGTTGCATAAGAACTGCATCGTACAGAACGTGTTGGTTCGGCTCAATTCCGAAAACCGCATCGTTCAATTCAACTTCGCCTACTTGGCTACCATCTACATTGTAAACTGATACTTTTGGCATTTTGTGTTCCTCCTTTCTTCAGTGGTTATTTTTTCACTGTTTCTTTAACTTTAATGAGACTGTTTTTCGGTCCAGGAATGGAACCTTTCACGAGCAACACATTACGTTCAGCGTCTACTTTAACTACTTCAAGACGTTGGATTGTAACAGTATCATGTCCCATGTGTCCTGGCAGGCGTTTGCCTTTAGGAACGCGGTTAGCTTGGATCGAACCCATTGAACCAGGGCCACGGTGGTAACGCGAACCGTGTGACATAGGTCCAGTGCTTTGTCCCCAACGTTTGATAACGCCGGCAAAACCTTTACCTTTAGAAATACCCGTTACGTCAACGAATTCGCCTTCAGCGAAAATGTCAGCTTTCAGTTCTTGGCCAACTTCATATTCTGCGATGTTGATACCGCGAACTTCACGAACGTAGCGCTTAGGGGCAGTGTTCGCTTTTTTAGCGTGACCTGCTTCTGGCTTGTTAGCATTTTTCTCTTTCTTATCGGAGTAACCGATTTGAATTGCTTCGTAGCCATCATTCTCAATGTCTTTCTTTTGCAAAACAACACAAGGGCCTGCTTCGATAACCGTTACTGGTACAACGTTACCCTCAGGTGTAAATACTTGAGTCATTCCGAGTTTTTTTCCTAAGATTGCTTTCATGTTGACACCTCTTTTCCTTTATACATGGTCTTTGTTGTAGCTTGTATTACAATTTAATTTCGATATCTACACCGGACGGCAGATCCAAGCGCATCAAGGCATCCACAGTTTGTGGAGTCGGGTTAACGATGTCGATCAAACGCTTATGTGTGCGTTGTTCGAATTGTTCCCGAGAATCCTTGTACTTGTGCACCGCACGAAGAATAGTAATGATTTGTTTTTCAGTAGGAAGCGGAATCGGACCGGATACACCTGCACCCGAACGTTTTGCTGTTTCAACAATTTTCTCCGCGGATTGATCAAGAATTCTGTGGTCGTAAGCTTTCAAACGAATACGAATTTTTTGCTTTGCCATTTTAGTCCCTCCTTCTATCGCCCAATTTTTTATCGGACATACTCCGTGAAAATTTTCTAGCCACTGTCCCATGGCAAAGGGGCCGGGTGTGCCAGTAACCTCTCACATCATCGCAACGTCACAGAACAACATTCATTATTATATAGAAAAGATGGGCGTATTGCAAGCATATTTAAGAAAAACATTTAAACTTATCTTTTCTGATGAAATGACTTCGTTTAGTGCAGTGTTTATCTTCAATATTCATGCTGCCTTACCAATCCATCTACATTCGTAAATGATGTTCATTTCGTATGACGCAGGTTCCGAAACTATTACATAATAAAAGAGTTCTTTATCCGATGTCGGATAAAGAACTCTTCCGAAGCTTCGTTACAATACAATGTTACTCGTTCCAGTACACTGTTGCATATGCTTTATTCAGCGTTAAGCCGAATTATTTTTGGATCGATGCTACGGAACCTGCACCTACTGTACGTCCGCCTTCACGAATGGAGAACTTAGTTCCTTCTTCAATCGCGATTGGGGAGATCAAGGAAACAGTAACCGTGATGTTATCACCAGGCATTACCATTTCAGTACCTTCAGGCAAGTTGATGATGCCTGTTACGTCAGTTGTACGGAAGTAGAACTGTGGACGGTATCCAGTGAAGAAAGGCTTGTGACGGCCACCCTCTTCTTTAGTCAAAACGTAGATTTGTGCAGTGAATTCTGTGTGTGGCTTAACAGAACCTGGTTTTGCAAGTACTTGACCGCGCTCGATTTGAGTACGATCAACACCACGCAACAATGCACCGATGTTGTCGCCCGCTTGAGCGGAGTCCAACAATTTACGGAACATTTCTACGCCCGTAACTACGGATTTTTTAGTTTCTTCAGTAATACCAACGATTTCGATCTCTTCGCCGACTTTAACAGTACCACGCTCTACACGGCCAGTAGCAACAGTACCACGACCAGTGATGGAGAATACGTCCTCGACAGGCATCAAGAAAGGTTTGTCAGTTTGACGCTCAGGCAATGGGATGTACGTATCGATCTCTTTGAACATCTCAACGATTTTTTGAGCCCACTCACCATCAGGGTTTTGCAGAGCTTCACGAGCGGATCCACGAGTGATTGGAGTATCATCACCTGGGAACTCATATTCGTTAAGAAGGTCGCGAACTTCCATCTCAACCAATTCCAACAACTCTTCGTCTTCAACCATATCACATTTGTTCAAGAAAACAACAATGTAAGGTACGCCTACTTGACGGGAGAGCAGGATGTGCTCACGAGTTTGTGGCATTGGGCCGTCAGCTGCGGATACTACCAAGATAGCTCCGTCCATTTGTGCCGCGCCAGTGATCATGTTTTTAACATAGTCGGCGTGACCTGGGCAGTCTACGTGAGCGTAGTGACGAGTGTCAGTTTCATACTCAACGTGTGATGTTGAGATTGTGATACCGCGCTCGCGCTCTTCTGGAGCTTTATCGATTTGATCGAATGCAATTGCTGCGCCACCGTAAGTTTTAGACAATACAGTAGTGATTGCAGCAGTCAGAGTTGTTTTACCATGGTCGACGTGACCAATAGTACCAATGTTAACGTGGGGTTTATTACGTTCGTATTTAGCCTTTGCCATTTGAACGTGGCCTCCTTAAAATTATAATTTTATGTTTTCACTAAATGAAGTGCAAAGAATACATGACTCTTATGCACTTTCATTCAATGAGAGAAAACTACTCGGTTCCTTTTGTTTTGGCAACAATCTCTTCAGCGATGCTCTTAGGAACTTCTTCATAGTGAGAAAGCTCCATGGAGAATACGCCGCGTCCTTGAGTACCGGAACGAAGAGTTGTAGAGTATCCGAACATTTCAGACAAAGGTACTTTAGCACGGATGATTTGGGCTCCACTACGGGAATCCATACCTTCGATGCGGCCACGACGGGAGTTAAGCATACCCATAACGTCACCCATATACTCTTCTGGAACGGTTACTTCTACTTTCATGATTGGCTCAAGCAGAACCGGCTTACATTTGTCTTTCGCAGCTTTTAGCGCCATCGATCCGGCAATTTTAAATGCCATCTCGTTGGAATCGACATCATGGTAAGATCCGTCTACGATTGTAGCCTTAACGTCAACAAGCGGGAAGCCTGCGATAACGCCGTTTTTCATTTGCTCTTCGATACCTGCAAGAGCTGGTTGAATGTATTCTCTTGGAACAGAACCACCGACAACCTTACTTTCGAACTGGCTGCCTGTACCTGCTTCGAGAGGTTCGAACTCAACCCATACGTGACCGTATTGACCACGACCACCGGATTGACGAACGAATTTACCTTCAACACGCGCTGGTGCACGGAAAGTTTCACGGTAAGCTACTTGTGGTTTACCCACAGTAGTTTCAACCTTGAACTCACGACGCATACGGTCAATGATGATATCAAGGTGAAGCTCCCCCATACCTGCCAAGATCGTTTGGCCTGTTTCTTCATCAGTATGAGCACGAAGAGTAGGATCCTCTTCAGTCAACTTACCGAGAGCAACACCCATTTTATCTTGGTCAGCTTTGGTTTTAGGTTCAACGGCGATTTCGATAACCGGATCAGGGAAGTTCATTGACTCCAGGATAACCGGATTTTTCTCATCACACAGTGTATCACCTGTACCCGTATCTTTCAAACCTACAGCAGCTGCAATGTCACCGGAGTAAACTTCAGTGATTTCTTGACGGCTGTTTGCATGCATTTGAAGGATACGACCGATACGCTCACGTTTGTTTTTAGTTGCGTTCAATACGTAAGATCCGGATTGAAGAACACCGGAGTATACGCGGAAGAATGTCAATTTACCAACGTAAGGGTCAGTCATGATTTTGAATGCCAATGCGGAGAAAGGCTCTTCATCGGATGACTTACGAATTGCTTCAGTTCCATCTTCAAGATGACCAGTGATAGATGGAACGTCTGTTGGAGCCGGCAAGTAGTCGATAACAGCATCCAACATCAGTTGAACACCTTTGTTACGATACGAGGATCCACAGATAACCGGGAAGATCTTAACATCAACAACACCTTTACGGAGGGCCGCTTTGATCTCATCAATAGTGATCTCTTCGCCTTCCAGGTATTTCATTGTCAAATCTTCGTCGAGTTCTGCAACACGCTCAACCAATTCGTTACGGAGTTCTGCAACTTGCTCAACAAATTCCGCAGGAATTTCGGTTTCTTCGATATCTTGTCCAAGGTCATCTTTGTACATATGAGCCTTTTGTGCAACGATATCAATGATACCTTTAAAATCATTTTCAGCGCCGATAGGAAGTTGAATCGCAACTGCGTTCGCTTGAAGGCGATCACGCATGTCAGATACAACGTTCAGGAAGTCAGCACCGATGATATCCATTTTGTTTACATAAGCGATACGAGGTACGCCGTACTTGTCAGCCTGTCTCCATACGGTTTCGGACTGAGGCTCAACGCCTTCTTTCGCACTGAATACACCAACTGCTCCGTCCAATACACGAAGGGAACGTTCAACTTCAACAGTGAAGTCAACGTGTCCCGGGGTATCAATGATGTTAACGCGGTGGCCTTTCCAAGCAGCGGTAGTCGCAGCGGAAGTAATTGTAATTCCGCGCTCCTGTTCCTGTTCCATCCAGTCCATTGTCGCAGCGCCTTCGTGTACTTCACCGATTTTGTGCGTACGTCCTGTGTAGAACAAGATCCGCTCAGTTGTCGTGGTTTTACCCGCATCAATATGAGCCATGATCCCGATATTACGTGTATTTTTCAAGGAGAACTCTCTTGCCATGAAATGGGTCTCCCTTCAAAATTGAAGTTATTATTGTGAACCGAATCCTACCAACGGTAGTGAGCAAACGCTTTGTTCGCTTCAGCCATTTTATGCGTATCTTCACGTTTTTTAACGGAAGCGCCTGTGTTGTTGGAAGCGTCGATGATCTCAGCCGCCAAACGCTCTTCCATTGTTTTCTCACCGCGGTTGCGGGAGTAGTTCACGAGCCAACGTAATCCCAAAGCAGTACGTCTCTCTGGTTTTACCTCGATTGGTACTTGGTAGTTGGCACCGCCGACACGGCGAGCTTTAACTTCCAGGACTGGCATGATATTTTTGATTGCTGCTTCAAATACTTCCATAGGGTCATTACCCGTACGTTCTTGAATCAACTTAAACGCATTATACAGAATGCTTTGAGCAACACCGCGTTTTCCGTCGAGCATGATGCGATTGATCAAACGAGTAACCAGCTTGCTGCTGTATACCGGATCTGGCAACACGTCTCTTTTCGTAACTGGACCTTTGCGTGGCATGGATATCCCCCTTTCTTTCTTCATGAGCACATCCTACACCTCCTGGGATTAACCCAGAAGATATTCAGGACTGCTACTTATAATATATTAGGCTTTTTTAGCTTTTGGACGTTTAGCACCGTATTTCGAACGAGCTTGCATACGGTTGTTCACGCCTGCAGTATCAAGAGCTCCGCGAACGATGTGATAACGAACCCCTGCAAGGTCTTTAACTTTACCTCCACGGATCAACACAACACTGTGCTCTTGAAGGTTATGTCCGATACCCGGGATATAAGCAGTTACCTCGAGACGGTTCGTCAAACGAACACGGGCATACTTACGAAGTGCAGAGTTTGGTTTACGTGGAGTCATTGTACCTACACGAGTGCAGACACCACGTTTTTGTGGGGCACTGATGTTAGTTGATTCACGTTTCAAAGCATTGAACCCTTTTTGCAAAGCTGGTGATTTGGACTTATCAACTTTAGCTTGACGTCCTTTACGTACCAGTTGGTTAATAGTTGGCATGTGATTGCCACCCCCTTCCTCAATTTTTCATGTTTCTTTATAAACCTCTTACGCTAAGTCCACAGACCCAGGCGGTTCATAAAAAGACAAATGAAAAGTTTTTGCCTTGGAGAATCCCTAAAAGTTCTCGGACAAAAACGTTCCTTACCGTATCATTTTACGACAGCAGCCATTGCTGCCCCTACTCCAATCCCGCAAGCTTTGCCGAGATTTTTCATTGTGTCCACTTTCGTGCACTTCACATTGTGTTGTTCACACAAAGCAATGATTTTGGAAGTAAGCTGCGGATCACAATCTTCAGCCACATAAACTTCAGAAGCCATACCTGTCTGAACCATCCGCGTGGTCTGTTTGGTACCTATTTTGACATGAGCATCTTGCAGACCTTTTTCATTAGACATTGTTCATTCCTCCGAATAGGACCAAATACAATCAGCTACTCACGCACCTTTGATATATTAGCATCTAGCGCAAGCAATGTCAATGCTAATCCTAAAATATTTCATTTAAAGTTTTGCCTCGCCGGGAACGTTCTTCTGTATGAAACAGCCGTCGCCTCCCGGCGTACAAAACTTTAGTTCACCCTAATAATAAGGATGAATCTAGTGAAATATCTTAATCAACCGAAACTGGCTCAAGTTCTTCTACCGAAGATTGGCCATCTTCCGGCTCAGCAAATTTGATGCTGCGGTAACGGTGCATGCCTGTACCTGCAGGAATCAGTTTACCGATGATTACATTCTCTTTCAGACCGAGCAACTGATCGACTTTACCTTTGATCGCTGCATCTGTCAGTACACGTGTAGTCTCTTGGAACGAAGCCGCCGAGAGGAAGGAGTCTGTTTCCAGGGATGCTTTCGTAATACCGAGCAGAATTGGTTTTGCAACCGCTGGCTCTTTATCACTCAGAATCGCTGTCTTGTTAGCTCTTTCGTACTCATGCGTATCCACGAACGATCCTGGCAACAATGTAGTGTCCCCTGCATCGACGATACGGATTTTACGCAACATTTGACGGATCATAACTTCAACGTGTTTGTCATTGATTTCTACGCCTTGGTTACGGTATACGCGTTGTACTTCCTGCAAAATGTAGTTCTGTACGCCACGTACGCCTTTAATGCGCAGCATTTCTTTTGGATCGATAGAACCATCTGTCAACTCGTCGCCTGCTTCAATTTCCATGCCTTCGCTAACGCGTACACGAGAACCGTAGGTAACAGAGTAAACTTTGGATTCTGCTTCACCTTGAATTTCAATTTCGCGACGATCTTTCGCTTCGCGAATTTCTTTAACAACACCGTCGATCTCACTGATTGTTGCTTGACCCTTAGGATTACGAGCCTCAAACAACTCCTGGATACGCGGCAAACCTTGCGTAATATCGTCTCCGGCTACACCACCGGTGTGGAATGTACGCATTGTCAGCTGTGTTCCTGGCTCACCAATGGATTGTGCTGCGATAATACCAACTGCTTCACCGATCTCCACGTGTTTACCAGTCGCCAAGTTGCGACCATAACACTTCTTGCAGACACCGTGACGTGCACGGCAGCTAAGTACGGAGCGGATTTGTAGTTTGGTTACGCCAGCTTCGATGATTGCCTCAGCTTTATCAGAGTCAATCAGTTCATTACGGTGTGCAATAATTTCTTTTGTTTCCGGATGACGAACAGTCTCGAAGCAGTATCTGCCTTCAATACGGTCGTAGAGATCCTCAATAACCTCTTTACCATCCTGGATACGACTTACGGTAAAGCCTTTATCTGTACCACAATCATCTTCACGCACGATCACGTCTTGTGCCACGTCTACGAGACGACGGGTCAGGTAACCTGAATCCGCTGTACGCAGGGCCGTATCGGCCAAACCTTTACGGGCACCGTGAGTCGAGATAAAGTACTCGAGTACCGTCAGACCTTCACGGAAGTTCGATTTGATTGGGAGTTCAATGATTCGACCGGATGGGTTGGCCATCAGACCACGCATACCGCCCAATTGGGTGATTTGCGATTTGTTACCCCGTGCTTTGGAGTCAACCATCATCATGATGGAATTGTAGCGATCCATCGATTTCATCAGAATCTCGGTGATATCATCTTTCGATTTCGACCAGATATCAATGATGCGGTCATAGCGCTCTTCGTTCGTAATCAGACCACGACGGTATTGGTTCGTAACGATTTGTGCTTTTTCCTCAGACTGTCTAAGAATTTCAAATTTCTCAGGTGGAACGATAACATCCGACACCGCTACAGTGATACCAGCGCGAGTGGAGTATGTGAATCCGAGTTGTTTGATTTTATCCAAAATAACGGCTGTTTCCGTTGTATGATAAATTTCAAAACAACGTGCGATGATAGAACCGAGATATTCTTTACCGACACCACCAGCCAAAGGAGCGTTCATAATCGCTTCTCTAAGGTCAGCACCCTTCTCATAAACAAATGAATGCTCAGCGGTACCCTGGTAGAGGTTCGCACGAGTTGCATCATTGATGTAAGGGAAGCTTGCCGGGAAGATTTCATTAAAGATGATTTTGCCGACCGTAGTCAACATCATTGCATCTTGTTGCTTATCGGTGAAGACTGTTTTGCCAAGCGCTCTAACCGGAATCGCTACACGTGCATGTAAACCTGCAGTACCACGTTGGTACGCGGATACAGCTTCGTTAACCGTGCGCAAGATCATACCTGTTCCCTTTTCTTCCTTGTTGTCCATGGTCAGGTAGTAAGAACCAAGCACCATATCCTGGGAAGGGGTAACAACCGGTTTACCGTCTTTCGGGTTCAAAATGTTACCTGATGCAAGCATCAGGATACGTGCTTCTGCTTGAGCTTCAGCAGACAATGGAACGTGCACGGCCATTTGGTCACCGTCAAAGTCGGCATTGTATGCCGTACATACGAGTGGGTGAAGACGGATCGCTTTACCTTCAACGAGAATCGGTTCAAACGCTTGAATACCGAGTCTGTGAAGTGTAGGGGCACGGTTCAGCAGAACCGGGTGCTCCTTAATTACTTCTTCAAGAACATCCCATACTTCAGGACTTACACGCTCAACTTTACGTTTAGCGCTCTTGATGTTGTGGGCAAGCCCTTTATTTACAAGCTCTTTCATAACAAAAGGCTTGAACAGTTCAAGTGCCATATCTTTAGGCAGACCACACTGATACATTTTCAGGTAAGGTCCAACTACGATAACGGAACGACCGGAATAGTCAACCCGTTTACCGAGCAAGTTCTGACGGAAACGTCCTTGTTTACCTTTCAGCATGTGGCTGAGGGATTTCAAAGGACGGTTACCAGGCCCCGTTACAGGGCGTCCACGACGGCCGTTGTCGATCAATGCGTCAACAGCTTCCTGCAGCATCCGTTTTTCATTTTGCACGATAATGTCTGGTGCGCCCAAGTCAAGCAAACGTTTCAGACGATTGTTCCGGTTGATTACACGGCGATACAGGTCATTCAGGTCAGACGTTGCAAAACGTCCACCATCCAGCTGTACCATTGGACGAAGTTCCGGTGGGATAACAGGAAGTACATCCATGATCATCCACTCAGGTTTATTACCCGAGTTGCGGAAAGCTTCAATAACTTCCAGACGTTTGATTGCACGGTTACGACGTTGTCCTTGTGCAGTGCGGAGCTCTTCCTTCAGGAATTCAAGCTCTTTATCCACATCAATGTCTTGAAGCAGTTTTTTAACCGCTTCTGCACCCATGCCAGCGTGGAATCCATATCCGTATTTCTCACGGTAGCTGCGGTATTCTTTCTCGGACAACAGCTGTTTTTTCTCCAGTGGAGTTTCTCCTGGATCAGTTACTACATATGATGCAAAATAAATAATCTCCTCGAGAGATCTTGGAGACATATCCAGAGCGAGACCCATGCGGCTCGGAATACCTTTGAAGTACCAGATATGCGATACCGGAGCAGCGAGCTCAATATGGCCCATCCGTTCGCGGCGTACTTTCGCACGTGTGACTTCAACGCCACAACGATCACAGACAACGCCTTTATAACGCACGCGTTTGTATTTACCGCAATGACATTCCCAGTCTTTTGTAGGGCCAAAAATCTTTTCGCAGAACAGCCCTTCTTTTTCCGGTTTCAACGTACGATAGTTGATCGTTTCCGGTTTTTTCACTTCTCCGCGGGACCAAGAACGAATTTTTTCTGGGGAAGCAAGCCCGATCTTCATGTATTCGAAATTGTTGACGTCCAACAAGGAGCAACCCTCCTTAACCAAGTCCTGTATTCTAGGTTACGCCCCCTCCGGCCGAAGCCGGAGCAAGACGCGAGCCTGATGAAAAACGCCGGTCATCATGCGCCCGAAGCGGTTACTCCGCTCCGACCTCTGTACCCTCAAGGTTGAGGCTGAGCTTATCGCTCGCAGCGTCATCTTCATCGTCCATTTCTTTCATTTCAATCTCTTGCTCATCTTCGCTCAAAATCTTAACGTCCATACCCAAGCTTTGCAGCTCTTTGATCAATACTTTGAATGATTCAGGAACACCTGGTTCAGGAACATTCTCGCCTTTGACGATGGATTCATACGTTTTCACCCGACCTACAACATCATCGGACTTAACAGTCAAGATTTCTTGCAGTGTATAAGCAGCACCGTATGCCTCAAGCGCCCATACTTCCATCTCCCCGAAACGCTGTCCACCAAATTGGGCTTTACCACCCAATGGCTGTTGCGTAACAAGTGAGTAAGGACCCGTGGAACGGGCATGGATTTTATCATCAACCATGTGTGCCAATTTGATCATGTGCATGACACCTACGGTAACTTCACGTTCAAACTCTTCACCTGTACGACCATCATACAGGACAGTTTTACCATTACGTTGCATACCTGCTTCTTCCATCGTATCGAAGACGTCATACTCCTTCGCTCCGTCGAATACAGGAGTTGCTACGTGAATACCCAGTTGCATCGCCGCCATACCCAAGTGAACCTCGAGTACTTGACCGATATTCATCCGGGAAGGTACGCCCAGTGGGTTAAGAACGATTTGAACTGGTGTTCCGTCCGGCAGGAAAGGCATATCTTCTTCCGGTAGGATACGGGCTACGACCCCTTTGTTACCGTGACGTCCGGCCATTTTATCACCCTCGGAAATTTTCCGTTTTTGAGCGATATAGACACGAACGAGTTGGTTAACACCTGGAGGCAGTTCATCACCGTTTTCACGGGTAAAGACTTTTACATCAACTACGATACCGTCAGTACCGTGAGGTACACGCAGGGAAGTATCACGTACTTCACGCGCTTTCTCACCAAAGATCGCATGCAGGAGACGTTCTTCTGCAGTCAGTTCAGTTACACCTTTTGGTGTTACTTTACCAACCAGAATGTCACCAGCACTGATTTCAGCACCGATACGGATAATACCACGCTCATCCAGATTACGCAGCGCTTCTTCCCCTACGTTCGGGATATCACGTGTGATCTCTTCAGGTCCGAGCTTAGTATCACGTGCTTCAGACTCATATTCCTCGATATGAATGGATGTATACACATCTTCTTTAACGAGTTTTTCGCTGAGCAAGATCGCATCCTCGTAGTTGTAACCTTCCCAAGTCATGAAGGCAACCACTACGTTGCGTCCCAGTGCCAATTCACCCATTTCCGTCGAAGGACCGTCTGCAAGGATGTCACCAGCTTTGACAACAGCACCTCTTTTGACAATCGGACGTTGGTTAATGCATGTTCCTTGGTTCGAACGCATAAATTTGTGTAATTTATATTTAACGATATCGCCTTTGACTTCTTGACCATCAACTTCTTCAATACGACGCAACCAAATCTCATTCGCAGAAGAACGTTCAATAATCCCGTCATATTTGGAGACAATACATACACCGGAATCTTTCGCGGCTTTATGTTCCATACCTGTTCCGACCAGCGGAGCTTTAGGAATCAAGAGTGGAACGGCTTGCCGCTGCATGTTCGATCCCATGAGCGCACGGTTGGAGTCATCGTTCTCAAGGAACGGAATGAGCGCTGTAGCGACAGATACAACTTGCTTAGGAGATACGTCCATGTAGTCAACACGTTCACTCGGCATCGTAAGGATGTTATCCGACTGTTTGTTGTAACGTACAATGATCGCTTCTTCAGCAAAAGTACTGTCTTCATTCAGCTTCGCATTCGCTTGAGCAATTACATAGTTGTCCTCTTCGTCTGCTGTCAGGTAATCGATTTGCTCGGTTACGACACCAGTCTTCGGATCTACCCAGCGATAAGGTGCTTCAATGAATCCATATTCGTTCACACGGGCAAATGTCGACAAGGAGTTGATCAAACCAATGTTTGGTCCCTCTGGTGTCTCGATTGGACACATCCGGCCATAGTGGGATGGATGCACGTCACGGACTTCCATGCCGGCACGCTCACGTGTCAAACCACCCGGTCCGAGTGCGGACAGACGGCGTTTATGTGTCAACTCACCCAGTGGGTTTGTTTGATCCATAAACTGCGACAATTGGGAGCTACCGAAGAACTCTTTAATGGATGCGATAACAGGACGTATGTTAATCAAAGCCTGAGGCGTGATTACGTTAGCATCCTGAATGGACATTCTCTCACGAACCACACGTTCCATACGGGATAAACCGATACGGAATTGGTTTTGCAAGAGTTCACCAACCGAGCGGAGACGACGGTTACCCAGGTGATCGATATCATCTGTGCTTCCGATGCCATGCAGAAGGTTAATGAAGTAACTAATAGAGGAAATGATATCAGCTGGTGTAACGTTCTTCACTGATTTATCAATGTTAGCATTGGCAATCAGTTTAACGACCTTACCATCCTCAATCGGTGAAAATACATCAATTGTTTGCATCGGGATATCATTGGCATCCAAAACGCCATTAGCGACGTGATATGTGCGGAAACCAACGCTCTTCTCCAGTTGCGGCATGATTTCATCCAACAGACGACGGTCTATCATTTGACCTGCTTCAGCGATGATTTCACCAGTTTCGGTGTCCACAAGAGACTCAGCCAAACGTTGGTTGAATAAACGGTTCTTAATGTGAAGCTTTTTGTTGATTTTGTAACGACCCACATTAGCCAGGTCATAACGTTTTGGATCAAAGAAACGCGCTACGAGCAAGCTTTTCGCATTATCCAGCGTTGGTGGCTCGCCCGGACGAAGACGCTCATAAATTTCAATCAGCGCTTTCTCCGTGGAATCCGTATTGTCTTTGTCCAGCGTATTGCGAATATATTCGTCATTACCGAGCAGATCCAGAATCTCAGCGTCTGTGCCAAAACCAAGTGCACGCAGGAGAACCGTCACCGGTATTTTACGTGTGCGGTCGATCCGGACGTAAACAACATCCTTCGCGTCCATCTCCAGTTCGAGCCAAGCGCCGCGGTTAGGAATAACTGTAGCGGTATACGTTTTTTTGGCGTTTTTATCTACTTTGGTACTGAAGTAAACGCTAGGAGAGCGAACCAACTGGCTGACAATAACCCGTTCCGCACCATTAATAATAAATGTGCCGGTGTCGGTCATCAGCGGGAAATCTCCCATGAATACTTCCTGCTCTTTGACTTCGCCGGTTTCCTTATTAATGAGCCGGACTTTGACCCGAAGCGGTGCTGCATAAGTAACGTCACGCTCTTTCGCGTCGTCTACTGTATACTTCGGTTCACCGAGACTGTAATCGATAAATTCCAAAATTAAGTTACCTGTAAAATCCTGGATCGGCGAGATATCCTGGAACATTTCGCGCAACCCTTCCTCCAAAAACCAATCGTAAGATTTTTGTTGGATCTCAATCAGGTTCGGAACTTCGAGTATCTCGTTAATTCGTGCATAACTGCGCCGAGTGCGTCGACCATATTGAACAAGATGTCCTGCCAACTTAAACTCACCCCTCAATGTCTACTCACTTTAAAAATTTCGTTGCGAACCTCTGTTTGTAACCTTATAATGGTACACATACAGAGCAAAGCAATGCATCCACAAATAAAGAAAAGCCCTTACTCGAATGTCGTTCGAAAAAAGAGCAACTTTGATCGGCGGATGTCTTTCCAAATCATACTTATCCCCAGTTTGCCCAAAATGTACATATTATACGCCAAACGTAGGCATAATAAGCCCGTTCGGCGTAAAAAAGGTTGACATTTTTAGTTAGCTAAAGCCAAATAGGGCATCTTAATACTGACATTTTACAATAATACCACGACCTGAATTTCAAGTCAATAGTCCTATTGCAAAAAAAATGCCACCCTGCTTACTTTACAAATTAGGATTTAGCCTAAAGGCGCCTCTTCCAATTTTACCGCTTTGAAAATTCGGTAGCCTTTATCCTTCGTTACTTCCTCCACTCGTCCAAAGAGAGATTCCAGCTTCGCTTTTGCCGAAGGTGCCCCCTGCTTTTTCTGAATGACAATCCATAACGCTCCGCCCATCTTCAAATGACGATATGCCTGTTCAAAGATCGTATGCACGGTTTCCTTACCCGCACGGATCGGAGGATTGGTCAGAATCGCGTCAAAGTCTTCCTTTTTAACCTCAGCCAGAAGATTGCTTTGCATAACCGTTACATTCGTTATGCCGTTCGCTTTTGCATTTTCCCTGGAAAGCTCAACCGCTCTCTCATTGATATCGATCATGGTGACATGTCCATCCGGTACAAGTTTAGCTGCTGTAAGACCAATAGGTCCATACCCGCAGCCCACATCCAGTACATGAGCTCCAGCAGGCAACTCTATAGCATCAATTAACACTCTGCTGCCGTAATCGATTCCGTTTTTGGAAAATACCCCTGCATCCGTAACGAGTCGTAATTTCCATCCGCGTAGCTCCGCTTCTGTAGCCCGTCTGTCATGTGCCACCTGCGGTTTGTCCGAATAATAATGATTGGACATGTCCTCACTCACTTTCCTTTTACAATTACAGCAACAAACCCCTTGATATAAGTCAAGGGGTTTGTTGTTTTGTTCATCTAGCTAATGAAAGCTAAATTATTTAACTTCGATTGAAGCGCCTGCTTCTTCAAGCTTAGCTTTAACCGTTTCTGCTTCTTCTTTGCTAACTTTTTCTTTCAATGCTTTTGGAGCATTGTCAACTACTTCTTTCGCTTCTTTCAGGCCAAGACCTGTGATTTCGCGAACTGCTTTGATAACGTTGATTTTGGAAGCACCAGCGCTAGTCAAGATTACGTCGAACTCGGATTGCTCAGCTTCAGCTGCAGCAGCTCCGCCACCTGCAACAGCTACTGGAGCTGCAGCAGTTACGCCGAATTCTTCTTCGATTGCTTTAACGAGATCATTCAATTCCAGTACAGTCATGCCTTTGATTGCTTCCAAGATTTGCTCTTTACTCATGATTGAACCTCCATATATAATATTATTTTTTTGTATTTCATCACTGCCTAAGCAGCATTCAGATCAAGTTGCTTACGCGCCTTGTTCTTCTTTTTCAGCAACAGCTTTAACCGCAAGCGCGAAGTTGCGCACTGGCGCTTGAAGCACGCTGAGGAGCATGGAAAGGAGACCTTCGCGTGATGGCAATTCTGCCAACGCTTTGACTTCTTGTACTCCAATTACACGACCTTCTACAACTGCACCTTTCAATTCCAGTGCATCGTTCTTTTTCGCGAAGTCGTTCAGAATTTTGGCTGGAGCCACTACGTCGTCTACGCTGAATGCAATTGCACTAGGACCTGTCAGTACTTCGTTAAGTTCTGTCAGTTCTGCTGCAGCTGCTGCGCGGCGAAGCAACGAGTTTTTCAGCACTTGGAATTCGATTCCGGCTTCACGAAGCTGCTTACGCAGCTCAGTTACTTGGGCAACGTTCAAACCGCGATAGTCAACAACAACACTAGTAACGCTCTCGCGCAATTTTGCTGTTACTGCATCAACGGACTCTTGTTTTGCTTGAATCACTTTTGCGTTTGCCAAACTGTACACCTCCTGATCAAATTTATCCCATTAAGAAAAGCCTCCGTAGAATCACGAAGGCTTGATATATACTCATAACCGATTTTCATCGTTCTAAGTTCTATAATCACACCTCGGCAGGAAATTAAGCCAAAATGGCACCTACTGTCTACGGCAAGCATATTCAAATGTCAACGGTCAGTCACTCGGACTCACAACTTTTATAGAATATCAGAACAGGACAAGCCTGTCAAGCGATATTATCTAAAAGATGCTGCGTTCACGCGTGCGCCAGGGCCCATCGTAGAAGAAAGACTTACATTCTTCAGATAAACACCTTTTGCTGCCGCCGGTTTAGCACGAGTCAAAGCGTCCATGAGAGCTTTAAGGTTCTCATTCAATTGCTCTGTCGAGAAAGAAGCTTTACCGATCGGTGCATGAATTTGACCTGCACGATCCAGACGATATTCGATTTTACCGGCTTTAATTTCTTGAACAGCCTTAGATACATCGAAAGTTACCGTTCCGGCTTTAGGGTTAGGCATCAGACCTTTACCGCCGAGCAGTCGGCCCAATTTACCTACTTCACTCATCATGTCTGGTGTCGCTACGCAGACGTCGAATTCGAACCAGCCTTGTTGGATTTTGTTGATCATGTCTGCATCACCAACATAGTCCGCGCCAGCCGCTTCCGCTTCTTTCGCTTTGTCACCTTTTGCAAATACCAATACGCGTTGTGTTTTACCTGTGCCGTGTGGCAAGACAACAACACCACGTACTGCCTGGTCTTGTTTACGTGGGTCAACGCCCAAGCGTACTGCTGCTTCGATAGTTTCATCAAATTTTGCAGTGGCTGCCTTTTTCACAAGCTCTACAGCTTCTGAAGGCTCGTAAGTTGCTTCGCTGTCAATCAGCTTAGCAGCTTCCAGGTATTTTTTACCGTGTTTAGCCATGTTATATTCCTCCTTTGTGGTGTTAGCGGATATACCTCCCACATCAACCGGCCGCGAATCGGCCGGCTTTACGAAGCCATGTTTCAGATGAAAAATTAGTCTTCGATGGTGATACCCATGCTGCGGGCAGTACCTTCGACCATACGCATTGCAGACTCAACGTCAGCAGCATTCAGGTCAGGCATTTTTTGTTCCGCGATTTGACGTACCGCATCACGTTTAACGGTAGCGACTTTTTTCTTGTTCGGTTCGCCGGATCCTTTTTCTACTTTAGCTGCCACTTTCAACAGAACTGCTGCTGGTGGAGTTTTAGTAATGAAAGTAAAGGAACGGTCTTCGAATACTGTGATTTCAACAGGAATAATCAATCCCGCTTGATCGGCTGTACGAGCGTTGAACTCTTTACAGAATGCCATGATGTTGACACCTGCTTGACCCAAAGCTGGACCTACCGGCGGCGCTGGATTCGCTTTACCTGCTGGAATTTGCAGTTTTACCATTTTGATTACCTTTTTTGCCATGATTGACACCTCCTTGCAAAATAGTGGTTAACGGGCCTCTCAGCCCTCCCACAAGAAACTTGAAGAGACTATATCTTCTCCACTTGCGTGTATTCCAACTCAAGCGGTGTTTCCCGTCCAAACATGTTCACGTGCACTTTCAACTTGCTTTTGTCTACCAAGATTTCTTCCACGGAGCCCACAAAATTCGCAAAAGGACCAACTTTAATACGTACGGATTCCTTAATATCGAATTCAATTTTAGGCTTCGGCTCAACCATGCCCATGTGCTTCAGAATTTGTTCCACTTCTTCAGGCAGCAAGGCTGTTGGTTTGGACCCGGAACCTGTCGAACCGACAAATCCCGTAACACCTGGTGTGTTGCGAACAACATACCAAGAGTCATCCGTCTGGACCATTTCCACCAAGACATATCCGGGGTAAACTTTACGCATAACGGTTTTTTTCTTACCGTCTTTGTTTACCACTTCTTCTTCCATAGGAACAAGAACGCGGAAAATCTTGTCTTCCATGCCCATGGACTCTACGCGTTTTTCCAAATTGGCTTTGACCTTATTCTCATACCCTGAATAGGTATGAACGACGTACCATCTTTTTTCCATATCAAGCCACCTGGGACCCTTCTTAAATAATCGCTTCGATCACAGCGGAGATGCCGATATCAATGACCCAAAAAAACAGCGTCATAACCACAACAGTACCAAGAACGATCAATGTGTAGTTGGTCAGCTCTTTACGATTAGGCCAGCGAACTTTTTTAAGTTCAGCCCAGCTTTCAGAGAAAAAGGAAATCAGAGATTTGAAACTACGTTTCACGCCGACTACACCTCCAAAAAACTATCTGGTTTCGCGATGAGAAGTCTGCTCGTTACAAAACTTGCAAAATTTCTTCATCTCCATGCGGTCGGGGTGATTACGCTTGTTTTTTGTCGTAGTGTAATTTCTTTGTTTGCAGTTTGTACAAGCCAAAGTAATAATTACCCGCATGATGTACACCTCCCGAAGACTTCCACATTCAAGCGGAGTCTCTAAATTAATCCTAAAAAAAAGCCGCGAATTTAGGCCTACCTAAAACACTTTATCATAAGGGTATAACCATGTCAATGAAAGAATAGCCTTTCATCATTGGGTAAAAAGTTCCTATCAAACACATTCAGTTTCTCATCTCTGTTTTTCTCTTCTCCTGCATGGACCAAGCGATTACTAGTATAATCATTCTTTAACTTTATAAACTTGAGGCAGCAAAAAAAGACTCAAACCCCGAGCCTTTTCCGTCAACGACAACATGTGTTCAATTATCTCGAACTTCCAGGTACTTTTCAAGTTTACGCTTCACGCGCTGAAGTGCATTATCAATGGACTTTACATGCCTGTCCAAATCCACTGCAATCTCTTGATAAGATCTCCCGTCCAGATACAACATCAATACTTTACGTTCCAGATCACTCAGAATCTCAGACATCTTATCTTCCAGGCCCACAAACTCTTCCTGATTGATGATAAGTTCTTCCGGATCGCTGACCTGTGTTCCACAAATCACATCGAGTAACGTACGATCGGACTCTTCGTCATAAATAGGTTTGTCCAGTGATACATAAGAATTAAGCGGAATATGCTTCTGACGTGTTGCTGTCTTAATTGCCGTAATAATCTGTCGTGTAATACACAACTCGGCGAAGGCTTTGAAAGAAGCGAGCTTGTCCCCTTTGAAATCCCTAATGGATTTATAGAGTCCAATCATTCCTTCTTGAATGATATCTTCCCGGTCAGCCCCAATCAGAAAATAAGATCTTGCCTTGGCGCGTACAAAGTTACGATATTTGTTAATCAAAAACTCCAGCGCTTCGCTTTCACCTTCACGGACCGCTTCGACAATGTCTTCGTCACTTTGGTAATCATACTTGGATAACATGATATCTTTGAGGTCGACACTCACAGACAATCCCTCCGGCTGCAACGCAAGGTACCCCGTTACTCTACTCTATGAAATATAGGATCAGTATATATGATGGTACCTCACACCGTCAACCACGCTCTGCCTAAAAAAGAACATCAATAACATAATTGTCAAGAGTTTCAAAATTCTAATTTTTGTAAAACCGTGCTGTTATTCCCGGCGCCACCGCTCAAACTGCTTCAAAACATCCGGACTTAACTTCCCGCCAAGTGTATTTCGCGTTGCTTTAGCCTGATCTTCTTCCAAACGTTTCTGTAACTCTTTTTCGTTCTGCTCTACTTCGATCAGCAATTCCCTTGCGGATACACGCAGAGCTCCTTGTCCAAAAATGACATGCTGCTCTACCATATCGCTTGTAGCCACATAGATTTGGCGTCTTCGCGTGCTTAGTTCCCGAACGAGTCTCTCAATGCATTCGTCAGCCGTCTCTTTTTCCTTTGTAAAAAAGATCTGCACTTTGCTCTGTGTAAAGGATTTACCGAGTCCAGGCACGAGGTAGGCGTCAAAAACAACAATGACTCTCAAGCCGGAGAATGCCTGATAGTCGGCTAGTCGAGATAGAAGCCTGTTGCGGGCCTCCTCCAATCCACTCTCCGCCAATCTGGATAGCTCCGGCCAGTCACCAATCATGTTGTACCCGTCTACAAGAAGCACATCACGGGAATCAGCCATATCTTCTAGTCCTGCGCTTGGCGCGAGCGGAGCACTTCATACATGACAACACCCGCTGCCACGGAAGCATTCAGGGAATTAATCTGACCTTGCATCGGCAATTTGATCAACACATCGCATTTTTCACGAATGAGTCGTCCCATTCCCTTGTTTTCGTTTCCGATCACGAGGGCTACCGGGCCTGTAAAGACGCCGTTACCAAACACGCTCTCCTGAGCAGCCACATCTGTGCCTACGACCCATACGCCCTCTTCCTTGAGACGGTCAATGGTTTGACCCAGATTGCTTACACGAGCCACTGGCACATACTCCACCGCACCTGCTGAAGTTTTGGATACAGTCACTGTAACTGCAGCTGAGCGCCGTTTAGGTACAATGACACCATGTGCACCTGTGCAGTCGGCCGTCCGCAAAATCGATCCAAGATTATGTGGATCTTCGATCTCATCCAGCAAAATCAAAAATGGATGTTCATTTTTAGCAGCCGCTGCAGCAAGAATGTCTTCAACCTCTACATAAGCGTAAGGAGCCGCTTGCGCCATCACACCCTGGTGTTGAATGCCCGGAACTGTTTGATCCAGTTTACGCTTGTCTACGTGCTGAATGACAACACCTAATTTTTTTGCTTCAGCGATAATAGGCTGCGTCAAATGTTTTTGCGCTGTATCTGCAATCCATATTTTATTAATGGTCCGGCCTGAACGCAGCGCCTCCGTTACGGAATGCTTACCGGCGATCCATTCTTCTTCCATCTTTGTTCGATCCTCTCTATAACGCCCTGTGATTTACTGCACCCTAATTGGCGCACCCTACAGAAGCGGCTTTGTTGTAATTTATATTATTTTGTCGGTGATTGCGAATGTTGTTCCGCATGCTCGATGCCTCGGCGAATCAGTTCAATCATGCGATCATGCCGACCACTGCTATACAGGTAACCGATCAGACACTCCAGAGCCGTGGCATGTCTATACTCCAAAACGTCTGCGTTTTTGGGAATACTGCCAGACTTGGCATTACGACCTTGTCTGACAATGTCACGCTCTTCCTCGGTCAGCTCAGCCTCAATACCTGTGAGAATACGGCTTTGTGCCTTCGCCGATACCAAACCGGTCGCACTACGGTGCAGATGGTTAGGACGCATGTTGGCTTTGGATAACAGATACTGCCGTACTGCTACCTCATATACCGCATCACCAATGTAGGCGAGAGCGATGGGAGGAATCAACCGTGCAGGCCGGGAGGGGGGATAAGGAAACCATCCTCCCTGGTCAACGCTCAGAGACTGTTCATCTGTCTGCTGTTCATCTCGTTGCTCGGTATGCTCGACGGATTCTGACAACTTTTTCAGTTGTTCCTCGCTCATTTGCGCCGCCATCTCATTCCTTGAGCCGTATCCTCAAGCAAGATGCCCTGCGCAGACAGTTCATCCCGAATTTCATCAGCCCGCGCCCAGTTTTTGGTTTTGCGTGCTTCGTTACGTTCTACAATTAGACGTTCG
This sequence comes from Paenibacillus sp. 276b, assembly GCF_900107875.1. Taxonomy (NCBI): domain Bacteria; kingdom Bacillati; phylum Bacillota; class Bacilli; order Caryophanales; family Paenibacillaceae; genus Paenibacillus; species Paenibacillus sp. 276b. The sequence continues at coordinate 17,610 of NZ_FNRR01000014.1, read as the reverse complement.
ATTTCTTCGTCCAAAAGCTCCGGTTCAGCCTCGGTATAGATACGAAGCACTGCATTCAACTCATTGAACAATTCCAGCAGAGCGCGAATGTCCGCAGCGTTTACCACATCTTGCTGCAACAGTTGGTTAGCTTCCCCAGCCCACTCAAACATTGCCGTAATCGCATCAGGCGTATTGAAGTCGTCCTGCATTTTCTCATGATACTGCTGACGAATCTGCTCCAGTCTCGCTGCAAACTCAGCTGACACAGCCTGATCCACGCTCACAGCCTGCAAGCGATGATTAAGGTTACCTACGGCATTTGCGATCCGGTCCACACTATTCTGTGCCTGTTCCATCGTATCTTCCGTGAAGTTCAACGGATTGCGATAGTGAGTAGACAACATGAAATAACGAATGGCTTCGCGTTTATATTGATTGCGAAGGTCTTTGACAAGCACACCGTTGCCGAGTGATTTCGACATTTTTTCGTTATCAATACGGATGAATCCGTTATGCATCCAGTAGTTTGCAAGTGGTTTACCAGTCAACACCTCGGATTGAGCGCATTCGCACTCATGGTGAGGGAACTGCAAATCCTGTCCTCCGCCGTGAATATCCAACGTATCCCCCAGGTATTCCCGTGCCATGGCAGAGCACTCGATATGCCAGCCCGGACGACCATCGCCCCATGGACTGGACCAGAAAATCTCACCCGGCTTCGCAGCTTTCCAGAGGACAAAGTCTTCTGGATGCTCTTTGCGCTCATCTACACCAATACGAATTCCAAACTGTAATTCCTGAAGGTTTTGCTTCGATAGTTTGCCGTACTCCGCAAATTTGCCTGTGCGATAATATACGTCACCCCCATTTTCATAGGCGAAGTCCTTTTCAACCAGCTCACGGATAAAATCAATAATAAGCGGCATGTTTTCGGTCACTCTTGGATTACTGCTTGCCTTCGGAATACCCAGCCCTTCGAGATCCTCGTAGTACGCTGCAATAAACTTCTCTGCGACATGAGGAACATCCGTGCCAAGCTGCTCAGCTTTACGAATGAGCTTATCATCGACATCCGTGAAGTTTACGACATAGTTCACCTCATGTCCGGTCTGTTCCAAATATCCGCGAACTGTGTCGAAAAAGATAACTGGACGTGCATTCCCGATATGAATGTAATCATATACCGTCGGCCCGCACACATACATTTTCACTTTCCCCGGCTCTTGAGGAACAAAATTCTCTTTGGTACGACTCATCGTATTGTAAATTTGAAGCGTCATAGTCACTTTCCTTTCATCCGTTTCCATCATTATTCTATTGTACCACGGGAAAACTCACTTTCACGTGTACTCTGCAAAGTACGCACTTCTTCACGTAATCGTTCGATTTCTTGCTGCATAGTGCGCAGGGAATCGATGACCGGATCTGGAAGCTGCTGATTCAGGCGGTCCACCCGGCGGCCATCCTGCTTCACGATTCTGCCCGGTATGCCTACAACGGTGCTATTCGAAGGGACTTCCTTCAGCACAACCGAGTTCGCACCAATATTACATTGATCCCCCACGCTGAAGGAACCTAGCACCTTCGCTCCGGATGAGATAACCACATTATTGCCAATTGTCGGATGTCTCTTCCCTTTTTCTTTACCCGTTCCGCCAAGTGTGACCCCCTGATAGATGACAACATCGTCGCCAATTTCACACGTTTCCCCAATCACCACGCCCATGCCATGGTCAATAAACAACCGATTGCCAATCGTAGCGCCTGGATGGATTTCGATGCCTGTCATAAAGCGGCTGACCTGTGAAATGAACCGCGCGAAAGAAAACCATCTCCGCTTGTATAAAAAGTGTGCCACCCGGTGCGCCCATATCGCATGCAGCCCCGAGTAGGTAAATACAACCTCAAACCATCCCCGGGCCGCCGGATCGTTTTCAAACACCGCCTGGATATCTGATCTGATCTTCTTGAACATGCTCGTTCCCCTCTTGTTCAGGTCTTCGTCCTCCGGCTTTCCGGATGGCGCGGCCCTCATGGTAGTGTTCTTCTGACTCGACCTAAATAGAAAACGCCCCTGCAGCTATTAAGCTGCAGAGGCGTTTATCGCGGTCCCACTCTGCTCGGTTCATGCCTTAACATACAAGAACTAGGCTACCTGTTATAGCTGCCTCATATCCTTGCACAAGAATGAACCCTCAACAGTTCCGTAACGGGAACCAACCGTCACAACCTATCCTGACGTTTTCCTCTCTCCTACATAACGAGAGGCGGGGCCGGATTCGGCTATGCAGCTCACGGGTGCATTTCGACTGACGGACAGCGGATGGCTCACAGCCACCTCAGCAAAGAATCTTGTTCTTTACTGCGGGACCATCCTCTCTGAATCTGTCCGGTTCAGCCTACTTCTCCCGGTCTTTGCTGTTTTTATGATGAATGATAAAATCATACCATTTAACCTTTGTGTTGCTATTATAGCGAAAAGGTTATGGACTGACAACAATCTTCCTTCATATCGGTGGGAACGAAGTTCCATCCTTAAGTCAAAGTAGACTAAACAAGGGCGTTACTTACGCGCCTTTTACCTGAGCATGCAATCGATCAATGACCGTATCGCGGCCAAGCAGTACAATTGTTTGGTTCAGATCGCGTCCATGAGTCTGTCCTGTCAGAGCTACACGGATCGGCATAAACAGCTGTTTACCCTTAAATCCGGTCTCTTTCTGAACTTCTTTGATCAGCGTAGCCATCTTGCTTGGTGTAAATTCGTCGCTAGCCTGTACTTTATCAGCAAATGCCTTCAGAACGGTTGGTACCTGCTCCTCAGCCAGTACAGCAGCCCCTTCACTTTCCAGCTCCAGGTGGGAACGGAAGAACACTTCCGACAACTCCACGATATCGGAGGCAGAATTCATTTGCTCTTGGTAGAGATGAACAAGCGTATATGCCCATTCTTTTTGTTCAGGTGAGAGCTCAGCGGCAATACGTCCCGCTTTTTGCAGATGTGGAATCGCCATTTCGGCAATGCGATCTGGTTCAGCATTTTTGATGTAGTGGTTGTTCAAGTGAGCCAGCTTGTGTGTATCAAATACCGCCGGGCTCTTGGACAGACGCTTCGTATCAAAAATGGAGATTAACTGCTCCTGCGAGAAGATCTCTTCTTCTCCTTCAGGCGACCAGCCAAGAAGGGAGATGAAGTTAAACATCGCCTCAGGCAGATAGCCGAGCTGATCATATTGTTCAATAAACTGAATAACGGATTCGTCACGTTTACTCAGCTTTTTGTGGTTTTCATTCACGATCAACGTCATATGACCGAATTGCGGCGGCTCCCAGCCAAGCGCTTCATAAATCATCAGTTGACGCGGTGTGTTAGAGATGTGATCTTCCCCACGCAGGACGTGGGAGATTTTCATCAAATGATCATCGACAGCAACTGCATAGTTGTACGTAGGAATGCCGTCTTTTTTCACAATAACGAAGTCGCCGGATTCCTTGCTGTTGAATGAGATTGTTCCTTTGACCATGTCATCAAACGTATAGATGCGTTCTTCCGGTACACGGAAACGAATACTCGCCACACGGCCTTCCGCTTCAAATGCGTTCTGTTGCTCCGGTGTCAGATCACGGTGTTTACCCGAATAACGCGGAGTTTCTCCACGTGCTGTCTGTTCCTCACGTTCTTGCTCCAGCTCTTCTTCCGTGCAATAGCAGCGGTAAGCCAGACCTTTATCCAGCAGCTCCTGCGTATATTTACGATAGATGTCCAAACGTTCCGTCTGACGGTATGGTCCGTACTCGCCGCCGACATCAATACTTTCGTCCCACTCGATTCCGAGCCATTTCAGGTATTTCAGCTGGCTTTCCTCACCACCGGCAATGTTGCGTTTCACGTCCGTATCCTCAATACGAATAATGAATTTGCCGTTATTATGTTTGGCATACAAATAGTTAAACAGCGCCGTACGGGCGTTCCCGATATGCAGGTGTCCCGTTGGACTCGGCGCGTAGCGCACGCGAACTTCGGTGCTCATAATATCCCCTCCGTCTCTAATTGGTTGATAATATCACACGCGAACAAGGCAAACAACCGATTGGGCAGCTATACCCTCTCCCCGTCCGGGGAATCCGAGTTGCTCTGTTGTTGTCGCTTTGACATTCACCTGAGTTACATCCGCTTCAAGTGCCTTGGCAATAACTTCGGCCATCTGCGGAACATAAGGTGCCATCTTCGGTTTCTGTGCAATAATGGTTGAATCAATGTTCCCCAGACGGTATCCACGATCCTTCACCAACTGCCAGACATGCTCCAGCAGTTTCAGGCTATCAGCATCTTTGAACTCCGGATCCGTATCCGGGAAGTGTTTGCCAATATCCCCAAGTGCAAGCGCACCAAGAATGGCATCACTGATGGCATGCAGCAGCACGTCTGCGTCCGAGTGACCCAGCAGTCCTTTTTCATAAGGGATCGTTACCCCGCCAATAATGCATGGGCGTCCCTCTACCAGTTGATGTACATCGAATCCCTGTCCTACACGTATCATCGCTTCTTCTCTCCCTTGAGCAAAAACGCGGCGTATTCCAAATCTTCCGGCGTCGTTAATTTGATGTTCTTATAACTGCCTTCCACAACCTTGACCGACATTCCCTGGCGTTCAGCCAGCATTGCGTCATCCGTTCCTAGAAATCCGTCCCGGTCCGCCGATTCGTACGCAATCAGCAGGGAAGAAAGACGAAAAGCCTGCGGGGTTTGAATGCTCCACAGACTGCTGCGGTCCGGCGTCGCCGTAACGATTCCATCCGCATTTACTTGTTTGATCGTATCCTTCACTGGAACGGCCAGTACAGCTGCTCCACCCGACATAGCGGCCTTCATACACCCCATAATCTGCTCACGGTTTATAAAAGGACGTACCCCGTCGTGAACGAGGACCCAGTCTGTCCCTAGTGCCTTAAGGCCTTCGTGGACCGAATGTTGTCTCTCTTTCCCTCCGGGGATGACACGGACACGTGATTCCAGTCGGTATTCTTTTACCCAATCCTGGCAGCGTTCAACATCGGCAGCTCCCGTGACCAGCACCATTTCGCTGATCTCGTCCAAAGCCGCAAACACTTCAAGCGTATGTATGAAAACGGGCTTGTCCTGCAGCAGCAGAAACTGCTTACTCTCGGTTGTTCCCATCCGGGTCCCCCGACCTGCCGCCACAATGACAACACCCCACCCTTTATCCATGCCGCAATCCCTGCCTTGTCTGTCAGTTTATCGTCCTAAGATACAAAATATCTACTATCGATATTAAATATCGTTAAACGATACACTACCCATCATACCGCTTTATTGGGCTTTTTCCAACAGTTTCGGCTTGGCAAAAATCATTCGTCCCGCTGACGTCTGCAGCACACTGGTCACCAGCACTTCCATCATCATGCCGATATACTCGCGTCCGCCTTCCACTACGATCATCGTGCCATCATCCAGATAGGCTACACCTTGACCGTGTTCCTTACCATCCTTGATAATTTGCACCATAATCTCCTCACCTGGCAATACCACCGGCTTAACAGCATTGGCGAGGTCATTGATGTTTAGCACGGATACTCCTTGCAGTTCACAGACCTTATTCAGGTTGAAGTCGTTGGTGACAACTTTACCCTGAAGCACCTTGGCGAGCTTGACCAGCTTGCTGTCCACTTCCGAAATCTCCTCGAAATCACCTTCGTAGATGAGCACTTTAACGTCCAATTCCTTCTGAATTTTATTCAGAATATCAAGCCCACGCCGTCCTCTGTTCCGCTTGAGCAAGTCCGATGAATCGGCAATGTGCTGCAATTCCTCCAGAACGAATTCCGGGATTACAATCGTGCCCTCGATAAATCCGGTTTTGCATATATCCGCGATGCGACCATCGATAATTACACTGGTATCCAAAATTTTGTGCTCTTCTAGCCGTCTTTCCTCATCCACCTCAGGATGACCCCAGCGTCCTGACATCCAGAAGGCCGCCAGATCGTCTTTCTTCGCCATGGCAAGCATATAGCCTATATAGCTACTTACGACCGTCAGTGCCACTTGCAGCACTTCTCCGGCCGTCCCCAGCCATGCTACACAAGGATATAACAGCAAGGCCACCAGCAGTCCTGCAACTGTACCCGCCGCACCCGCAGCCAATTCATTCATCGGTACTTTGGCCAACGAATCAATACTATTATGTAGTCTGGTTGCCATTAATGTTCCACCAATGTTACACACGGACATAAACAATACAGCACCTAGTAGGGTTGATACCCCAGCCCCCAATAATCCTGCTGATTGAATCCATTCAGCCATCCAAGGGACGGATTTTCCTGCCAGATGATATGCCGTGTAGCCGAACCATGCACCGCACAATCCTGTAAAAGTTAAAATGCCTTTTTTCCACATAAGTCCCTGCACCTCCTTCAATATAACTTCATCTTTATATCCAGTATGATCCAATTCTCAGATTGCTAATCCCGCTTTTGAAGAACTTTTTGGAAATGTTGCAATCGTCAGTTGAAAGAAGGTAAATTATTGGCATATAATGAATTCAATTCATATCCCGAGGTGAGTAGCAAAATGAGTACGCTAAGTTTACAGGCTTTTCAGGATCAAGTTTCCGAGCTGTTGCTGCGTCATCGCAGCCTGATTGATGTACTGTCCAAAACAGGACAAGCCGGCGCCTCTGTCAACCGTGCCGTGTCCAAGGCCATTACCGAATGCGGCTGCATTGAGCTGCACGCCACCAAGCAGAAATATGCCCCAGAGAGCGACATTGCTCAATCAAAAGGCCTGCTGGAAACGCATGTGGAAGGTGAATTGTGCGAGAATTGTAAAGAGGTGATCAGCTCTGAACTAGGGCGGAACCTGTTTTATATGTCGGCTCTCTGCAATCTGCTGGACATCAACATGGAAGAGGTCGTAAATCACGAGTCACAGAAATGTTCGACGTTAGGGATGTTCAATTTGTCGTAAACAATACGTATTTCATTGCAAATGGTTAAGTTAACGTATAGATTTTAAAAACAAAAATAAGCACGTATTCTCCTGTTGAGGAGCATACGTGCTTTCTTTTTATTTCCCGAAATGATGGAATGCCTAGCGATCGGAAGGACGGGAAGACTTCTCTTCTTTACGCTTTTTGGCTCGGTTCCGCGAGGCTGCCGTCCGCATATTATGCTTCATCCCATATAGAGCGTATAACACAAGTGGAATAAAGATCAATTTGGACAATTGTTCTGGAAACATAACAGCCACCACTACCGCGAAGACGATGACCCAAGGTGCAATCCAGATCGCTTTACGCGGTAGACCAACCTTTTTGAAATTGGGATATTTCAGCGAACTTACCATCAGATACGATAACAGCAAGGTCGCAATCATCATACTCACGGGACCGATATCCTTATTAAACAGGGATAGTGTTGCCAGTACCCCTCCAGCCGCTGGGATCGGCAAACCTGTGAAGTACCCGGGAATACCGGGGCGAACGTTAAACCGGGCTAACCGGATAGCCCCACAGATTGGAAAGCTTGCGGTTGCGATCCAGGCGAAAACCGGAGTTGCGTCCTGAAACGAGACCATGAATATAATTAGAGCTGGAGCTGCACCAAATGAAACCATGTCAGACAAAGAATCCAGCTCTTTGCCAAACTCACTCTGGGCATTAAGTGCACGTGCGACACGGCCATCCAGGCCATCCAGTAACATCGCAATAATGACCAAAATGGCAGCCAAACTATACTTCCCATCAATTGCAAGCAGGATTGCCATCATTCCAAGAAACAGATTACCCAAGGTAAAGAGATTCGGAATGAATCTGGTTAACATCGTTGTTTCACCTCATTATTTTCAAGCCGTTATAGGCAAACCCTTACATTTGTCTGTCAATAAACATCTGCTCCTGCAAACGCTTGAGACCTTCCTTAATGGTTCGGGCCCGTACCTCTCCAATCCCGTCCACTTCGTCCAGCTCTTCTATTGTAGCCATAATGACATGAGGCAATTGTTCGAATTGATCCACCAGGTTATGGATGATGACATTCGGCAGGCGGGGTATCTTATTTAATACCCGATATCCCCGAGGTGCAACCGAATCTTCAGACGTAGCCGCTGACGAAGGGTATCCCAGAAGACGTACAATATGATGTGCATCCAGCAATTCATCGTCCGACAATCTTTTCAGACCAACGATAATCTCACGGATTTTGTCATCACTGTCATCACGGGCATAGTCCTTATACAGCAACCAGGCTTCCTCTTCTGTTGTACCGACGAGCTCCTCCATCTGCATGGAGATCAGACGTCCCTCGTTGCCGAGTTCATGAATGTAACGCTTGATTTCCGTTTTGATGCGCATAACCATTTCCGTACGCTGAATGACATTGACTACCTCAGGAATCGTAACCAGTTCCTCGAACTCGGCGGCGCTCAGATTCGTAAGGGACTGTGTCAATACAGCCTTGTATTTCTCCAAGGTTTGAATCGCTTGATTCGCCTTGGTCAAAATAACCCCGATTTCCTTGAGGGAATACCGTAGTGTTCCTTGGTATAAGGTGATAATATTCCGCCGCTGCGATATAGATACGACTAATTTGCCTGTTTGTTTCGCGACACGCTCAGCCGTCCGGTGACGGATCCCCGTCTCAGATGAAGAGATGGATGAGTCAGGAATAAGTTGAGTATTGGCGTATAGAATACGTTTTAAATCCTCGCTAAGGATAATGGCACCGTCCATCTTGGCGAGTTCATACAAATAGTTCGGGGAGAAATCACAGTTAATCGAGAATCCTCCATCCACCACTTCCATTACTTCAGGGCTGTATCCTACAACCAGCAGTGCACCCGTCTTGGCGCGCAGCACGTTCTCCAGACCTTCGCGGAAAGGTGTACCTGGTGCAATCAGCCTTAACAATTCGTTCATATTATCCAGTTGGCTCGAATCTTTCATCTTGTTATGCCCCCTAATCTAAAGCAACCGCTAGTGCATCTGCCACGGTATTCACACCGATCAGTTGTATCCCGCGAGGATGTTTCCAGCCCTTTAAGCTTTTTTCTGGTAAAATGACACGCTTAAAGCCCAATTTCTGAGCTTCTTTCACACGTTGTTCAGCCCTTGAAACGGCCCGAACTTCACCCGTTAAACCGATTTCCCCAAAGATGACGTCATCTGGCTTGGTCGGTACATCTCTCAAGCTGGATGCGATACTTACAGCAACCGCCAAATCTACTGCCGGCTCATCTAATCTCACACCACCAGCTACGTTCAGATAAGCATCCTGCGTTTGCAAGAACATGCCCATCCGTTTCTCCAGTACCGCAATAATCAGGTTTAATCGATGGAGATCTACCCCTGTTGCCATACGCCGCGGAGAAGGGAAATGTGTGGTTGAAATCAATGCCTGCAATTCCACAAGCAGAGGACGTGTGCCCTCCATGCTGGCAACTACGGTAGAACCAGCCACACCCAGAGGACGTTCTGACAAAAAGAGCTCAGAAGGGTTGCCTACTTCACGAAGTCCATCTTCGCCCATTTCAAAAATGCCGATCTCATTGGTCGAACCAAAACGGTTCTTTACCGCACGTAAAAGGCGATACGTATGATGCCGTTCTCCTTCAAAATAAAGAACACAGTCCACCATATGTTCCAACATACGTGGACCTGCAATGGCGCCTTCTTTCGTAACATGCCCCACAAGTACGGTTGCAATGCCTCGCCCTTTGGCGATTCGCATGAACCGTGAGGTACATTCCCTTACCTGAGCTACACTGCCGGGTGCACTGGTGACTTCTGGCAGATAAACGGTCTGAATAGAGTCGATGACTAGAAAATGCGGCTGGATCTGCTCTACCGCTTCCTCTACCCGCTCCATATTGGTCTCACATAGTACATATAACTCAGGAGACAGCGCACCCAGACGGTCAGCCCGCAATTTCGTTTGCTTAACTGATTCCTCACCTGAGACATATAACACACGCAAACCTGAGTGAGTCAAAGCATGAGATGTTTGCAACATCAATGTTGATTTTCCGATTCCGGGGTCTCCGCCCACCAGAACGAGAGATCCTGGAACAATTCCGCCGCCCAAAACCCGGTTCAGCTCTTCAATTCCAGTCTGTACACGCGGTTCCTGACCGCTATCTATATCTATGATGGGAAGTGGCTTATCTTTACTCTCAAAGAGAGGGGAATTTCTCCCTTGTGTTTTGACCACCGTTTCGGTTTCTTCCACCATTGAATTCCAAGACTGACAACCCGGACATTTGCCGTACCATTTGGGGGCTTCATAGCCGCATTCCGTACACTGAAACTTGGTTTTAACTTTGGCCACTTCAGCACTCCTAGGATTTATTTTATAACAGCATTTTGCATTTTTCGACGAATTTTGCCTTAATTCCCTGACGTGCAGGGTTAATAAAAGTTTACCATTGTTTGAGATTTTTCGTAAAGGATTATCGCAAACTTTACACATGTTCGTAGCACTTCTAAGTTTATTTTCTGATAAACAACAGCTCTGGGTCTCTGACTGGCACAAAAACACAAAAAAATCCTTCCCGACTAAAGCCAGGAAGGATTTTTGTTTTATACATCAGACTCAGTAGTTATGTCACTAGTTGAGTGTTACTTATTTCGTTTCGATTTCCTCAGTGGAAGGAACAACAACGTCTTTTTTAGTTACAGACAATGCTCCATTCTCTTCATCGATGAGCAACGAATCACCTTTAGTCACATTACCCGTGAGCAATTCTTCCGACAATTTGTCTTCAATATGCTTCTGGATCGCCCGACGAAGCGGACGAGCACCATAGGCTGGATCGAAGCCTGCTTTGGCAAGGAAAGCCTTGGCATTGTCTGTGAGCTCGAAGTCGACCTCGTATTCATTCAGACGTTTACGAAGCTCTTCACTCATCAGTGTAACAATCTCAGCAATGTGTTTTTCTTCAAGAGAATGGAACACGATAATTTCATCAATCCGGTTAAGGAACTCAGGACGGAAGCTTTTCTTCAGCTCATCCATCACTTTACCCTTCATGTTATCGTAATCCGCACCTGCATCCACTACTGCCGTAAAGCCCAGTGTAGAGTTACGTTTGATCGCTTCCGCACCCACATTGGATGTCAAAATAATCAACGTATTCCGGAAGTCTACGACGCGACCTTTGGAGTCGGTCAGACGACCATCCTCAAGCACTTGCAGCAAGATGTTGAATACTTCAGGATGTGCTTTCTCGATTTCATCGAGCAGGACGACAGAGTAAGGTTTGCGACGAACTTTCTCTGTCAGCTGTCCACCTTCTTCATATCCCACATATCCCGGAGGCGCTCCGACGAGTCTTGAAGTGGAATGCTTCTCGCCATACTCGGACATATCAATCCGGATGACTGCATTTTCATCCCCGAACATGGCTTCTGCAAGAGCACGAGCCAGCTCGGTTTTACCTACCCCTGTAGGACCAAGGAAGATAAATGAACCCATTGGACGTTTCGGATCTTTCAATCCGGCACGAGCACGACGAACTGCACGACTGACGGACTTCACAGCCTCATCCTGACCGATGACACGTTCATGCAGAATTGATTCCAGATTCATCAAGCGTTGTGTCTCTTCTTCTTTCAGCTGATTCACCGGAATACCAGTCCAGCTGGCTACTACTTGTGCGATATCCTCAGGAGTTACCTCAGAATCCGTGCGACCTTGTTTTTCTTTCCATTGGTTCTTCGTTACATCCAGCTCTTCACGGATTTTTTGTTCCGTGTCACGTAGTGCTGCTGCCTTTTCGAACTCCTGGCTTTGAACCGCTGCGTCTTTTTCCTTCCGGATATCCTCGAGACGGCTCTCCAGTTGTTTGAGGTTAGGTGGGATCGTGTAAGAGTTCAGTCTTACTTTGGAACCCGCCTCATCAATCAGGTCAATCGCTTTGTCCGGCAGGAAACGGTCTGTAATGTACCGATCAGACAGTTTAACCGCCTGCACAATCGCTTCATCCGTAATTTTTACCCGGTGATGCGCTTCGTAACGATCACGTAAACCATGCAAAATTTGAACCGCTTCTTCTGGAGAAGGCTGATCGACCGTAATCGGTTGGAAACGACGCTCTAGCGCAGCATCCTTCTCGATATATTTGCGATATTCATCCAACGTTGTAGCACCGATGCACTGCAATTCTCCACGGGCCAAAGCCGGTTTCAAAATGTTCGAAGCATCAATTGCACCTTCCGCTCCGCCTGCACCAATCAGGGTATGCAATTCGTCGATGAACAAGACAATGTTACCCGCTTGACGAATTTCATCCATAATTTTTTTCAGACGATCTTCGAATTCACCGCGATATTTTGTACCTGCAACAACTGAACCCATATCCAATGTCATGACACGTTTGTCACGCAAAGTCTCTGGAATTTCGTTGGCGATGATTTTTTGTGCAAGTCCTTCAGCGATAGCTGTTTTACCTACACCTGGCTCACCGATCAGTACTGGGTTGTTCTTGGTACGACGGCTCAGCACCTGGATAACACGTTCGATTTCTTTACTACGTCCAATCACTGGGTCCAGGTTGTTCTCCTTGGCATACGCCGTAAGATCACGTGCCAGACTGTCCAGTGTTGGTGTGCTGACATTGGAAGGCGTACCATTATGACTGGATACAGCTTCACTGCTGCCAAGCAGTTGCAGCACTTGTTGACGTGCCTTGTTCAAACTAATACCCAGGTTGTTCAGCACACGTGCTGCAACCCCTTCGCCTTCACGAATCAATCCTAGCAGGATATGCTCTGTGCCTACATAGGTATGGCCCAATTTGCGAGCTTCATCCATAGACAATTCAATCACTTTTTTCGCACGAGGCGTATATGCAATGTTCGTAGGTTGCTCTTGGCCACGGCCAATTAGCGTCTCTACTTCATCTTGAATTTTTTCCAATCCGAGTCCCAGGCCGATCAGCGCTTTGGCTGCGATGCCTTCGCCTTCACGAATGAGGCCGAGCAAAATGTGCTCTGTACCGATGTTATTATGACCAAGACGGACAGCTTCTTCCTGCGCCAATGCGAGCACCTTTTGGGCCCGTTCCGTAAATCTTCCAAACATCATATCTCCTGCACCTCCATGGTTTTGGATAAAACGGGGGCTGTTGAAAGGATCCCACCGTATTCTTCATATCATTTTTGTTTGCAGCCATGCTGCGAATAAAATCATTCAGCATTCATTTATAAAAATGCTCTATTATATAAAAGCCGCAATGCGGCGTGAAACCTTTATAAACAACTATTGAACAACCTAGGATTGATTGGCTGCACTGATCGTATCACGGATCAACTGAGCCCGATATATGTCACGCTCATCTGTCCGCATGTCTTCCCCAAATGTTTTCTGCAAAAAGCCCGGCTGCGTCATCACATTCAACTCGTTCATCACGGTAATGGACAAGCCGTCCAACAATCCGAGATCTACACCAAGTCGAACATCAGACAGACGCTGTGCAGCTTCCTTCGAATCAACGATGGCTGCATGGGACAAAATGCCGTAAGAACGCATAACCCTGTCGGTAATCCGCAATCTGGAGTCGGTAATTAACCGTTCTCTGGCGGTACGCTCATGCCCAATCATCTGTAACACAACACTATGCAGGTTATCGATGACTTCTTGTTCCGTCTGCCCCAGTGTGATCTGGTTCGAGATCTGGAACAGGTTACCCATCGCCTCACTGCCTTCACCGTAAATTCCCCGTACAGTCAGTCCGACTTGGGATACTGCGGTTAGAATCCGGCCAATCTGCTGTGTCATCACCAGAGCGGGCAGATGCATCATGACAGATGCTCTTACACCTGTACCTACATTCGTAGGACAGCTGGTTAAATATCCTCTGCGGTCATCAAAAGCATAATCCACATGCGCTTCAAAAGCATCATCTATGGCGGAAGCTTTCTCCCAGGCTTCTTTCACCTGGGACCCCGGATAGAGGCACTGGATACGAAGATGATCCTCTTCATTAATCATAATACTGACAGATTCATCCTCACTGAGAATAACAGCACCATTTCTGGATTCGTTCGCAAGACTGGGACTGATCAAATGCTTCTCCACCAGCACCCGTTTGTCAAGGTCATCGATATCAATCAGATCCAGGGTATGAAAATCTCCAAAAGCATGAACGTCATCGTATTGAAGTACTTCGCTCAGCTTATTCAGCACTTCTTCCGATTGCTCATTGGAAGCCAGCATCGGAAACGGATAATGCTGCAGGTTGCGTGCGATCCGGACTCGGCTGCTAATGACGATTTCGGAATCAGCCGCATCACTACGCATCCAGTCGCTGAGCGCCTTCTCTGTAAAACGCAGATTAGGCATTACGCATCCCTCCTACTCATCACAAACTTTACTCCTGAGCTATTTCTTTTTCAAGTTCCCTGATCTGATCACGAATTTGAGCGGCTTCTTCAAACTCCTCTTGCGTTATGCTCTCCTGAAGATCCCGTTTCAGATCAGCAATCTGTCTTTTGACCTTGATGCGACCACCAGCCCGTGCAGGCACTTTACCCACGTGGGAAGTGCTACCGTGAACCCGTTTAAATAGTGGGTCCAAACGACTGTCAAAATATTTATAACAAGAACTACAGCCAAAGCGGCCGATTTTGCTAAACTGTGAATAGGTCATGCCGCATTCTTCACAACGAAGGGATTGCGCAGGTGTTGCTCCCGCACTGCCATTCTTGCCTGAGGGTTCAAAATCAAGCAACCCGGACAATAAGTTATGAATGGAAAATCCGTTGGATGTTCCGGGAATCATTTCCCCTTTTTCACGAGCACATGACTCACAAATATGGAATTCCGTCTTCTCTCCGTTCACGATCTTCGTGAAATGGAGTGTTGCCGGACGGTTGTTGCATTCTTGGCACAGCACAATGATGTACCCCCTTGATCCCGATAGTTTTCATTTACCGAGCAAAGATATTAACATCGCCTTTAACATTCTGGCACGAATTTGATCCCGGTAAGGAAGTTTGACCAATATAATCTCTCTCGATACAGCTGCCCGCATCAACCCGGCTTCCCTTTTGCTTAAGAAACGTGCTTCTTCCAGTTGGTAGATCAGACCTTCGGCAGCTGTCTGCCCGATCTCATCTCCAATACTATGGTGCAAATGGTTATGCAGAGCCGAGTGAGCCGGCAATTCAATCCGCTGTATGCGAACATAACCGCCGCCGCCACGTTTACTCTCTACAAGGTAACCTTTTTCGAGTGTAAATCGGGTGCTGATGACATAATTGATCTGGGAAGGCACACATGAAAATTGATCAGCCAGATCATTACGTTGAATTTCGACCAATCCTTCGGGACTTTCATGCAAAATACTCTTCAGATATTGTTCGATAATATCAGAGATATTACGCATCCACTCATCCTCCACTGTCTGAAACGTTAAGTCAATAAGGACCCACACGCCCCTACAGAGTACACCTTCTCAACCCATTTAACCAATCAAGGAAACAGCGAAACTGATCTTCAACGGTCTTTAACAGGAGAGCGAAGGACGCTCGAAGGTCCTTTAATATTGCTTTTATCCGCTGATGTGTACTACCTTCAATATGGCTCCCACCACCGGATTGCAGAAAGAAAGCTACGTAAGTATTTAACCTTTAGTTGACTTTGACTTTCTTTGACTTTATATACATTATAGCATATTTTGTGGTTTTGCCAAGAGGGAGCACTATTCATTTTTTACGATTTTACACGAAATATTCGGCTGACACAAAAAAACCTCTCCAAAATAGCTGGAGAAGTCCATTTGTCTCACACTAGCATCGTAATGCTATACAAGTTAAGTCTATGAAATTGATCCTAAAATACTCGTTACTCTATGAGGATCAGAAAAAATCAAGTAAATACGTTTCCCGTTCAGGAATCGCTTGCTCCAAAGCCTTAATCGCTCCATTCGGTCCTTCAATTCTACCTATTTGAGCCATCTCTGCGGGCCTACGATACCCCATCAGCATTGCGGTGAGCGCCTGTATGTCTACTTTAACAGTCTGATCTTTAGCTGCCGACTCAGATGTTTTCCATATCGAAGCTGTACCATTCATCGCCACATTCAACTGCCATACCCCTTCATTCCATGGTGCATGGGCATCCTCTACCTGGAGATTAATCTGTACTGGTGAGTCTGGGCTCGCAAAAGGATACTGTGAAATAAATTGTTCTACACTCACAATACGTGCCATGAAGAAAGGTACAATTTCCTGCTGAATCCGCGGATTATCTAATTGAAAAGCAAGCATATCACTGGCTGGTGCCTGTAAAGTGACTTCCTCAATCATGGAATCATGGTTGGCAATAAAGGTCCACAAACCTTGTCTTGTCTCTTCATTCAGATAAATGATCTCTTTAATGGTAAACTTTCTTTCCTTAACCTCATATAAAACATAGCCTTTTGCTTTACCAGCTTCATCATAATATACAGCCTTCTGGCTGGCGCCATTAGATAGAACTGAATTCTCCCATCTCGCATCATCCCGAATCAAGGTTCCGTTATAGCGTTCAGCGTACGCACTGTATACTTCCTTTAATATACTGAGTCCCGGATCGCCACGGCGAATTGTTCCAGGGGTTGCCTTTTTCGCAGGCAGATGAGCTGTAGGCACTTTATATCGTTTAAACTCAACATACGTCTCCCATCCATATCTCCGATAAAATGCAAAAGAAAACGGATGCAAAAACGATATACTTTGTTTGTTACGGTTCATTTCCTCCAGCGCATGCTTCAACAGCCCAGCTACCCAGCCTTTACGTCTATATTCTGGCCATGTCGCTACTCCCGCAATACCGCCCATCTCGAACGATCTCCCATGAATATAGGTTTGAAAAGGAATAATATGAAGTTTGGCACCCAATTGTCCTTCCTCAAATACACCCCATATATCCTGTGAATCAAATTGACTCCGTCTCTTCTCCGTTTGCTCTTCACTCATTACCACTTGAAAAGCATACTCGGAGAGTGCCATAGCTGGCTCAAAATCATCTACGGTTAATTTCTGAATTTCCATGTCGTCCTGCACCCCGTTCTCTAAGTTATGATATCTTTCAAATCATGGCCTGATACGTGATGTATGTATCCATTTATGAGTGTGTCAGAGGAACGGGACAAAGTCAAACAAGAGATGCGCGGGCATCTCTCGGGGATAACGATCTATATTAAAAAACACAAATAAAAACCACCACCGAATAACATCGGCAGTGGTTCTTCGCTTGGCGGCGTCCTACTCTCCCAGGACCCTGCGGTCCAAGTACCATCGGCGCTAGAGGGCTTAACGGTCGTGTTCGGGATGGGTACGTGTGGAACCCCTCCGCCATCGCCACCAAACGCGATTTGTCGAAGCATAGCTTCTTGAAATCATTGTAGAACTGAAAATCATACACACATTCTGTGATGTACCGATTTTCATTTCAGAGTTTATTCTCTGAAAACTAGATCCGAAACGAAATGTGCGATTTATAACTTGCATATTGGATAAGCCCTCGACCGATTAGTACTGGTCAGCTCCATGCATTGCTGCACTTCCACCCCCAGCCTATCTACCTCGTCGTCTTCAAGGGGTCTTACATACTGGGAAATCTCATCTT
>NZ_FNRR01000016.1:0-34001 GCF_900107875.1 Paenibacillus sp. 276b | reverse complement strand
GTATTAGGCATGCCGCCAGCGTTCGTCCTGAGCCAGGATCAAACTCTCCAATAAAGTATTGAAAAGAGCGATAAGCTCATTTTGAAACTGACGAGATTAAAAATCTCATTTATTTTGCTTTGAAATCATACAGTCCGAAGACGTGTACCGATTTCTCAGCGTCGATCTTGCAAGCAAGATCGTTACTCACTCGTTGTTCAGTTTTCAAAGATCAAACTTGTTTCATTGCCTTGTGTTGTTCACCTCAGCAACTTTTATATCTTATCACATCCGAACCAACTTTGCAAGCTCTTTTTTTAAGTTTCTTTCGAAGCTTATTTCATTCGCTTGCGGCACCGTGTTTCTCGTGTTTTCTTGGCCGGAATTAGAATATACCATGTACAGATTATGAACGCAAGCTTTATTTTCAAAAAACTTTAGAACCACATTCTCCATCAGATAATCTACAATCTCCTTCTTCTATAGTAGAGCCCTCGTATATGTACCCAATGCTCCTTAAGTAAAAAGAAAGCCACGCTCAACCAAACATTATTACTCTATAAAGCTAACTTCACCCTCCATCCGTTCAGAAGTAAAGAAGTGCACCCAACAACCATTAGCCAGGGAAGTACTCATACCTATCTTCACTCCGTTGAAGATCGTATGGATGAGTCTGACCCTGGCTCTTATATAACCTTACATTATATGATTAGACCTTACCTTCTATATAAGCATGAATTCATCCGAACAAGAAATATCTATACAACCGTTATAAGATCCGTTTACCCAGCAATGAAGCAATCAGTTCTACTCCAAGGCGGGCCGTATGCCTATTCTGATCAAATAGCGGATTAACTTCCACCAGATCCATGGACGTGACTCGGTTGGGAGAAGCGAGCAGCTCCAGTGCGAAATGAGCTTCACGGTAATTCAATCCCCCTGGTACCGGCGTACCCACACCCGGAGCCTCACGCGGATCAAGACAATCCATATCAAAGCTAATATGAATACCATCTGTTCCTTCCCCGACTACAGCCAGCGCCTGTTCAACAACCTGTTGTATACCTATCCGATCAATATCATGCATTGTAAAGCTCTTAATGCCCAGGGCTCGGATCTGTTCCTTTTCATACACATCCAGATCACGTAAGCCAATGTAGACCAGATTGGAAGGATTAACGAACGACCCTGCACCCGGAATATGAGAGAAGTTAAATGCAGAATGCCCCAAAGCGGCAGCAACACTCATCCCATGCATATTTCCAGACAGACTACGCTCTTCTGTGTTCAAATCCGCATGGGCATCAAACCAGATCACACCTAGATTGGAATAATGCGCAGACACCCCAGCAAGAGAACCTATAGCTACACTGTGATCCCCACCCAGAACAAGCGGAAAAGAACCTCCCGCTATCGCCCCAGACACTTCATTGCACACTCGCTCACTCACCTGTCTAACCTCGGATAAATATTTCACACGGTTTCGTTCAATTGGAGCAACAGACTCTGAGGGACAATCTACACGGATCTCTTTTGATACATTTAACCCAAGGCTTGCAATTTCACGTTTCAATCCTGCAGTAATGAGTTCATCCGGACCTAGCTCAGCACCACCTCGCGCCCCACCTAATCCAAAAGGAACTTTAATGATAGCAACATCATGATGACGTAAAAGCAATTGGCTCGTTTCATTAGAAGCATTCAGCGTTCCTGCAGATTCAATATCATTGTTTTCCATGTAGGTCAGCTCCTTCGCTGCTTATATGAAGTAATCAAAGAATGAAATATTTATCAGTCACTCAACACCTGAGTAATTCGCTCCAACGCCCAATTGATCTCAACCTCTGTAATGGTAAGTGGCGGTGCAAAACGGATCGTTGTCTCATGAGTTTCTTTACAGAGCAGTCCAACAGACATTAATTTCTCACAATAAGGACGGGCAGGTACATGCAGATCAACACCGATGAACAATCCTCTACCTCGAATCTCACGCACAGCTGAACTGCGAACTCCCTGAAGCTGTTTCATAAAATAATTCCCCAGACGCTCCGAGCGCTCTGCAAGCTTCTCATCTTCCAGAACTTCCAGTGCTGCGACAGCCACGGCACAAGCGAGTGGGTTCCCCCCGAATGTGGAGCCATGAGAACCCGGTTCAAACAAATCCAGTATTTCAGCATTAGCAGCAATAGCCGAGATAGGCATTACTCCCCCGCCCAGTGCCTTACCCATAATCCAGATATCAGGCTCAACCCCCTCCCAATCAGAGGCAAATCGCCGTCCCGTTCGTCCGAATCCGGTCTGAATCTCATCCGCCACGGTCAACACCCTATGCTGTTTACACAGTGTAAAGGCTTCAGCAAGATATCCTTCAGGTGGGATGACAATACCGGCTTCCCCCTGTATGGGTTCCACGAGAAAAGCGGCCGTGTTTGGTGTAATCGCAAGCTTAAGCGCTTCAATGTCACCATAAGGAATGATTTTGAATCCGGGTGTAAACGGTCCAAAGTCTTTTTTGTACTCTTCTGAAGATGAGAAAGAGGTGACCGTCAGTGTTCTTCCATGAAAATTTCCGGAGCATACGATGATTTCAGCTTGATTTTCCGGTACACCCTTGCATCGATATGCCCATCTTCGCACTGCTTTCACGGCCGTTTCAACCGCTTCAGCTCCCGTGTTCATGGCCAGAATTTTGGGTTTGCCCGTAAATTGCGAGAGCTTCTGATAGAAATGTGATGCCGCACTGCTGTGAAATGCCCGTGATGTTAATGTTACCCGATCTGCCTGATCCTTCAGTGCCTGAATAATCGCTGGATGTCTGTGCCCATGATTTAATGCCGAATATGCACTTAACATATCCATATAACGGTGACCTTCCGGATCTTCGACCCATACTCCCTCCGCCTGCTCAATAACGATCGGGAGCGGATGATAATTAGGTGCAGCATAACGTTCCGACCAATCCATTAACATTTTCGAATCTGACATATACTCCCAGCACCCCTCTTTGATTATATTGTATACAAAATACAATATCAATGTATGCTTCGCCACGACCATTTACGACTCCTGCTCACTTTTTCCGCTATCACCTAAATCCACTCATTCGTAGAGTCCGTATGCACGTTATCGGGATATGGAAAGTCTGCGTTCCAGCCAGGTGAGCAGGTTGGCCAACGTAAATGTAATTACAAAATAGAGGGCAGCAGCAACAAGGAGCGGGGCAAGTGGTTGGAAGGTAACCCCTTGAACGGCTCTGGCTGTATATATAATCTCAGCAATCCCGATCATGGAAACAAGCGAGGAATCTTTAATGATAATAATGAATTCATTGCCGATAGCTGGAAGCATGTTACGAAAGGCCTGCGGCAGTATAATGTAGCGAAGCGTCATGCCATGAGACATCCCAAGAGAACGCGAAGCTTCAGTCTGTCCTTTATCGATTGCCTGAATGCCTGCCCTGAACACCTCTGCCATGTATGCCGAACTGTTCATGGTCAGCGCGACCACCCCCGACATAAATGCGGATAGGTTCACACCGATTACGGTCAGACCATAATGAATAATGAGAATTTGCACCAACATCGGTGTACCGCGAATGAGTTCGATATATGCCGATGCTACGAATTTGATAGGCCACACTCGTGATATACGCAGCAGTGCCACCATAACCCCCAGTAATGTGCCAAACAAAACCCCAAAGAAGGAAAGCTCCAATGTTACCCACGCGCTACGCACATAGTCCTGCCAATATTCCAGTAGAAAGGAGAAATCTAAATTCACGGCATATCCCTCACTCGCCCGGTTTATTCGCCTAACATCTCATTCGCTTCAACAACGAAGCGATCGATATCTCCGCCCGTTTTGAGCTTCCCCAGCGTACTGTTGATCTGATCAACGAGCTCCTTGTTGCCTTTTTTCACAGCGATAGCCGATCCTCCTTCATCCTCTGCCTGTTCAATCTTCGCGTTTGCAACAACCAGTCCCTCCTGGTTCTTTACATACTGCTGCGCAACCGGCTTTTCCAGAATAAGCGCATCTACCCGCCCGGTCTGCAATTCAAGAATCAATTCGGGAATTTTGGCAAGAGAAGTAAGTTTGGCACCTTGAATGTCCTGAGCAATGCCTTCCTGAATGGAGCTTTTCTGCACACCCACCTGCTTACCCGACAAATCATCCAGTGAGGCCATCAATTCGCCTTCGTCAGCTCTAACGAGTACAGCCTGTTCTGCATAGTAGTAGATATCCGTAAAATCAACGTTCTTCTTTCGCTCTTCTGTAGGGGTTAAACCTGATATCACAAAATCAACCTTGTCCGTGCTGAGCGCCATAAGCAAACCATCAAAATCCATATCCTCAATCTTCAGCTCAGCTCCCATGTCCGCAGCAATCGCCTTGGCAATCTCAATGTCAAAACCAACAATAGTGTCTTTGCCATTAATGCTTTTGTGAAATTCATAGGGTGCGTAGTCTGCACTGGTGCCAAGTACGATTACTTTCTTCTCTGCGCCACCACTCTCCGAGGATGGAGAAGCTTCCGATCCGGCCCCCGTCGTTTGTTCCTGCCCACAAGCCGACATGATTACCACCATTAACAACAGCATCATTGGCAAAAGCACTCTTTTCACTCAACATACCCCTGTTCTGTTTTGGAATGATAAAGGCATATAACTTGTATACAATATACACAAGACAATATATGGGCTTTAATGTAAGTAATACTAACAAACAATCTGTTGTATGGCAATGAATTTAACACATTTATACGCTACAATTCCATATTACGTAATTTATTTAACATGGAACTAACACCATTTTAGATCATTAAGATTGCTTGCCCAACTCCCCCCTCGGTGTTAAGATGATAAAAACTTGAAACTCCCGAACGGCGCACCATTACAGGGCTCACACCCTCACACATCCAATCATCACTATATACAGAAGGGGGGATTCGGTATGGAGGCACCCAAATACCGGTCCTTGAAAGATCACGTTTACGATTATATCGCACAGAAAATTCAAGACGGGACACTGCTCCCCAATCAGAAGATTAATGAAGCGGAGATTTGCAAAAAGCTGGACATCAGCCGCACACCTACTCGGGAAGCCTTATTTCAACTCACTTCTGACAACCTCCTGCAATATATCCCACGCAGGGGATTTATCGTCGCTCCTTTTGACGCTGGCAAAAAACTCGAATTCTCGCAAGCCATCGGTGCGCTTGAGGCACTTGCTGCTACACTTGCAGTAGACCACCTCAAACCGTCTGAGTTCCTGGAGATGGAAGCCCTTGTTGCACGAATGGATGAAGATATTACCCAGCTCGATCTGGCTGCTTACAGTAAGAGTCAATATCAATTTCATAACCTGTACATCCAGCGCTGCGGTAACGCCACTGTCATCGAGATGTTAAACACGTTAAAAAACAGCTTTATTCGCCAATCGTATGTTAGTGACAACAAGCCGAAGCTATCCAGTGTACTTAATGAAGTAAATGAAGAACATCGCCAAATCGTAGTCGCTTTTCGAGCCAAAGATAAACCGCAACTGGAAGCTCTACTGAAGCATCACTGGCGTATTATCGACAACGATATGCTGTAATGCTTTTAACCAAACTCTGGCGTGAACTATTTTCATCACTTACTGGATTGGATTGAGAGTCCCAAAACAAAGAAAAAGCAATCCACTTTAAAGTGGGTTGCTTTTTTAGATGCCAGATTTGGCATCAGCCTATTTTTTTCACATTCGTTATTGGACTAGCCTCTACGCCAAAAAGTAATCCTACTCTTTCTGTTTATTATCGCTATCCATTGATGACTTTGCTTCAAATACCGCATAACCCAGTCTTTTTCCGTATCTCGCAAGCAAACGATCATTGGTGCGACCCATGCGCTGCACTTGCTCATCCTCAAACAAGCTCATATCCATCTCCCGATGAGGATCATGATCCACGCCCCATTTTCCCATAGAACGAGACTGTTCCTTGACCAAGACTTCAGTAAATCCACACTGTCTGAGACGTTTCTTCCATGTAGTCATGGTTGCCAGTGTCCTTATTCCATAAAATTGTTTCAGCCTTCGGCTCATCACCTCTGTCTTCCTTCCGGATAACACCATCTCCCGATCAATGAAGAGACCCCCTGGCTTCAACACTCGCTTATATTCCGTAAGGGTACTTCGCCATTGGGTGAAGATAGTGACAGACTCCACAAATACCACATCAAAATAATGATCCGGAAAAGGCAAGGATTTCACATCTGCCTGAATAAAACGAATATCTAAGCGCTCCCGTCTTGCGCGTCGCACCGCTTTCTCCAACATCTGCCGATTAAGATCCACCGCAGTTACCCGATAACCGTTTCGAGCCAGATAACAAGCCGTCCTCCCTGTACCACACCCCACCTCAAGCACCTTACTATGCGCAGGCAGAGACAGCGTATCCAACAGTTGCATCGTTGCTGTAAACCCTCCCGGATGGGCACTCCCTTCTCCGAGCCGGGCCAGCAAATCATGATAATCCATGAGCTCCCCTCCCTTTTACTCCCTCCAGTGTATGGAGCAGATATAAAAACGGCTCCTCCCCATCTAATATCCGGGTACTCGTCCATACCAATCGTTCTTTTTTTTACTATGATATACAAACCGTTGAATTCAAGCGGCAACCGCACCTAATGAGGGGGATTTGCATGTACAGAATTAATCCGGTATGTGAAGAAACGGTTTCTCCGCACGTTGGACGTTCCGTTTGTCTCGTTATGAACGACGGTAAGCATATGTATGGTACGCTTAGTCAATGTCGTGATGGCAAAGTTTATTTGAACGGATGCTTCGAAGGACCACGACTGTGTTCAGTCAAATCCAAACAGCAACTTGTAAAAAACAGTAAGAAAAACGCTGTTGCAACAAAGAAAGTTAAATCTTCGGCCTACGGTCCATATGGTTATGGAGGATATGGTGGGGGTTACGGTGGTTACGGCTATGGAGCTGGAGCAGGAATCGATCTGGCTCTGGTAGCAACACTGTTTCTGCTGCCATTCCTGTTCATCTAAACTCTCCAAACAAACAAAGAACCTTCTCGCTTCATGCGAGAAGGTTCTTCGTTTTTCATTTATCACACTTAAAGTTTCTCCTGCAGCCACTGTTGCAGGTTATATAACACTACGGATGCTTTACCCCGGCTTACACCCAACACTTCATCCGCGCTATAATCTTCTGCCAGATAAGAAACCAGCCCCTGGTCCTTCGTGTCCAGATCCGCTTTCAGCACTTTCAATGTGCTTGCCAGCAGTTCATTCGTTTCTTTCTCGGTAATCAGAGCAGATGGTCTGAATTTGTCTTGAGCTGTAGGAACAAGAACACCCATCTTTTCCAACGCTGCTACATAACCCACATACCAACTTCCCGCTTTTACATCTGCATATTTCGATTCCTTTGCTTCCGGCAATTCGGATACAGTCGAAAGGACACCAGACAGCATTTTCACAAACTCGGCACGTGATACACCTGCATAAGGAGCAAAAATACCACCCACTTTGCCGTCAATAATTCCGTCTTTACGCAAAGCAACCAGCTTATTCTGTACATCTTGAGGCAGTCCATCTAGATCAGTGAATGGAAGAGCTGTTGTAGATGACCCTGCACCTGATTCTTGCTCAGGATCGACATTTCCACCCTCGGCGCCTGCTGGATTCCCTGTTACAATTCCATAACCATTGGTTCCCACATACACACGCCCGTACACTCTCGAATCACCTGTAATCGTTACATTGGCTGAACCATACTGATGCTGATCATCATTAATTCTAATCCAGGAAGAACCGTTATCGTCCGAACGGAAAATCCCATACGTTCCTTCTACTTTGGCGTAGGAATACAATGCCATATGCTCTTGCCCTTCCGCCGCTTTACCCAGACCTATCGTGGCTGCTTCTTCCACATTAGCCAGCTTGGTGAAGGTTTGACCATAGTCTACGGAATGGAACAGACCATACAGACTATCGAGTTTCTTGTTATCTTTTGCCGCAGCCAGCCAGATCTCACCCTCTGAACCCGGTACAGCTTTGAAGTTACTCGTTAAGGCAACAGGCAGTCCAGTTGCGGTCGTTTTCTCAAACGTAACGCCACCATCACGACTCACATAAAAGGCCCCATTCGAGAATCCGTAGAAAACAGATCCATTCACACGGTCAGCCGAGACACGTGCACCTTCCGGAATACCTTTCGAAGCTTTCCAGGTCGCACCCTGATCGGTCGAAATACTCACCGGTCTTGCAGCTCCTTCAGCTTTGCTGACAGGACTCCATAGAATCGATTTCCCGTCAGCGCTAATGGCCGCATGTCCACCCTCTGTCTTATCTTCATCGGAAGAGATCCAGGCATTCGAAGCAGGCTTCCAAGTTACGCCGTTATTCGTGGAAATTCCCATTCGAGCAGCCTTTCCTTCCGCGTTACCTACACGTACAACCAGATTCGGGTTCAACTCTGCATAATCAATATCCGTACTGGTTCCGAGATACGGATTCGTAATCATCTCCGGCGCCTTATCCAGGTCAGCATGACGGAATCCGCCAATGTCACCCATCGCACTCAGAAGAGGCGCCCCCAATGGCGGGCTGATAAGACCAAGTATGGCCGTCTCTTCAATACCATCCGCTTTGACGGAAATTTTCACCGTTTCATCTCGGTCTAGGGCTGTTACGTTATCCGAACCGTACAACGTTGCGCCTGTACCATATAGGATTTTATTCGAATCAAACGGATCAATCTCCAAGTCGCCAATCATCCATCCCAATTTAGGTGAAGTTTCAGGCAACTCCTTTTTCTCGCCCCAATCCAGCCAAGGAGATAGAGAATAATCGATAGTAAAATGATTTTCCCGACTTGGGTCTTTGGCATAATCCAGTGTCCAGAATGATTTCCATGTCTTCCCGCCGTCGGTGCTGCGGTAAATGAAGTCATCTGGCCACCATTTGTTCATCGTTGCGACCATTAGTGTATTCGGATCTTTGCTGTCCACTGCAAGCCCACCATACGGGTTATCTGTATTACCAGTTGGACTGATATCGGTCCATTTCCCTGTTTTCGTATCCAGTTTCCACACGGCACCTTTACCACCGCTGTATGGTCCAACAAACTCATTGTAAGTGACATATAAGGAGCCATCGGATGCGAGCACACCGTGATGGGGAACAAACCCTTGCGTAGGTTGGCCCTCTATAGGTGCCCAAGTCTGCCCACCATCCGTACTGCGATAGATGCTCTTCTCAGAATCTGCCACTCCAACGTATATCGTCTGAGTCGTATGGCCACGCGAACCTGTGTTTGGATCAAAAGTAATCCAGGCTACGCCTGCAATATCGTTATAGTCATCCTTAACATTCCCGACTGCTGTAAAACTGTCTACCTTGCTCCAGGTCACTCCGTAATCCGTGCTTTTCCATAGTCCATTTCCGCTGCGAGCACCCAGATACAACACCCGGTTGTTGTTCGGATCGATAGATAAACGCTCACCCATTGAACGCCCAGGCATGTTACCGCCAAGTTTGAATGGAAGCTCTGTCCGCTGCCAAGTATCGCCTCTGTCCGTTGAACGCAATAACACACCGTTCATATCTGTCCAGTCATTCGTATATGTACCTGCTGCTATATAGACGCGATCCGAATCAACGGAATCTGTAGCCAAGCTCTCCACACCCGACATGTTCCATTCATCAAAACCAACAAAATCAAGCAGTTGAATCCACGATTTACTCTCAGCATCATAACGATATGCACCACCAATATCCGTGCGGGCGTATACGAGGTCTTTCTCTGCCTTATTATAGATAATGCCCGGAACGAAGCCGCCACCCACTACTTTGGCCCTTCCCCAATCATAAGTCTGCTCTTTTGTAGCCAATGATGGAGATTGAGTCGAGCTCGGTTCCACACTTTCCGCGAAAGCGTTACCAACAAGAGTCGCACTTAAAGCAGCAACCAGTGAAAGACTTAACCATTTCTTCAAAATGCTTTTCCTCCTCTGAGAACATACGATTACGTCATCGGCAAACTGTAAGCGTTAACAATTTTATCGAAAACGTTTTATTTATTGCGTGTAAATGTGATTACTATCTATTCTACAAACCCTGAATTCAAATAAATACATTGTAAATTGGATATATTTCCATTTCATTATCCGACATATTGGAAAAAAAGATATAAAAAAAGGCATTCGTCAAAACGAATGCCGGGAACTTCATATTTAATACCCTTACCTTTGTACAAGATGTCAGGTTCAACTTAAAAAAAAACACCTCGTTAGAGGCGGGTAAGCTATGTTAAATCCGATTTCCTTTAGGCATCGTTTTAAGATTACTATTCGAATTCTCAAGCAATGGTAGCATCCTAGTCGTGCTGACCATCTCAGAAGCACATATCGGACAAGTAGGTACGTTATCAAACGCAAAATTGTCCCGCATCCATCCTTTGCACGTATCACTCGTACATTCCCAGATTGCCGCATCAGCTTGTGGAATCTCTTCCAACGGTTTTTTGCGATTATACATGACTTCTACCCCCTTTGTTATGGAAAAACATCTAATCCGACGTTATTTCACAGAAGCCACTACTTAGCGGAAGTTTTGTCCCGTCCGGACTTCTGTCTCGACAACTATTGGGTCGACTTTCATTATAACTGCTCAAAAAAAAGAAGCTGCCTTTACCATTATAACATGTTAAAGGCAGCTATGCTTTAATTACAGTTTTACAACTTCTTCTGCTTGAGGACCACGGTTTCCTTGTACAATTTTAAATTGCACGCGTTGACCTTCGTCCAGCGTTTTGAAGCCTTCGCCTGTAATAGCGCTGAAGTGTACGAATACATCTTCTCCGCCTTCAACTTCGATGAAACCGAAGCCTTTATCAGCGTTGAACCATTTTACTGTTCCGTTTTGCATGTGAATTACACCTCCAAATAAAGATTAACATGTTCCTTTGTTCTTTGCAGCAAGCAAATAAAAATTCACACATTGAAAAAGGTACCAGTCATAACCTATAAGTGATCGCCCTTTACAATATGTGAATTAGGTTTTCCACTCTCTACAACTTGTTTTTATTATAACTCCGTTTCCACCAAAAAGCAAATCTTTGTATTTTCTTTTCAAACAGCTTTGGAAATACATGTATTCGCACGCACTGGAACAGGGTTTGTAGCTTGCCCTGCCGCTCATTGCGGTCTTATGAAAGGATATGCAGATCCGAACCAACTTATACATTTTCTATAAAATATTTTGACATGCATATCCAACACATCCATGAAAGCTCAATCCATTACATGATAACACACTAGGTCCATGCCCACATAAAAGCATCACGATCCCATGCAATCTGCCCACGATGTAGCTTGCGGAACGCTTTCTTCACTTCTTTTGATAACGAAGTATTACCATTCTCATTCACAAATACAAATTCTTCACCAAAATTGGACTTTACATATTCAATTGCAGCTTCCTGATGAAGTGTACCGGTGAATTTAATCTCCTGCACCATCCATTCCGCCACTGCCTGTGCTGTCTTTTCCACAATATCACCTATTTATCTATGCATTGTACGGATGAACGGGCCTCCGATTATGAACAAGCCTGTCATACCGCCAGACTGAAGTATACCACGATCCTATGGCTGGCGGTAAACAGAGTTATGCATCAACTGATCACACGCCCATTTAATGAACCATTGAACTCCCCGGTGTACTACTCTCTGGAGAAGATGACTTCGTTCGAACGCTAAACGTCAACCATACGCAATAAGCAACCAACACAACCAATATGAAGATATCGTAGGGAAGTGTTCCGGTATCTTGCCGGTCGTTCCCAAGAAATTGAATCAAATTATGTATGAAATGAAACAGAATCAGCGGCACGATATTTCCGTTCTTCAACATTAACAGCGCGAGCGCTGCTCCCAACAGCAGTGCATAGATCAGTTGCAGAAGGGTGTCTGACATACTCTGACCGGATAATGCATTCATGATATGAGTGATAGAAAATAAAACACTTGAAGTCGCAACTGCCGCAACCGCACTCTTACGAAGCAAAGTTTTGAAAATTAGTCCACGATAAATGGTTTCCTCCACAAAAGCGACAAGCAAGGTGAAAAAGATAAAAAAAGCTACCTTGGACAAGGTTAATTCAGTAAATCCTTTCAGCGCAAGAGTACCCAGTACAAGGAGTAGTGGAATATAATACTTTGCATGACTTGCCGGGATAGTTCTTATGGAGCGAAATCCAGTCTCTCTCCATTTGCGTCGCAGGGTGAGATAAATAATGAGCACGAGGGCAATTGGAGTAAACGACATCAATACGGGTGATGTGTAGTCCAGTTGCTTCACGGTAGCGACCGCCCCTGCCGCAAAAACCACCAGCAAAAGGAGCAGTTCAATAATGACTACCGTCAGCACGGGCCTTCGCGCGGAAAAGGATTGATTTTGCTTGGATTGCGGGGTTTTCATAAATTGTACCAGCCTCATTTCATTTTTAATGGTTGTCACATGAACTCATATGACAATTTAGTTGTATCATATCTATTGGATATTCGGATATCCTTTTCTGGATAAAACTATAAAAGTAACAAAAAAGAGAATTCCTCTTACAGCTTTTACCTTACAATCAGGTATGGCTCAAGTGCTAAAATGTCTATTATAGTAATAATAGAATGATTCAGTGCAGGGGTACGACATTTCTGCAACGTCATATATATGAAGAGTTAAGATGAAAGCTGCGAAATGAAGAACAAAATCAGGGGGATACTATGAAAGCATTATTTTTGCGCTGGGGACATTTGCTGGCAATCTTATGTATACCGCTTCAAGGTTCCATTTATGTTTTGTTGGGCAGTAACACCGGAAGTGATGTCTTCTACAATTATGCCTGGATTGATACACAGATTCCTTTTATCAAAGAATTTATTTATCCTTATGTCAGTTGGATGCCGATTCTGTATCTTGGATTTCTCTATTTGGGTCTAACGAACAAATCGCTATTCTGGCGTATGATAATTACCTATAACGTAGGGGTAATCGCAGCCAATATCGTTTTTGCGGTCTTCCCTACTTACGTGCCGCGACCAGAAGCTATCGGAACAGGTCTAAGCAGTGCGCTCGTACAATTTATTTATACCAATGATGCTCCATTCAACTGTTTTCCAAGCATTCACTGTCTCACAAGCTATCTGCTCTTCATTATCATCAATCGCCATTTGAACTTCAAACCACTGGCACGAATCTCCTGGTCGATATGGCTGTGGCTGATCATTGCTTCGACGGTGTTTGTGAAGCAGCATTCGCTGCTGGATGTAGCAGGCGGCATTCTGTTCGCGGAAGCAGCGTACTGGGCTGTGCATGTATTTGCGGTTCGCGCAGGTCTGGCAAGCAAAAAAACAAAACAGCCAATCACGGCTACAAATACAAGCAGCAACGCTTAGTATATGATTTATATGGCAAAGGCAGGAGTAATTCGACTGTCGTGAGACCAAAAAGAGGGCCGAGGCCCTCTTTTTTTTGCATGAATGCAGCTTGATGTTTAAATGTAAGAACTTTTCAAGACGAGACCATGAAGACCCTGTCTTTCATACAATAGGTGGACGTTCATGGAGCAAATCAGATGGAGGACTTCCCATTAAACGCTTGAATATCCGGTAAAAATAAGACAGATCACGGTAACCGAGAAATTCTGCAATTTCCTGAATAGAGAGTTGTGACTCGGTAAGCAAATACACCGCCCTTTTCATTCGTTGATCATGAACATATTGGCTGATCGTCTGATTCGTCATGCTTTTAAATAACGCGGCTGCGTAATTTGGGGTTTTACGGATCTCGTCCCCGAGCTCTTCTTTCGTAACTTTCTCCCGGTAATGCCGCTCAATGTATCGCTTCATCCGCTCCGCATGAACATGTCTCTCCGGTGGAATAACTCCGCGATCCAGTTCCCTATTTATATAAATAAGTACTTCCATCAATAAGGCTTGGCTCATCATGACATAATAAGACGGACGTTCCTGCCATTGTTGTTGGATGGCTTTCATGCGTTCATGAATCAGTTCATAACATCCAGGCTTATGTCGCAAGGCCTCACTCCGTTCCAGCGCGGGCAAACCTTGTGCATGATCCCCCTGTAATTGAACTACAATTTGCGTGTGGGTTACGGTAGGAATACTTTTGCCGTAATACGGAATGCCAGCGGGAATTAGCAGCAGTTCACCTTTCTCCATGATCTGCTTCTCTCCGTTCACCCAATATACACATTTTCCATAAGTAACCAAGCTCAATCGCCAAGTCGCCTGTGACTGCACCGCTTCTTCGTACCAACCGACACCATTAATGTGTCGTACTTCTAATGGAGTGACCATATCACACCTCATTATTGGACTATATTCTAATCATTGTACTATAGTTCATACCCTGATTCGACAGAAAACGCTACAATACACATATAAGCAAACATATGAGGAGGAAAATAGCATGTTGAAAACAAAAATTATTTGTACTATGGGACCTGCTTGTGACTCAATCGAATTGTTAAAAGTAATGATTCAGGAAGGGATGACTGTTGCCCGTCTGAACATGGCTCATGGTGAGCTGGAAGATCACGTGGCACGGATTAACAATATCCGCAAAGCCGCTTCCGAATTGAATACGTATATTCCGATTATGATGGATATCAAGGGACCGGAAGTTCGTATTGGCAAACTGAGAGAAGCATCCTGCCATCTGCAAGCGGGTAAAGAGCTTATCTTGACTACTGAAGAAATTCTTGGTGACGCTGAGCGTATTTCGGTAAACTATCCGGAATTGAACCTCGTAGTAAAACCTGGCGATCGCATCCTCATCGATGATGGTTTGGTGGATCTGACTGTACTCTCCGTGGAAGGATCCGATATTCACTGTAAAATCATCAGCGGCGGCATTCTGAAACCACGTAAAGGGGTTAACTTGCCAGGAATCAAAACGACTTTGCCAGGTGTAACGGAACGTGACGTTATGCACATCGGATTCGGGATCGAAAACGGTATCGAAATCATCGCTGCTTCCTTTGTTCGTAAAGGCGACGACATTCGTGAAATTCGCAGTATCCTAAAAGAACGCGGTGTAGATCATGTACAAATTATCTCCAAAATCGAAAACCAGGAAGGTATGACCAACCTGGACGATATCATTGAAGCATCTGACGGTATCATGGTAGCGCGTGGAGATCTCGGGGTTGAAGTACCAATCGAAGACGTACCTATGATGCAAAAAGAAATGATCGATAAATGTAACCGTGCAGGTAAACCGGTTATCGTAGCAACACACATGCTGGAATCCATGCAAGTGAATCCGCGTCCAACTCGTTCCGAAGTTAGTGACGTTGCTAACGCTGTTCTTCAAGGGGCAGACGTTGTAATGTTGTCTGGTGAATCGGCAGCAGGTAAATATCCGGTACAATCCGTGCGCACGATGGCTGCTGTTGCTCGCCGTGCTGAAACGATGATTGATTACAAAGAACAATTCAACCAAAAATCCGCTCAACAAGTAGCTGATATTACCGAAGTTATCAGTCAGGGAGCAGTTAGCTCCTCCCTCGTCCTGAATGCCAAAGCGATCATCACTTCTACAGAGAGTGGATTTACGGCGCGTATGATCTCCAAATATCGTCCGAAAGCACCGATCATCGCGGTTACACAGCATGAAGAAGTACTCGCTAAAATCTGCTTGCTCTCCGGTGTCATTCCGGTTATGGGCGACAAAGTAACAACAACCGATGAAATGTTCGAGTCTGCTACACGCAATGCAATCAAAACTGGTTATATCGAAAAAGGGGACATCATCGTATTGTCCGCTGGCGTACCGATTGGTCAATCCGGTAACACCAACTTGATCAAAGTTCAACAAGTATAATTCAACACATCGAATTGCATATATCGTTTCGTTGAGAATACAAAACCACCGAGAGCAGAAATGCATCTCGGTGGTTTTTTAATGCAATTCATTTTATCATCCAACAAATCGAAAGGGTTACACCTTTTTCAACCTTACAAATTCCGTGAGTAGTTCACCAAATCCTGCGACATCATATTGATCTCATCCATCGAGGCGTTTACCTGCTGTGTTAGGGCAGCCTGATTCTGCGTCAGTGTGGACATGTTGCCAATGTGCTCCAGAATCTGGTCAATGAACGTCTTCATTGCCTGCATGCTATCTTCAATATTGACGGTTGCCTGCGAGCTATGGTCAGCTAACTTCCGCACTTCCCCGGCCACAACTCCAAAACCAAGACCAAGTTCTCCCGCTCTGGCTGCTTCGATTGCTGCATTCAGACCCAGTAAATTGGTTTGGCTGGCAATTTCACGAATAAACGCTGTAATGTTTTGGGTATCATCTGCACTGCTCTTCACCTGAATGGCCGCATCCGCGGATAACTCTTGCGCAGTAACCAGTTCCTGAGCCTGATCGGTGATCGAATTAATTCCACGCACCATCTCACCGATAGATTCGGATAAAAGTTTTGTTTTCTGATTCATCGCTTCAACGATCTGTTCCTTATTTTTCTCATGTGTCACATCACGAATGGTTCCCGCTACACGGAGTGGTACACCGTTACCGTCCCGAACCGTCTCGCCACCTGCATGATACCAGCGAAATTCCCCATTCTTACGTTGCAGACGGTAATCAAGATCATAAGGTGTCAGTCCACTGTAGTCATTCATGTGCTTGGCAAATTCATTGATCGTCCGGTCATGATCGTCCGGGTGAAGCCGGCTGCTCCAACTGCTGAACACATTCGGGAAATCCTGCTCATCGGTAAACCCAAGCTCTCGGCGAAACTGTGGTGACCACCAAAACTCATTATTCGGGTTAACCACATCTCCGGCCACAACGGTCATATCCCACGGTGCTTCCACTAATGCACGATTTACCAGGTCATAACGGGTAACGAGTGCTTCCAACTCGTCGGATTTGCTCTTCTCATCATGGATATCAAACATGATTCCCAGAAGTTTAACCGGAACGCCTTCGTCATTTCTGACAACTTGTCCAAGACACCGGAACCAGCGTACCTCTCCACTCTTCGTTATCATTCGGCTCGTTACGTTGTATGCAGCCATCTCAGAAGACTTATTAATGTTTTTCGTAATCTCCTGAACCAACTGGGGTCTGTCGTCGGGATGGATGGATTTGGCCCAACTTGCGAAAGCATCGGGATAATCCTTCGTATTGCTGAAGCCTAACATTTGACGAAATTCATTGGAAAAAACAATGATATTATTGCCATCCAGAGGATCTCCTGCAACAATCTCGGACTCCCAGAGTCCAATATTCAACGCCTGATTCAGCATTTTGAGGCGCATTTCCGCTGCTTCATTTTGCTTCTTCAGAATATGTACTGCTTTATTGATATTATGTGCAATTTCACCAGCTTCCTGCAAATCCTCGGTTGATTCCAGCTGATTGTTATATATCCCTTGCTCGGCGTCTTTAACCATTTTACGGCTGTATTCCAATAATGGTTGAAGCGAGCCTGCAGGGGCTTGCTTGATCTTTTGGGTACGTTTACGAAACATCGCGATTTCTCCTCTAATGTCATTTCTATATATTTCGACATAATTAGACATTAAGTGTAGAGGGTTTTCATTCATTTGCGAAAACAACATGAAAAAAAACGCTTTATCAGCGCTTTTTTCATATTGTTATGATGTTACATTCATATATCTCTCGCTATCGGACCTTTACCAGCCAAAATTCAGCGTTTCGCCCGTCTCTGCCCATGTCTTGATACTGCTCAAGATCATCCACCAGCTACTCTGTGCGTTTTCAAAAGATGGATGGTTGTCCGTAAATTGGTCATTAATCAATATTAACTTCGTACATTCCCCTACCTTCTCCAGCTGGAACACTACTCTGGATTGAAGCTCGGCGTGATTGGCGTGGTAGGAAGGTCCGGGATGCTCAAGGTAACTTAATAGGGATAAAGGTTCGAATTCGAGAATATCACCGTACACATGAACCGTCTCTGCACCATCATTCCCAGGCCCTACATAGGCGAACGGCTGGCCCGGTTGGAAATTGGAACGAAGTTCGCTGCCAAAAAAGCTGCTCCGTGTACCGTCCGGCGAGATCAGGGCATTCCACACATCTTCCTGTCCGGCATTAATATAGAACTCATATTTCAATTCCATGAACTCACTCCCTTTATGTGTTGTATTGAAGGTACAACTGACACTTTCTTGCAACACTATCCTATCGTTATACCCCAAACGAAGTATTGTAAAAACACGACAACAGCGAAAATA
Source organism: Paenibacillus sp. 276b (assembly GCF_900107875.1). Classification (NCBI taxonomy): domain Bacteria; kingdom Bacillati; phylum Bacillota; class Bacilli; order Caryophanales; family Paenibacillaceae; genus Paenibacillus; species Paenibacillus sp. 276b. The sequence continues at coordinate 15,722 of NZ_FNRR01000016.1, read as the reverse complement.
AAAGATTTTAGATGCCATGAAGCTTGATAATTCAGACTTTTCATCCGGTGCTAAACTTCAACAAATATAGTGCTTTGCCAGGAGATCAGATATACTAAAATGGAATGAAATAACAGGAAATGTATACAAGCTGGGGACGGATAGTTAGCATCCAGAAAGGAACTAAAATATGAACCAAACAACAAATATTATGGGAATCCCATTTCCCAATATAACTATGGATCAGACGGTTACGATTCTTGGTGATGTAATCGATCAGAGACAATCCGAACTGTTCCATGTCATCACAGGCAATCCGGAAATCGTCATGTCTTGCCAGAAGGATCAGGCGCTTCGTTCAGTCGTAGATCAGGCAGGTATTGTGACCGCTGACGGCGCGGGCATTGTTATGGTATCCCGCTTTCGGGGTGGACAATTGACCGAACGGGTTACAGGTTGTGATCTGCTTTTTCGTTTGTTGGAGGAAGGAAGCCGGAAGAATTGGTCCTTTTATATGTTCGGGGCAGAAGAAAGTGTCAGTAAGAGGGCTGTGGATGTTATTGCGCAAAACTATCCGGGAGTCGTTGTGCGTGGCAGACATCATGGATTTTTCACAACGGACGAGGAGCAAAGCATTGTAGAAGAAATTCAAGAGGCACAACCTGATTTTCTTATTGTGGCCCTAGGAGCACCCAATGCTGAACACTGGATCAACAAATATCGCCATCAACTCAATGCTCGTGTAGCCATCGGAGTCGGGGGAAGCCTGGATATTCTGGCCGGCAAAACCAAACGAGCACCTGCCATATGGCAGAAGCTTAACTTGGAATGGCTTTATCGACTGCTCAGCCAGCCTTCCAGATGGCGCAGACAACTTATTTTGCCACGTTTCGCTGTTCGGGCGTTGTTGTTCAGAGAGCAAAGGTAATATCAAGGGGGACTGATTACAGAATGATCGGTGAACAATCCAAGATCAAATTCAGGCCAAACAAAATACATATTATCGGCTCAGTCGGCAGCGGCAAATCTACATTGGCCCGCCTCTTATCCGCGAGGTTAGACCTTCCTTATTATGAGCTCGACAACATTGTGTGGCACCGTGTACCTAAAGGACAGGATATTCGCAATAGCCCTGAGAAGCGGGACACACTCCTGCAAAAAGCCGTTTATTCCAATCAGTGGATTATTGAAGGAGTACACTATGAATGGGTGGAAAGAAGTTTCGAGCAGGCTGATCTTATCGTCTATTTGAATACCCCCGTGTGGAAAAGGAATGTGCGCATTCTCAAACGTTTCACAGTACAGAAGCTCGGGCTGGTACAAGGAAATTACCGACAGACTTTCACTATGCTCTGGAAGATGTATAAATGGAGCTATCAACATGACCATAAGGAAAAGGCGCTAATCATGGCGTTTTTGCAGCCTCACCAACATAAATTGTGCATGGTTCGTAACGAAGCAGAATTGACGAGATACCTGGAGGAATCGACGAGATGAAACATGCGGATCATGCTGTCAGACCCAGTATGGGTCTTCTGAATCTGAATGAGGGCGACAAAAGATATTGCCTGACACGTTATGCCCCTTCCGAAGCATTGAGTTCTTTGGTCAAGCATTTCTGGATCGTCTCCTGGGATCTTACCGGGCATGATCCATATCCGCAGCATGTGGTTCCGAATCCCTGTGTCAATCTGGTGGTAGAGCGGGGAAACACCTTTTTCTTCGGTCCATCTGGACAGAAATTCTCCTATCTTGTCCGTGGAAAAGGAAGCGTGTTTGGGGTGAAGTTTAAGCCTGGAGGCTTCTATCCATTCATTCGTACTCCCGTATCCACATTGTATGGAAACCCCTTGGATGTCTCTGGTGTGCTTGGTATCGATGCTCCACTGCTCGAAGAACGTCTGCTCGGGGACGGAAGTGATGCGGACAAAGTCAGTTATATGGATCAGCTACTTTGTAAACATCTTCCTCCTCCTGATGATCAAGCCATTCTGGTTAGCCAGATTGTGCTGTATATTGAGCAGCATCGGGATATGTTGAGAGTCGATGACTTATCTGCTTCCTGGAATATGCACACAAGAAAGCTCCAGCGCCTGTTCAATCAGTATGTGGGCATCAGCCCCAAAATGGTGATCAAGCTCTACCGCCTACAAAATGCTGCTGAGCTGATGGAGCGGGGTGTGAATTGCGATCTGGTTAAGTTGTCCCAGGACCTTGGATATCACGATCAGTCGCATTTTATCAAAGACTTCAAGTCCATAATCGGCAGCACACCTGAAGAATACGTCCATTCCAGAGGATAAACTGAGATTATCTACAGTCGAAGCAAAGGGCTAGACTGCAATGCAAAAACCTGTCCTGAAGCCTCAGGACAGGCGAATAACTTCGATAGTATCTCCGGTACGGATGATGCCTTCACGCTCGACTGAACAGACGATTCCGCGTTTTTTGCGGGCGGCTGGCACGAACTTTTTGCGCAAACCATCCTGTTCGTAGACTTGCTCAATGATCTTTCCAGGGTGTACACAGGGCAGATTCTCCCCTTCGCAGATCAGCCCGGTTCCATCCGGAAACAGAAGTCGGGTCCCGACAGGAAGCTCCGTCAACTTTTCAACGCCACGGATCAGCATGTTGGCACCGAGCCACTCCGGGCGTACTTCAGGAATATTCATCTTCTGTGCTATGAGAGCACATTCCTCTTCTGAGACAATACTGATTTGCCTACGATTTGCGATTGGCGTTCCCCGTTTGTATATTTTCTGGCGGGAGTCCGCCGGGCGCAACAGACCGTAATGCCGATCACTCGGAATTCCAGCGAGCTCAATATCGATAAAAGGTACGACTCGTGTAACAAACGTTGATGGATCATCCGCCAGCAGGACGAATTGAACGGTTCCCACACCCACGCTAATCCCCCCTTTTCCATGAGTAAGTTTACTTCTTTATTGTTCATTATTACCCAATGAATGGATTTTCGACAATCAGCGTATGATTATCTTTGTACTTAATCCGCGGCTTCATTTTAAACGAGAATCATGAACCCATTAACAAATCACACAATTAATTTGTGTAAAATTAAATTTATACTTTCAGTTCGGATGGCAAACATTTATACTGAGTGGGACAAGTAAATAAATGACATATAAGAAAGCAAGGTGTTTCTTTTGATTACTATCATTTTCGTGGCTATTGTAGCCATTGAGCACTTCTACATCATGGTGATGGAGATGTTCCTGTGGACCCGTCCACGCACGATGAAGACCTTCGGTCTTACCCCTGAACTAGCGGAATCCACCAAGTCCCTGGCAGCCAATCAAGGTCTGTACAATGGATTTTTGGCCGCAGGTTTGATCTGGGGTCTCGTTTATCCAGATGCATCCGTCGGACAGCACATTCAGATCTTCTTCCTGGCATGTGTCATTATCGCCGCCCTCTACGGAGGTGTAACCGCTACTCGGTCCATCATTATCAAACAAGGGCTGCCTGCGATTATTGCATTACTTCTCGTTCTTTTCCTCTGATCACCTGATGGCCATTACCATGCCGGGATTCATTAAAAGCTCCAATGTGGTAAGGTATGGTTATAAAGGCATCGGATTATGCCTAATCACTGTGATTGGTCTGGAAAGGAGAACGTTTTATGGGACTGTTTGACAAGCTTCGACGCCGCAAAAAGGAAAACTCCACCGCAGGTGGAGCCGTACATACTGCTCCATATAGCGAAACCATCGTTGGATTTGTTTTGCTGGAACACGAAGATTGTAATTTTGATCACTTCATTAGCACGATGAAAAACGAGTGGAATATTGAGATTGACGAACGTCCGGAGGAAGGCAATCTTTTTTTCGAAGTGGATGGAATGCAAGTGGTGTGTGCACACATTAATGCTCCTATTCCTGACCACGAAGTAGAGGAAAATGCCAAATTAAATGTGCTGTGGCAGGACGCGGTACAAGTCACTTCAAGACATCAATCTCAGATTATTGTTTCTGTACTGAATGCAACTGACGCCATTCAGGCACATATTCTGTTCACCCAAACAGCGAGTGCCTTGCTCCAGCTGGACCATGCGTTGGCTATATATATGGCGCCACTTGTGGTGGAAGCAGGCCAGTACGTGGACATCAGTCGTTTAATCAAGGATGGTGAGCTGCCCGTCTCCCTCTGGATTTTCATCGGACTATTTCAAAGTCCTGAAGGCGCATCGGCCTACACTTATGGGTTACGCAACTTCGGGAAAGAGGAGATGGAAATCACTCAATCCGCAAAGCCGTTAAGTGAAGTATTTGAAATGATGTATATGACTGCGACTTATGTTGTTGAAAACGATGTAACCCTGCATGACGGCGAGACGCTCGGCTTCTCAGCAGAACAAAAGCTGCCCATCAACCGCTCGGAAGGAATAGCCACAGAGGGTAGCAGCTTGAAGATTGGTTTTTAGGCATCGTTAAGAGCCGTCCAGATTCCTCGTGACTGGGCGGCTTTTTTATGTTTGATTTCCGATTTAGCTCATCAACATACGTTTCCCTGAAATTGTATCTGCTAGGAGGACATAGTTCATAAGTATTAGAATATAGTGAACTTTGTTTTCATCTCTGCAAATTGAGGGTATAATTAATAGGTCAATAGACTTATATCGTACATAATATTTTATCGTAAGGGAGTTGCCAAATGTCTGTAAAACGATTGGATTCACCTAAACCTATTATTGAAATAGTTTGGGAAGGGATGGTCTCTCCTGAACAGGTGGAACAAACAAATACCGAGATAAAAAAAATAGCGGAGCAATTGGGTAATTCATTTGATGTGCTGGTGGACATGCGCAATATGAAGGCATTTCCTCAGGATACAAAAGAGAAAATGGTGGAGCACCAGAAGCTGCTGGCACAGTGGGGCATGAAGCGTGCGAGTGTAGCGGTAGGCGGGGCGATTGCCAAAATGCAGCTGAACCGGATCTCCAAAGAATCGCAGCATCAGACCGAATTCCAATGGGAAACATATGATGAAGCTTTGGCTTTTTTATTGAACTAATTAAATAGGGCTGTTATGTGAGCATAATGGAAATATGGTGCGATGAACATGCAGGCATATATATCTTAAGGCGCTTCCCAGCATATAAGGGGAACGCCTTTTTGTATTTTGCAAACTCTCCATATGAAATGAATATGTTCATCTGTTTGCGATAAGATCATGGTTTCATCACGCACACCATCGTTACAGATGTGCCACACATGCCCTGTTCGACGAATCCGAAACGCCGATAAAGCCGAATTGCTTCGTTATCGGGATCAACACTGAGCGAAACGGCGTCAATGTCCCGCTTTCGAGCCTCATCTAACGCCGCCTGAATGAGACGGGTGCCTATTCCTTTGCCACGCGCTGTCTCAACCACAGCCATTCCCATCTCGGGTGTAGCCGCATTTACATAACCATATCCCGCATTCTGCTCATTAAAAAATCGCAACGTCACCGAACCCATACGTTTGCCCTGAGAATCCACGGCGATAAATCCGAAATCTCCCTCTCTCCCCCAACCTTCAACGTACTTGGACATGCCGGGGCTATGAATGATCTCAGGTTCAAAAGGCTCTTCGCCCTCCCGCTTGAACATGGATGCATACAACATCTCCCACAGAAAAGGGATATCCTGCTCTTCAATCGGACGTAATTGATATTCCGTCATTTTTTACCCTCCTTCAAATTGGTAAAGAGGCGTTCCATTTCATTTAAATTAAAATCATTGGTAATTTCATAATTTTCAAGCTTGTCTCTCGTTTTGTATCCGCTATAGATAGAGACGGCATGTTCGTTATAAAACGTAATTCCAAAGCCTTCTGTAAATCGATCTTCTTTCTTCGTCAAAAGCTGCCAGTCATAGTAATATGGGTTCCCCTCCGATCGCTCGGAGATATCTATTTGCTTTACTCTTCTTAATTCGATATCCTTCGCAAGCTTTAATATCTTTCTAATCTCTTGGGGATCTTTAATAGTCACTTCTTCTTCATCGTATGGATCGGTGGTCGGTATTTTTTTGATAATCAGAATGTCCAGTGTATCCAGCATACTCATATGATCCGTGACTTCAGCTCGAAAGGTGGTATGTTGTCTCGAAATGTACATTGGTATCGTAATAGCTGCAATCACGAGTACAACGACCACACCAAGAATGGTTTTGGTTCTTTTTTTCATTGAGCTCTCCTCTCGTTATTGGGTGAATCAGGAAAATTAAAGTTCATTATAAGTATACCACCTCATCCAAATATTGTTCTAGATCATTAAAATAACCCATTAAATACATGCATTTTATAAAGAAAAAACCTCTTCATAATGATCTCCAGTGTTGCAGCCATGTCGGAACAGAGTGCGGCTTCCACGGAAGAGGTTGCTTCTTCCACGCAGGAACAGTTCAATTACATTACAAGCATCTCGGAACGTTCCAATGAGCTGGCGCAGCATGCCAATACACTGTACGAAGAAGTGAAGAAGTTCAAGATTTAACTCAAACAAGCCACGTTCACCCTTAGGTGCACGCGGCTTGTTTTATGTGGACGACGTATATGTTTCAGGACCGGGCTGTAGTCTTAAGATTGATCTGATACCTTTCCTGTTGAGTCTCTAATGACCAATTCAGGCTTCAGGACAATTTTTTGCGGTGATTTACCTTCATCTTTTAGCTCATCAATTAATAAATCAACGGCACGACGCCCCAGATCCTCAATAGGTTGGGCAACCGTCGTCAGAGGCGGACTGGTTACCGAAGCCAGAATCGTATTATCGAATCCGATGATTGATACATCTTCTGGCACACGCAGTCCTAGTTCTTTGGCAGCCTGAAGCGCACCAATTGCCTGCATGTCGTTACAACAGAAGATGCCTGTGGCTCGATTCTTTTCCGTGAGCAGCACGAGCGCCTCTTTTTTGGCTGAACCCAAATCGGCATATGACTCTCTCACCTGATCGGCTTCAAGAGAGTAACCCGCCTGCTCCAATGCTTCACGAAATCCGCGTACACGTTCCTGACTGCTGCTGACTTTGAACGGTTCGGACAGCACCGCTACGTGACTATGACCCAATTCAAGCAGATGCTGTGCTGCCAAGGCGCCACCAAGCCTGTCATCGATCGCAACGGTATGTACCGATAACGACGGCATATGACGGGCAATCAGAGCAACAGGTATCGACTGTTGCAGGAGTGGAGACAGAATCTCGGCATTGTCGATACCTGTTCCGATCATCATGCCGTCGACCCTTTTTTGCTGAAGCAGATTCAAATACCGCTCTACCCGCTCGTCCTTATTATCTGTGCTGCAAATCACGACGCTATAACCCAACTGCCGACTGCGATCTTCTACCGCTCTGGCCAGCTCGGCAAAATACGGATTAGAGATATCGGGCACGAGCAGCCCGAGCGTGTATGTCTGCTTACCCGTAAGTGCAGCAGCAATAGCGCTCGGCTGGTAGTGAAGCCGCTCCATGATCTCCATAATCTCGGCGCGCCGCTTCTCGCTAATTTTACCTTTGCCGTTAATGACCTGTGAGACGGTTGCAATGGATACCCCCGCCTCGCGTGCTATATCATATATGGTTGCTTTCATTGTTATTTCCCCATTTGTGCTATATATAAATTCCCTTATATATAGGTAATCGTTTTCTTCTCATTATGCAGGGGGAAGTCCGCATACGCAACTTGAAGCCAATACTACTTTTTATTCATCAGCCAATCATGGTCCGGGTCGTTATGGAACTTCCAGGTCCGGGTTGGTCCTGCCATCACATTCAGATAGTAGACGTCGTATCCCGGAGGAGCACCTACCGGATGGTATCCACACGGAACAAGCACAACTTCGCCGTTGTTCACTGCAATCGTCTCATCTACAGCTCGATCATCGGTGTATATCCGTTGGATGGCAAACCCCTGCTCAGGCTGCACTCGGAAATAGTACGTCTCCTCTAGCAATGATTCGTCAGGCAGGGCGTCCCGGTCATGTTTATGCGGCGGATAGCTCGACCAATGTCCATCTGGTGTGAACACCTCAACGACAAGCAGACTGTCTGCTTCTTTTTGTTCCGGCAATATATTGTGAATCTGTCGTTCCAGATTGCCGTAACCACGCGTCTCAACACCTACATCTTCCGGGGCAATCAGCCGAGCTGGATACGTGCCTTTACCTGGTGCTGCACATATGGCAATCTCCAATGCGGTAAGAGCTGTTAACTCCACTCGATCTGAACTGGATACGTAAATCGAATACGGAGGAATTTTTTCAAAAACACTCATTCTTTTCCCGATATTCTCCCACGTATATTCACGAGTACTTACATTCGCCAAGCCGCTGAGAAGCACAATACAGAGTTCCTGATCCCCGCTCTCACGAGTTAGGGTCTGTCCCTCCGCAAGCTGCACCACCTGGAACCCAACATATTCCCATCCCGCAGACTCTGGTGTGACCGTCAACAACGTTCCGTCTGCTTTTGGATTCAACACAGGTTTTACTACGCGTTCTGACATGCTTCCTTCCACTCCTTCCGGTATTTATCCGTAATCCTGACGGCTGTCTATTAGATGAAATGAACTTGTTATTTTGAAAATAGCTCTACGGGGCAACCGTCTGCGATTCCACCGACATCCCCGGGACTTCCCGCAGCTTCACAGGTCTGCCTTGTTCCATGGACATGCGCGCGGCGATTGCGATGCGTTCTGCCTGAACGGCATCATTCCCGTTTACGATGACAGGTGTATCGTTCCGAATCGCGTCGATGAAAAGAGCAGTCTCCTGCACGTACGCTTCGTTGTATCTCTCCAGGAAAAAGTGCAGCGGCTTGTCGCGCATCAATCCATTTGCTGTACTAATTTCTGCCGTATTCGGATGATCGTTCGCAGCTGTTGCGCTGCCCAATGAGCCAAATACCTCGACTCGCTGATCGTATCCATATACCGCTTGGCGGCTGTTATCAATGACGCCGATTGCTCCATTTTTAAAACTCAACGTCACAATGGCCGTATCCACATCGCCGTGTTCCGCAAAAACAGGATGAATCAGCACATTGCCCTGGGCATAGACTTCCTCCACCTCACTACCGGACAGATACCGGGCCATATCGAAATCATGGATCATCATATCCATGAAGATTCCGCCAGACACCCGGATGTACTCCGCTGGCGGCGGACTCGGGTCACGAGAAGTAATTTTAATAATATGCGGATCACCAATCGTTCCCTCCTGCACATGTGCACGTACACGTTTGAAGTTATGATCGAAGCGACGATTGAATCCGATTTGCAGCTTTACCCCAGCCTTCTGCACGGCTGCAACAGCTGCCTGAGTCTGATGAAGATCCATACTGACCGGCTTCTCGCAAAAAATGTGTTTGCCCGCCTGGGCTGCCTTTTCAATCAGGGGTACATGCGTATCTGTTGAGGAACAGATCAGCACTGCATCCACATTTGGCATGGCGATCAGCTGGCTGCTATCTGTCGTTACCACCGGAATGCCACGGCTGGAAGCCCACTCCTCCAGCTCGGGTCCTGCAAACAAATCACTGATGCCAACAATCTCGGCATGCGGGTTGCGCATGAGATTGTCCGCATGAATTTTACCAATACGACCAGCGCCGATGATGCCAATTCTCACTTTATCCTTGCCCATTCCGTTATCCTCCCTGTATGTGTCCATGTGGAATCACCATTCTTCCATTGGCTGGTATGCCCTGAGTGACTACCAGCGGGCAGTAACCATCTTTTTGCGAGTATAAAATTCAACGCCATCTGTACCGTTAGCATGCAAATCACCGTAGAACGATTTCTTCCAGCCGGAAAAAGGGAAAAATGCCATTGGCGCAGGTACGCCCAAGTTAATGCCCAGCATGCCTGCATCAATCGTCTCACGGAATTGGCGCATGCTTGCCCCACTGCGGGTGAACAGGCAAGCTCCGTTGGCAAAGTCGGAACGGTTGGCCAGTTCCACTGCTTCCTCCAACGTAGCTACCCTCGCTACCGAGAGCACCGGTGCAAAAATCTCGTCCTTCCAAATCTTCATAGTGCTCTGCACCTCATCAAATACCGTCGGACCAACGAAATAACCGGACTTGCCTGTCGCTTCATCTTTGCGACCATCCCGGATCAGAGCAGCGCCTTCCTGTTCTCCGGATTCAATGTAGCTGAGTGTACGTTCCTTATGCGGACCACGAATGACAGGACCCAGGAATACCCCTTCATCCATGCCGTTACCAATGGTGATACGATCTGCTGCTTCCACCAGCTTTTGCACCAGCGTGTCCGCAACATCGCCGACGGCGACAACAACCGAGCAGGCCATACAGCGTTCTCCGGCTGAGCCGAAGGCCGCACTGGTGATTTCTTTCACCGTCAGATCAAGATCGGCATCCGGCATAACGATCGAGTGATTTTTGGCACCAGCAAGCGCCTGTACCCGTTTGCCATGTGCGGATGCGGTAGTGTAAACATATTCAGCCACAGGCTGTGAGCCGACAAAAGAGATCGCTTGAACATCCTTGTGTTCAAGCAGTCCATTCACGACATCATGCGCACCGTGAACGATATTGAGCACGCCGTCCGGAAGCCCTGCTTCCTTGAACAGCTCAGCCAGACGGCCTGCCAGCAGCGGTGTGCGCTCGGACGGTTTCAGGACAAAGGTGTTGCCGCACGCAATCGCCAGCGGGAACATCCAGCACGGTACCATCATCGGGAAGTTGAAGGGGGTTATTCCCCCAATTACACCGATTGGGTACCGATACATGCCTGACTCCAGCCCGGTGGCGATGTCGGGCAGCTGTTTGCCCATCATCAGGTTCGGGGCGCCTGCCGCGAATTCGACGCATTCGATGCCACGCTGCACCTCGCCGTAGGCTTCCGCGTAGCTTTTACCGTTCTCCAGCGTAACCAGCCGCGCGAGTTCTTCCCAGTGCTCCACCAGCAGCTGCTGGTAACGGAACAGAATCCGTGCACGGCGAGGAACCGGTGTGCCACTCCATGAAGGGAACGCCTCCCGTGCCGTCTGGACGGCCAAGTCCACATCCGCCTGTTCAGACAGCGGTACGTGTGCAATGACCTCTTCCGTAGCCGGATTCACAACCGGCTCCGTACGGGTTGCCGCCGGGGTCACCCAGGCACCCCCGATCCAGTTTTGAACCATTGTCGCTGTTACTGACGCTTCCGAAATCCCTTTTCCCATAGCCCTGTCTCCCTTCGCTTATATGTGCTTGCGTCAATTACGCCATCCACTCCAACTACTTCAACACGCTTCAAGACACCGTAATTTCGCCCCGATTGCAGCGTTCGATATAGTCATTCACTTGTTCCACCGTTGGCATCGCATCCGAGCAGCTGTGGCTGGAGATAACGATACATGCTGCCGCACTGCCAAACGCCATGCTGCGTTCAATCGTCCATCTCTGCATCAACCCATACAGGAATCCCGCCGCGTAGGAATCACCTGCTCCAAACGTCTTCACCACACGCGCAGGGTAGCTGTCCGCTTGATGAGATAGCCCTTCACCTGTATAGGCAATAGAGCCTTCCTTGCCATGTTTGATGACGACAATTTTAGCTGAGAAATCAAACCATTTTTGTGCGGTCACCTGATCGCTATGATCTGGATTATGGTCAAACGTCTCCATCATGTCGAACTCTTCACGTGTGCCCAGGATGATATCGCATTTCTCGGCAGCGAGGTTATAATAGACCGCCGTCTCTTCGGCTGATGTCCATGTGTAAGGACGATAGTCCAGATCGAACACAATGATTGTGCCATGCTTTTTCGCATACGCCAGCGCCTGGAGTACCGCTTCACGCGATGGGCTCTGGGCGAGGGCTGTGCCTGAAATGAGCAAAACTTTGGAGTCGGCAATCAGCTGTTCCTGAACCTCTCTCGACTGCAATAGCAGATCAGCCACATGGTCACGGTACATTAGGATGCTGCAATCGGTTGGACTTTTGATCTCGGTAAAAGCAAGTCCTGTCACCGCTCCGGTATCGTCCGTTACCACATTTGACGTATCGATCCCGTTCCGCTCTAGATAACTGTTGATGAACCTGCCCATCTGGTCATTCGCGATTTTGCCGATAAATGCCGTTTCCATACCGAGCCTGGACATGCCAATCGTGATATTAGCCGGAGATCCGCCCACATACTTCGTAAAGGTCATCGTCTCTTCCATCGGGCGATTGATCTCATTGGCATTCAAGTCGATGCACAGACGGCCAATCGCGGTGAAATCCATCTTCCTGGAATCAGGAAAGGATACGTAAGTCATTGTATTTGAACCCCTTTCTGTGATGGGATTTGAAAAGATACATTCATCAAACTCACACTCATAATCTGGTTTACCTCATGGTATGGCTCTCTCCCAATGGCCATGACTTTATCAGCTGTGTTGGTATAAGGACTCCATATATTGCAACGATCGCCGCGCATACTCATACGGATTATGAATCGCAGGATCCTGTTCCCCTTCAAGCATCGCCCAGCCATCATACCCCCGTGTGACCAACTCCTGCAGAATCGGTGCAAAATCAATACATCCATCTCCGGGAACCGTAAAAACCCCTTTACGAATACAGCCCACAAAATCAGACTGTTCCGCCCGTGCTGCGTCCAACACTTGAGGACGGATATCCTTCAGATGAATATAGGCAATCCGGTCATAATGCTTGCGTAGGAGAGCTAACGGGTCGGCTCCGCCGTAGTAAGCATGACCTGTGTCATAGAGCAAATAAACAAGAGATGGGTCAGTCAGTTCCATCAATTTAACGATCTCTTCCGGTTGCTCAACAACGGTACCGCCATGGTGATGATACGTCAGCTTCAACCCGTGCTCACGGGCGATGGCACCTGCTTCGTTCAGCCCCTCAGCAAAGATGTGCCATTCCGATTCACTGAGCCTCAACACTTCTTTTTCATGTGGTGTCCGCCTTGGGTCAAAATGCAGGGAGCCACCTACTTCCGCCGTGCTGATCACCGTACTGCCCATCGATTGCAGAAACTCCGCGTGTCTGCGATAGCTGTCCAGCTCAGACTGGCGATACGCCGGGTCGGAGAACAATACCGATTTCCACTGGGAAACGAGGCGTATATTGCGCTTGCCCAGCTCCTCCCGCAATGTGTCTGGATCCGTGGGATATTTGCGTCCCATCTCCGTACCTGTCAGGCCAAGTCGCTGAATGTCATCCAGAATCTGTTCACATGTTGTTGCATCACCATGCTCCTTTACATCCTCTCCGACCCAGTTGATCGGATGAATCCCGAGCTGAAATGGCAGCTTGTTCATGGCTCCACGTCTCCTTTTGTGGTTCAACATTTTTGCATCATTCGATTTAACGCGCGCATTCCCATCTATATCATGTTGATTGAAAGTTACTCTTTGGATTGATGATATGCTCAATTAAATGAGTCTAGCTTTGGCACGGTTTGCCTGCATCGCGTGGTGAGCCGTTATCACCTTTTCCTCGTTGGATACTTCCGGCACGCCCACATTCCACCAGGACTCATATCCGCCTGCATTGGTTCCAGGCACGACTGGAATTTCGATCAGTGTAGTCACGGTCTCATTCCGTGCATCTCTGATCGCCTGCTCCAATTGTTCTGTCGTCTCTGCCTTATAGGCTTTGGCTCCAAGGCTGCGGGCATGGGCTGCAAAATCCATAGGCATGTAATCCCCGGTCAGTCGTCCACTCTCCGATTCCCGATAGCGAAATTCATTGCCGAAACCGTCACTTCCGTGCTCCCGTTGCAAATTATGAATACACTGAAATCCGTTGTTGTTGAATAGTAAAATGGTCATCTTCTTCTGTTCCTGCAAGCTCGTCACCAGTTCAGAATGCAGCATTAGGTAACTACCGTCACCCACCATGGCATACACTTCACGATCCGGCTCGGCAAGAGCTGCCCCAAATGCCCCGCTCACCTCATAGCCCATACAGGAGAAGCCGTACTCCATGTGGTATGTTTTCGGTGCAAACGCGCGCCACAGACGGTGCAAGTCTCCAGGCAAACTTCCCGCCGCACACACAATGACGGAAGAAGGGTCAATGGTCCGATTAATTACACCGACCGCGGTCGTCTGTGCCAGTCCTGCCTCATGTTGCAGTCCATAGAGTCGATCCACCTCGGTGTTCCACTCATCCCGCAGGTCGGCGATCTCAGATGTTCCGTATCCACTGTGGTACTGCCGTCCCTGTAAAGCCGCTTGCAAAGCTTGCAGACCTTCCCGTGCATCCGCCAAAATCGCTTCTCCACCCAATTTGGCGGCATCCATGCCGTTCAGGTTAATATTGATGAAGGCCGCTTCGGGATGCTGAAAAGCGGAACGAGACGCCGTCGTAAAATCCGAGAACCGGGTGCCGATTCCGATTACCACATCTGCTTCTCTGGCAAGCCTATTGGCAGCCAGCGAGCCGGTAACGCCGATAGCCCCCACATTAAGTGGGTGGTCCCACGCCAAGGCACTCTTGCCAGCCTGCGTCTCGGCAACCGGAATGCCAAATGCCTCGGCGAATTCAGCCAGCTGTGTAGATGCCTCGGCATACAACACGCCGCCGCCTGCTACGATCAGCGGCTTCCTGCCACGGGCAATCTGCTGCGCTGCCCGTTCTATTGCCGCCTGGACCGGAGGACGACGGTCCAGGTAATGCACCTTGCGGGCGAAGAACGATTCAGGGTAATCGTACGCCTCTGCCTGCACATCCTGCGGCAGCGCCAGCGTTACCGCGCCCGTCTCCGCCGGGTCCATCAGCACGCGCATTGCCTGCGTGGCAGCAATCATCAACTGTTCGGGACGCACGATGCGATCCCAGTATTTGCTGACCGCTTTGAACGGATCAGTGGCTGAAATCGTATAATCGCCGCTTACCTCCAGTTGTTGCAGCACGGGATCTGGTTCACGCGTGGCAAAGTTATCACCCGGAAGCAGTAAAACGGGAATACGATTGACCGTTGCCGTTGCCGCTGCGGTAATCATGTTCAGTGCTCCTGGTCCGATGGACGTTGTGCAGGCATATATCTGTCTACGGTTCTTCTGCTTGGCATAGGCTGCTGCCGTATGTACCATGCCTTGTTCATTTTTACCCTGCATATACGTCAGACTTCCAGAACTACGCTCCAATGCCTCTCCAATACCAGTTACGTTACCGTGACCAAAAATGCCGATAACGCCTTTCACAAACTTGGTTTCCACCCCATCAACGGAAATATATTGCTGATCCAGATATCGGAGCAGTGCCTGAGCCATCGTCAGTCTAATGGTTGTCATGGAATGATCATCTCCCTTCCCTTTACGGGTTAAGCGCTTAATCTACGTTAAGTTTAAGCGCCTTACCCCTAAAGGTTAAGCGCTTAATTGATATAGTATTACAGGCTGAAGGATTAGGCAAGATATTTTTGTAAGCGTTTTACAAAACGGCAAATAAACATAGCTTTATCAATGTGGTATTGTGTATTATCCCACTGTTAATAAAGCTATGATCCGATAAATTAATAGTATTGGAGTGAATGTTCGGAGAGCGATGAAAACGTTAAAGAAATACAAAAAAGAGATGGTTTCTGCCATCTCTTTTTTGTATTTCTTTAAAGCGGGTGATGGGAATCGAACCCACGCTATTAGCTTGGAAGGCTAAAGTTCTACCATTGAACTACACCCGCATGTAAAAATCGGGATGACACGATTTGAACATGCGACCCCCTGGTCCCAAACCAGGTGCTCTACCAAGCTGAGCTACATCCCGTTAT